>NZ_WKJJ01000009.1 GCF_009674485.1 Pseudoduganella rivuli | reverse complement strand
ATTAAGCTAACCAGTACTAATTGCCCGTACGGCTTGTCCCTATAACCTTGCCGGTTATACGCATTTACTCGATGATGAGTTACCCAAATTTACTTCTTCCGGATTGCAGTTGCTGGCCATAGCCAGTAACGCGACAAGTCAAAGCCTGATGACCATAGCAAGTCGGTCCCACCCCTTCCCATCCCGAACAGGACCGTGAAACGACTTTGCGCCGATGATAGTGCTGCAACCAGTGTGAAAGTAGGTTATCGTCAGGCTAGTTATATAGAAAAACCCCGTCAGTTAGCTCTGGCGGGGTTTTTTGCTTTGAGCTTGGGCCTGCTGCGCGTTAATACTTCCAGCTCAATTCCAGCGTAATGCGGTTGTTGCCGCGGTAGGCACCCCAGAAAGTGTGTGGCTGGCCGCGCATGGCAAGGCCTGCGATGGTCATGGTCAGCGCATTGCCAGCACGCCGCTGCCAACTGGCGCGCCAATAGCTGTCGTGCGCCTGCGTATTCCAGACGCCGGACAATTCCACCAGGCTGCGCTGGTTGGAATCCGGATCATAACTGGCCTTGAACATGATGTTCTGCTCGAGCACGCGGCGGAAATCCGGCCATCCCAGGCGGTCCACGGCTTGCGCGCGCTGAGTGCTGCCGGCATATTGCACGATCGCATACAGTGTGTCGCCCGCATGCAGCCAGTCACCGGCTTCCTTGTCGATGCTGGCCACATATTGGATAAAGCTGCCACCGGCTTGCTGGTAGCGCGCCACTTCCAGCCGGGCCACCTGACTGTCGCCAGCCTGGCGGGCCAGCGTCAACGCGGCCGCGCGCAGTGGCTGGAACCAGGCGTGCAACCTTGGCCCCGGTTCCAGCGCGATGGCGGGCGCCGTGCTGTGGCCCCGGTACACTACAGCGCTCCAGTCGGCTTGCATCCAGTTGCCCGCCAGACGCACTCCAGTCTGCGACCCATTGGCGTGTTGCGGCGCCTGCAACCCGGCTGCAGCCGGCGGCAGCCATGCTCCGGCCGGCAGGTGTGACGGCTGTTGTTGCGGCAGCCATACCACTTCCACGCTGGTCTGCCCGCCATAACGCAAACTGGCCGCAGGCGCAGCCAGTTTGCGTACACGCGTGATGTCGGACCAGTCGCGAGGGTTAAGCAAGTCCGCAGGACTGACGATATCGGTCTGGCTCCAGTCGAATACCTGCTTGCCCAGCCTGATTTGCCAGTCGGCTCCGCGCAGGCCTGCATAAGCACGCCGCAGGCTGGCGACAGGTGTGCCCTGACCATTGTTCCACCACGCGGGCCTGCCCACGCTTTCGCGCAGCATCAGTTCCGGTTCCATCTTCCATTCCATCCCGTCACCCGTGTCGCCACCCGCTTCATGCGTCCAGCGCAATTCCAGCGGCGATCCGCGTGCGGCCGCTTGCCACCATACGATTTCTCCATGCTGCTCCATCGCTTGCGCCAGCGTTGGCAGTGTGGCCAGCAGCGCCAGGACACTGCGTTTAATCACCACGGACACTATCGTTCTCCATCATGTATGGCTGGCTGAATACCCGTTCGCCCAGCGCGTCGTTGAACAGGCGCTTGCGTACCTTGAGCACGGTCTGGCTGCCGTCGCGCTGGCGCAGCACGATGCGGTCGGCACGCCAGCGGCCCGGGGCGGGGTAGCTCAATTCTTCAAAGGTCAGGGTCTTCAGGGCTTGCGCGCCTTCGTCAAAGTAGTCGATGCGGACTGGCACGCCCTGGCTGTTAAGCGCGATGTCGCGCCGGCTGTAGCCGCTGACCGTGCCGGCCTTGGGCGTGGCCGTTACAACGGCGCCGCCCGCGCCCTGGCTGGCATAGCGGTATTCGAACAACGCGGTTTGCTCGCCGATCAATTGCTTGTTGTCTTCGAATGTGAACGCCGTATCGGCGAAATAGCGGGTTTCGCGGTTGCCCGCCACCTTGCGCGCAGCGCTCCACGAAGGCTGGCGCAGCCAGATCTGGTCGGGCGCGCTGATATTGCGCTCGATGAGCAGGGCCAGCCCCAGGTCGGCCAGCGGTTCGAGGAATTTTACCGACACGCGCTGCCCCTGCTCCCCATACCGTATGCGGCGCCACAGCAGTTTGGAAGGCAGCGCCTGGCCCGCTTGCGTGACCTGGACTTCCACCAGTTCCCGTTCTGTTTGCACGCCGGCCTGGTATTGCTGCCAGGCGTGCGCAATGGCGCCGCGCGCATCCTGTTCCGCCGCGCCGCATGCCGCCGGGTAGATGGCTGCGCAAGCCAGCAGTGTCGTGGCGATCCATGTTTTCATTCGTGTTGCTCCATTAATTGAGGTTGTGGCTGGGAAGCCTGCGCACGCGGCGCGCGACTGCACAGCGGCAGCAAGGCAGGCATCAGCAGGATGGCGCCCAGTGCGCAGGTGGCCAGCATCACCAGCATGATTACGCCGAGGCGCTGGATCGGCAGGAAGGGCGACAGCATCAGGAAGCTGAAGCAAATGCCATTCAGGGCCGCATCCGTCAGGGTGATATAGCCACGCTCAGCAAGGGCGCGCTGCAATGCCTGGTTGCGGTCCAGTCCCTGTTCAAGGGCGGCGCGATAGTCGTCGATCAGGTACAGGTCGAAGTCGATGGCCGCATTGATGCCCAGCGCCGTGGCGCATGCCGTGGCCTGGTCCAGCGGGATGTGGAATGCGGCCATCAGCAAGACAATGGCGGCATACGCAAACAGGAACGGCACCGTCATGGCGCATGCCGTGGCCCAGGGACGCAAGGCTGCGAGGCGCGGGGCGCGGCGCGCCAGCCACCCCAGCCACAGCGCGCAGCTGACGATCACCAGCGGGAAGGACAGCAGTACATTCAGCGGTTTGCCCTGGCTGATATACAAGTCGGTCTGGTGATAGCTGTGCAGCGGGCCGTAGGGCAGCATGCGCAAGTCGGGGAAGTCGCGCGCGGCCACCGCCTCGGCATGGGCGGCAAATACGCGCAGGCTGGTCGAATTGTCGGCCGGGTGGGACAGGTACAGCGCCACGCCGGCATCGGCCCACAGGTAGCGCGCCAGCGCAGGTTGCGTCAGGTCCCAGCGGATTTGCTGCAAGCGGTCGTGCGCTTGTTGAATGGTGCCAGGCATGGCGTCCCTGCCGGCGCCGCCAGCTTCCTGCTGCTGCATGTAGGCGAGCGTGTCGAGGACGGAGTTGGCGCCGCGCGCTTCCGGCAGGGCGGCCAGCTTGCGCTGCAATTCCCAGGCGCGCTGCAGGAATTCGGGTCGTTCCACGGCCGCCCCGGCGTATTGTGCCGCTGGCACGACCAGGTACGACAAGCGGCCGAAGCCCGTGTGGCCGGTACTGTTCAGCAATGCACGGCCACGGTCGACAATGGTGTTGGGCAGGTAATCGATCGGCTTTTCCTGCACCACGATCCATTTTTCGTCCGCCAGCCAGTCATGCACCACCACCGCCATGGCGCCGCCGACTGTGACGGCGCAGGCCAGCAGCGATGCCATGGCGGCACGGCCGGGCGCGGACCGGTCGAGACGCACGATCAGCCGGTGGCAGGCGCGCGGCAAGGCGTGGATCATGCGTTCCCACTGGCGCTGCGCCAGGCTGGCATGGCCCGTATTCACGGCGCCGGGCGTGCCGCCGAATGTGATGTGCAACGCGGGCAACAGCATGCTGACCAGTACACGCTGGTAGACGATGCCGATAGCCGACAAGACACCCACTTCCATGATGCCGCGGATGCCGATTTGCGGCAGCGTGGCGAAATTGAGGATGGCAACCAGCGCCGCCACGTTCAGCGGCAAGCTGTGGCGGCCTACCTGGCGCCACAGCGCGGCCGGGGCGGCGCCGGGTTGGCGCGCCTGCAATTCGTTGTAGCGCTCGAGGGCGCGGGTATTGAAGGAAATGCCGGCCACGATCATGGCCGACAGCACCAGCAGGAAATACACGCGCTCGGCCAGCGGTGCGCCGAAGAAGTCCAGGCCCAGTAAGCCGCACAGGGCAACGGTTCCGCGCACCAGCACGAACGACGCGAAAATGCAGGTGGAGCTGTACAGTGCCTGTTTCAGCGATTTCAAGGCCAGCAGCGCCGCCAGCGTGGCAATCACCAGGCCGATGGTCGAGTAAAACAGCACGTCGGACATCAGCGCGAAGTGCATCAGGCCGCGTCCGACCGACCAGCCGCCCAGCGACACATTGGCGTAGGGCGACGCCGGCTTGATGTCGCCCTTCAGCAGCAGCCATTCGAGGGCGTGGATCGGGCGCTGTTCAAGGTACTCGGCTACTTGGCGCACCAGGTCCAGCTCATTGGTTTGCTCCGGCGTGAACAGCAGGATTTGCGCGTAACGGAAGTCCTTGCCGACCAGCAGGCCGGATGCAGTGGGATCGGCAGCCACCTGTGCACGCCACTGCGCCATCGGCACCGGCATTTGCAGTTGGCCGTCAGGCCGCAGCCAGGCCGGATCCAGGTGCGGCGTACTGGCCAGTTCACCCGCATCGGCGCGATAGGCGTAACTGTCCGCGGCCAGGCTCCAGACCACGGCTTGCGGGAAGCGCTGGCGCAATTCCCGGGTCATGCGGATCAACTGTGCCATGCCTTGTTCGTCGAGCCCTTGCGGGAACGACAGCACAAAACTCATGGGATCGCCCTGGCGCAAGCCGCCGATGCGATCGACCTGTTTCTGCGCCAGGTAGTAGGCGTTTTGCTGGTCCAGCAGCGCATCCTGCACGATGCCGGCTGCCGGGACCCGCAAGTTCAGCCAGGTAAAGATCGCCAGCACGGCAGTGGCAATGGCCAGCACCAGGGCGGCGCGGCTGCGTGTTGGAAGCAGTGTCATGCCACGTTCCTTTCCACTTGCGCCGTGCGCCCCCGCACGGCAGCGATGCGGGTGTCGCCCGCCAGTTTCAGGTTGAAATTGGGGAGTGGCTGTCCAAAGCAGTGGGGCGCCGCCACCGTGACGCTGACCGACTGGAATGCCTGCGCCAGCACCGCCATGTTGGCGTTGCTGACAGTAAACCAGTCCTGGTTCAGGCGCTGGTATTGCTGTTCGCGGTAGATCGCGTGATGCAGGGTCAGGGCTTCGGCAAAGCAGCCAAACACAGTGCGGTGCGCCAGTTTCAGCATGCCCGACGAAAGCGAGCCCAGCACATAGGTGACCATGGGAGAACTGGCATTGCCGGCATCCTGGCGCACCACCGCGCGGTGGCAGTTGGCATAGGTGGCGGCATCCAGGTTGGCCGGTTCCGCCACATCGACCACCAGCAATTTGCGGCCGGTGCGCCGCAGTTTGCTGATGGCCATCAAGTCCAGTTTGGCTTCCGCGCTATGGGTGCAGGCAACCACCGCATCCACCTCACCCACATTGCATACATCGCGGAACAGGGCGATGCCGGGAAAGCGCCGGCCGAAATCGGCCAGCAGGGCGCGCGTGGTGCCAAAGCCGGCCACGCGGTAGCCCTGGGCTTGCAAATAGCAGGTGACTTCCGTGCCGAGAATGCCATAGGGGCCGATCACCAGCACGCGCGCGCCTCGACCGATGCCGGCATTGTCCAGCGCGCGCTGGACATCCTGGCACAGCAGCAGGGCGGTCCCGTTGTCACCGATGGTGAACAGCACGTCGGGGAAGGCTGCCTTCAGGGCGGCGCCATCGCGGCCAAACAGGCGCTTGGTCGATGCCGCCAGCAACACCACGCGCGCGCCGCGCGCATGGGACCAGCGCACGGCGTCCATGAACAGGGCGCGGCCCCGCTGGCGCCCTTCCTTGGTCATCAGTTCTGCGGCGGTGACATCGAGGCCGCGCACGCGGCCGGCCACGCCGTTCAGGTAAATGCGGGCGCCGTTGGCGTGGCCGCTGCGGGGGCGCCAGCGGCCCCAGAACAAATGGCGCTCGGCGTCATCGCGCACATTGGTGATGATGGCAACATCGATGGCCGGGCATCCCGTCAGGTAGCGCCAGTGGCCCCGCCAGTCGGCCAGGTGGCATAGCGCGCGCCACAGCGCGACGCGGATAGCTGCAAACATGGTGTGCTCCGTGGTGATCAACAATGCCACGCAGTCTAGGCACCCGCACCGGGTGGGAACATACGGAAAACACCGTAATTTGTCAGTTGGGCAAGTGGATGCAGAAGCCGGTGCCGCGGCCGGGGATGGAATGGATCGTGAATGCGTATCCGCATTGTTCGCACAGGTTGCGGACAATGAACAAGCCCAGGCCGAACCCCTGGCTGGCTCCGTCGCCTTGCTGCCAGGGCGCCATCAGCTTGCGCTGCATGGCAGGGGCAATGCCGGGACCGGTGTCCCAGACCTGGATTTCAATGCCATTGGCGCGCCGTCGCGCGCCCAGCAGCACGGCGCCGTGCGGCGTGTAGCGGATGGCGTTGGCCAGCAAGTTGTTCAGGATGCGGTACAGCAGCAGGGCGGAGCCGGCCGCATGCCCGCCGGGCGGGTGGACGCGCAGGCGCAATCCCTTGTGGCGAGCCGCCGCCGCGAATTCCTGTTGCAGTTGGATAAACAGGTCGGCAAGTTGGATGGGTTCCGGCCCCACTGCATCGCGCCGGCATTGCGCCATCATGTCGTTCAACAGGGTTTGCGCGTAATTGAGCGTGTTGTCGATATGGGTGGCGATAGGCAGGTTGTCCTGGTGCTGGCGCAGCGCCGCGATTGCGTAGCGGATGGACGCCAGCGGCTGGGAAATGTCGTGGCTGGCGGAAGCCAGGCGGAGCTTGTGCTGTTCTGCCTCGGCCATGGCGGCGAAGCGCGTTTGTTCCGCTTGCAGCAATTGTTCGTTTTCCGCCAGCCGCTGCAGGCGCAACGCCGCGCGCTGCTCGCTTTGCAGCCGGAGTTGGCTGAGCACGGCGGCGCCAAAGAAAAAGGTTTCACCCAGGTAGCCAAACTTGGGGAAGGCCAGCATAGGCACGCCAGGGAACGGGTTGAACCAGAGCATGGTCATGCCGGTCATCAAGATGCTGCAGATACACAGCGACAATACGCCGAGCAGGTAAAAACGGGCTGCCGGCACGTTTTGACGCACGGCTTCCCAGGCGCAGGCCAGGGCCAGCAAGCCATAAGTGGAGGTCAGGGCCAGCGCCCAGATGGTCATGGGGTGGAACCAGTGCACGACCATGGTCAGCCCTGCCGCCGCCAGCAGCACCAGGTTGCCGAAGTACAGGCGCGGCATGCGCCAGCGCATTTGCAGCAGGCTGATGGCGAAGGCGCCGTGCCAGCCCATCATCATCAGGGCCAGTATTTCCGGGATGGCCATGTTCCATGCGGGCGAATCGGGCCACGCAAATTGCAGCCAATAGCCTTCGGTCTGGGCGATGAACAAGACACTGGTGACCACCAGACCCGCATAAATCCGGTAACTGTTGTTTTGGTGTGTCCCCAGCCCGACAGCCAGCAGGGGGACCAGGACCAGCATGATGCCGAAAATAATACCGTTGGCGAGGTCGGCGCGGGTATCGTCGTCGATCAATTGTTCCCGCGTCAGCAGGCGCGGCGTCAGCGGCGTGGTGCCATGGGTGCGAAAACCCACCAGCACCTCCACCTGTCCACTGCCAGGCGCCAGGGGTACCACCAGTTTTCTATGGCGCAAGGGGCGGTCGCGGTACCGGCTGTGTTCGTCGAGCCTGGCCAGCGTTTGCCAGCTGCCGCCGCTGCGTTGCAACACCACCAGTTCGAAGGCGTCCGGCAAACCGAGGTCGAGCAGGGAATTGGCGGCGGCCGGCGTTGCCGTGATATGGTGCCAGCGCAAACCGGCCGGCGCCCCGGGAGGGGCGCTGGCGGCTCGCATGCATGGCTCCAGGACCAATGGCGCAGCATGAATGGCCACGCAATCGTAGGCCCGGGCTTGCCATACCGGCGCCAGCAGTAAATACGCCAGCAAGGCGCGCAGCAGCAATAACACAGCGGGCTGTCCTGTAAGATGTAATGCTATTCGGAAATTTTATCATCTCCCCATGCAAATCATCCTTGCTGACGACCACGCTATTTTTCGCCAGGGACTGGCCATGCTGCTGCAGGCGCAGCCCGGCTATGCCGTCGTGGCGGAAGCCGACCGGCTGGAAGGCTTGCCCCAGCTTGTGCAGCTGCACAAGCCAGACCTGTTAATCCTTGATTACCACATGCCGGGCGGGGAATCGAGCGCCGTGCTGGCGTATTGCAAGCAGCGCGATCCCGGCTTGAAGGTGATTGCGCTGACGGGCGCGCAGTCGGGAATGGCGTATCGGCAACTGATCGATGCGCGCGCGGATGCGGTGCTGCTCAAGGACGCGACTGCGCCCGAGTTGCTGCGTTGTATATCCGATGTAATGTCCGGCAAAACCGTGGTGCCGGAGGCCGTGCAGCGGCAGGCCGATGCGGTCGATCATGGGCTCACGCCGCGTGAGCGGCAAATCCTGCAACTGATCTACCAGGGGCTGGCGACAGCGGAGGTGGCTGAACAGTTGCACCTGTCGGCCAAGACCGTGGACAAGCATCGGGAAAACTTGATGCGTAAATTGTCAGTGAACAACGTGGTGCAGTTAATCCATAAGGCCCGCGAGCTAGGCATTGCCTGATCACCATCTCGAACAGGGCTGTGAAACGGCTTTGCGCCGCGCAGGCGCAGGAACTCCGGCCGCGACGTGCGCAGCCGGGTATTCAGGGACAATGCCGGCCTACACGCCCCAGAGGATGTCGTGGCCTTCCGCCACTGACGAACGCAGCATCTGCAGCAGCGGATAGACCCGCTGGCCGAAGCCGACATGCTGTTTTTCCGCCAGTTCCGACCCGTCACCGTCGAGTGCATCCACGTTATGCGTGGTGTCTTTATGGTGTTCGATATCCAGGTCTTCGATGTGCTGTTTGCTGAGCTGGACTTCTTTTTCCAGCAGCGCCAGCACGCCGGGCGCTTCTGCTGCGGTGATCACGCCACGCGCCGGACTCTTGTTCAATACTTCAAGAATGCGTTCCGCGTGCTCCTGGTACATCATGACTGCCGGAGAGGATTTGGATTTAAACGTGATCATGGCACTGTCCTGTCCTGTTGTTGTCCGTGCTGAAAAGATAGCACGACTTACGGACTTGCACACTAACAGTCTTTACTGTCCGGTTAGCTGGGCCGCTTAATCGGTTTTAAACGATGTCAGGAACATATCGACAGCTTCTTTATCCACGTGTTTTTCCCGTCCGGCCACGATGGCTTGGTACACGCGTTTGTCTTTGGCGACAAAGCGCCCGTACAGCACCATGGCTTCACCATTGCGCGAACCTTTGGCTTCCACTGCGATCGTGGAGCGCTGCGCGCCGCCCGCCGAACTGCTCTCCTGTTTTTCCGACGTGACGGTGGCGTTCAGGTTTTTCACCATCGTGCCTTTCATTGCCGTGATGGCAGCCTGGGCGCGGGCCGCATCCGGCAGTTCCGCGCTGCCGACGGCAAAGGTGACGCCGTCGATTTCCGCCGCCGCCATATGCATATCGACTTTGTCTTCGCCCAGGTTGACCTGGCGGGTTTGTGTCGCGGGCTTGCTGGGGAACAGGGCTGAATATGGTGTCACCGGACCGCGATAATCGCGCCAGTCGAATTTCGGGCTGCATGCGGCCAGCAGGATGGCTGTCGTCAACGCAGCCGGTATGGCAAGGGGCAGGGAACGGATTTTCATGCGTAAATGTTAGCACGCAGTGCCCATCTGCTATGCTGGCGTTTTTGTATCCGTGATGGAGTCAGTCAGCATGGTTTCGCTGCAAGAGCAATTAATGAAGGCCGGTCTGGTCGACAAAAAGAAGGTCACCAAGGTCAACCAGGACAAGAGCAAGCAAAAGAAGGAAGAACGCCGCACGGGCCAGCAAAGCGTTGATGAAGCGAAACTGGCGGCCCAGGAGTTGCAGCGTAAAAATGCCGAGCGGGCGCGCGAACTCAATGCGCAGCGCGACGCGGCGGCCGCACAAAAAGCCGTGCAGGCGCAAATCGTCCAGCTGGTGCAGAAAAATCGCCAGAACAAGGGCAACGGCGATATCGCCTACAACTTCACTTACGGCGCCAAGGTCGAACGGATTTATGTCTCGGCCGCCGTGCAGGAACACTTGGTGGCGGGCCGCCTGGCGATCGTCGGCATGGGCGACCATTTCGAGCTGGTGCCGCGCGTGATTGCCGACAAAATCGCCGAGCGCGACGAAGCGCGCGTGGTGCGGGCCAAGGCCAGCGCCGCACCGGTGGAAGACGATCCGTACGCCGACTTCAAGATCCCCGACGACTTCACGTGGTAAGCACCAGCGCGCGCCGGTATTGAATCGCTTCGGTCAGGTGCTTCAATTTGATGGCCTTCGAGGCGTCGAGATCGGCGATGGTGCGCGCCACCCGCAATACGCGGTGATAGGCGCGCGCCGACCAGTCGAACCGCTTCATGCTGTCCCGCAGGTGGGCCTGGCTGGGCGCGTCCAGTTTGCACAACCGTTCCACTTCGCGCGTCCCCAGCAACTGGTTGGATTTGCCCTGCCGCTCCAGTTGGCGGCTGTAAGCCTGCGCCACCCGCTGCGCCACCATCGGCGACGCATCGGTGGCGGGCGCCGCCTCCAGTTCATCGGCCGTCAGCGGATTGACGGACACCAGCAAATCCATGCGGTCCAGCAACGGGCCGGAAATCCTGCCCTGGTAGCGGTTGATGGTGTCGGGCGCGCATTTGCATTTGGCGCTGGGATGGCCGTGGTAACCGCAAGGGCAGGCATTCATGGCGGCCACCAGCTGGAAACGGGCGGGAAAGTCCACATGGTGCGACGCGCGCGACACCGTGATGGTGCCCGTCTCCATCGGCTGGCGCAGCACGTCCAGCACGCGGCGGTCGAATTCCGCCAGTTCATCGAGGAACAATACGCCGCCGTGCGCCAGCGAAATTTCGCCCGGACGGGGCGTGCCGCCACCGCCGACCAATGACGGCCCGGACGCCGTGTGGTGCGGCGCCCGGAATGGCCTGCGCATCCAGCGCGCCGTATTGAAGCAGCCTGCCAGCGATTGCACGGCGGCTGACTCCAGCGCTTCGTCATCGGTCATGGGTGGCAGCAAGCCGCCCAGCCGCAGCGCCAGCATACTTTTACCGGCGCCCGGCGGCCCGACCAGCAACAGGTTATGCCGACCTGCCGCGGCAATTTCCAGCACCCGCTTGGCTTCCTGCTGTCCCTTGACGTCGGACAGGTCCGGGTAATTTTCGGCCTCCAGTTCCGGCGTAACAACGTGACGCGGCAGCAGCGCGCTGCCATCCGAGCTGGAGAAATGCGCGCACACCTGGATCAGCGAAGGCGCGGGATAAATCGACATGCCCTGCACCAGCGCCGCTTCCGCCGCATTGGCCAGCGGCAGGATAAAGGCGCGCCGCTTGCGGGCGGCGTTGCGCCGCATGGCAAACGCCATCGCCAGCACACCGGGAATCGCGCGCAATTCACCCGTCAGCGACAGCTCGCCGGCAAATTCGTAATCATCCAGCGGCGACGTGGGAATCTGGCCAGAGGCGGCCAGGATGCCGAGCGCGATGGGTAAATCAAAGCGGCCCGACTCCTTGGGTAAATCCGCCGGCGCCAGGTTGACGGTGATGCGCTGGGCCGGCATTTCATAGCCGCACGACATGATGGCGGCTTGCACGCGGTGGCGCGCTTCCTTGACTTCCGTGTCGGGCAAGCCAACGATGGCGAACGCCGGCAATCCGTTGGCCAGGTGGACTTCCACATTCACTTCCGGGGCTTCCATGCCCGCCAGCGCGCGGCTTTTCAGGACGGCCAGGCTCATAGGGAATCCTTGCTGTGACAGGGGAATGAGCATTGTCACGCCGTCGGCCCACACGCCTGTTGCGCAGGCACAGCCGGGCGGCGATTATGCGCTGCGCAATCCCTGTGCGGCCGGGCGCGCCAGGCGCTTGTCGCGGAAGAAATCCCACGCGGTTTCCGCGATGTCAAAGTCGGCGTTTTGCGCGCCCACCAGCTTGTTGATGAGGTCCGGATAACGGCGGCTGGCGCTGGGCTCCGCGTGGCCGCCGCCATCGATGCGGACCAGTCCCACTTGTAACTGCCCAGACTCTTCGCCCCACAACGTAAAGGTGGCGCGGGTTTTATCCCACGCATGGCGGCCTGGCAGTTGCGTCACGTCCGGCGTGTCCGGCAGCCCGGCCAATTCGCGCCATACACGGGCGCTGTCGTCGAAACTGTTGACGGGGTTCGAGAAACCCAGCGTGTACCAGTATTTGCCGCCACCATAAGGCATCAGTGGATCGGCGGTCCCGCCCACGATCAGCGCCGGCAATGGCGCGCGTGGCTGCATCGGATGGCTGCGCGGCGGCATGCTGGCCAGCACGGCGGAAAACGCGGCCAGCCGGTGCGGAATTTCCATTGCGATGCGGTACGCCATCCAGCCACCGCGCGATACGCCGATCACGTACACGCGCTCCTCGTCCGCGCCATGGGCGACAACTGCATGGTCGATCAGCGCGCCGACCAGCGCCACGTCGTCTTTCCTGGCCACGCGCGCGGCGCTGGCAAAGCATTCATTCCAGCCGCCTTTGCCCGCATCCGGCGCGGCGATGATGACGTGTTCGCGTTCGGCGATTTCCAGCCACACGGATAACGGCGACGGTGGAAACGCCTGGCCCAGCACTTGTTCCGCCGACGCGCCCGCGCCGTGCAAGATGATCACGAGCGGGCGTTTGCCTGCTGGTGCGGCAGTGGGAATACCCAGCAGGCAATGGCGCGGACCTTCGGGCCGTTGCAGCGTCAGCGGCGTGACAGGGGCGCATGGCGAAGTGGCCGTGACGCTGCCCAGCAGCGCTGATTTTATCCAGCCGGCGGCACCCATCGACAGTCTCCAAATATTAAAAAATAAATATTAACACGAGGGAATTAATATGGAATCCGGCATCGCTTGTCCAGCCCTGAACTTGAATACAACAGCCGGGGAAAATTGATTGCAAGTAAATGTTGTCCGGCATACGCTGTCTCTTGAACTTTCACCACTGGTTCTGTCAATAAAGAAAGGGTATCCGCATGAGATTAGGCAAAGTCATTGCGCTGGCAGTCGCCAGCGGTTGCATGGCGCCAGCGATGGCCCAGTTTTCCACTGTGAATGGTTGCGACCGCTCGTACTCCTTCCGTGCCGACGTCGGCACCAACGTCGGTCAGCAGCTGTGCGCATCCAGCTCTGACGTGTTCATCGACGCAGTGCGCAATTTCACGCTGAGTAATCTCGGCTATACCCAGACGTCGCCCGCCAACGTGCAGGGCCGTTTCAATGATGTGGGCGTCTTCCTCAACTATGCGAGCAATTCGCGCACACTGACGTACAACTTCCCGGAGCTGCGTATTTCCGGCCAATTCACCGGCAGTAGCCGCGACGACAGCGAAGAACAATTCATCGACTTCGTGAAAAAGTCCGACCTGATCGGCAAGATCATGAATTACCAAGCCATGCACTCGGCCACCAGCGCGATCACCGGCATGGGCGGGGCCATCCCGATGGCGGGACAGGCCGATTTTGCCGCCAGCTTCGATCCGATGAGCCAGATCGTCACCGGCCCGGCCGGCATGGACACGGGCAGCAATAACCTGATCGGCGTGGGCCTCGGTTATTCCAGTTTCAATATCGATGGCAGCGCGGACCGCGTGCGTTCCATGACGCTGCCGCTGTCGTACACGATCCGCAATGACATCGATCCGCGCCGCCAACTGGTGTTTGCGTTGCCGCTGGCGCTGGTCAAAGTGGGCGAGGCGGATACCTACCATGGCGGCTTCGGCATCTCTTACCGCTACCCGATGAATGACCGCTGGACGCTGACGCCGGGCGGCAAGTATTCGATCGTCGCATCGAAAGACCGCGCCACCGTGTCCACCATCGCGTCGGCCAGCCTGATGAGCACCTATGTGTTCGCGCTGGGCGGCAACCAGGCGATCGCCGTCGGCAATATGCTGGGCTACTACAAGACCGGCAAGTTCTCCAGCCGCGATTTCTCGTTCGACCCGGATATCGCGCTGACCATGGCGCGTAACGGCATCATGTATTCGATGCCGACGTCCATGATGGGGGGCAAAATGGCGGCGGAATTCTCGCTGATCGATACCCGTTACCTGGGCGACAAGCCATTCGTCGATAACACCCAGGAAATCGGCGTCACGGTTGGCACCAACCGCAATGCCGCCAATGCGCGCAGTTTCCTGCGTGGCGGCCTGTCGTACGTGCATGGCAAGGCAACCAAGGGCGTGACCATCAATATCGGTTACTGGTTCTGATAATGTGATTTCTGTGAAAAAAGCCGCGGTGGTGCTTGCGCTGGCGCTGTGCGCGCCGGCGTGGGCCGACCGCACCACCGACCAGGTGGCCATGGCGGCCAGCGGCCGCTTCGACCAGCTGGAGAAAGCGCTGGAAGAACAGGCGGCGCGGGGACCGCTGGATACGCGCGACCGCCATGCGCTGTGCTACGCCTATTCCAAGACCAAACGCTATACGCAGTTGATGGCGTGCCTCGACCAGTTGGCCGTGCAACTGCAAAAAGGCGGCGATAAAAGCACGCGCCTGTTCGCGCTGGACGACGCGACCCCGGCGCTGGGGCAGATGCGCGCCGAAGCGCTGCTGGACCTGGGCCAGTACGACGCCGCCATCAAGATTGCACGGGCCAATGTCGCGTGGCTGGAAGAAGACCAGAGCGACGATCTCGACATGCTGTACAACAGCATGGCGGCGGTCGCAATCGGCCACGCGCTGAATGGCGACAAGGCCAGGGGCCAGGAGATCGTCGACCGCATGGTCAAGGGCCAGGGCAGCATGTTTTCCGCCTACAGCAGCGCCAAGGCGTTGGCCATCGCGCGCGCGCGCATGGCGCTGGGCGACTGGCAGGGCGTGCTCGATGCGCTCAACAGCGACAAGCTGTTTGCCGTCAATATCTTCCTCGACAAGCTGTTTTCCGGCGGCTTCCTGACCGGTGTGAACAACTGGGTGTGGGTGGAATTGCCGCGCGCCTTCATGCTGAACAAGGCGCTGCTGGAGACGGGGCGGCTGGACCAGGCGAAGGCAGGATTCGACCGTGTACTGGCGCTGCCGCAGGTAAAGGAAAACGGCGAAATTTACTGGATGCTGCTGTCGGAGCGGGCTCGCATTGCGGAGCAGGCGGGCGACAAGGCGTCCGCGCTGGCATGGCTGAAGCAGGCCATCGATACGGTGGAAGAACAGCGCGCCAGCATCAATACGGAAACCAGCAAGATCGGCTTCGTCGGCGACAAGCAGGCGATTTATGCGCGCGCCATTACGCTGGCATTGGCGCTGAAGCAGGCCGATACGGCCTATGAATTGATGGAGCGGGGCAAGTCCCGCGCGCTGGTCGATCTGCTGGCCGGGCGCAGCGGCGGCACGCCCCTGGCCGGGCGCAGCGCGGACAGCGCGCGCCTGCTGAAGTCGTACCAGCAGGCGGCCGAACAGGCGGCGGCCCAACTGCCGGTGGACATGGCGCGCGCCGGCAACGCGGAATCGCGCAGCGCCGCGCGCCAGCAGGTATTGCAGTTGAAGGCAGCCGATCCCGCGCTGGCGTCGCTGGTCAGCGTGGGTGCATTGTCGCTGGCCGACGTGCGGCGCTATTTGCGTCCCAACGAAGTCCTGGTCGAGTATTACCAGCACGGCGGCCAGTTGGCCATCGTGGCCGTCAGCGCGGACCAGGTCCAGTCGGCGGTGATCGATGGCGCCGGCCTGGAGCGCGAAGTGCGCGCCTTCCGCAGCCAGATCGAGGCGCAGCAGGCGGCTGCGCTGGCGGCGGGCCAGGCGCTGTACAACAAGCTGCTGGCGCCCGTCTCGGGCCTGATCGCGGGCCGGCACCTGGTCATCGTGCCGCACGGCCCGCTGCACTATCTGCCGTTTGCCGCACTTCATGACGGCAAGGATTACCTGCCGGCGGCGCACCAGCTGCGCTTCCTGCCCAGCGCCAGCGTGCAGCAATACCTGCGCGCGCCGCGCGCCGCGAAAATGGACAGCATGTTGGTGTTCGGCAATCCGGACCTGGGCAATCCACAACTGGATTTGCCCGCCGCGGAAGAGGAAGCGCGCAAGATTTCCACCATGCTGCCCGGCAGCCGTTTGCTGACGCGCGCCGTGGCGTCGGAATCCGCGTTCAAGGACGTCGCGCCGCAATTCCGTTTCCTGCACGTGGCCGCCCATGGCCAGTTCCGCGCCGACGTGCCGCTGCAATCGCGGCTGGCGCTGGCCGCCGACAAAAAGAACGACGGCTCGCTGACCGTATCGGAAATCTATGGCTTGCAGCTGGACGCGGACCTGGTGACCCTGTCCGCCTGCGAGACAGGTTTGAACCGCGCAATGAGCGGCGATGACTTGATCGGCATGACGCGGGGCTTCCTGTATGCGGGCAGTAGCAATATCATTGCCAGCTTGTGGGAAGTGGACGATGAGGCGACGGCGGATTTGATGGTGACGTTTTATGAAAAGCTGCGCGCCGGACAGGGCAAGGCGCAGGCGCTGCAGGAAGCGCAGCAGGCGCTGTGGAAGAAATTCCCCGAACCCCGCTACTGGGCCGCGTTTTACCTGACCGGGCAGGGGGCGTGATGTCGCATCCGGCCCGTCCGCTGTGGTCCGACGCCGCCGGCGCGCTGGCGATGGCCGGCTATGCGCTGCGCCACATCCACGTGCTGGGCCGCCCGCCGCACCGCAGCCGCTTCCTGCGCCTGTTGCTGGACATGGGCGCGCGGGGGCTGGCCAGCACCAGCCTGGCCGCCGCCGTGGCGGGCACGTTGCTGATCGCTCTGCTGGTGCGCACCATAACCGCCAGCCCGGAACTGGCGGTGCGCCTGCTGGCCGTGCTGCTGGTGCGGGAAGCGGGCCCGATGCTGGTGGCCATTCCCGTGCTGCTGCGCACAGGCACCATGATGACCGCGCGGCTCGGTAGCATGCAGCACGATGGCGAAGCGCGCAGCCTGCGCCTGCTGGGGTTGTCGACGCGCGATTACCTGGCCGTGCCGATGGTGCTGGCCTGTATCTGCGCGTGCGTATTGCTGACCGTGTATGTGGAGGCGGCCGCCGTCGCGGGTGGCATCGTGATTGCCGCCGTGCTGCTGGAATTGCCTGCGCGCGAATTGTTCACGCACCTGGCGCTGGTGCTGTCGCCGCGCGACGTGGCCTACGTGGCCGTGAAAAGCATGGGCTTCGGCCTGGTGATTGCCAGCGTGGCGGCATGGCATGGGCTGGGCCGCAGCGACCATACCAGCTTGCCCGACACGGTGGGCCGCGCCGTCATGCAAAGCGTGTTCGGCCTGCTGCTGTTGAATATCGTAGCGGCCGTGCTGCTGTACGGCCCGTTGGCGGCGGGGACCTGATGTATCCGTTGATAGAATTCACCGGCGACGATGGCAGCGAGCATGCGCTGATGCAGGGACGGATCAGTTCCATCGCGTGCGCGCGCCGCACGGACTGCGGCGCCTTCGTCGACCAGTTGCTGTTGCCGGAACATGAAGACCATACGGAATTCCATGTTGGCCGGCACCGTGTGCGGCGCAAGGTGGCGGTGCACCAGATCGGCCTCGTGTCGCGCAAGGCCACGGTGCTGAGCCAGCTCAGCGTGCGCGACAATATCGCATTGCTGGAACCGGCGGGGCCGGCCCGCAAGCGCTTCTGGCGCGCGGTGGACCAGGCGCTGGACGACACCGGTTTATTGTCCGGTGTGAGTCCGGGCTACCTGGTGTCCGGCTTGCCGTGGCATATGCAGGTGGAAATCAACTTCCTGCAAATGTGGCTGCGCCATCCGGAATGCCTGCTGTTCGACCGGGTTTATGAACATGACGATGCGGATAATTTGCTGCACTTGCCTGCGCTGTACCGGCGCCGCTTTCCGCTGCGCGCCGTCTGCTATTTGCAGCGCGGCCCCTTGCCCGCCGGCCTGGGCGTGACCGACGTGGTGCACCTGTGAGCAAGCACCTGCCATTTTCCACGGCGGCGCCGCCGCTGGCGCGCAGGGCGTGGCTGCTGGCCATGCCCGCGCTGCTGGCGCTGGCGGCATGGTTCGTGTACACCGCGTCGCAGCAGGGCATGTTGAGCAGCAAGGAGCGCATCCACTTTCTGGCGCCGACAGCGGCCGGCATGACGCCGGGCATGCCGGTCAAGCTCAATGGTTTTATCGTTGGTGCGGTCGACCGCATCGCATTGCTGCCGCCCACCGTGCAATCGAACTTGCGGGTGCGCGTGGAGCTGGGCATTTACCGCAATTACATGGGTTACATTCCCCGCACCACGATCGCCAAGCTGACGCAGGAAGGCATGCTGGGGCCGAACGTCATCGAACTGCACCCGCAGCGCTACGATGCACGGCCGGTCGGCGCGGGCGACGTGCTGGCCTATGAGCGCACGCCGGGCCTGGCGGAAATCGCCACGCATTTCCAGGAAACGCTGGCGCCGGTGATCGAACACGCGACCACGCTGGGCGCCAGCCTGAATGACCCGAAAGGTAAATTCCAGGGCGCGATCAGCGCGGCGGCCAATGCCATGGAAACGCTGCCGGCCACGGCCGAGCGGTTGGAACAGACGGTGCGGCGCGCGGGCGACGACATGCATCAGCTGGAAGTGCGGACCGAACGCAGCCTGGACAAGACTGACCGTGCGCTGGACGCGGTCAACAGCAAGTTGCCCGTCCTGCTGGACAAGGCCGACAAGACCGTGACGGATTTGCAGGCGGCGGGCGCCAGCGTCAAACGCATCACCGGGGACACGGAACAGGCGGCGCCAGGCTTGCTGCAGGATGCGCAGCAGATCGGCGCGGATGGCACGCGCCTGATGCAGGGCGCGACCAAGAGCTGGCCGATGCGCTTGTGGCTGCCGCCGCCGCAAGCGCGCGGCGTGGCCATCGACAGCCAGCAGGATTTGCCGTTGCCGTTGATGCCCCAGCCGGCGCAGCCGCAGCAACCACCGCAGCCGCCAGTGAAGGATCAGAAATGAACGGCCCCTGCTTGCCGGCCACGATGCGGGCGCTGCTGATGGCGGTGCTGTGCATGGCGCTGCTGGCAGCGTGCGGCACGCAGAAAGTGCTGTCGCCGAGCCAGGCGCAGGCGGTGGCGCTGAACCGCCAGGGCATGGACAGTTTTGCGGCGGGCGACACCGTGCGCGCGCTGCATGCGTTCGAGGCGGCGTTGCAGCTGGAACGGGCGGTGGAAAACGAAGAGGGCATTGCCCTTAATTTGCTGAATCTGGCGCAGTGCTACCAGCGGCTGGGCAAGCCGGAGCTGGCGGCCGCCATGCTGGACCGGTTGCTCGATGGCGGCGGCGTTGTATTCAGTCCGCAGCGGCGGGCGGAAGCGGCATTGCAGCATGCGCTGCTGGCGCTGCAGCGCAATGACGCCGGCGCGGCCGACAAATGGCAGCGCGAGGGCGCCGCCTTGTGCGGCGATTGCGCGCTGGCCGGCAAATTGAACGGCCTGGCTGCGCGGCTGGCGCTGCAACGGGGCAACGCCGAGGACGCATTGAAAAGCGCCGGTGAAGCGCTGGCGAAAAGCGGCGACGACGCGGTGGAAAAAGCCAATGCCTTGCGCCTGCAGGGCGCGGCGCAACTGGCGCTGGGACAAAAGGCGGCGGCGGAGGCTGCGCTGTTGCAGGCGCTGGCGCTGGACAAGGAGGGCGGGTTGCCGGACAAGGTGTTGCAGGACTTGCAGTTGCTGGGGCATGCGGGCAGCGACGTGGCGGCGCAGCGCCGTTATTGGCGGCGCGCGCTGGCGGTTGCGCAGGCAGCGGGCAAGACTGCCGCCGTCAAAGACATCGAGGCCGCGCTGGGTGCCTTGCCACAGGATCAGACATCGCAGTGAAAACAGGGGAGGGAGTCATGATAAATAAAGCGTGGAAGTGGTTCGGAGCGGCGTTCCTGCTCGCTTGCGCGGCGATCGCGCAGCCGGCATTCGCGGCGGGCCCGGCCGACGTGGTTGGCATGGTGCTCGACGTGCAGGGCAGCGGCGAAGTGCTGCAGAAAGACCGCGACAACAAGGAAACGGTCGGCAAGCTGCAATTGCTGGGCTACGTGAAAGCCGGCGCGAAAATCAAGCTGGACGCCGTCAGCAAGGCGTCCGTGTCGCACTATGGGGCGAAGCTGATTTACCAGATGACCGGCCCGGTGATGGCGGAAGTCAGCGCCGATGGCTTGAAAGTCATCAGCGGCAAGCCGCCCGTGACGAAGTCGCTGGCGGAAAAAATCGTGCAGGCCGCCGTCAACCCGAACCTGGGCGCCGCCGCCTTCAAGATGCGGGCGCTGGGACAGGATATCGCCATGCTGTCGCCATCGAACCGCAGCAAGCAAGTCAATCCCCGTCCCCGCTTCCAGTGGAGCGCGCCGGAGCCGGGCACCTTCGACGTCACGGTCACGGAATTGCCTGACACCGTGGTGCAGCGCGCCACCGTCGATGGCATGGTGTGGGAATTGCCTGCCGGCGCCAAACTGGCCCAGGGCAAGGATTACCGCTGGAGTGTCAGCGGCGCCGCGCCGGATGGCCAGCAGCGCAGCGCGTCGGCGGAATTTTCCATGGCCACGCAGGCCGAAGCGGACAGCGTGCTGGGCTTGCGTCCGTCTTCCGGCGCGGCCGTCGAGGAATGGGTGCTGTACGTGGCAATCCTGCGCGACCGTGGCATGGTGGACGAAGCGCGCGACGTGTGGCGCATCATTGCCAGCCAGCGTCCGGATTTAAGCAGCGCCAATCCACTGGCGCGCTGAGCGGAGGACCGGGGGGATGGATTTATCGGGCGGCGGCGGACGTGGCAGACGCAATACCGGCATGGCGCTGGGATTGCTGGCGGCCACCGCGCTGGCGGCGCTGTCCATGCTGGCGGCGCCGGTCTTCGACGCGCGCCTGCTCGACGCCCAGTTTGAATTCAACCGGCAATACTTCCCGCAACCGGTCGCCAATGACGTAGTGCTGGTCGGCATCGATGAAGCGTTTCTCGATACCGTCGACGAGCCGCTGAGCCTGAGCCACCGCTATCTGGCGGAATTCCTGGGCGCCGCCAGCGACGCGGGCGCCACTGTTATCGGCCTGGA
Organism: Pseudoduganella rivuli; assembly: GCF_009674485.1. Lineage (GTDB taxonomy): Bacteria > Pseudomonadota > Gammaproteobacteria > Burkholderiales > Burkholderiaceae_D > Rugamonas > Rugamonas rivuli_B. The sequence continues at coordinate 317,083 of NZ_WKJJ01000009.1, read as the reverse complement.
CCTGGTATTGCCGGAAAAGCGTTTCGACACGCTGGTCTCCGTGCGCAATCCCGAACTGGATTTCCACCGCACCTTGTTGACCGGGCTGCTGCGCACCTTGCCGAAGACCAAACTGGTGCTGGCCAAGGTATGGGATTTCCAGCGCGGCCATTACCGCGATATCCAGATCGATTACGCGGCCGTGCTGGCATCCCAGCAGGAACCCCAGGCGCTGGCGTCCGCGCTGTTTTGCAGCGATGACGATACGCGCGTGCGGCGCTACCCCGACCCGGGCTGGAATTGCCTGCCTGACCGCAGCCCCCATACGCTGTCCAGCGAAATCGCGGCGGCGATGGGGGTGCGGAGCGAATGGCGGGGATTGATCAATTACCAGATCGGCGCGGAATTCCATTACCTGCCGCTGGGCGAAGTGCTGCAACTGGCGCGCGATGGCAATACCGAGCGCCTGCGCAGCATCTTCGACAAGCGCGCCGTGCTGCTGGGCACGGTGCAGGACGACACCGACCTGGTGAACCTGCCGGTGGCGCTGGCCGGCTGGCGGCCTGGCGTCAAGCGCCAGCCGGGTGTCCTGGCCCATGCGCAAGCGGTGCGCAGCATGTTGAACCAGGGTATGGTGCAGCCCGTGTCGCCCGGTTTGCAGGGGCTGATGGCGCTGCTGGGCGCGCTGTTCTGGTTCCATCCCGCCGTGGCGCGCAAGCTGTTGCTGGCGGCCATGCTGTCGGTGGCGCTGCTGGCGGGCAGCGCCCTGTGGCTGCAGTCCGGCTGGTGGGCTGCGCCGGGGGCGGCATTGCTGGCCATGTGGGCGGCGGCGCTGTCGCGCTCCGCATGGCAGGCGTGGCGCAACTTCCGTGAAAAGCAGCGGTTGCGGCGCAGTTTTTCCGGCTATGTCAGCCCGCACGTGATGCAGCAAATCATGAGCGGCGACCTCGATGCGGGGCGGCGCGGCGTGAAAACCGAGGTGTGCGTGCTGTTTTCCGACATCCGCAATTTCACCGCCATGAGCGAGCGCATGGAGGCGGAACAGGTCGTGTCGTTATTGAACCGGTACTTTGCGCGCATCACCGCCATGGTGCACCGGCATGGCGGCACCGTCGATAAATTCATCGGCGACGGCATGATGGCGTTCTTTGGTGCGCCCAATCCCCTGCCAAGTCCGGAAAAAGCGGGCCTGGAAGCGGCGCGCGACATGCTGGCGGAACTGGCGGAATTGAACCGCGAACTGGAACAGGAAGGGTGGCCGCCGCTGGCGATGGGCATCGGCCTGCACAGCGGGCCGGCCGTGATCGGTTATATCGGCTCCAGCGACCGCCACGAATATACGGCGATCGGCGACACGGTCAACGTGGCGTCGCGGCTGGAGGGGATGTGCAAGCAGTTCGGCTATCCCGTGATTTGTTCTGATGCGGTGGCGCAGCGCGTGGGTTTGCCGGACTTCCTGCTGCCGCAGGGCGAACACCCGTTAAAAGGGCACAGTGCCGTGGCCATCTACGGCTGGAATCCGGAGCTGGGGGATTACGGCGCCGCCCGCCACGCTACGGACGCGCCCGTACAGGAATAACGCTCCGTTCAATCCTTGTCGGCAGCGAACTTCGCTTCCAGTTCCACCAGCCGCGCTTCCAGCGCTTCCAGCTTGGCGCGCGTCTTGGCCAGTACTTGCGCCTGTACATCGAATTCTTCCCGCGTAACCAGGTCCAGCTTGGCAAAGCCCTGCGTCATCATGGCTTTGACATTCTTTTCGATGTCCTTCGCAGGCGAGTTTTCAATCGCCTGGTTGATCTTGCTTTGCATGTCATTGAAAAAACTGTTCATGTCCATGAGGGGTTCCTTGATCTTTTTGAAATGTCTCTAAAAACGCACCAATCTGGTGCGATGTCGTCTTACTATGCCACGAGATGGTGCAAGGCGTGGTGCAGCCGGATAACTATATGTGCTGAACACTATCGACTATACGGTAGCCGCTTCATAACGGTGCCTGGACGGTGCGCTGGCACGCATTCTGCTAAAGAGGTAATGAACGTTTAGGCTCAGCCTGGATTTTAAACCGCAATAGCTCATCAAGTTCAAACTAAAGGATATCGCTATGAAATACATGACCAAGCCCTCGTCTGTAGCAGCCGCAGTTGCGTTGGCGGTTGCCGCAATGGGAGCGGGACTTGCGCACGCAGAAGAAGCCAAGCCGGATCACGAGGTGTCCTTCAATGCAGCAGTCACCTCCGACTACCGCTATCGCGGCATTTCCCAATCGCGCCTGAAGCCTGCCCTGCAAGCCGGCGCCGATTACACGCACAACCCGACTGGCCTGTATGTGGGGACGTGGGCCTCGTCGATCAAGTGGATCAAGGATGGCGGCGGCGACACCAATCTCGAATGGGATATCTATGGCGGCAAGCGCGGCGAGATCGCCCCTGGCGTCACCTATGACGTTGGCGGCCTGTACTACTTCTACCCGTCGAACGGCCTGAAGCCAAGCGCCAATACGTTTGAAGTGTACGGCCAGGTGGGCTATGGCCCGGCCACGCTGAAGTATTCGTCGTCGACCACCAACCTGTTCGGCTTTGCCGACAGTAAGCATTCCGGTTACCTGGACGCCCAGATCAACCAGGAACTGGCCGAAGGCCTGGTGCTGAACCTGCACGTGGGCCACCAGAAAGTCAGCCATAACAGCGCCGCCAGCTACACCGATTACAAGATCGGCGTGACCAAGGACTTCGGCGTTGCCGCCGTGTCGCTGGCCGTGATCAAAGCGAACTCCGACGCCTACGTTGGCGCGGGCGGCAAGGATCTGGCGAAAACCGGCGCCGTGCTGACTGTTTCCAAAGTCTTCTGATAGCGAGGCATGCCATGAAACTGATTACTGCAATTATCAAGCCGTTCAAACTGGACGAAGTTCGCGAAGCCCTGTCGGCCATCAATGTCCAGGGCATTACCGTGACGGAAGTGAAGGGCTTCGGCCGTCAGAAGGGCCACACCGAGCTGTACCGTGGCGCGGAATACGTGGTGGATTTCTTGCCAAAAACTAAAATCGAAGCGGCCGTCGACGATGCTGTTGTCGATCAAGCCATCGAAGCCATTGAGAAAGCTGCCCGTACCGGCAAGATCGGCGACGGCAAGATTTTCGTCTATAACCTGGAACAGGTCGTTCGTATCCGTACCGGCGAAACCGGCAACGACGCACTCTGATGCAATCAAATTGGGGATGATAGCCATGAAAAAAACCATAACGAAAATGCTGGCCGGGGCGGCGATGCTGTTCGCCTTCGGCGCCGCACTGCCGGTGCAGGCGCAGGATGCCAAACCTGCCGAAGCCGCGGTGGCTTCCGCTGCCGCCGCCGCACCGGCTGCCAGCGCGCCTGCCGCCGCACCTGCTGATGCGGCACCAGCACCAGCACCAGCCGCTGCCGCCGCTGCACCTGCCGATGCGGCTGCCGCACCGGCGCCCGTCGCCAACAAGGGCGACACTGCCTGGATGTTTGTCGCCACGCTGCTGGTGATCCTGATGACGATCCCTGGCCTGGCCCTGTTCTACGGCGGCCTGGTACGCTCGAAGAACATGCTGTCCGTGCTGTTGCAAGTGTTCTTCATTTTTGCGCTGATCATTACGCTGTGGTGCATTTATGGCTACTCGCTGGCGTTCACGGAAGGCGGCGCGTTCTACGGTAAATTCGACCGCCTGTTCCTGAACGGTATCTGGGATCCGGTCAAGGCGTCGTTCACGACTGCGGCCACGTTCAGCAAAGGCGTGGTGATTCCTGAGTTCATCTACGTCGCGTTCCAGGGCACGTTTGCCGCCATCACTTGCGGCCTGATCGTCGGTGCTTTCGCCGAGCGTGCGAAATTCTCCGCCGTGGTTGCGTTCGTGGTCCTGTGGTTCACGTTCTCGTACCTGCCGATCGCCCACATGGTCTGGTTCTGGACCGGTCCTGACGCGATCAAGGATGCCGCGACCCTGGCCGCGGAAACCGCCAAAGCCGGCTACATCTGGCAAAAAGGCGCGCTGGACTTCGCCGGCGGCACCGTGGTGCACATCAATGCCGCCGTGGCCGGCCTGGTTGGCGCCATCATCATCGGCAAACGCGTTGGCTATGGCCGCGAATCGATGGCTCCGCACTCGCTGACGATGACCATGATCGGCGCATCGCTGCTGTGGGTGGGCTGGTTCGGTTTCAATGCCGGTTCCGCACTGGAAGCCGGCGACGTGGCGGCCCTGGCCTTCGTCAACACGCTGCTGGCAACCGCTGTCGCCACCGTATCGTGGGTGGTTGGCGAGTGGATGATGAAGGGCAAACCTTCGATGCTGGGCGGCGCGTCCGGCGCGGTGGCTGGCCTGGTTGCCATCACCCCTGCCTGCGGTTATGTGGGCCCGATGGGCGCACTGGCCATCGGCCTGCTGGCTGGTGTGGTCTGCCTGTGGGGCGTGAACGGCCTGAAACGCCTGATCGGCGCGGACGACTCGCTGGACGTGTTCGGCGTACACGGCGTGGGCGGTATCCTGGGTGCACTGTTGACCGGCGTGTTCGCTGCGCCATCGCTGGGCGGCCAGGGCATCTTCGACTACGTGACCAACAAGATGTCGGCCGATGCGTATTCGATCGGCGCCCAGGTGACGACCCAGGCAACCGCTGTCGGCATCACCATCGTGTGGTCGGCCGTGGTTTCCGTGATCGCCTACAAACTGGTGGATATCGTCATCGGCCTGCGTGTTCCTGAAGAGGAAGAGCGCGAAGGCCTGGATATCACCAGCCATGGTGAACAGGCTTACCACGCTTAATTGCTGAGAACGTAGGGCGGCGCGCAAGCGCACCGTCCTGCTGCAAAAAGGCGCCGAAAACGGCGCCTTTTTGCATGGAAAGCTGTGTTGCCTGAGATGAGGGTGCCTAAGGGCACCTTTTTTCTATCTCTTAACCTTTAAAATGCCACTTTTGCCCCGATTTGGTGAGATTGCACGGTAATATAAGACTGTTTTTCTATAGTTGTTAAGGAAGCAATCATGGTCCCCCACCTCGTCACGGCCCTGACTGGACCGCTGCTCGACCTCGAAGAAAAGATCATCGCCGCCACGCCGGCCATCGAACGCTGGTTCCGCCTGGAATGGCAGGAACATACGCCGCCATTCTATTGCTCCGTTGATTTGCGCAATGCCGGCTACAAGCTGGCGCCGGTCGATACCAACCTGTTCCCCGCCGGTTTCAATTACCTGGCCACGGAAATGCTGCCGCTGTCGGTGCAAGCCGCGATGGCCGCCATCGACAAGTATTGCCCGGACGCGCGCAACCTGCTGCTGATCCCCGAGGTGAAGGACCGCCATCCGCGCTACCTGGAAAATATTGCGCGCCTGATGCAGATTTTCCGCCAGACCGGGCTGCATGTACGCCTGGGCTCGCTGTCGCCGGAGATTACCCAGCCGACGCCGCTGGCGCTGCAAGACGGCAATATGCTGGTGATCGAACCGCTGGTGCGTTCGCCGAACGGGCGCCGCCTGGGCCTGAAGGATTTCGATCCGTGCACCATTTTGATCAATAACGATTTGTCGGCGGGGATCCCCGACATTTTGCAAAACATCCACGAGCAAAGCTTGCTGCCGCCGCTGCATGCGGGCTGGGCGTTGCGCCGCAAGAGCAACCACCTGACCGCTTATGATGAAGTGGCGAAGAAGTTCGGCAAGCTGATTGGCGTCGACCCGTGGATGTTGAACCCGTTCCACGCCAAGTGCGGCGAAGTCGACGTGCACAGCGGCGACGGCCTGGATTGCCTGGCCACCAATGTCGATGCGCTGCTGGCGAAAATCCGCAAGAAGTACAAGGAATACGGCATCAAGGACCAGAAGCCGTTTGTCATCATCAAGCCCGACGCGGGCACCTATGGCAAGGGCATCATTTCCGTGCGCGACGCGGCCGAATTGAAGGAATTGACGGCCGCGCAGCGCGAGCGCATGTCGATCATCAAGGATGGCAAAGTGGTGTCTGACCTGAACGTGCAGGAAGGCGTGCCGACCTTTGAGAGCATCAAGGATTCGGTGGCGGAACCGGTGGTGTACATGATCGACCGCTACGTCGTGGGCGGCTTTTACCGTGTGCACGCGGAGCGCGGCGTGGAGCAAAATCTCAACGCGCCCGGTTCGCAATACATGCCGCTGGCGTTCGCGCAGCAGCACGCGGTGCCGGACGTGAAAGCCAAGCCGGGCACGGCGGCGCCGAACCGCTTCTACGTGTATGGCGTGGTGGCGCGCCTGGCTTTGCTGGCGGCATCGCTGGAAATGGAGCGGACGGACCCGAATCCGGAAGTGTATTAGACAGCCCTTCTCGCCGGGAGACGCCCGGTGCGTTCAGGCGAAGTCGGCTAAAATCGATACATTCCCTCTATAGAGCTCCACCATGAAAATAGCTTTCCTTGCCGATCCGCTGGCCAGTTTTAAAACCTACAAGGATTCGACCTACGCGATGATGGCCGAGGCGGCGCGCCGCGGCCATGACGTCTATGCGTTCGAACAGCATGACATGGTGTTGCTGGACGGCGTGGTCACGGCGCGCGTGGCCAGGATCACGCTGACCGGCGATGGCGACGACTGGTACCGCGCCACCGACGTGCACGAATCGCGCCTCGATGCATTCGACGCCGTCATCCAGCGCAAGGATCCGCCGTTCGACATGGAATACGTGTACGGCACGTACCTGCTCCAACTGGCGGAGCAGCAGGGCGCCCGCGTATTCAACAAGCCGTCCGCGATCCGCGATCACAATGAAAAATTGTCGATTGCGCAATTCCCGCAATTCACCGCGCCCACCCTGGTCAGCTCGTCGGAACAGCGCCTGCGTGAATTCCACCGCCAGCACCGCGACGTGATTTTCAAGCCGCTGGACGGCATGGGCGGCGCCGGCATTTTCCGCGTCAAGGATGATGGCCTGAACCTGGGCTCCATCATTGAAACGCTGACGGTGCTGGGTACGCGCACCATCATGGCGCAGCGCTTTATCCCGGACATCGTCAAAGGCGACAAGCGCATCTTGCTGATCGATGGCAAACCGGTGCCGTTCGCGCTGGCGCGTATTCCCCAGGCGGGCGAAGTGCGGGGCAACCTGGCCGCCGGCGGCACGGGTATGGCGCAGCCACTGTCGCCCCGTGACCGCGAAATTGCGGAAAGCCTCGGCCCTGTACTGGCGGCACGCGGTTTGTTGCTGGTAGGATTGGATGTTATTGGTGAAAACTTGACAGAAGTGAACGTCACCAGCCCCACCTGCTTCCAGGAGATCACGCAGCAGACGGGCTTCCAGGTGGCCGCCATGTTCATCGACGCGGTGGAAGCACGCGCGGCCCAGGCGGCGCAGGGGTAAGCATGGTCGGCATTTTGCTCATGACGCACGCACCGTTGGGCCAGGCATTTATTGCCGCGTGCAACCACGTCTTCCGTGGCGAGACGGAAAAGCTGGAAGCCATCGACGTGCTGGCGGACCAGGATTTGAATGAAGTACAGGCGCTGGCGCAGGCGGCCATCAAGCGCCTCGACAGCGGCGCCGGTGTGCTGGTCATCACCGATATCAAAGGCGGTACCCCCGCCAATTGCTGCAACAAGCTGGCCGATGCCGGCCGCGTGGAAGTGATTGCCGGTATCAGCCTGCCGATGCTGTTGCGTGCGATCACCTACCGCCGCGACACGCTGGATGTGGTGGTTGAAATGGCCCTGGCCGGCGCGCAAAACGGCGCGGTGCGGGTCGATAACCGTATCCGCGTGGTGTAACCAACTGAGAACCTTTATGATCCAGCAAGAACTCGAAATCATTAACAAGCTGGGCCTGCATGCACGGGCCTCCGCCAAGTTCACGCAGCTGGCGGCCAAGTACAAAAGCGACGTTTTCCTGACCCGCAATGCCCGCCGCATCAATGCCAAGTCCATCATGGGCGTGATGATGCTGGCGGCCGGCAAGGGCGCCAAGGTGGTGCTGGAAGCGGATGGTCCCGATGAACAGGATTGCATCACGGCGCTGACCGCGCTGGTCAATGACAAGTTCGGCGAAGGCGAGTAATGCCGGATGACCGCCGCCCACACACAACACTGAAAAATATGGCGTCGTTCTCCCTCCACGGTATCCCGGTTTCACGCGGCATCGCAATTGGCCGCGCACATATGCTGGCGCCGGCAGCACTGGACGTTAAACATTACCTGGTGCAGGAAGAGCACCTGGAAGCGGAAGTCACGCGCCTGCGCGAAGCGCTGGCCACCGTGCACCGTGAATTGCAGACCTTGTGGAATGATTTGCCGAAGGATGCGCCGACCGAACTGGGCGCGTTCATCGACGTGCATGCGCTGATCCTGTCGGACCCGATGATTTCGGAAGCACCGCTGGACATCATCCGCACGCGCCACTACAACGCCGAATGGGCGCTGCTGACGCAAATCGACGAACTGTCGGCGCAATTCGATGAAATCGAAGACCCCTACCTGCGCGAGCGCAAAGCCGACATCCAGCAGGTGGCGGAGCGGGTCTTGAAAGTGTTGATGGGCAGCGAGCCGCTGCCGCTGCAGGTTGAACCCGACCCGGACGGCTTCCAGGCCCAGATGATCGTGGTGGCGCACGATATCTCGCCGGCCGACATGCTGAAGTTCCGCGACCGTTCCTTCATCGGTTTCATCACCGACGTGGGCGGCCAGAACTCGCACACGGCCATCGTGGCCCGCAGCCTCGACATCCCGGCGGCGGTCGGCATGTCGCAGGCATCCACCCTGATCGAGCAGGACGACTGGGTCATCATCGATGGCGACACCGGCGTGGTGATCGCCAACCCCAGCGCGCTGGTGCTGGAACAATACCGCGAGCGCCAGCTGCAACAGCAGCGCGCCCGCAAGAAGCTGCAAAAACTCAAAAAGACCGCGTCCGTCACGAAAGACGGCACGCCGATTACGCTGCTGGCCAATATCGAATTGCCGGAAGATTGCGAGGCGGCGCTGGAGTCGGGCGCCCATGGCGTCGGCCTGTTCCGCTCGGAATTCCTGTTCATGGGCCGCGCCGCATCGATTCCGTCGGAAGACGAGCAGTTCGAGCAATACCGCAAGGCCGTGGAAATGATGAAAGGGCGGGTGGTCACCATCCGCACGCTGGACCTGGGGGCGGACAAGCCGCTGGACCAGGCCGAACACACGGCGCTGAACCCGGCGCTGGGATTGCGCGCGATCCGCTATTGCCTGGCCGAGCCGCAACTGTTCCTGTCGCAGTTGCGCGCGATCCTGCGCGCGTCCGTGTACGGCAAGGTGCGCATCCTGATCCCGATGCTGGCCCACGCGTTCGAGATCGACCAGGCGCTGGCCATGATCGAGCAAGCGAAGGGGCAGTTGCGCGAAGCGGGCATCCCGTACGACGCTGCGGTGGAAGTGGGCGCCATGATTGAAATCCCGGCGGCGGCCCTGTCGCTGCCGATGTTCGTCAAGCGCATGGACTTCCTGTCGATCGGCACCAATGACCTGATCCAATATACGCTGGCAATCGACCGGGTTGATTATGAGGTGGCGCACCTTTACAATCCCCTGCATCCCGCCGTGCTCCAGCTCATTGCCATGACTATTGCGGCCGGCCACAAGGCCGGCATCGACGTGGCGGTCTGCGGTGAAATGGCAGGTGACGTCAAGCTGACCCGCCTGTTGCTGGGCATGGGACTGCGCGAATTCTCCATGCATCCTGCGCAGCTCCTGGCGGTCAAGCAGGAAATCCTGAACAGCGACCTCGGCCTCATCATGCCGCAGACGCGCAAGATCCTGCGCGCGGTGGAGCCGAACGCCATCGCCGATGCCGTACAGGCATTGCAAGCTTTGTAAAATTGCATTTCCGGCAGTTTGCGGCGCCTATCATTGGGGCGCCGCATTGACCAATGGCCCGTGGGGCCGTGCTTTTCTGAAAACCCATGCCTTCGATAGGAATCGTAACGCCGAAAACCATGCATTTCGCGGAGCCGCTGCCACTGCAAAGCGGTGCGCAGCTGCGCGACTATATGCTGATGTATGAAACCTATGGCACCCTGAACGCGGACAAATCCAATGCCGTGCTGGTGTGCCATGCCCTGAATGCGTCCCACCACGTGGCCGGCGTCTATGCCGACCAGCCGAATAACGTGGGCTGGTGGGACAACATGGTGGGACCGGGCAAGCCGCTCGACACCGATAAATTCTTTGTCATCGGGGTCAACAACCCCGGTTCGTGCTTCGGCTCGACGGGCCCGATGCACACCAATCCCGCCACCGGCAAGCCCTATGGCGCAGCCTTCCCCGTGGTGACGGTGGAAGACTGGGTCAATGCGCAGGCGCGCCTGGCGGACCAGCTGGGCATCGCCCGCTTTGCCGCCGTCATGGGCGGTTCGCTGGGCGGCATGCAGGCGCTGGCCTGGTCCATCATGTATCCGGACCGCCTGGGCCACTGCCTCGTCATCGCGTCGACGCCGAAACTGTCGACGCAAAATATCGCCTTCAACGACGTGGCGCGCCAATCGATCCTGACGGACCCCGATTACCATGGCGGCGATTTTTACGAACATGGCGTGGTGCCGAAAAACGGCTTGAAAGTCGCGCGCATGATCGGCCATATCACGTACCTGTCGGACGATTCGATGGGCGAGAAATTCGGCCGCAAGCTGCGCGATGCGGAGGAATACAAATTCGGCTTCGGCGTGGACTTTGAAATCGAATCGTACCTGCGCTACCAGGGCGACAAGTTTTCCTCGTACTTCGATGCCAACACGTACCTGCTGATCACCAAGGCGCTGGATTACTTCGATCCGGCCCGTAACCATGGCGGTGACCTGGCCAAGGCGCTGGCGGGTACCAAGGCGGAATTTTTCCTGGCGTCGTTCACCACGGACTGGCGTTTTTCGCCGGAGCGTTCCCGTGAAATCGTCGATGCGCTGATCGCCAACCGGCGCGCCGTCACGTACGCGGAAATCGATGCGCCGCACGGCCACGATGCGTTCCTGCTGGAAGATGCGCGCTACATGAACATGGTGCGCGCGTATTACGATCGCGTTTGGAAGGGATTGACGCAAGGAGTAAATAAGTGACGTTGACCTTTGAAGATTTGAGCAGCGCGCGCCCGGACCTGGCGTTCATCGCGCACTGGGTAAAAGCCGGCTCGCACGTGCTGGACGTGGGCTGTGGCGATGGCGTCATGATGGAATACCTGCAAGCGGGCAAGCAGTGCACCGGTTACGGCATCGAGATTGCTGACGACAAGGTGCTGGAAAGCACGCAGCGTGGCGTGCGCGTGATCCAGCAGGATATGGAAAACGGCCTGGGCCTGTTCCGCGACAATTCGTTCGATACGGTGCTGTGCCTGTCGTCGCTGCAAATGATGAAGCAAGTGGAAGAGCTGTTGCGCGACATCGTCCGCGTCGGCAAGGAAGTCATCGTTTCATTCCCCAACTTCGCGTACTGGCCGCATCGCGTGGCCTTGCTGAAAGGCCGCATGCCGGTGTCGAAAACCTTGCCGTACCAGTGGTACGATACGCCGAACGTGCGCTGCGCCACCATCACGGATTTCCGCGAACTGGCGGAGGAAGTGGGGCTGGACGTGGTGGAATGCGTGGCGCTGGCCGAAGGCAAGATCGTCGAAGTCTTGCCCAACCTGCGCGGCGAACTTGCCGTGTTCCGCCTGCGCAAGAAGGCGGCGCACTGATGGCGGCGGCGGGCTGGCGCTCCTATCTGAATGGCCGCATCCTGGCCATCCTGTTTTTCGGGTTCAGCTCCGGCCTGCCGCTGTACACGCTGCTGTCATTGACCCAGGCCTGGCTGTCCAAGTCGGGCATGAACCTCAAGACGCTGGGCCTGTTCTCGGTCGTCATGTTTTCCTATACGTTCAAATTCCTGTGGTCGCCGCTGATGGACCGCTATGCGCTGCCGCTGGGGCGCCGGCGCGGCTGGATGGCGTTGAGCCAGCTGGCGCTGTTCCTGCTGATCGGCGGCATGGGCTTGCTCGATCCCGTCGGCCAGGTCGGGCTGGTGGCGGTCAGCGTCGGCCTGGTCGCTTTCGTGTCGGCCAGCCAGGACGTGGTGATCGATGCCTACCGCCGCGAAGTGCTGGAAGATAACGAACAGGGCCTGGGCGCGGCCGCCATCGTCAGCGCCTACAAGGCCGCGCAACTGGTGCCCGGTTCGCTGGGGCTGGTGCTAGCCGACAGTTATCCGTGGGCAACGGTGTTCTGGATCGTGGCCGCGTTCATGTTGCCGGGGCTGGCCTGCACCTTGCTGGTGAAAGAACCGAAGGTGTATGGCGACCCGCCGAAAAACTTGCAGCAAGCCATCGTGCTGCCGTTCCGCGAATTCATCCAGCGCGACGGCTGGCGGCGGGCGTTGTGGATCGTCGCCTTCATCCTGCTGTACAAGATCGGCGATTCCATGGCCACCGCGCTGGCCACCAAGTTTTTCCTCGACCTCGGCTTTACCACCACGCAGATCGGCCTGGCCGCCAACGCCACCGTGCTGTGGGCCAGCCTGGCCGGCGGCGTCGTCGGCGGCGTGTGGATGGTGAAACTGGGCATCAACCGGGCGTTGTGGGTGTTTGGCGTGCTGCAGGCGCTGGCCATCCTCGGCTTTGCGTGGCTGGCCAGGGCGGGCGCCGATCCGGTCTTGCTGGCCGGCGTCTATGGTTTCGAATCGTTCACCAGCACCGGCCTGGGCACGGCCGCACTGGTGGCATTTATCTCGCGCTGCACCGACCCGCGTTACACTGCCACCCAATATGCACTGTTTTCCAGCCTGGCTGCCGTGCCGCGCACGTTCATCAATGCGTCGGTCGGCTACATCGTGGCGGAAACGGGCTGGTTCAACTTCTTTATTATCTGCTTTGTCCTGGCGTTCCCCGCCATGATGATGTTGCCCAAAATTGCACCATGGAATTCAACGAAATGAAACCGCTGAAACCGCTGAAACTGACCCTGGCCGCACTGGCGCTGGCGGTCAGCACCCTTGCCGTCGCGGCGCCTCACAAGGGCGAGCAGGACGGCATTCCTGTCGATGACCTGTCGCCGCTGCGCGGCATTGCCGGCGACGCCGCCGCGTTCGACGCGCAATCGAAACAGCAATACCTGCAATTGATGAGCCAGGCGCAGCAAAAAGGTGCGCTGATGCCGGACAGTGATCCGCAAGTGCAGCGCCTGCGCAATATCGCGCGCCGCATCGTGCCGTTTGCGCCGCGCTGGAATCCGGAAGCGGCGAAATGGGGCTGGCAAGTCAACCTGCTGAATTCACCGACCGTCAACGCGTTTTGCATGCCGGGTGGGCGCATTGCGTTTTACACCGGTATCCTGGCCAAGCTGAATTTGACGGACGATGAAGTGGCCATGGTCATGGGCCATGAAATCGCCCACGCGCTGCGCGAACATGCGCGCGAACAGGCCGGCAAGACGGCCGTCACGGGCTTCCTGAGCCGCCTGGCGGGCGCCGGCGCCGCCGCGTATTTCGGTGTCGACCCGCGCCTCGGCGAACTGGGCGGCAACCTGGTGACCAAGGGCGCCGCGCTGAAATTCTCGCGCGACGATGAGCGCGACGCCGACCTGGTGGGCATGGACCTGGCCGCCCGCGCCGGCTACGATCCGCGCGCCGGCCGCGTGCTGTGGGAAAAGATGGCCACGCAAAGCAAGGGCGCGCCGCCAGCCTTCCTGTCGACCCACCCGGCCGGCAAGGAGCGCATCGAGCGCATGGAAAAAGCGCTGCCGCTGGTGCTGCCGGTGTTTGCCCGCACCAAGGGCGTGGATGCGGACCAGTTGCCGCCCTACCGCACGCTGCCCGTGCCCGGCGTGAAATAACATGCCCCGCCCGCGCGTGCGGGAAGAGGCGCCGCTGCCGATGCGCGACGGCGTCGCTCCCAGTTACTTGTGGCTGCCGGAAGGGCAGTGGCCGAACATGCTGGCCTTTCTCGTCGACTACTATCCGGCCGTGTCCGAAAGCGCGTGGCGCGAACGGATGGCCAAAGGCGAGGTGGTCGACAACGATGGCCGCCCGTTGGCGCCCGAGTCGCGCTACCAGCGCGGCATGCGCATCTTTTATTACCGCGAACTGGAACAGCCGGAAACGCCGATTCCGTTTGAAGAGGAAATCCTGTTCCAGGACGACCACCTGGTGGTCGTCGACAAACCGCATTTCCTGCCCATGATTCCGTCGGGCCGCTTCCTGCATGAGACCTTGCTGGTGCGGCTGCGGAAAAAACTCGGTATCGAAGAGTTGACGCCGATCCACCGCCTCGACCGCGAAACCGCCGGCGTGGTGATTTTTTCGTCGAATATCGCCAGCCGGGGGCGCTACCAGTCGATGTTCCAGAAGCGCGTGGTGCAAAAGGAATATGAAGCGCTGGCGCCACGGCTGGAAGGCGTGGATTTTCCGTTCACGTACCGCAGCCGCATGGTGGACGGCGACAAATTCTTCGTCATGAAAGAAGAGCCGGGCGAACCGAATTCGGAAACCGTGATCGACGTGATCGAACACCGGGACGATGGCACCACCTTGTACCGCCTGTGGCCGCACACGGGCCGCCAGCACCAGTTGCGCCTGCACCTGGCGTCGCTGGGCATCCCCATCGTCAACGACGCGTTTTATCCGGTCGCGTTGCCGTGCAAGCAGGACGATGTGTCGTCGCCGTTAAAACTGCTGGCGCGGGCGATTTCGTTTGCCGATCCGCTGACGGATGAGATACGGCGCTTTGAAAGCCGCCGTACGCTGTAAGCCGAACCAGGCCGGATCGAGCCTGGGTCAGGAGGCAATCCCGAGCAGCTGGATGTCGTTGTCCAGTATGAACGTGATGCTGGTGTCGGACTTCAACTGGTACTTGTTGTAGCCGAGGATCTGGATCCAGGTGGCGGATTCCCACAGCGAGCTGTCGTAATACAGCGTGTCCGTGCTGTCGCCTTCGAAGCGGATATTGTCCGTATCGGACATGGCCTGGATTGCCGCACCCGAGATGGTCAATGTGTTGCTGGTGCCGAGCGAGATCTTTTCAATGCTGGTCACGTTCGACGTCAAATTGGCCAGCGTCAGCGTCTGGCTGGATACGCCCAGGATCAATTCATCGGTGCCGTCCGTGCCGCCGTCAATCAGTCCGCTCAGCGTGCCGGACAGGCTGGCGTTCACTGTGAACTTGTCACTGCCATTCTCACCATACAGCGAGCTGCCCAGCGTGCTGACGGTGAACTCATCGCCGCCATCGCCGCCGTGCACGGTATTGCTGGCCCCGGAAATCGTAATGGTGTCGCCATCCGTCCCTGCATCGACCGTGTTGTGGCTGCCGTTGACGTTGATCGTGTCGCTGCCGCCTTCGCCGTACACCTTGTTGTACGTGCTGCCGCTCTGGATGTTTACCGCGTCGTTGCCGTAGCCTGTATAGACCGTGTTTTCAGTGCCGCTGACGTCGACCGTGTCGTTGCCCAGCAGCGTATACAGCACCTTGCTGCCGGTGGCCGTGTGGTTGCCCGCATAGCCGTCGCCATAATAGACGGTGTAGCCGGACACGCCGTCATTCGTGCCGAGGTTGCCGGCCTTGTCCGTCGCGCGCAAGCCGATTTCGCCCCCTTCGGCAATCGCGACACTGTTAATGGTCCAGCCCTGATAGGTGGTGGAATCCGCCTTTTTCCACGTGCTGCCGTCCGTGGTGTATTCGAAGAATTCCTCGTCCAGGTTGAATTCGCCGTCCATGTAGCCACTGATGAGGGTGAGCGGGATGACGGTACCCAGGCCGAAGAAGGACGGGAAGGACGACGTGCTGGAGTGACCGGTTGGCGCTTCGGTGTCGATGGTCCAGTCGTCGCTTATCGTGGTGGACGTGCTTTCATAGCCCGCCACATCGTATTGCCGGAACTGGATGCCTCCGGCGTAATACGTGTCGTCCGGCAGTTCGAACGAATACGTCGTCGCATTCGACGGCACCGCCAATGTGGTCCAACTGACGTCGTCGCTGGTCAGCTTGTACTGCAAGTAGCTTGCGGTAATGCCGGAAATGGTCAGCGTATTATTGTTCGTGAAGTGATCGTCGTCCGTGCCGCTGTGGCTGGCGTAAGTCGATTCCGTCAGCGACAGCGTCACGGCGGACGGTGTCACGGGAACCGGTTCCGACTCGGTCGTGAAAGTCAGCAGCGACGTGCCGATCGACAGGCTGTTGCCCGCCGTATCGGCCAGCGGCGCGTTGTATACAGCCACGCCATAGCTGTCGCTGTATTGCAGCGAGCCCGACAGCGATAGCGTGACGGTATGCGTGGTGGGGTTGTAAGTGCCCGTGTTGCCGCTGAGGGCTTCGAACACGATTTCACGGAGATCCTGCGTGGTGCCGCTATTGCTGATCTTGAAGCCGGTCTGCGAATTGGTGACCAGCGCTTCACTGAATGTCAGCGTAATCGAACTGGTGTCGATGCCGATGCTGCTGGCACTGCCCGACGGTGAACTGGACGACAGGGTCGGCGCCGTCGTGTCGATGGTGACCGACAGGGCGCTGCTGGACGTGCCGGTATTGCCCGCCTTGTCCACCGCCTGCAATGCCAGCGTATGGGTGGCGTCCGTCAGCGAAGTCAATTCAATGGAAATGTCCGCGGCCGAGGCGCCGTAGTCGGATGCGATGACCGTGTGCGATCCCACGACAGCATTGCCATTGGACGTGTCGATGATTTGCAGGACATCGCCCGCCGCCAGGCCGCTGGTATTGGCGACATTGAAGGTGACGGTCGGCGTGCTGTCGTTGGTGATGTTGTCCGTGCTGCTGGTGCCGCTGTCGCTGGCGGCAGCCAGGTCCAGCGTTTTGCCGGACATCGACGCGATGGTCTTGTCGATCGTGATGCTGAGCGACGAGCTTTGCGTCCCGGTATTGCCGGCCGCATCGCGTGCGCGCAGCACCAGCGCATGCGTGCCTTCGGTCAGTACACTGGTTGGCGTCACAAAGATCGAACTGCCGTAGGCGCCCAGCGCCGCGCTTTCAATCGTGTACGTGCCGAGGATGGCGTTACTGTTGGACGTATCGAGCACGTCGACATAATCGCCTGCCGTCAGGCCGGAGCTGGCCAGGCTGAATGTGATGGTCGGCGTGTCATCCTTGGTGATATTGTCGAAAGAAGTGCCTTCCGCAGCGGAATTGTACGAATCGCTTTCGCTGTACAGGTCCGGCGTTTTGCTGGCCAGCGAGCCCGGGACTTGCGTGTCATAGGAGAACGCAAGCAGCGTGGACTGCGTTGGACCGGCGTTGCCGCTGGGGTCGGAAATACTCAGGGCATTCAAGGTGACGCTGCCGGAACCGCTGGCGCTGGCCGTCGGCGTCAGCGTTGCGGTCCAGGTGGTGCCGCCATCCGCGCTGGTAAAGGCGCCCAGGCTGCCGCCCGATACGGTGAAGTCGCTGGCCAGCGGCGTATCCGTGACGGCCTCGGACAAGGTCAGGGTCAAGGTGGCGGTCTGGCCGCTGATCAGCGTGGTGTCGTTCAGCGACAGCGTGGCGCTGGGCGCCGTGGCGTCGGCGCGGTAACTGAACTCCTGCGACACCGAGGCACTGGCGGGGCCGCTGTTGCCCGCCAGATCGGTCACGCTGGCTGCGGCCAGCGCGATGCCGCCGGACGCGGTGGGCGTCAGCGTGCCGGTCCAGGTGATGTTGTCGGTGGAGGACAGGCTGCTCAGCGTACCGCCGCTGACAGTGAAGTCGGTGGTTACCAGTCCCGTCACCTGTTCACTGAAGACCAGTGTCACGGTGGCGGTTTCCCCGGCGGTCAGCGACGAGTCGCTCAGGCCGATCGACGACAGGGTTGGCGCGGACTGGTCCAGCGTGTAGATCTGGCTGTAAGTAGTGCTGGTGGTGACGCCGTTCGTCACGCGCGCCATCAGTGTGCTGCTGGCGCTGATGGTCTGGCCGGACAATGTCCAGCTTGTGCCGCTGGTGGTGGCATC
Source organism: Pseudoduganella rivuli (assembly GCF_009674485.1). Taxonomy (GTDB): domain Bacteria; phylum Pseudomonadota; class Gammaproteobacteria; order Burkholderiales; family Burkholderiaceae_D; genus Rugamonas; species Rugamonas rivuli_B. Next base: position 299,205 of record NZ_WKJJ01000009.1, on the reverse strand, counting down.
GGTCCAGGTATCGCCGCCGTTGAGCGATACCTGCACTTTTTCACCGCTGGCCAATGCGGCCGACAGCGTGCCGGTAATGTCTTGCGACGTCAGGTTGGTGATGAAGTCACTGGTGCTGTTGCCGGCGTCATTGGACATGTCGATCGAATCGACCACGGCGGTCGGCGCCGCGTTATAGGTGAAGTTGACGCTGACCGAACTGTCCGGACCGCTGTTACCGGCGCTATCGGTGACGCTGGACGAATACAGTTGCACTTCGCCCGAGCCATTGCTGGACGGTGTCAACGTCGCCGTCCATGTGATGCCGCCATCGCTGCTTGCCAGGCCGCTGAGCGTGCCGCTGGACTTGAAATCCGCCGTGGTCAGTCCCGTCACCGCTTCGCTGAACGTGATGGTGACAGTGGCGGTTTCACCCGTGATCAGCACGGCATCCGACAGCGTGATGGTTGCAGTCGGTGCTGCGGTATCGACTGAATAGTTCGACGACGACGTGGTGCCGCTGCCGGTATTGCCCGACGCATCCTGCACGCCTGTGTTGTCCAGCGTGATGGTGTTGGTCGTGTCCTCGATGCTGGTGGACGGCGTGAACGTGCCGGTCCACGTGATGCCATCGCTCGACGTGAGCGACGATACCGTGCCATTGGCCACGGTCAGATCGGCGGAAGTCAGGCCCGTTACGGCTTCGCTGAAGGTAATCGTGACGGTCGCAGTTTCGCCTGCTTTCAGCGCTGTATCCGACAGCGCGATCGTTGCGGTCGGACGCACGGTGGCCACCGTGTAATTGTCCGACGAGGTGGCGCCAGTACCGGCGTTGCCTGCGGAGTCCGTGATGGCGGTATTGTCCAGCGTGACGACGTTGGTGCTGTCGTCCACGGAGCCCGATGGCGTCAGCGTGGCGGTCCACGTGATATTGTCGGACGAGCTGAGCGCCGACAGCGTGCCGTTGGCCACAGTCACATCGGCCGTGGAAAACCCGGTCACTGCTTCGCTGAAGGTGAACGTCACGGTGGTGGTTTCACCTGCCGTCAGCGCGCTGTCCGCGATGGTAATGGCGGCGGTGGGGCGTTCCGTGTCGACCGTATAGTTGGCCGAACTGGTGCTGCCGGAACCGCTGTTGCCTGACGAATTGGCCACGCCGGTATTGTCCAGCGTGATGATGTTGGTGGTGTCTTCGATGCCGGACGTTGGCGTCAGCGTGGCGGTCCACGTGATGCCGTTATCGCTGGTCACCGGTGTCGACAGTGAGCCGTGCTCCACGCTGAAATCGGCGGCGGTCAGTCCCGTTACCGCTTCCGAGAACGTGATGGTGACGGCAGGCGTGTCGCCCACTTTCAACGCCGTGTCGGCCACGCTAATGGTAGCGGTGGGGCGCACGGTGGCGACCGTGTAATTGTCCGACGTGGTGGTGCCGGCGCCGGCATTGCCCGACGCATTCTTGATAACGCTATTGCTCAGCGTAATGACGTTGGTCGTGGCATGAGTGGAGGCCGACGGCGTCAATGTACCGGTCCACGTGATACCGCCATCGGAACTGGAGAACGATGACAGTGCGCCGTGACCCGCCGACAGGGCGGAAGTGGGCAATTCCGTCACCGCTTCGCTGAAGGTGATGGTCACGGTGGTGGAGTCACCCGCTGCCAATGCCGTGTCGGCAATGGCAATGGTGGCGGTCGGCCGCTTGGTGGACACCGTGTAATTATCCGACGATGTGGCGCCGGTACCGGCATTGCCGGCCAGGTCCGCGATGCCGGTATTGTCCAGCGTGATGCCGTTCGTGCTGTCATGCACGTGCGCCGTTGGCGTCAGCGTGGCGGTCCACGTGGTGCCGCCGTCGGCCGAGCTCAGCGACGACAATGTGCCGTTGCCTATCGTCACGTCGGCGGTCGTGAAGCCGGTTACAGCTTCGCTGAAGGTGAATGTCACCGTGGTGGTTTCGCCGGCAAGCAGCGCCGTATCCGCGATGGCAATGGAGGCGGTTGGACGCACCGTGTCAACGGTGTAGTTTGCCGACGTGGCGCTACCCGAACCCGCGTTGCCCGCGATGTCGGTCACGCCGGCCTTGTTCACCGTGATGACATTGGTGGCGTCCGTGGTCGATGCGCTCGGCGTGAACGTCGCGGTCCACGTGATGCCACCGTCCGTCGAACTGACGGTGGACAGCGTACCGTTGGCTACGGTGATGTCGTCATTGGTGAAGCCGGTCACGGCTTCGCCAAATTTGATCGTCACCAGCGATGTTTCACCGGCGGCCAGTGCACTGTCGGCCAACGTGACCGTCGCGGTCGGTGCGGCCTGGTCCAACGTGTATTCCTCGGACACTGGATTGCTGTACGTGTAGCCATTGGTGACGCGGGCTTTCAGTGTATTGCTGGCGCTGATCGTCGTGGCGGGGATGCTCCATTCGCCGCCGGCCGATGTGGCTTTAGTCCATGTCGCGCCATTGTCCAGCGACACTTCGACATATTCACTGCCGGCCAGGGTGCCGGTATAGGTGCCGGAGATGGTTTGCGCGGTGACGTTGGTAATGAAATCGCTGGCGCTGGAACCCGAATCCTTCATGCTGACGGTGGCGACCGTGGCAGTTGGCGCATCCGGCACGGTGCTGTAGTTGAACGACTGGCTGCTATCGTTGGCCGGACCACTGTTGCCTGCCACATCGACGCCGCTGCCAGCCTTCAGCGTAATCTGGCCCGTGCTATTGGCGACGCCCATGGTCGGCGTCAGCTTGGCGGTCCAGGTTTTGCAATCGACGGACATGGCCAGGTCGGACAGTTCGCCGCCCGTGACAGCGAAGTCGGCAATCTTCAGCCCCGTGACGGCTTCATTGAAGGCGATGGTCACGGTCGTGGTTTCACCCGCCACCAGGTCGGCATCGGCCACGGTGATCGATGCCACCGTGGGCGCGTCGGTATCAAAGGTATAAGCCTGGCGCGCCGCCTGCGAAAAGTGGCCGGCGGCATCGGTGACGCGCGCCACGACGGTGCTGCTGCCGGTCAGGGTGCCCGCAGCGCTCCATGTATGGCTGTCGGCATCGACTGTGGCGTCGATCCACGTGCCGCCATTGTCCAGCGATACCTTGATGCTGTCGCCGGCCGCCAGCGTACCGCTGTATTTGCCGCTGACGGTTTGGGCGGCGCTCTTCGTGATGAAATCGGTGGCGCTGGCGCCCGTGTCCGCCGACAGTGTGATGCCGCTGTCGACCACTGCGGACGGTACAGCCGTGGCGGACGTCGCGAATTGGAGCTTGCTGGTGTCCGTCAGGCCAGAATACGCATTGCCATCCTCGTCCTGCAAGACGCCCGCCGCCATTTGCACGCTGTAGCTTTTACCCGGTGACAGATTCGTATCCAGACGGATGGTGACCGTATCGCCGGAGATCGTGACCTTGGACGTATCCGTGATATCGACGGTGCGGGTATCCGTGGCGCCAATCAGGCGCGTACGCAACGTGCCGTCCTTGCCCATATATGTCTGCGTCGCACCGTCGGTGATGGTGATCAGGCCCGTGCCGGCGGCAATGATTTTATTGAAATCAAGTACCAGGCTGGCGCTGGCGGCGCCGGTGCTGTTCGAATAGGTGGGAGTAATCGTGGGCAGCGCAGTCGAAACGGACATGGTCAACTCGGAAGGGACAGAAGCGGTATCGTATAGTATCAAAGAAGCGCCAATGTTTGCGCAATGGAAATCAATATTTCACTTTTTTAACTACTTGAATACACAAACCGCCCCGGGCGGGGCGGTGGAGACCTGGTCGTTATGCGGCGATCAACGGGTGATAGTCGATGATCAGGGGCGCATGGTCGGAAAAGCGTTCTTCCTTATAGATGGCCACCTGGTGCGCCTTGCCGGCGATTCCGGGCGTTGCAACATGATAGTCAATACGCCACCCCACGTTTTTGGCCCAGGCCTGGCCGCGGTTGCTCCACCACGTATATTGTTCTTCGCGCGGGTCGAGTCCCCGGTGCACGTCGACGAAGCCTACTTCATCGAACACGCGCGTCAGCCACTCGCGCTCTTCCGGCAGGAAGCCGGAATTCTTTTTGTTACCTTTCCAGTTCTTCAAGTCGATTTCTTTATGGGCGATGTTCCAGTCGCCGCAAATGACGACTTCACGGCCTTCCGCGTGCAATTGTTGTAAATGCACGATAAACGCATCCATGAAGCGGAACTTGGCTTCCTGGCGCTCGGGGCCGGACGAACCGGACGGGCAATACACGGAAATCACCGTCAGCGGGCCGAAGTCACAGCGCACATAGCGGCCTTCCGCATCGAATTCCTCATTGCCAAAGCCGATCAGCACCGCATCCGGCGCGATCTTGCTGTAGACGCCCGTGCCGGAGTAACCCTTCTTCACTGCGTAATGGAAATGGCCGTGGTAGCCGCCCGGATTCAGGAATTCTTCCGTCATGTCGTCGGCTTGCGCCTTGAGCTCCTGTACACAGACGAAGTCGGCATCCTGGGCCGCCATCCAGGTGAAAAAGCCTTTTTTGGATGCGGAACGGATCCCGTTCAAGTTCGCGGAAATGATTTTTGGCATGGTGAAGATTAGGGAAGGGGGGTGTGTTGGCCGTGCCTGCGGATTAAAATACAGGCACTTACTATATTAAGAGGCAACTGTGAAAAATTTACGGCAAGAGTTTATCGCGTTTTCAGTGGCGACGGGAGTGTTGCGTTTTGGTGAATTCACCACCAAGGCGGGCCGCCCATCCCCGTACTTCTTCAATGCGGGCTTGTTCCACGACGGCGCCACTTTGGCGCAACTGGCGCAATTCTATGCGCAAACGCTGCTCGACTCCGGCATCGAATTCGACATGCTGTTCGGTCCGGCCTACAAAGGCATCACCCTGGCATCGGCCACCGCCGTGGCGCTGGCCGGCAAAGGCCGCAACACCTCGTTTGCCTTCAACCGCAAGGAAGCCAAGGACCACGGCGAAGGCGGCACCATCGTGGGTGCCAAACTGCAAGGCAAGGTCGTCATCATCGACGACGTGATTTCCGCCGGCACGTCCGTGCGTGAATCCGTGCAAATGATCCGCGCCGCCGGTGCCGAGCCGTGCGCCGTGCTGATCGCGCTGGACCGCATGGAGCGGGGCGCGAAGGATGGCGTGATGTCGGAATTGTCCGCCGTGCAGGAAGTGACGAAAAACTATGGCATTCCAGTGATTTCCATCGGCAACCTGGATGACTTGTTCACCTACCTGTCCGGTGCGGCAGCGGACCCGTCTTTGCAGGAATATAAAGAAAAGGTCGCGGCATACCGTAGTCAGTATGGCGTAGCATAAATCCCACGATGCGCTGCCGGGTCATCTCGGTGGCGCGCTGCGGGCGGCCGGCTGGTGTAGACTTGTTTTGCTTTTCTGAAATATTGGAATTGGAGCAAGAATGAACATTGCAACGTTAAAGGTGTACGGAGACGACGATGCGCTGGCTGACGTCCGCGACGGTTTGCCAGTCGAGCCGGACAGTGACTGGAAAAAAGGCGACGTGCGTCCGGACGGACGCGTGCGCATAGATTCAGGCTTTTATGTCAACCTGGCGGCTGAAACCGATCCGGCCATGCTGATCAAACAAGTGCATGGTTTTTTAACTGAATGCCAGGCGCGCGGGATTGATTTCAATGCGGCGCCGATTGCCGCTGAATTGCGCATCGCCTATACCGCTGGCGCGGCAGCCGCCGGCGTACCTTCCCTCGATTTTTCTTTGGCTGAATTGAATCTGCTGATTGAAATGGGGATTACCCTCAGTATCACCTCATGAGCAGCATGCGATTTTCCGAAGACAGGCTGGCCCGCTTTAAAGGCCGAGATGGTGCGGATCGCACTATTCACATCTGGGAGCCATCCCAACCCCGTGCAGTGATTATGGCGTTCCATGGCGCATTGGCGCATGCCGGTGATTATGTCATGCCGGGATTATATTTCCGCAATCACGATGTCGCGGTGGTCGGATATGACCAGTGCGGCCATGATGGAAAGAAGCGCGCCGATATTCCCGATTTCGATATTTTCCTCGATGATGCGGAATTGTTCCTGCAATGGGTGAAAAAGAATTATCCTGGATTGCCGATATTTATCATGGGCCATTCCATGGGCGGTTTGATTGCCACGAAATTTGGCCTGGAACGGTTGAAACGCAGTGACGATGACGTCAAAGGGTTTATTTTGTCATCGCCGTATTATGTGAATGCCGTCAAGATTTCACCGGTACTGCAAAAAATGTCGGGCTTGCTGGCGAAGCTGGTGCCGAAAATGAAAGTGCCGGTCGCGTCGTTTACCGATGTGCTGACGCATGATGCGGCGATTACCGCGCGCCATCATGTCGATGAGCAGGATGCCATCCGCGCATCGGAATTGACGGTGCGTTTTGGCCATGCATTGAGCGAAGCGCAAAAAGGATTGGCGGCGCAAATTCCCACCTGGCGCATGCCGTTATATGTCGTGGTGGCGGGGGATGACAAGCTGGCCGACAGCAAGGCGGCGGAATCCATGCTGAAAACCATAGGTGGCGATTTATTGCGTTATCGCTTCGAGGCGCAGAATTACCACGAGAATTTCAACGAGACCAATCGCGCGGATATCTTTGCCGATATCCTGGGCTGGATGCAGCCGCGCATTGCAGCTTAATCTCTTTCTTTTAATTCCCTGATTGATATCTCTCATGCATGCGTTTCGATAACGCATGCAGGGCGGCTTGGCTGCGCCAAACCGCCCTAGGGGTGTAATTTCGCGGATTTTATGCCAATAATTGGCGTGATCAAGCCAGTTTCTGACGTTAAAGTCGAAAAAAACGGCGCCCGCAGGCGCCGTTCGTGACTCACGCTATTGAAACAATCAGCCTTCAGCCAATTTCTTTTTCAGCAGTTCCGTCAATTGGGCTGGATTCGCTTTACCCTTCGACGCTTTCATTGCCTGGCCGATCAGCGCATTAATGGCTGCTTCCTTGCCGGCACGGTATTGCTCGACAGATTTGGCATTGTTTGCCAGCACTTCCACTACGATGGCTTCCAGTGCGCCGGTATCGGAAATCTGTTTCAGACCCTTCTTGTCGATAATCGCATCGACCAGGTTTTCATCATCCGAGTTTTCTGCCCACATATCGCCAAAGATTTCCTTGGCAATCTTGTTGGAAATCGTGCCATCGGCAATACGCTTCAGCATGTTGGCCAATTGGCCCGGTTTCACTGGTGAGGCGCCGATGTCCGTGTTTTCACGATTCAAGGTCGACGACACATCGCCCATCAGCCAGTTGGCGGCAGCCTTGGCATTTTCCTTGCCGGCTTTGGCCACCACGGCTTCAAAATACAGCGCCATATCTTTCGACGCCGTCAGGATCAATGCATCATATTCCGGCAGGCTGAATTCATTGATGAAGCGGTCGCGTTTTACTGCTGGCAATTCCGGCATATCGGCTTTGACGTCCGCAATCCATTGTTCGGAAATCGTCAATGGCGGCAAATCCGGATCCGGGAAATAGCGGTAATCCTGCGCATCTTCTTTCGAGCGCATCTGGCGCGTTTCTTTTTTATCCGGATCATACAAGCGGGTTGCCTGCACCACCTGGCCGCCATCTTCGATCAATTCAATCTGGCGGCGCACTTCGACATTGACGGCTTCTTCAATAAACCGGAACGAATTCAGGTTTTTGATTTCGCAGCGGGTGCCGAATTCCTTTTGGCCTTTCGGACGCACGGAAACGTTAATATCGCAGCGGAACGAACCTTCCTGCATATTGCCGTCGCAAATACCCAGCCACATGACGAGGCCGTGCAATGCCTTGCAATAAGCGACAGCTTCCGCCGCGCTGCTCATTTCAGGCTCGGAAACAATTTCCAGTAATGGCGTACCGGCGCGATTCAAATCAATGCCGGACATGCCATGATAATCCTCGTGCAAGGATTTACCGGCATCTTCTTCCAGGTGCGCGCGGGTCAGGTTGACCGTCTTGGTGACGAACTTGCCGTCCTTTTCATAGCCGAACGTCAGCGTGCCGCCCTGTACCACCGGGTCTTCGAACTGGCTGATTTGATAGCCTTTTGGCAAATCCGGATAGAAGTAATTCTTGCGCGCAAAGATCGATTGCGGCGCAATTTTTGCGCCCACAGCCAGGCCGAAGCGGATGGCCCGGTCCACGGCTTTCTTGTTCATGACCGGCAGCACGCCCGGCAGGGCCAGGTCAACCGGGCTCGCTTGCGTATTGGCTTCGGCGCCGAAAGCGGTTGGCGAACCGCTGAAGATTTTGGATTCGGTAGTGAGCTGAACGTGGTTCTCAATACCGATGACGACTTCCCATTCCATATTTGTATCTCGCTATTAGGTTACACGCCGGGCTTAGACGCCTGCGGGGGCTTGCTTGTGCCAGTCGGTGGCCAGTTGGTACTGGTGGGCAACGTTCAGCAGCTTGGCTTCGGCAAAGTAATTGCCGATGATTTGCAGGCCGACCGGGCGCTGATTAGCGCCAAAGCCGCATGGAATCGACATGCCCGGCAAACCTGCCAGGCTGGTCGACAGCGTATAAATGTCGGCCAGGTAGTTGGCGACCGGATCGGATTTGGAACCCAGGTCCCACGCCACAGTCGGCGCCACCGGGCCCATGATGACGTCGCAGACAGCGTCCGGACCGTTCAATACCGCCTCAAAATCCTGCTGGATCAGGCGGCGGATACGCTGCGCCTTCAGGTAATACGCGTCGTAGTAGCCGTGGCACAGCACATAGGTGCCCACCATGATGCGGCGCTGTACTTCCGGGCCGAAACCTTCGGCGCGGGTTTTCTTGTACATGTCCTGCAAGTCTTTGTAGCCGTCGGCGCGGTGGCCGAAGCGGACGCCGTCAAAGCGCGACAGGTTGGACGACGCTTCCGCCGGCGCAATCATGTAGTAGGCGGGAATCGACAGCTTGGTGTTTGGCAGCGAGATATCCACCAGCGTGGCGCCCAGTTGCACGTACTGGTCCAGCGCGGCTTTTACCGCGGCGGCCACGTCGGCCGCCAGGCCTTCGCCGAAGTATTCTTTTGGCACGCCGATGCGCAAACCAGTCAAAGGCTGGTCCAGGTCGCGGCTGAAATCTTCGTCGATGCCGCCTTGTTCCGGCATCAGGCTGGTGGAGTCGCGTTCATCGAAGCCGGCCATGGCCGACAGCAGCAACGCGCAATCTTCCGCGGTTTGCGCCATCGGACCACCCTGGTCCAGCGACGACGCGAACGCGATCATGCCGAAGCGCGAGACGCGGCCATAGGTCGGCTTGATCCCCGTGATGCCGCAGAACGACGCCGGCTGGCGGATCGAGCCGCCCGTGTCGGTGCCGGTCACGCCTGGCGCCAGGCGCGCCGCCACAGCGGCGGCGGAACCGCCGGACGAACCGCCCGGCACGGCTTTGTGGTCCCACGGGTTTTTCACCGGGCCGAAAGCGGAGTTTTCATTGGCGGAACCCATCGCGAATTCGTCGCAATTGAGCTTGCCCAGCGAAACCATGCCGGCGGCCTTGAATTTGGCCACCACGGTCGCGTCGAACGGGCTGACATAATTGGCCAGCATTTTCGAGCCCGCCGTCGAGCGCCAGTTTTTCGTCACGAAAATATCTTTGTGGGCAATCGGCACGCCCGTCAGCGGGGTGGCGGTGCCGGCGGCGATGCGCGCATCCGCTTCGGCGGCTTCCGCCAGGGTCAGGGCGCGGTCGACGTGCAGGAAGGCATTCAGATCGCTTTTTTCGATACGGTCCAGGAAATGCGTCGCCAGTTGTACGGCGCTCACTTCTTTCTTCTGCAGGAGCTGCGACAGCTCTTTGATGGTTTTGTTATGCATGGGATTTAATCAGGATATTCAAGTACGGACGCAAGGCGAGTGCGGACGGGGCGAATGATCAGTCGATAACCTTCGGCACCAGATACAGGCCGTCTTCCGTTTTTGGCGCGACTTTTTGATAGTCTTCACGCAAATTAGGCTCCGTTGCCGCATCTTCACGGAGGCGCAGCGCCACGTTCATGTGCGCGGCCAGCGGGTGGCTCAAAGGGGCAACGCCACCGGTGTCCACAGCCTGCATTTGCTCGGCCAGCGCGAAGATGCCGTTCAGCTCTTCCAGGGCGGTGGCGGCGTGGGTTTCGCTCATTTCCAGTTGCGCCAGGTTGGCAATACGTTTTACGTCGGATAGTGTCAGGGACATAGTGCGGGATTGCGCGCTGGGCGCGCCGTTGTAGTATTGATAAAGAACTTATAATTCCTGCTATTTCGCAGGGAAAATCCAGTAATTCCCGTGCAATTCACCGTTGGTGCGGCCGCACATTAGAATGGATTTTTGGTAAATGCCATCCAAATTATAAGGTAGAATGGCGGGTTGATGCGTGGCTGGCGCCGACTACCGGCGGCCGCCGCATCCACGGATACTCCCTATAACTGTTTATACGCGCATGCGCCGCGCCACAGGATACTCATGTTTGGTTTTTTACGCAGGTATATTTCCTCCGATCTGGCAATTGACTTGGGCACTGCCAACACGCTGATTTATGTACGCGGTTCCGGCATCGTGCTGGATGAACCGTCGGTCGTTGCGATCCGCCAGGAAGGCGGCCCGAACGGCAAGAAAACGATCCAGGCAGTCGGTAAGGAAGCAAAGCAGATGCTGGGTAAAGTACCTGGCAACATCGAGGCGATCCGCCCGATGAAAGACGGCGTGATCGCCGACTTTACCGTCACCGAGCAAATGCTGAAGCAATTCATCCGCATGGTGCACGATTCGAAATTCTTCCGTCCTTCCCCGCGCATCATCATTTGCGTGCCTTGCGGTTCGACCCAGGTGGAACGCCGCGCGATCCGCGAATCCGCGCTGGGCGCGGGCGCGTCGCAGGTGTACCTGATCGAAGAGCCGATGGCGGCGGCGATCGGCGCCGGCTTGCCGGTGTCGGATGCAACGGGTTCGATGGTGGTCGACATCGGCGGCGGCACCACGGAAGTGGGCATCATTTCGCTGGGCGGCATGGTGTACAAAGGTTCCGTGCGCGTGGGCGGCGACAAGTTCGATGAAGCCATCGTCAACTACATCCGCCGCAACTACGGCATGCTGATCGGCGAACAGACTGCGGAAGCCATCAAGAAAGCCATCGGTTCCGCCTTCCCTGGCTCCGAAGTCAAGGAAATGGAAGTCAAGGGCCGTAACCTGTCGGAAGGTATCCCGCGTTCGTTCACGATTTCGTCCAACGAAATCCTGGAAGCGCTGACCGACCCGCTGAACAACATCGTGTCCGCCGTGAAGAACGCGCTGGAGCAGACCCCGCCGGAACTGGGCGCGGACATTGCTGAAAAAGGCATGATGCTGACCGGTGGTGGCGCACTGTTGCGCGACCTGGACCGTCTGCTGATGGAAGAGACCGGCCTGCCGGTGCTGGTGGCGGAAGATCCGCTGACCTGCGTGGTGCGCGGTTCCGGCATGGCGCTGGAACGCATGGACCAGCTGGGCTCCATCTTCTCGTACGAGTGATGCGTTTTTGTGGGGAATGCCGTGGCGCGTTCCCCGCAGTGGCATGCGTACAGGCTGACGCTGAAATCAGTCCGGCTTATACTGGCTGAGTGCGCAGGCCTATCGGTGGCGCGCGAGCGCCGGAATATCGGAAGCCATGGAATACAGTCCTCCGCCACTCTTCAAACAAGGCGCGCCCGCCCGCGTCAAAATGACGCTGTTCGCGTGCATTTCCATTGCCCTGCTGCTGGCCGACGCGCGCATGAACGCGCTCAAGACCGTACGCCAGGTTGTCGGCACCGTGCTGTACCCGCTGCAAATGGTCGCGTTGCTGCCGCGCGACGCTATTTATGGTGTCGGCGATTATTTTTCCTCGCTGTCCTCGCTGGAAAAGCAGGTGCGCGAATTGAAACAGCAGCAAATCGCCTCGGCCCAGGCTTTGCAGCAAGCCCAGCTCTACAGCGTGGAAAATGCGCAACTGCGCAAGTTGCTGGACGCCCGCGAGCGCGTGCCCGGCAAATCGCTGCTGGCGGAAATCCTGTACGACGCCCGCGACAGTTCCAGCCGCAAGATCGTGCTGGACCGCGGCATCCAGCAGGGTGTGCAACTGGGCTTGCCCGTCATCGATAACCAGGGCGTCGTCGGCCAGGTCACGCGCGTGTTCCCGTTCACGTCGGAAGTCACGCTGTTGACGGACAAGGAACAGGCGATCCCCATCCAGGTGCTGCGCAATGGCTTGCGCAGTGTCGCCTATGGCCGTGGCCAGTCGGGCCAGCTGGAATTGCGCTTTATCGCGGCCCAGCAAACGGACAATGTGCAAGTGGGCGATATCCTGATCACGTCCGGCATCGATGGCGTATATCCTGCCGGCCTGGCCGTGGCGCGCGTCACCCAGGTGGAAAACAATTCGAACGGCGTGTTTGGCCGTGTGGTTTGCCAGCCGCTGTCCGGTATCCAGAGCCACAGCCAGTTGCTGATCCTGATGTCGCCGCCGGAATTGCCGCCCCGTCCGCCGGAAGAAGAACCATTCAAACCGGGCAAGCGGAGCAAGAAGGAAGCCAAGGAAGCGGCGAAGGAAACGCCTGCGGCAGCACCTGCCGCCGCGCCTGGCGCACAGCCCGCGACAACGGCGCCGGCCGCCAAGCCGGCTGCGGCGCCAGCTGCAACGCCGCCGGCCGCCGCCCGTCCTGGCGCCGCGCCCGGCGCCGCCAACGAACCGCAGACGCGTTGAAAGTATTTCAATGAACCGTCCACACTACATATTGTTGCCGGTCAGCCCGGTGTTCATCGCATTCAGCCTGTTCTGCGCCTTCCTGCTGAACTTGCTGCCGTGGGGCCAGTTCATCGGGGCGCCGGATTTCGTCGCGCTGACCCTGGTGTTCTGGGGCGTGCATCAGCCCCGCAAAGTCGGCATCGGCACTGCGTTTTTCCTCGGTTTGCTGATGGACGTGCATGACGCGACCTTGCTGGGTGAAAATGCATTGGCCTATACCTTGCTGTCGTATTGCGCCATCATGATTCACCGCCGCGTGCTGTGGTTCCCGTTGATTACCCAGGCGATGCACGTGTTCCCGCTGCTGTTGATGGCGCAGTCCGTGCAATTGATGGTGCGCTTTATCGTCTCGGGCAAGTTCCCCGGCTGGTGGTATTTCATTGAAAGCGTCGTGGCGGTTGTGCTCTGGCCGTTCATTACGATGATCTTGCTGGCGCCGCAGCGGCGCGCCATCGACAAAGACCATACGCGTCCCATCTAAGCCAACACTCAGCTGTCCCAATGACCGAGTTCAAGAATACCGAACGCGAACTGCACTTGTTCCGCCTGCGCCTGTCGGCGCTGGGCTTGCTGGTGTTCGTCTGCTTTGCGCTGTTGCTGGCGCGCTTCGTGTGGCTGCAAGTGGTCCACCACGACAAGTACATGACGCAGGCGGAAGAAAACCGCATTGCCTTCGTGCCCGTGGTGCCGAACCGTGGCTTGATCGTCGACCGCAATGGCGTGGTGCTGGCCCGTAATTACTCGGCCTATACGCTGGAAATCACGCCTTCGAAATTGCGCGCGCCGCTGGAGGCGGTGATCGACGAACTGGCCAAGCTGGTGTCGGTGGAAGCCAAGGACCGCAAGCGCTTCAAGCGCCTGCTGGAAGAAACCAAGGGCTTCGAAGGCGTGCCGTTGCGCACCCGCCTGAGCGACGAGGAAGTGGCGCGTTTTTCCGCACAGCGCTTCCGTTTCCCCGGCGTGGAAATCCAGGCGCGCTTGTTCCGCCAGTATCCGCTGGGTGAAACCGCGTCGCACGTGATCGGCTTTATCGGCCGCATCAGCCAGAATGAGGCGAAAGTCATCGAAGCGGGCGACGATGCGCGCAACTACAAGGGCACGGAACACATCGGCAAGGAAGGCCTGGAAAAGAGTTACGAAAAGCAGCTGCACGGCGTCACCGGCTATGAAGAGGTGGAAGTGTCGGCGGGCGGCCGCGCGGTGCGCACCTTGTCGCGCACGCCGGCCACGCCCGGCAACAACCTGATCCTGTCGATCGATATCGAACTGCAGAAAGTCGCGGAAGAAGCGTTTGGCGAACGGCGCGGCGCGCTGGTGGCGATCGAACCGGCCACGGGCGATGTCCTGGCATTTGTGTCGCGCCCCGGCTACGACCCGAACCTGTTCGTCGACGGCATCGATACGCAAAGCTGGAATGAACTCAACACGTCGCTGGACAAGCCGATGGTGAACCGTCCGCTGTCCGGCACCTATGCGCCTGGCTCGACCTTCAAGCCATTCATGGCGCTGGCCGCGCTGGAGACCGGCGTGCGCACGCCGGGCCAGGCCATCAGCGACCCCGGCTTCTTCTACCTGGGAGATCACAAGTTCCGCGACGACGTGGTGGGCGGCCACGGCTCGGTCGATATGCGCAAGTCCATTGTCGTGTCGTGCAACACGTATTACTACATCCTCGGGCGCGATATGGGCATCGACGCCATCCATAAGTTCATGAAGCCGTTTGGTTTTGGCCAGCCGACCGGCATTGACCTGGAAAATGAAAAGACCGGCGTGCTGCCTTCGCAGGAATGGAAACGGGCGCGCTTTAAAAAGAATCCGCAAGCCGGCAAATGGGTTGGCGGCGATACCATTGCTGTCAGCAATGGCTCTGGTTTCAATTCCTATACACCGATGCAGGTGGCGCACGCAGTGTCGACGCTGGCCAATAACGGTGTGGTGATGAAGCCGCACCTGGTGAAAATTATCGAAGACGGCACCACGAAGGCGCGCGCGCTGACGGTACCGAAGGAAAGCTACCGTATTCCGCTCAAACAGCAGAACATCGACTTTATCAAGAACGCCATGGTGGGCGTGGCCAGCGAACCAGGCGGCACCGCATACCGCGCTTTCATCAACGCAGGCTATACCGTGGGCGGTAAAACCGGTACCGCGCAGGTGATTGCCATCAAGGCCAATGAAAAGTACAACGCCTCGAAAATCAATGAACGCTACCGCGACCATGCCTGGTTTACCGCCTTTGCACCGGCCGACCAGCCGCGAATCGCGCTGGCCATGATCGTGGAAAATGCGGGTTTCGGCGGACAGGAAGCGGCGCCGATCGCGCGCAAGGTGCTTGATTACTACTTGCTGGGCAAGCGTCCGGAAGGCAAGGACACCACGCCGGTGCCGAAGGAAGATGCGTCGGAGTTCATTCCGGTGGAAGAGCCGGATGATGAGGAGGCGGCAGCGATCGCCGCTGAACAGCGCGCGGCAGCGCCAGCCAAACCGGGGCAGCAGGTCCAGCCAGCCAAGCCGGAACAGCCGCCACTGATCCAGCCGCCTAACCAGCGACCGGGAGCGAAGCCGGGAGCGGCTGGCTCGCACAGCCATGCGCCCGCGGCGGCGCAGGCGGCCGGCGCAAAGCCGGCGACGGGCGCGGCCCAGCCGCCGGGTAGCACCGTGGGAGCCAAACCGGCAGCCATCGCACCACAGCAGGCCACGCCGGCGCCGGGCGCCAAACCTGCTGCCGCCGTCTCTCAGCAGCCGGGCGCGAAGCCGCCTTCGCCCACACCGCAACAGCCGGCGCCAGGCTTGCCGCCGGCCACGCCGCCGGCGCCGCGCAACAAAGAATAAGGAGGCTGCATGCCGATCAATGAAAGGCGCTCGATCTGGCGCCGCATCAAGCCCTATCTGGCTGTCTTCGATCCGACCCTGATGATGATCATCATCATGCTGCTGTCCACCAGCCTGGTGACCTTGATGTCGGCCAGCATGGGCATACCCGGCAAGATCGAAGACCAGGTCCGCAACATCGTGATGTCGTTCCTGACGATGTGGATCGTGGCGAACATTTCGCCGCAAAACATGATGCGCATCGCCTTGCCCGCCTACGTGATCACGGTATCGCTGCTGGTGGCCGTGGCGGTGGCCGGCACCATCAAGCTGGGCGCGCGGCGCTGGCTGCACATCGGCGTGGCCGATATCCAGCCGTCGGAATTCGCCAAGATTGCCGTGCCGCTGATGCTGGCGTGGTTCTTCCAGCAGCGCCAGGGCATGCTGCGCTGGGATTCGTACGCGGTGGGCGCACTGCTGTTGCTGGTGCCGGTATTCCTGATTGCGCGCCAGCCCGACCTGGGTACGGCGCTGCTGGTGGTGATGGCGGGCTTTTGTGTGATTTTCCTGGCCGGGCTGTCGTGGAAAGCCATTGCCGCGCTGGTGGTGGCCGCTGCCGCATCGATGCCCATCGCGTGGTCGATGATGCACGACTACCAGCGCGAACGCATCATGACCTTGATCGATCCGACCACGGACCCGCTGGGCAAGGGCTTTCACATCATCCAGGCCACCATCGCGGTGGGCTCTGGCGGCTTGATGGGCAAGGGGTGGAAAGAGGGCACGCAGGCGCACCTGGAATTCATTCCGGAACGTACGACAGACTTTATCTTTGCCGTGTATTCTGAGGAATTTGGCCTCGTGGGCAACCTGTTCCTGATGTTTATGTACCTGCTGTTGATTGGCCGCGGCCTGATGATTGCCGCTAATGCGCCGAACTTCTTTACGCGCCTGCTGGCGGGCGCGGTGACGATGATTTTCTTCACCTATGCCTTCGTCAACATGGGCATGGTGAGCGGCATCCTGCCGGTGGTGGGCGTGCCACTGCCGTTCATGAGTTATGGCGGCACGGCGCTGCTGACCTTGGGGCTGGCGTCAGGCATCCTGATGAGCATCCAGCGCCACCGCAAGCTGGTGCAGACATGATGGCGCGCCAGTCTTCGCTGCGGTTGGCCGCACTGGCCGCCGCACTGGTTCCCGCGCTGGCGCTGGTCGGTTGCGGCACGGCGCCGCAGCAGGAACCGGCTGCCCCTGCGCATGTGCCCGTCAAGCCGGGCGCCAAGCCGCAGCGGGAGCCGGGCGTTCCCGTGTTGCCGCCGGCGGGTTCCGGCAAGGGCGGCTATTACCAGGACGATGGCCCGGGCGACAATCCGCCGCCGAACCTGCTGGCCACGCCGGATGCGGAAGTGCGCAACGAGCCACCGATCCCGCGCGCCAACAAGGAATACGCGGTGTTCGGCAAGACTTACCGCCCCATCACGGACCCGGACCAGCCGTTCGTGCAACGGGGGCTGGGCACGTGGTACGGCAAGAAATTCCATGGGCAGCGCACGTCGTCGGGGGAACTGTACGACATGTACAAGATGACGGCGGCGCACCCGACGTTGCCGATTCCATCGTATGCGCGCGTGACCAATCTCGATAACGGCAACCAGGTGGTGGTGCGCGTCAATGACCGTGGGCCGTTCCATTCGACGCGCATTATCGACGTGTCGTATACGGCGGCGCTGAAACTGGGCTTGCTGGGCAAGGGCAGTCACATGCTGGAAGTGGAGCGCATCCTGCCTGCCGAAGCGGACAAGCTGGCGGCGGCGAATAAGAGCGGCGCGAAACCTGCCACGGTGCTGCGTCCGCAAGCGCCCATGCCGCAGCGCGAACCTGCGCAAACTGCGGCGTTGCTGTATCCGGCGCCACCGACTGCGAATGCCGGGACCGTGGCGCAGACGGCAGTCGGCGCGGGGCAGGCTGTTGCGGCGCAGGTCGCCGTGCCGGCTGCCGACGGTGTGATGCTGGCAGGGGGCGCCACGGTGCAGGCAAGCAGCGCCATCGTGCCCGCGGTTGCCACTGTGTCGTCCAAGGGCGGCTTCTACCTGCAACTGGGCGCCTATGCCAAACCGGAAAACGCGGAAGCGGCGCGCGCCAAGGTGGCCATGGAAAGCGGCCTGGCGGGCCTGGAAGTGGTGCCATCCGGCGCCGTGCTGCGGCTGTACGGCGGCCCGTTCGCCACGCGGCAGGAAGCGGAGCAAGCCATGCAAGCACTGCCCGCGTCGCTGGGCCTGAAGCCGCTGGTGATCCAGCGCTGACCTAACCTATCGCATCTCCATCGAACGATAGTACTAAAGGGGCCAGGCCCCTGGAGAAAGGGGGCAGGCCCCTGGAAACAACGTAACAACGTTGGTTATTTGCAGCTGCGGCTTTCCTTGTCCGGGAAGCCTGCGCGGATTTTGTCGAGGCGGGATTTGGTGTCCGCCGGGATGTTGCGGAACTGGAAGGCCAGCAGCTTGCTGGCGCTCATGCGGGGCGCGATGCGGGCGCTGTGCACGCCCTGTTTTTGCAGGCTGGCCAGCAAGGTCTGCGCACCGGCTTCGCTCTTGAAGACGCCCAGTGAAATCGCCCAGCGCATGGTCTGGCTGTCGGACATGATGAAGTAATTGGTCACGCCCAGTGCGCGCAATTCGCTGGCTTTCTTTTCCGCGCCTTCCTTGTTGCCCTGCGGCGGAATGAACACGATATAGCTCGACACTTCCGTGCCCGGCAAATTGATGCGGGCCTGGTGGTCGCCCAGCGCCAGCGGCGCGACTTTTTCTTCGAAGCGGCGCGCGTCGGCCAGCAGGAAGTTGCCGAATTCAACGCAGGCGATTTTCTCTTCTTTCTTTTCGGCCGCTTTTTCAGGCGTTTTCTTCGCCGGTTCTTCGGCCGGATTCTTCGCGGTTTCCGCATCCGGCTCGGACGCCGGCGCCTTCAGCGCAGCCACCGCCGCTTCCGCTTTCGATGCGGAAATTATGGCCAGCTTGTCGCCATTGAGCTGGTTTTGCAGGCGCGCGGGTTCGCGCTCGCTGCCGCTGAAATGGCCGAGGTAACCCTGCCCATAGGCGTACAGGCCGGCATTCACGGCAAGCAGGGACCAGAAGATAAATTTCAGCACAGTCAGTCCACCATCAATCGCTGCGCGCGGCGGCATGCAGCCCGGTCAGCACGATATTGTCCACCAGGCGGTAGGGCACATGAGCGCCCAGCGCCGGCACGATGTATTGCGAAGCGCCGCCCGATACCAGGCACGCCTGCGCGCCATGCAGCGCACAGGCCCGCTCGATGGCGCCCGCTTGCGCAGCCAGCAGGCCGCTGAGGATGGCGTCGTCGGTATTGTCGGCAAATCCGGATGGCAGCTTACCGCCTTGCGCCACCTGCGGCAACTGCGCCGTGTTGCGCGCCAGCGAAGTGGCCATCAAGCCCAGTCCCGGCAAGATCATGCCGCCCAGGAAAGCGCCGTCGGCCGTCACCGCATCGATGGTGGTGGCGGTACCGCAATTGGCGACGATCAGCGCCTGTCCCGGCATCAGCGCATGGGCGCCGATGGCGGCGGCAAAGCGGTCGCAGCCCAGCTGGCCGTGCGTGCGGTAGCCGTTGCGTACGCCGGCCCGTTCCCCCACGGACGCAAACCAGTCGATCGCGGACGATTGCGCCACGCCGGTTTGCGCCAGCATGGTTTCCAGCGATGCCCGCATGTCGGCGCCCGCCACGTTGGCTGCAATGACTTTGCCAACCGGTCCGTGTGCCGCCAGCGCCGCGCGCCACGCGTCCGGCAATTGCGCCGCATCCGCGTGCATCACGGCGCCATAGGCCAGCCACCGGCCCAGCGGCGCATCGGGCGCCGCCAGCGCCCATTTGATGCGGGTATTGCCCGCGTCGATCAGGAAAATATTCATATTGCGAGCCTCAGCGACACGTCGCCCGATACCACGGGGACCATGCCGTCATCCGTTTGCAGCAGCAGGCGCCCGTAGTCGTCGACGCCGGCCATGCGGCCTTCATGCAGCACGCGTCCCTGGTCGACGATGCGCACCGCTTCCCCGCGCCATGCCTGCAGCCGGTTCCACCGTTCGGTGAAGGCGGCAAAACCGGTGTCGTCGAATTCCGCCAGCGTGGCCGACAGCCGGTTCAGCAGCGCGCCCATCAGCGCATTGCGGTCCATTTTCGCCAGCCATGGCGCGGACGCCACATCGCGGCCTATGTCCGCTTCCAGTTCATCCGGCATCAGCAAGTTGATGCCGGCGCCCACCACGGCCCACACGGCGCCATCCGGCCCCGTTTGCGTTTCCACCAGGATGCCCGCCAGCTTGGCGCCGTCTTTCAGAATATCGTTTGGCCACTTCAGTTGCACCGGCACGCCCAGTGCCTGGATCGCTTCGGCCAGCGCCACGCCGGCCGCCAGCGGCAAGCCGACCAGGTGCTGCAGCGGCGACCTGAATCGCCACGCCAGCGAGAACATCAACGTCGCACCGGGCGCGGACAGCCAGCTGCGTCCCGCGCGGCCGCGTCCCGCTGTCTGGCTGTGCGCCACCAGCAGCGCCGGGCCGGCCAACTGCCCGGCCTGGACTTGCGCCAGCAAGTCGGCATTGGTGGACCCCGTTTCCGCGACCACCGCCAGCGCCACGTGCGATGCGCATTCCGCGCAATGGCTGCCGATGGCGGTGGCGTTCAAATCGATCCGCGTCGTCATTTCTGTTTGCGCGCCTTGTGCGGCGCTTTGGAAAATGCCCAGTCGTAGACCGGGTTGGGCAGTGCGCGTAGCAGCTTGGCCACCACGCCCATTTGCCACGGAATGACCGTGTAGCTGGTGCCCCGCTCGATGGCGCGCACGGCCGCTGCCGCGAACTTGTCCGGCGCCATCAGGAATGGCATGGCGTAGGAATTATGCTGCGTCATCGGCGTGTCGATATAGCCGGGACAAATGGTGACGACGTCGATGCCGTACGGCGCCATTTCCACGCGCAGCGATTCGCAATAGGTAATCACGGCCGATTTCGACGCGCTGTACCCGCCGCCGCCCGGCAAGCCCCGGATGCCCGCCACGCTGCCGATGCCGACCAGCCGCGCCGGTGTGCGCTGCGCCTTCATCGGGCCGATGAAGGGCGCGAACGTGGCGAAGGTGGCCGTGACATTGGTGGCGAAGATGGAGGCGAACACCGGCAAGTCTTCGCGCCCGTATTCGGTCAGCGTGCCGTGCGAAATGCCGGCGCTGGCAATGACCACATCGATGCCGCCCGCGTGTTCGATGTAGTCGATGGCGGCGTTGCGGATGCCTTCATGGTCGTTGACGTCCACCGCATAGGCGCGGTGTTTCTCAGGGTGGGGCAGGGTGTTGATCAGCGCTTGCAGCGCATCGCCGCGGCGCGCCAGCAAACCCAGGGTGGCGCCCAGTTGCGCATAGCGCAGCGCCAGTGCGGCGCCCAGTCCGCTGGACGCGCCCGTTATAAAGACGCGCCGCAGCGCATGTGCTTCCGCCATGCTTATTTCTTTTCCGCTTTCGCCTTGGCCACCAGGTGGTTCATCACCGTCAGCGCGGCCTTGTGGTATTCAATTTCAGGTTCGTCGCCCAGCGTGGTGCTGGCCAGCTGTGGCGACGTCTTGTAGCGGCCATCGATAACGACCGTCGGCCAGGTATCGATGCCGTAATCGGTCATGGCCTTGTCGGCCTGTTTGACACGGTTCTGGACCGGCAGCGAACGGTACGTGGCGATGAATTTCTTGCGGTCGAAGCCATTTTTCGCCACCCAGTCGAACACCTGTTCATCCTTGGTGAAGCGTTCGCGCTGCACGTGCATGGCGTAAAACACCTTGGCCTGGTTTTGCTCGGCCGCGCCCATCGCTTCCAGCGTGAAGAACAGCTTTTGCTGCGGCAGGGTCAGGTCGCTCTTGGGCACGTGGATGCGCCTGAGGACCACATTGTCGCCCTGTTTTTTCACCCAGTCCGCCAGCAGCGGTTCGAACGCATTGCAATGGGGGCACCAGTAGGCAAAGAATTCCAGGACTTCGATTTTCTTGCCGGCGGGGACAGGCTGCGCCACGGGCAGGGTCGCGTATTCCGTGCCGTTGACGGGGTTTTGCGGCGACGCGGCCGCGCCGAACGCCGCAACAGACAGTATGGCTATGCCCAGCAGCTTAATAGACGTCAAGAACCGCATGTTCGCTCCCCGTGGGAATGGTCATCAGCGCTGGTTGCGCACGACCGAGACATCGACGCCGTTTTCAGACAGCTTGCTGCGCGCCTTGTTCATGGCTTCCACTTGCGCGAAAGGACCCATGCGCACGCGGTGCAGCACGCCGGCGTCGGTGGTGCGGTCCGACACGGTGGCTTCAAAGCCCATCAACGCCAGCTTGGCGCGCTGGTTTTCCGCATCGGACATTTCGCGGAACGCGCCGGCCTGCAGGTAGTACACGTATTTGTCGTCGCCAGCGGCAGGGGCGGCGGCCGCGGCGGCTGGCGCCGCCGGAGCGGCGGTGGCAGGAGCCGCTGCCGGTGCGGCCGCAGGCTTTTTCGATGCCGCTTCGATGCGGTCCACCACCTGCTGCAATTCATCCTTCGGCGGCTGCGCGGGCGGCGCTGCCGGCGGCGGCACGCCTTCCGTCGGCTGGCGCTGTTCTTTCGAGAAGTCGCGCGCTGCTTCGCGCGCGGCATCCTTGTTGCCGTACATAGGCTTGTTCGGGTCCGAAATCTGGCCGGCGGTCGGCTCGGCGGGCTTGCCCACCTTGCCGGATTTATCGGTGAAGGGCGACGAGCCCTTGCTGATCACCAGTGCGACAACGACTGCGATTGCCAGGCCGATGACCAGGCCGATAACGATGCCAACCAGCGTGTTGCCCTGCTGGTGGCGCAGCGGGGCGAGACGGGAACGGAAATGCATAGGTACGATAATTCCTCGATGAGTCCTCGATTACATCTTGTCAGGAGCCGAGACGCCGATCAGCGCCAGGCCGTTGCGCAGCACCTGGCGGGTCGCCACCATCAGTGCGATACGGGCCATCTTGACGGCTTCGTCGTCCACCAGCACGCGCTCGGCGAAGTAGAAGCTGTGCAGCGCGGCGGCCAGGTCGCGCAGGTAGAACGCGATCTGGTGCGGGCCCAGTTCGGCCTGGGCGCGGGCCAGCACTTCCGGATAGGCCGCCAGCGTCGCCAGCAGGGTGGCTTCGGTTGGCGCGGTCAGCGGCGACAGGTCGACACTGGCCAGGTCCGCTTCGCTGCCGGTCCACTGTTCCAGCATGCGGCAGATACGGGCGTGCGCGTACTGCACGTAATAGACCGGATTTTCATCCGACGTTTTCAGCGCGACGTCCACGTCGAACACGAATTCCGTGTCCGCCTTACGGGAAATCAGGAAGAAGCGCACGGCGTCGCGGCCCTTGGTGATGTCGCCGCCACCCGACCATTCGATCAGGTCGCGCACGGTCACGTACGAGCCGGCACGCTTGGAAATCTTCACTTCCGCGCCGTCTTTCATTACGGTGACCATCTTGTGCAGCACGTAGTCAGGATAGCCTTGCG
This sequence comes from Pseudoduganella rivuli, assembly GCF_009674485.1. Lineage (GTDB taxonomy): Bacteria > Pseudomonadota > Gammaproteobacteria > Burkholderiales > Burkholderiaceae_D > Rugamonas > Rugamonas rivuli_B. The sequence goes on along the minus strand of NZ_WKJJ01000009.1, from coordinate 276,133 downwards.
GGATGCCGATATCGACCGCTTGCAGGCCGGCGCGCACGCGGGCAATGGTGCCGTGGTGGTCGGAACCCTGGATGTTGATGGCCTGCGTGAAGCCGCGCTTGAATTTCTGGATGTGGTACGCGACGTCCGGCACGAAGTACGTGTAGGTGCCATCGGACTTGCGCATCACGCGGTCCTTGTCGTCGCCGTATTCGGTGGTGCGCAGCCACAGCGCGCCGTCCTGCTCGAACGTTTTGCCGGCCGCGATCAGCGCGTCGACAGCGGCGTTCACCTTGCCGTCCTTGTACAGCGACGATTCCAGGTAATAGTTGTCGAATTTGACGCCGAACGCCTGCAAATCGATGTCCTGCTCGTTACGCAGGTAGGTGACGGCGAAGGCGCGGATCGATTCGAAGTCTTCCACGTCGCCCGACGCGGTGGCTGGTGCGCCGTCGGAAGCGGAAACGGTTTTCCTGGCCAGGAAGTCGTCCGCGATGTCCTGAATATAGTCGCCGTTGTAGCTTGACTCCGGCCATTCGGCGTCGCCCGGCTTGAAGCCGCGCGCGCGCGCCTGCACGGACGTGGCCAGCGTCTGGATCTGCACGCCGGCGTCGTTGTAATAGAACTCGCGCGTCACGTCGAAGCCCTGCGCCACGAACAGCGACGACAGCGCATCGCCCAGCGCGGCCTGGCGGCCGTGGCCCACGTGCAGCGGGCCGGTCGGGTTGGCGGAAACGAATTCAATGATCACGTGCTGGCCGGCGCCGGCCGTGCCCTGGCCATACTTGGCGCCTTGCGCCAGCACGGCCTTCACGACCGCCTGTTTCGAGGCGGCGGTCACGCGCAGGTTGATGAAACCCGGGCCGGCGATGTCCGCCGATTCGACCAGGTGTTTGCCGGCCGGATTGTCCAGCAGCGCGGCGACCACTTTGGTTGCCAGTTCTCGCGGGTTCATTTTCAACTGTTTTGCCAGCTGCATGGCGATATTGCAGGCGACGTCGCCGTGCGCCGCATCGCGCGGGCGCTCCAGCACGACGTTGGCGGTGACGCCGGTGCCGTCGAGAATGGGCGCCAGGGCGGCGTTGAAGAGGGCGATGATCTCTTGTTTTTGTTGGGCGAGCATGTTCGTTGGGGGCGGCTGGGCCGCGCTAAGTAATCTGAGAAAGCAGAGACCCGGTTTTGCGCAGGGTCAAACAGCCGACATTATACTGTTTTGGCACCAGTGTAAACGGGTGGCTGGGTAGCGCGGTGTCGCCAAATTCGGCCGTCTGAGCAAGAATTGGGCCAAACGCGGGTTACAATGCTGCCTTTATATAGTATTACGCGCGAATGGCAGCCGGACCCTACCGGTGACGGGCGCGGCCCCCTCTCTGGAATTCCGATATGTCGAACAAGCAGCGTCCCGTCCTCAAACTGAACAAGCCCGCCACACCGCCTGCGCCGCCAAAAGGCAAGCCGGCCCGTCCTGCGGCGGGCAAAGGGACGCCATATCAGGGTGGCAAGCCGAAGGAGGGCGCTGCCGGTGCACCACGCGGCGACGGCGCGAAGCCGTTCCGCGCAGGGGGCGGACGTCCGGATCAGGCGGGCGCGCCATATGGTGCAGACCGGCCTGCGCCACTCCGCGGCGAACGTCCTGCCCGCGAAGATGTCCCTGGCAAAGCGCCCTATCGTACTGAGCGTGCTGAGCGCACCGACCGTCCGGCCCGCGACGGCGCATCCGGCAATGCACCTTTCCGTACCGAACGCAGTGACCGCCCGGCCCGCAGCGACGCACCATACCGCACGGAACGCGGCCCGCGCAGCGACGATGCCGCCGGCAAACCGCCATACCGCACCGAACGCACCGAACGCGCCCCGCGCAGCGACGATGGCAAGGCCCCATACCGCGCCGAACGCACGGAGCGCACCCCGCGCAGCGACGAAGGCCCGTTCCGCGCCGAACGTTTCAACCGCCGCGACGACGCATCCGGCAGCGCCCCATACCGCGCGCACGCCGTCAAAGCCAACCCGCCGCGCACGCCGGATCCGGCAGCCGCCCCGGTCGCGCGTCGTTCCGAATTCAATGAAAACGGCTTGCGCCCGTCGTACCACCGCGATTTCAAGACCGCGCCGCAAACCAGTTTCAATGCCGACGTGAAGCCGGATTCGCTGGCGTTCGCCCTGCTGGGCGCGGCCGCCGCCGTGGTGCGCGTGCGCGAAGGCATGGCGTTGCCGCAGGCGCTGGCCATCGTCTTCAATGATACGCAGGCGACGCCCCAGGCGCGTGGCGCGATCCAGGATATCGCTTACCGCGCCATGCGCAAGCTGGGCTGGAGCGATGCGCTGGTCGGCATCATGGCGCCGAAAGCGCCGGAACCGATGGTGGGCGCGCTGCTGGCCTGCGCGCTGCCGCTGATGATGAAAGACGCGGACGGCAGCGAGGCGTACAGCCAGTTCACCGTGGTCGACCAGACCGTCACGGCGGCCGGCGCGCATCCGGACACGGCCCGCGCGAAAAGCATGATGAATGCCGTGCTGCGCCGCTTCCAGCGTGAACGCAAGGAATTGCTGGAAACGCTGGAAGGCAATTCGGTGGCGCAATGGAATTACCCGCAGTGGTGGATCGACGCCGTGATCACCGCGTACCCGAAAGACTGGCAAGCGGTTTTGGCTGCCGGCAACGAGGCGCCGCCGCTGACCCTGCGTGTCAATGCGCGCCGCGCCACCGTGGCCGATTATCTGAACACCCTGGAAGAGGCAGGTATTGCCGCCACCCAGGTCGGCCGGTACGCCGTGCGCCTGGCCAAGCCGGTCGGCGTGCACCAGATTCCGGGCTTTGACGATGGCGTGGTGTCGGTGCAGGATGCCGGCGCCCAGTTGGCCGCGCCCTTGCTCGATGTGCAAAACGGCATGCGCGTGCTGGATGCCTGCGCGGCGCCAGGCGGCAAAACGTGCCACATCCTGGAACTGGCCGACGTTGACATGACGGCGCTCGATGCCGATGCCAAGCGCCTGGAGCGGGTCGGCGAAAACTTGCAGCGCCTGGGTTTTTCCGCGCAATTGCAGCCGGCCGAAGCGCAGCACGACAGCTGGTGGGATGGCAAATTGTTCGACCGCATCGTGGCGGACGTGCCGTGCACGGCGTCCGGCATCGTGCGCCGCCACCCGGATATCCGCTGGCTGCGCCGCAAGTCGGACACGCTCCAACTTGCAACACTTTCCCGTGAAATCCTCGACAACCTTTGGAAAATGCTGGCCCCCAATGGTAAATTGCTGTTCGTGACATGTTCGTTGTGGCCGCAAGAGTCCGAGGCGCAGGCGGCCGTTTTCGCGGTGCGCCATGGCGCGACCCGACTCGACGCGCCCGGCCAATTGCTGCCTACCGGCGGTGCCGAACAGAATCATGACGGTCTGTACTACGCATTGTTCCAGAAAGATGCGTAATATTGCTGTTGTTGCCACCTTTCTATATTTATCAGATTCACAACGTACCGGCTTTCTCGTGACGCGACGCTTTTTTCGACAACTCGTCTTGCAGTTGCTGCAGTTGCTGATGGTGCTTGCGTGCGCACTGCCGGCGCAGGCATCGGACGACACAGTCGAAATCACGCGCAATTTCATTGAAGCGGCGGAAGAGGGCTACCGCCTGTCCGCCGCCTATTCATTCGAATTGAATCATGGCCTGGAAGACGTGCTGCTGTCCGGCGTGCCGCTGTATTTCACGACGGAAGTCGAGCTGACACGTCCGCGCTGGTATTGGGTCGATGAAAAAGCCGTGCGGGTCAAGCGCACGGCCCGCATCTCCTACAACGTGCTGACGCGGCAATACCACGTCGGCATCGTCGGCAGCGTGCAGCAATCGTTTGCCACGCTCGATGACGCGCTATTCTTGATCCGGCGTCCCAGCCGCTGGGTGATCGCGCAGCGCAACCAGTTGAAGCCCGGCGAGGTGTATAACGTCTCGCTGCGCATGCGCCTGGACCGCGATTACCTGCCCAAGCCGATCCAGGTCAATGCATTCAATAACAGCGAATGGCGCCTGGAAAGCAAAAAAACCTTCCAGTACAGGGCGGAATAAGTGGCGCCAGCATTGCGGTATGTGTTCGTCGTCGCCGGCGCGCTGGTCAGCATCCTGCTGTTCCTGCTGGCGTCCGCTTCCGACAATTCCGGCTTCTTCGACCGCTATTACGGCTGGCTGCTGGGCCTGAACGCCGCCGTCGCGCTGGCGCTGCTGATCCTGGTCGGCGTATCGCTGTTCCGCCTGTACTCACGCTACAAGGCGGGCAAATTCGGTTCCCGCCTGATGACGCGGCTGGTGCTGCTGTTTGCCGGCATCGGCGTGTTGCCCGGTCTCGTGATCTTCCTGGTGTCCGTGCAGTTCGTGTCCCATTCGATTGAATCGTGGTTCAACGTGCGCATCGAAGAAGCGCTCGACGCCGGCCTGAACCTGGGTCGCGATGCGCTCGACAAAGCCGTCATCGACCTCAGCACGCAGGCCAAGAAGACCTCCAACCTGCTGGCGGAAGAACAATTTTATGCGGCGCCCGCGATCCTGTCGCGTTTCGTGAAGACCCATCCCGGCACCCAGAGCGCCATCATCGTCGATGCGGAAGGGGGGCTGATCGTGTCCGCCACCGGGCCGCAGCGCATCAACCTGTCGGCGGATTTGCCCAATTCGTCGATGCTGGCCACGGCCAAGAGCGAGCAGGCGTATGCGATGGCGGAAGACAGCAGCGAATTGCGCGACGACCGCGTGGGGGCGCCGCCGCCGCCCGCGCCGGACGCCGCCAACCAGTTGCGCGTGCGCGTGCTGATCGCCATTCCCGATCCGGTGCAGCCGAACGGCGCGCACCTGGCGCCCCGCTACCTGCAAATCATCCAGGCCGTGCCGGTGCAGCTGGCGGCCAACGGCAAGATCCTGCGCACCGCGTACAGTGAATATAAAGAGCGTTTCGTGGCCCGCGTCGGCCTGCGCAAGATGTACATCGAGACGCTGACGTTGACGTTGCTGCTGGCCGTGTTTGGCGCCATTGCCGCCGCCTTCCTGATCGCCAACGATCTGGCGCAGCCGTTGTTGCTGCTGGCCGAAGGCACGCGCGCGGTGGCGGGCGGCGACTTGTCGCCGCGGCCTATCGTCGCCAGTTCCGATGAGTTGGGCACCCTGACGCAATCGTTCAACACCATGACGCGCCAGCTGTCGGAGGCGCGCAGCGCCGTCGAGCGCAACCGGGCCGCGCTGCAAAACGCCAAGGCCCACCTGGAATCCGTGCTGGCCAATATGTCGGCCGGCGTGATGGTGCTCGATGGCGAATTCCGCCTGGTGTCGTGCAATGATTCCGTCGAGCGCATCCTGCAGCATGCGGGCGTGACCTTGATCGGCCAGCAGCTGACGCAAATCGAGTCGCTGCAGGATTTCGCCAATGCCGTGGTGGCGGCGTTTTCCGCGCAGAGCGCCCATTCGTCGGCTGCGGGCCGCAATGCGCAGCGCCTGCACTGGCAGCGCCAGGTCGACATTCCCCGCCCGCCCGGCAGCGAAGAAGAACATGATTTGACCCTGCTGATGCGCGGTTCGCGCCTGCCGGTCGAAAGCGGCAGTGGCTATATCATCGTGTTCGACGATATCTCCGACGTGATTTCCGCCCAGCGTTCGATCGCCTGGGGCGAAGTGGCGCGCCGCCTGGCCCATGAAATTAAAAACCCGCTGACGCCTATCCAGCTGTCGGCGGAACGGTTGCAATACAAGCTTGAAAGCAAGCTCGAGGAGCAACCGGACATTGACCTGCTGAACAAGGCCACCTCGACGATCGTCAACCAGGTGGCCGCCATGAAGCGCATGGTGGACGACTTCCGCGATTACGCCCGCACGCCGCCCGCCATCCTTGAATCCCTGGACCTGAATGCACTGGTGGAAGAGATCCTTAACCTGTACATTACCGGCGAAGGCAACGATATTATCCACCTGGCGCTGGCGCCGGACTTGCCGCATGTAATGGGCGACGCCGGCCAATTACGCCAGGTCATCCACAATTTATTACAGAATGCACAGGATGCGATGGCGGACTTGCCACCTGGCTCGGCCGAACCTCGCATCGACGTCGTCACCGAGGCGATCCATTATCAGGGCGCGGACGGGGGAACCCGCACTGCCGTGCGCCTGATAATTTCGGATAACGGCCCCGGATTTGCGCCTAAAATCCTGGCGCGCGCGTTCGAACCGTATGTCACGTCGAAAGCGCGCGGCACCGGTCTGGGCCTGGCGATGGTGAAGAAGATTATCGACGAGCACGGGGGACGGATCGATATCCAGAACCATGTCGATAGAAGTGGCGCTTCGATGCTGATTTTGCTGTTAAAGTTGGCACCGGTGCAGTTGGCATAATATTGAAAGACTAATAAAATCATCGCGAGCCGTGCAAGCATTACAATGCTTCATGTCCAGCGAAATGTATAAAAGGCAGGGATAGATGGCGAACATTCTGGTAGTCGATGACGAAATGGGTATCCGCGAGTTGCTCTCTGAAATTCTGAGCGACGAGGGACATGCGATACAACTTGCCGAAAACGCGCAGCAGGCGCGCGAGGCGCGTGCGCAAGGCGCGCCTGACTTGGTCTTGCTGGATATCTGGATGCCGGATACCGACGGTGTCACGTTGCTCAAGGAGTGGCAGCGCGACGGCTTGCTGACCATGCCGGTCATCATGATGTCCGGCCACGCGACCATTGATACGGCCGTGGAAGCGACGCGCATTGGCGCACTGAACTTCCTGGAAAAACCGATCGCCATGCAAAAGCTGCTGAAGGCAGTGCAGGCCGGCTTGAGCCGTGCGCAGGAAGTGGCGCGCGCACCGGCGCTGGCGCCGCGTCCCGCCGTGGCGCCGCCGCCGGAAGATGGCGCAATTGCCGCCGGCGCACCGTTTGCCGCGGCCAGCGTGGCGCCAGGCCATGCGGCCGTGCGCGGCGCCAGCGTGACGGCGGGCGAAGGCCACATGTTCAACCTGTCGTTCGACTTGCCGCTGCGTGAAGCGCGCGACGCGTTCGAACGCATGTACTTCGAACACCACCTGGGCCGCGAAGGCGGTTCCATGACGCGCGTGGCCGAGAAAACCGGCCTGGAGCGCACCCACCTGTACCGCAAGCTCAAGCAACTGGGCGTCGAGCCCGGCAAGCTGGCCAAGAAGAACCAATGACGGCGCCTGCTGGCGGCCTGGCCGCCGGCGCAACGGGCGGCGGAGCAAGCGGAACTTCCGCCGGGCCTGCGGGCCCATCCGCCCCCGTCCTCACGATCACCACGGTGGTCACCGGTCCCACGCCGGCGGCCCGCGAAGCGGCCATCCATGCCGCCATCGCGGCGTCGCCCGACGTTCCCACCGCTGTCATCCTCGAAGGCCTGGCCAGCGCCAATTCGCCGCTCGCCGATTGCGCACCGCAAGTGACTGTGGTGCGCATCGCACCGGGCTGCCTGTGCTGCGCCGGCAACCTGGTTTTGCGCGTATCATTGAATCGGCTGCTGCGCCGTCCGCCGGCGCGGCTGTTGATCAGCCTGGCTAATGCGGAGCATGCCGGCCAGTTGCACGGCATGCTGGAAAATGCGCCTTATGTTGGTTTGCTAACACTGGGAGCCAACTGGCACATCCACCTCACTTGAATTCCTTAGCCAGGCCCTCACCTCCATGGTGTAGGCGGCACGCCCAGTGCCCGCCATTAGCGCGAAGGAAACGACATGAACCTGATCTACAACAGCGAGCAGTACAGCGTGGTCGAGTTTGGTGCCGACCGCGAACTGGAAGCCCTGCGGTTTGGCGGCTATGAAATCGTGGACAAGGGAGGGAAACGCGAGATTTTCATTGCCGGCGTGATGGCGCAAACGTTCCGCCGCGACGTCAACCGGCTGATTGCCGGCGAGCCCACGATGGAAGAGGTCGATGAATTCCTGGGCAACTACGAACCGTTAATGAGCCAGCCGGTGTTACTGCATTGATTTTCCGTACCACGGCCAGGGCCCGCGGCCCTGGCTCTCGCCTCCAGGCCTCGCACATGATAAGGTGCAGTTTTGCAGCAACTTGCCTTGTTACCCCATGTGCCAACTCCTCGGAATGAACTGTAACGTCCCAACGGACATCGTGTTCAGCTTTACCGGCTTCGCCATGCGCGGCGGCCGCACCGATACGCACCAGGATGGCTGGGGCATCGCGTTTTTCGAGGGCGCCGGCGTGCGCCATTTCGTCGACCACCAGCCGGCCGTGGATTCACCCATCGCGGACTTGATCAAGAAGTACCCGATCAAATCCAAGAACGTCATTGCGCACATCCGCAAGGCCACGCAGGGGGAAGTGAACCTGGAAAACTGCCATCCGTTCGTGCGCGAGCTGTGGGGCAAATACTGGGTGTTTGCGCACAACGGCGACTTGAAGGAATTCCATCCGCAGCTCGATGGCGCTTACCGTCCGGTCGGCACCACGGACAGCGAGCGGGCCTTTTGCTACATCCTGCAAACCTTGCGACGCCGCTTTGGCGATTGCTGCCCGGGCCGCGATGAGCTGCGCCCCGTGCTGGCGGCGCTGGTGGCGGAAATCGCCGCCCACGGCACGTTCAACATGATGCTGTCGTCCGGCGGTGAACTGTGGGCCCATTGCTCGACAAATTTGCATTACCTGGTGCGGCAATATCCGTTCGAGACGGCCCTGTTGTCGGATGAAGACGTGAAAGTGGACTTTTCCGAAGTGACGACGCCAAACGACCGTGTCGCTGTGATCGTCACGCAGCCGCTGACCACGAATGAACAGTGGACCGCGTTTGCCCAGGGCGAGCTGAAATTGTTCATCGATGGCCTGCCGCAAGGTTAGTTGCCACCTGAAATTCTCCGCGACAAGGGCGGCAATTGATGCCAAAATATCAGTAAAACCATAATAACGATGGGCTTCTATTGCTCATCGGCATGTTTCGGCACATTTTTAGTTCCCACCAGCAGGAAAACGCCATGATCGATCTCTCTTCCCACGATTCCGCTTCGAAAAACTTGCGTGTACGCGAGTTTTATCTCGGAAGGCAGCCCCTGTTGGACCGTAACCAGGCGCTGTTCGGCTATGAGTTGTTATTCCGCAACGCACCGATCGGCCCGGCCAATGTCACGTCCGATCTCGGCGCCACCGCGTCCGTGCTGGCGCATGCTGCCCAGCTGGGCATGGAAAAAGTCATTGGCGATGCGCTGGGCTTCGTCAATGTCGACGCCGACACCATCATGAGCGATATCTGGGGTTTCCTGCCGAAGGAAAAAGTCATCCTGGAAATCACGGAAAACATGGAAGCCACACCGCCCGTGCTGTCGCGCATGGCGGAACTGGTGGAGCAGGGCTTCCGCTTCGCGCTCGACGACGTGACGGCGGAAACCGGCCAGGTGCAGTCGCTGCTGCCCCTGATCGAGTACGTGAAAATGAACATGCGCAATACGGACTTGCCGACCCTGATGAAAATGGCGCCCCGCTTCAAGCAGGACGGCAAGAAGCTGGTGGCGGAAAAAGTCGAAACGCGCGATGAATTCAAGAATTGCCTGGACCTGGGCTTTGATTTCTTCCAGGGCTATTATTTCGCCAAGCCGATCATCATGAGCGGCAAGAAACTGTCGCCGTCGCAGCTGGCGCTGATGGAACTGATGACCCTGGTGACGTCCGATGCCGACAATGTGGATATCGAACGCGCCATCAAGAAAGACGTGTCGCTGGCGCTGAACCTGCTGCGCCTCGTGAATACGCCGGCGGTCGGCGCGCGCCAGCGTATCGATTCGCTGAGCCAGGCCGTGACCATCCTGGGACGCCGCCAGTTGCAGCGCTGGCTGCAAATCATGCTATATGCGGAACCGGCCAAGCGCGGCCACAGCATGACGCCGCTGCTGATGCTGGCCACCACGCGCGGCCGCCTGCTGGAGTTGCTGGCCCATAAACTGCGCCCGAAACACCAGCACGTGTCCGACATCGCATTCACGGTCGGCATCATGTCGCTGATGGATACGCTGTTCGGCTTGCCGATGGAAGAAATCCTCACGCAAATCCCCGTCATCGATGAAGTGGCCGATGCGCTGATGTACCGCCAGGGCTTCTTCGGCGAATTGCTGCAACTGGCCGAATGCCTGGAACAGGTCGAAGAGCTGGACCACAAGATCGATCCGACCTTGCGCGACCTGGAAATGTCCACCGACGAACTGGTGGAACTGGAAGTGGCGGCGTTCGAGTGGAGCGACAACGTGGTGCGCTACGCGCTGTAACCGCAGCATAAAATACCGCAGTAAAAAAAACGGGCCGCAAGGCCCGTTTTCATTGGTGTTACAGGTTCGGCGCCAGCCAGCGTTCCACGTCTTCCTTGCTGGCGTTGCGGCGTTTGACCATGTCTTCCACCTGGTCGCTTTCCACCTTGCCGACCACGAAGTACTTCGAGTCCGGATGCGCGAAGTAGAAGCCGGAGACGGCCGCGCCAGGATACATGGCGAACGATTCCGTCAGTTCCATGCCGATTTCCTCTGCGTGCAGGTGGTGGAACATGTCGGCCTTGACCGTGTGTTCCGGGCAGGCCGGATAGCCCGGCGCCGGGCGGATGCCCTTGTACGCTTCCTTGATCAACTGTTCGTTGGTCAGGGTCTCGTCCGCCGCATAGCCCCACAAATCCTTGCGCACGCGCTCGTGCATGTATTCGGCAAACGCTTCGGCCAGGCGGTCGGCCAGCGCCTTCAGCATGATGGACGAGTAATCGTCGTGCGCATCTTCGAAGCGCTGCTCATACTTTTCGATGCCCAGGCCCGCCGTCACGGCGAACATGCCGATGTAATCCTTGATGCCGGAATCCTTCGGCGCGATGAAGTCGGCCAGGCACTGGTTCGGACGCTGCACGCCATCGATGACGGGCTTGACGCCCTGCTGGCGCAGGCCGTAATAGGTGAACGCGACCTGTTCGCGGCTGTCGTCCGTGTACACCTCGATGTCGTCGTCGTTGACGGTATTGGCCGGCAGCAGCGAGACCACACCGTTCGCCGTCAGCCAGCGGCCGTCGATGACTTTCTTCAGCAATTGCTGGCCTTCTTCATACACTTTCGATGCCGCTTCACCCACCACGCTGTCCGTCAGGATGGCAGGGAAGGGACCGGCCAGGTCCCAGGTCTGGAAGAACGGGCCCCAGTCGATGTATTGCGCCAACGTGGCCAGGTCGACGTTCTTGAAGACGCGGCGGCCGATGAATTTCGGGCGCACCGGCGCAAACTCGAGCTTGGCCTTGTTGGCGCGGGCGGCGGCCAGCGACACGGATGGCAGCGCCTTCTTGCTGGCGTGCTGTTCGCGGATGCGGGCGTAATCGTGTTCGATTTCTTCGATGTACTGGTCGCGGCTTTCCGGCGTCAGCAGCGATTGCGCGACGGAGACGGAACGCGACGCATCCGGCACATAGACCACCGGGCCGTCATAGTTGTGCGAGATCTTCACGGCCGTGTGCGCGCGGCTGGTAGTGGCGCCGCCGATCAGCAGCGGGATCTTCATCATGCGGAAGTGGTCGTCGCGCTGCATTTCGCGCGCCACGTGCGCCATTTCTTCCAGCGATGGCGTGATCAGGCCGGACAAGCCGATGATGTCCGCGTTTTCCACCTTGGCGCGGGCCAGGATTTCCGACGCGGGCACCATCACGCCCATGTTCACCACTTCAAAGTTATTGCACTGCAAGACCACCGACACGATGTTTTTGCCGATGTCGTGCACGTCGCCCTTGACGGTGGCAATGACGATCTTGCCTTTCGGTTTGGCGACGATGCCGGTGCGCGCTTCTTCGGCTTTCTTTTCTTCCTCGATGAACGGGATCAGGTGCGCCACGGCCTGCTTCATGACGCGCGCCGATTTCACCACCTGCGGCAGGAACATCTTGCCCTGGCCGAACAGGTCGCCGACGATGTTCATGCCATCCATCAGCGGGCCTTCGATCACGTTGATCGGACGGCCGCCGCTGTTGGCCACTTGCTGGCGCATTTCTTCCGTGTCGTCCGTGATCCACTGCGTGATGCCGTGCACCAGCGCGTGCGCCAGGCGCTTTTCCACCGGGGCGTTGCGCCATTCCAGGTTTTGTTCCTGCTGCTTGCCGCCGGCTTTCAGCGTGGCGGCAAACTCGATCATGCGTTCGGTGGAATCGTCGCGGCGGTTCAGCACCACGTCTTCCACGCGCTCGCGCAGTTCGGCCGGCAAATCGTCGTAGACGCCGACCATGCCCGCGTTGACGATACCCATCGTCATGCCGGCCTTGATCGCGTGGTACAGGAACACGGTGTGGATCGCTTCGCGCGCCGGGTCGTTGCCGCGGAACGAGAACGACACGTTGGACACGCCGCCGGAAATCTTCGCGTGCGGCAGGTTGTCCTTGATCCAGCGCGTGGCGTTGATGAAGTCCACCGCATAGTTGTTGTGCTCTTCGATACCGGTGGCCACGGCAAAGATGTTCGGGTCGAAGATGATGTCTTCCGGCGGGAAGTTGACCTTGTCCACCAGCACGCGGTAGGCGCGTTCGCAGATTTCAATCTTGCGCTCGAAGGTGTCGGCCTGGCCTTTTTCATCGAAGGCCATGACGATCACGGCGGCGCCGTAGCGGCGGCACAGTTTGGCCTGGCGGATGAATTCCTCTTCGCCTTCCTTCATCGAGATCGAATTGACGATGGACTTGCCCTGCACGCACTTCAGGCCCGCCTCGATCACCGACCACTTCGACGAGTCGATCATGATCGGCACGCGCGAGATGTCCGGTTCCGATGCGATCAGGTTCAGGAAGCGCGTCATGGCCGCCTGCGAATCGAGCATCGCTTCATCCATATTGATGTCGATGACCTGGGCGCCGTTTTCCACCTGCTGGCGCGCCACCGACAATGCTTCGTCGTACTGCTCGTTGAGGATCATGCGGGCAAACGCTTTCGAACCCGTCACGTTGGTGCGCTCGCCCACGTTGACGAACAGCGAATCGTCATCGATGGTGAACGGCTCCAGGCCGGACAGGCGCTGCGCGATTTTCACTTCCGGGACCGTGCGCGGCTTGGCGTCGGCCAGCAGTTCCGCGATGGCCTTGATGTGGTCCGGCGTGGTGCCGCAGCAGCCGCCGGCGACGTTGATGAAGCCCGCATCGGCGAATTCGCGCAGCAGGGCGGACGTGTCGGCCGGCAGTTCGTCAAAGCCCGTGTCGCTCATCGGGTTGGGCAGGCCGGCATTCGGGTAAATGCAGACGTGGGTATCGGCGATTTGCGACAATTCTTCCGCGTAGGGACGCATCAGCGCCGCGCCCAGTGCGCAGTTCAGGCCGATGGTCAGCGGGCGCGCGTGGCGCACGGAATTCCAGAACGCGGACACGGTCTGGCCGGACAGGATGCGGCCCGAAGCGTCGGTCACGGTGCCGGAAATCATCAGCGGCAGGCGCTCGACGTCTGGACGCTCGTCGAAATACTGGTCGATCGCAAACAGCGCGGCCTTGCAGTTCAGCGTGTCGAAAATGGTTTCCACCAGCAGCACGTCGGAACCGCCATCCACCAGGCCACGGACCTGTTCATAGTACGACGCCACCAGCTGGTCGAACGTGACGTTGCGGGCCGCCGGGTCGTTGACGTCCGGTGAAATCGATGCGGTCTTGGGCGTCGGGCCCAGCGCGCCGCAGACGAAGCGCGGCTTGTCCGGCGTGCTGTACTTGGCCGTGGCGGCCTTGGCCAGCTTGGCCGCTTCCACGTTCATCTCATAGGCCAGGTGGGCCATATGGTAGTCTTCCTGCGCGATCGACGTGGCGCCGAAGGTATTCGTTTCAATCAGGTCGGCGCCGGCCGCCAGGTAGCGTTCGTGGATTTCCTGGATTACCTGCGGTTGCGTCAGGGTCAGCAACTCGTTGTTACCCTTGACGAACAGTTCACGGGCGCCGCTATTGGCCGGCGCGGTGAAGTCCACGAAACGGCCGGTGGGGCCGCCACGGTAAGCCAGCTCATCGAGCTTGTATTGCTGGATGATGGTGCCCATCGCGCCATCCAGGAACATGATGCGTTTCGCGAGGATGCCGCGTAATTGCGCTTCGGTCTTGGATACTGGGGGCTTGGCTGTATTCGTCATTGCAGGCTTTCGAGGCTTTTTGGACTGGAGGTGCGGGCTGAGTGCCGATTTTCTACCGGGTCTGAAATTATACGTCAACCCTGTCGGTCCTACCTGAGGGGCTTCCAATACCGGATATCCGTGGCTTCCCGTAAAATGTTCCCTCATGAAAATCACTGTCATCATCTCCGCGCACAAGAAGCGCCGGGAAATGGAGTTCGTGCTGGCCGGCTATGCGGCCCAGGTACGTCCTGCCGACGAAATCATCGTGTCGCAGGATGGCGAATTCCCTGAAATTGCCGAAGCCATCGCCAATAGCGCGCATTTGAACTTGCCACTGATGCACTTGACACAGGAACACCGTGGCTTTGGCAAATGCCGTGCACTGAACAAGGCGATTTTGCAGGCGTCCGGCGATATGTTGCTGTTTACGGATGGCGATTGCGTGCCGCGCGACGACTTCGTCGATACCTACGTCAAGTTGATGCGGCCCGGGATTTTCCTGGCCGGCGGCAGCCATATCAGCGTGCCCGAGGCATATCACCAGACGCACGATTTGATTCCCGATATCCGGAGCCAGCGGCTGTTCGACCATGACTTCTTGAGCGGCATCGCAGGGTTTTCCAAGAGCCGCAACCGCCTGTTGCGCAACCCCCGCTTGCAGCGGTTTTACGATTTCCTGTCGCCCCGCAATGTGTTTTCCGGCGCGAATTCCTGCGCGTGGCGGCAAGACGTGCTGAAAGTGGGTGGTTTCGATGAAAGCATGGCCTATGGCGGCGAAGACCAGAACCTGGGCCTGCGCCTGAACAATATCGGCATCAAGGGCGTGCGGGCGCGCCATTCCATCGTCAGCCTGCACCTGGATCACGGGCGCGGCTATTACGACGCGGCGCTGCACCAGGCGAACAAGGACTGGAACCAGCAAGTGCGCAGCGGCAAGCATGTGTATCCGCGCGTGTCGCCGATCAGGCAAATGGGCGAGCACGGCAACCGTCATTCATGACGGTGCCGTGCTCGCCCGCGGCGTCACCGGCGCGCGGCATGTGCACAATCGTGCGCTGCCCGCTGCCGGGCGCTTAAATGATGCCCGTTACAATGGTGATGCTGCCGACTACCTGGGCTTCCTGATGTACTGCCGTGTGCGTGATGTTCTGCACGGCGATCGTCGAGAAGCTCTGGATCAGGTCGGCACGCGAGGCGCCGTGTTGCAGCGCATCGACCCAATACGCCACGCCGGCGCTTTCACCCGCGCGATTGAATGTGGTCTGATAGAGCTGCTGCACAAACGACGTGTCGTCGAGCAGTGCGCGCACGGCGAATTCGGCGGAATGCGTGAACGCGTCGGCAATCTGCTTCAGGGAGGCGCCCGCACGGCCGAGATCGAACCAGTAATCCAGCCCGCCCGCGTCGGCGTCGCGCCCGAACGCGGTATGGTACAGATTGGCGATGGCCGCCTCGATGCTGTCCTTCGCAAACACCAGGGCATTGCCATTATCCAGTTGTACATACTGGATTTTCGAGATGTCGGTGACCTTATTCGTCGTCGTGTCGGTGACCACCGCGTGGCCGTTGGTGGTGCTGACCTGGTAGTTGGCGGCGTTGCCGGCCAGTTTGACCACCGCGTAGTCGCCGCTGCCGCCGACCACGGTGCTGTTGCCCAGGCCTGCGACCACGGTATCGACGCCAGCCCCGGTCGTGACCGTGCTGTTGCCTGTGCCCAGGATGACCTGCGTGTTGCGCGCATCCGCGACAATGATCTTGTCGTTGCCCGCCGAACCGATAACCACGCGGTCCACATGGGTCTGGTCGTTGGATGGCACGGAAGCGGCGGCATCGTTAATCGTGGCGATCACACCGCCGCGGCCCTGGAAAATCACGACCGGGGCATTGGCTGGCGGAGCGATCGTGGTTTGTGCCGTATCGGACGTCGTCACCAGCACCACTTCAGCGCCGGAGGGGACGGTCACGTTACCGCTGGAGTCGGGTGTGACTTGGTCGAAGCGGACCGTCGTGTCATTGGCCTTGGTGGTCAGCGCCAGTATGTTGTTGATGGTTGCATCGCTAAAGATGGCGGAGTTGCCAGTCTGGAGCGCCGTTATAGTGGTTGACGCTTGTGCATCATACATAAGTAAGCACCTCGGGGTATCGGGGAAAAGGGAGTGGCAACAAGCCTCGGCATATTGCCAGCTAATTGCAATTAGTCAATTTTAATCCTCCCAATCGGTGTTGGGCGGCAAACCAGCAAATTCGGCGTGGTATACGCAACAGATGGCGTCAGTCGAAGCGCAAGCCATCCAGCGTAAAACCTTTAATAAATTCGCTTGCCGCCCGGCTTTTGCAATTCCGTCATGGCGGCGAAGACCAGAACCTGAGCCTGCGCCTGCGCCTGAACAATATCGGATCGCGGTCACCGTCACCATTGATTTGTGTGATTTCCATGCAAATCATGTGATTCAACTGATATGGTGTGCGCAAAGTGAACTAATTAAGATGGACTCCATTGCAACCCACGGAGC
The DNA here is from genome assembly GCF_009674485.1 of Pseudoduganella rivuli. Lineage (GTDB taxonomy): Bacteria > Pseudomonadota > Gammaproteobacteria > Burkholderiales > Burkholderiaceae_D > Rugamonas > Rugamonas rivuli_B. The sequence goes on along the minus strand of NZ_WKJJ01000009.1, from coordinate 259,584 downwards.
CCATCATGACGCAAACCATCCGCACCATTGCCGGCATCGCGCCGGTAGTCCACGCCGATCCCGCCGCCACCGCGCTGGTGCTGATCGATTTCCAGAATGAATACTACGATGGCAAGCTGCCACTGCCGGACGGCTTGCCGGCCGCGCGCAACGCGGCGCGCCTGCTGGCATGGGCGGACCGCCTCGGCATGCCCGTGTTCCATGTGCAGCACGTGGGGGCCGCGAACGGTGCGCTGTTTGCCGCCGGCAGCCATGCGGCGCAGATCCATCCATTGCTGGCGCCTGCGCCAGATCACCATGTCGTGACCAAGGACCGCGTGGCCAGCTTTGCCGGCACGGATTTGCACGCGCAATTGCAGGCGCTGGGCGTCCATACGCTGGTGGTGGCGGGACTGATGACGCACATGTGCGTATCGACCGCCGTGCGCGAAGCGCGCAGTTTTGGCGCGGGCAGCTACCGTGTGCTGGTGGCGGCCGATGCGTGCGCAACGCGCGATATCGCGGACTGGCAAGGCGGCGTCGTGGCCCACGCCGACCTGCACCGCGCCACGTTGACGGCCCTGCACGATAACTTTGCCGACGTCCGTAGCACGGGCGCCATCCTGGAACTGCCTGTTGTTGCCAACTAACCCTGCCCATGAAACGAGGAGTGTGATCATGCCTATCTTGAACCTGACGATGTCCGCCGAACCCAATGCGCAATTAACGGAACAGGCTGCGGCGCTGCTGATGCGCCACACCCAAGGCATCCTGCACAAGGCGCCGGAATTGACGGCGATTGCCATCCAGTATGTGCCGCTGCAGCAGTGGTTTGTCGACGGCAAGACGATGGCGGCGCAGCGCAAGGCCAGTTTCTTCCTCGACATCAAGATCAGCGACGAAACCAATACCGCGCTGGAAAAGGCCGCGTATATCGACGCGATTTATCACGGCATGGCGGAACTGCTGGGACCGCTGCATGAAGTCAGCTACGTGCACATCGATGATGCGCGTCCTGCCGCATGGGGCTGGGGTGGCATCACGCAGCAGGTGCGGGCGGTGAAGCGGATGGCGATGTAACGTGCGTGCCGGGGGCGGTCAGTCCCAGCGCCGCCCGCGGTACACGTCCGCCGCGTAATCGACAAAGGCCCGCACTTTCGGCGACAGATGCCGGTTGTGCGGGTACAGCGCATACAGTTCGCGCGGTTTCAGCGCATAGGCCGGCAACAGCTTCACGAGACGGCCCGCCTTCAAGTCCTCGTGCACGATGAACGATGCCGTGGTGGCGACGCCGAGGCCGCGCAACGCGGCCGTGCGCAGCGCGATCCCCGTATTGGCTTGCAGCGTGCCCCGCACGGCGATGGTTTGCGCCACGCCGTCGGCGTCGATGAAGGTCCAGTCCTGGGGCCGCAGCACCTGCGTGTACGTCATGCAGTTATGCGCCAGCAAATCCTGGGGCGTTTGCGGTGTGCCATGGCGCGCCAGGTATTGCGGGCTGGCCACCAGCAACACGTCGCTGGTGGCCAGCCGTTTCGCGATCAAGGTGGAGTCCGGCAGTTCGCGCGTCAGCCGCAGCGCCACGTCAAAACCGTCTTCGATCAGGTCGACGATGCGGTCGTTGCAGACCAGGTCGACCTGCAATTCCGGGTACCGGGCCAGGAAATCCGGCAGCCATTCCGCCAGTTCCAGCGTGCCGAACGCCATCGGCGCATTGATGCGCAACGTGCCGGCCGGGCGGGCCTGGTGGTCGCTGACGGCGCGGTCCGCCGCATCGAGCGCATCGAGGATTTGCTTGCACGCTTCATAGTATTGCTTGCCCGCTTCGGTCAGCGCAAAGCGGCGTGTGGTGCGGTTCAGCAGTTGGCTGCCCAGCTTGGCTTCCAGCTGGGCGATCTGGCGGGAAATGGCGGTGTGGGACAAGCCCAGCGCTTCCGCGGCGGCGGTAAAACTGCCCAGCTCGACCACCTTGCGCAGGGCGCGCAACGCGGCCAGCTGGTCCATGCGGACAATATCGTTCACTCGAACGTCAGGCCGTCCAGTGGGAAACCTTTAATGAACTCGGCAGCCGGCAGGCGCTTGCCGCCCGGCTTTTGCAATTCCGTCAGGCGCAGCGAGCCGGAACCGCAGGCCACGACGATGCCATGCTGCGCATCGGCCGCCAATACCTGGCCGGCCGGCGCGGAACTGTCCGCATCGAGTACTTCGGCATTCCACAGCTTGATGGTGACGCCATTGACGGACCCATGCGCGCCGGGGAACGGGTTGAAGGCGCGGATCTTGCGGCCGATTTCTTTGGCGGACGCGGTGAAATCCAGCGTGGCCTCGTCCTTGCTGATCTTGGCGGCATAGGTGACGCCGGCTTCCGGTTGCGGCACGGCTTCGACCACGCCGTGTTCCATCTTGCGCAGCACTTTGACGCACATGGCGGCGCCCATGGCGGCCAGCTTGTCGTGCAGGATGGCCGTGGTGTCGTGCGGGCCGATCGGCAAGCGCTCGATCAGCAGCATCGGGCCGGTATCCAGGCCTTCTTCCATTTCCATGATGGTGACGCCCGTTTCCGCATCGCCCGCTTCAATGGCGCGGTGGATCGGCGCGGCGCCGCGCCAGCGCGGCAGCAGGGAACCGTGGATGTTGATGCAGGGCTTGATGTCGAGCGTGCTGCGGGGCAGGATCAGGCCGTAAGCGGCCACCACCATCGCATCGTAATCCGTGGCCAGCAGGCGCTCATGCGCTTCCCTGGCTTCGGCCGCGCGCTGCGGGTCCTTGCTGTCCATGCGCAGCGACAGCGGCTGGGCGACAGGAATGTTGTGGGCGACGGCGTATTGTTTGACGGCCGACGGCTGCAAATGCATGCCGCGTCCGGCCGGACGGTCGGGCTGGGTCAGCACCAGGGGAATCTCGAAGCCTGCTTCATGCAGGGCCTGCAATGCGACTGCCGCGAATTCTGGCGTGCCGGCGAAGACGATTTTCATTATTGTTCCTCTTTGATGGCGGACACGCGGCGGGCCGGGGCATACCGGGCCCGGCCGCTGAAATGCTCTAAACGGCCTATCGGCGGCGTTGGGCGCGCGAAGCCTGGTCGCGCGCAATCTCGCGTTCTTCCTTGACCATTTTGGTCTTGATGCGGTTGCGCTTCAAGGGTGACAGGTATTCAACGAACACTTTACCCATCAAATGGTCCATTTCGTGCTGAATGCATACAGCCAGCAAGCCATCGGCTTCCACTTCGAAGGGCTCGCCCTTGACGTCGAGTGCGCGGACCTTGACGCGGGCCGGGCGTTCAACGCCGTCGTAGACGCCGGGCACCGACAGGCAACCTTCATCGTAGACCTGCTTTTCTTCGCTGGACCAGACGATTTCCGGGTTGATGTAGGCTCTCAGGCCGGTCTTGTCTTCGGTGACGTCGATGATCATCAGGCGTTCGTGCACGTCCACCTGGGTGGCCGCCAGGCCGACGCCGGGCGCGTCGTACATGGTTTCAGCCATGTCTTCCACCAGTTTGGCCAGGCGGGCATCGAATACGGTGACGGGCTTGGCAACTTTGTGCAGGCGCGGATCGGGGTAGCGGAGGATATTCAGTTTGGACATGCGGGGTCAGAGACTTAAAAATACAACAAGGCTGGCCAGCAACGCCGCGCGTGCGCTGTGTGACTGTTCTTGTGAGTTCAGGGTATTATGGGCAGAAATTTGATTCACTACGGCAATTCACTGCGCCAAAGCCTTTGGTGGGAAAGGCCTTTATCAATGAAAAATTTTAGCACAGTCGGCGCACGCCTGACGATCGCCTGCCTTATTTCCAGTGCGGCGATGTCCGGGGCGCAAGCCATGCAGTGCGATTTCCGCCCCAATGCGCCGGACCAGCACGTGGTGGTCAAAGGCGATACGCTATGGGACATTTCCGGGCGATTCCTGGAAAAACCGTGGTGCTGGCCGCAGGTCTGGGGCATGAACAAGGAGGAAATCAGGAATCCTCACTGGATTTATCCGGGCCAGATCGTCTACCTGGACCGTGCATCGGGCCGCTTGCGGCTGGGCACGCCGGTGGGCATGGGCGGCGCGGGCGGGGCCGGCAATCCGTCGGACTTGCGCCTGCAACCGCAGTTGCGCATGGAAGGGCTGGGCAAGGATGCCGTCAAGTCCATTCCGAACGGCGCGATCGAACCTTTCCTGTCGCAGCCGCTGATCATTGAAAACGATGAACTGGCCAATGCGCCCCGCATCATTGCCGCGCAAGAGGGGCACATGTTCATGGGCAAGGATGAAAAAGCCTATGTGCGGGGCGATCTGAAAGATGGCACGTCGTTCCAGGTGTTCCGGCCCGGTAAGCCATTGAAAGACCCCATCACTAAAGCGGTCATCGGCCAGGAAGCGTTTTACCTGGGCACCTTGAAATTGGTGAAGCCGGCCGCCGCGGGGTCGGATGTCCATACCTTTGTCGTGGCCACGGCGAAAGAAGAAATGGGCAAGGGCGACATGTTGATGCAAATGCCGCCCACACCGATGAACCATTTCGTGCCGCATCCGCCGGAGCGTAAAGTCAATGCGAATGTGGTCGCCATTTATGGCGGCGTCACGCACGCGGGCCAGAACCAGGTGGTCTCTGTCAACCGGGGCAAGGTTGACGGACTCGATGTCGGCTCTGTGCTGCAGTTGTACCATCGGGGGAAGATGGTCACCGATGCTGGTGCCAGCAAAGGCTGGCACAACCTCGGCGATCCGCAGGTCAAGCTGCCGGATGAAGAAGTGGGCAGCTTGTTTATCTTCCGCGTGTTCAAACATATTTCTTATGGCTTGATCATGCAGGTGACCGAACCAGTCGAGGTAGGCGACGTCGCCACATCGCCGGAGTAACCGACGCCGTGCAAGCCACGGAGATCCCAGCCGATGCAATGCCAGGCAGCCAGCGCGACGCGGCTGCCTGGTTGCGCCTGGCGGAAACGCCCCACGTCGGCCCCGTGGCCGCCAAAGCGCTGCTCGATCAACAGGCAGACCCTGCCGCAATTTTCAGCACCGCCCCCGAGACACTGGCTGAATGGCTGGCCGACGTGCTGCCCGCCTGCCATCTCGACGCGGCGGTGAACGCTTTGCACAATCCTCGCCCGGACTGGCTGGACCAACTGGCGCGCATGACGGACGAAGCGCTGGCGTGGGCGCGGCAGCCGGGCTGCAGCCTGATGGTGGCCGGCGATGCGGATTACCCGCCGCTGCTGAAAGAAATCGCGGATCCGCCCGTGCTTCTATATATAGAAGGGGACCGTTCGCTGCTGGGCCGGCCCGCGGTCGGCGTGGTGGGCGCGCGCAATGCCAGTGCGCAAGGCGTGGCCCATGCCGAACAGTTTGCGCGGGGAATTTCGGAAGCAGGGCTGGTGGTCGTGTCCGGGCTGGCGCTGGGCATCGATGCGGCGGCGCACCGGGGCGGACTGGCGGGGCAAGGCTCCACCGTGGCCGTGATCGGCGCGGGCATCGATCTCGCCTATCCCCGGCGCAACCTGGACTTGATGCAGCGGATTGCGGAGCAGGGCTGCATCGTCAGCGAATATCCGCTGGGCACGCCGCCAAGGCCGGACCACTTCCCCAAGCGTAACCGTATTCTCAGCGGGTTATCGCGGGGCGTGCTGGTGGTGGAGGCGGCGGAGAAATCCGGTTCGCTGATCACGGCCAAGCTGGCGGCGGAGCAGGGGCGCGACGTGATGGCCATCCCCGGATCGATTCATTCGCCGCTGGCCCATGGCTGCCACGAATTGTTGCGCAAGGGCGCGATCCTGGTGGAATCGGTGGCCCACGTGCTGGATGTGGTGCAACCGGGCATGCATGGGTGCGCGGAAAGTTCACGCGCCCAGCGCAGCGCCGCCGTGCATGGGCAACTGGCCGAATTGCTGGTGGCGCTGGGCCACGATCCGGCGCCCGCCGAGGCGCTGGCGCAGCGGGCGGGTTTGCCGCTGCCTGATACGCAAGGCCATTTATTGGCGCTGGAATTGGCGGGATTGATCGAGAGATTACCGGGCGGAATCTATCAAAGGTTGCAAAACTGAGCCCGACGCTATTAAAGTGCGGGACTTGTGTTTCGCCGATCTTAACTGTTAGAGTAGCGCCATGTTCGACATCCTGGTTTATCTCTATGAGACTTATTACCGTCCCGACGCGTGCCCTGAGCCGGCCGCGCTGGCGCGGAAACTGTCGGCCGTCGGGTTCGACGACATGGAGATTTCCGAAGCGCTGGTCTGGCTGACAGACTTGAATGCAATGGCCGGCGCCGAGCAGGCGCCGACGGCTGCTTCCACTGGTATCCGCTATTATGTGGAAGAGGAAAGGGATGCGTTAGGCACACCGGCGATCGGCTTCATCCAGTTTCTGGAGAGCGCGCAAGTGCTGTCGCCATTGCAGCGTGAAATCGTCATCGAGCGCGCGCTGGCGCTGAATGAAATCCCCGTGTCGCTGGGCAAACTGAAGATCATTGTCTTGCTGGTGTTGTGGAGCCAGGGCAAGGAGCCGGATGCGCTGATGTTCGACGATCTGTTCGGTTCGGATGAAGACCAGTTGCCGCGCCTGTTGCACTGACCCGTATACCTCGCTTTGCCACACCGCTCGTGCACTTAGCAAGCGTGCCGTGTCGCCACTACAGTATAAAAAAGAGAATTCAACACTATGACCAAAACCCTCATCATCGCCGAGAAGCCTTCTGTCGCGAACGATATCGCGAAGTCGCTGGGCGGCTTTACCAAGCACGATGAGTACTTTGAATCCGACGAGTATGTGCTGTCGTCCGCCGTCGGCCACCTGCTGGAAATTGCCGTTCCAGAGGAATATGACGTCAAGCGGGGCAAATGGAGTTTCACGCACTTGCCGATGATTCCCCCGTACTTCGCGCTGAATCCCATCGCCAAGACCGAATCGCGCCTCAAGGTGTTGAACAAGCTGATCAAGCGTAAAGATGTTACCGCCCTGATTAACGCATGTGACGCGGGCCGCGAGGGTGAATTGATCTTCCGTCTGATCGCGCAGAATGCCAAGGCCAAGCAGCCGATCAAGCGCCTGTGGCTGCAATCGATGACGCCGGCCGCGATCCGCGACGGCTTTTCCCGCTTGCGCAGCGATGAAGAAATGCTGCCGCTGGCCGATGCCGCGCGCTGCCGTTCGGAAGCGGACTGGCTGATCGGCATTAACGGCACCCGCGCCATGACCGCGTTCAATTCGAAAGAAGGCGGTTTTTACCTGACCACCGTGGGTCGCGTGCAGACGCCGACCTTGTCGATCGTGGTCGAGCGCGAAGAGAAAATCAAGAAGTTCGTGCCGCGCGATTACTGGGAAGTGCGCGCGGAATTCATCTGTGCCAACGGCATTTATGAAGGCCGCTGGCTGGACACCAAGTTCAAGAAAGACGAGCAGGATCCGGAAAAGAAAGCGGAACGCCTGTGGTCGAAAGCCGCCGCGGACAGCATCGTCGTCGCGTGCAAGGGCAAGCAGGGTATCGTCACGGAAGAGTCGAAGCCGACCACGTCGATGGCGCCCGGTCTGTTCGACCTGACCAGCCTGCAGCGTGAGGCCAACGGCCGCTTCGGTTTCTCCGCCAAGAACACGCTGGGCCTGGCGCAGGCGCTGTATGAAAAGCACAAGGTGCTGACTTACCCGCGTACCGATTCGCGCCACCTGCCGGAAGATTACCTGGACACGGCCAAGCAAGTGCTGGGCGTGCTGGGCGAGAACAACAATTACCACACGTTTGCCAAGCAGATCCTGACCAAGGGCTGGGTCAAGCCGAACAAGCGCATCTTCGACAACACGAAGATCTCGGACCACTTTGCCATCATCCCGACCGGCACGGTCCCGAAAGGCTTGTCGGAGCCGGAACAGAAACTGTACGACCTGGTCACGCGCCGCTTCATGGCCGTGTTCTTCCCGGCGGCGGAATTCCTCGTCACCACGCGCTTCACGGAAGTCGCGGGCCATCAGTTCAAGACCGAAGGCAAGGTGATGACCAATCCGGGCTGGATGGCCATCTATGGCAAGGACGTTACCGACGACAAGGATGGCGGCGGCAACCTGGTGGCGGTGGAGAAGGGCGAGAAAGTCCACACCGAGAAAGTCACGCCGAACGGACTGGTGACGAAACCGCCTGCGCGCTACAACGAGGCGACGTTGCTGTCGGCTATGGAAGGCGCGGGCAAGCTGGTGGATTCTGACGAATTGCGCGATGCGATGGCCGGCAAGGGCCTGGGCACGCCGGCCACGCGCGCCGCCATCATTGAAGGTCTGCTGACGGAAAAATACCTGTTGCGCGAAGGCCGCGACCTGATCCCGACCGCGAAAGCATCGCAGCTGATGACCTTGCTGCATGGCCTGGGCGTGGATGAATTGACGGCGCCGGAATTGACGGGCGAGTGGGAATACAAGCTGTCGCAGATGGAGAAGGGCAAGATTTCGCGCGAAGAATTCATGCGTGAAATCGCGCAAATGACGCAGATTATCGTCAAGCGCGCCAAGGAATACGACAACGATACGATCCCCGGCGATTACGCGACGCTGACGACGCCGTGCCCGAATTGCGGCGGCACCGTCAAGGAAAACTACCGCCGCTTTGCGTGCACCAAGTGCGAATTCTCGATGACGAAAACGCCGGGCAGCCGCCAGTTTGAAATCAACGAAGTGGAAGAATTGCTGAAGGAACGCACCATCGGTCCGCTGCAAGGTTTCCGTTCGAAGATGGGCCGTCCGTTTGCCGCCATCCTGCGCATCGTGCGCGATGAAGAGATCAAGAACTTCAAGCTGGAATTCGACTTCGGCCAGAACGATGAAGAAGGCGAAGATGGCGAAGGCGTCGATTTCTCGAACCAGACGCCGGTCGGTCCATGCCCGAAATGCACAGGCCATGTGTATGAAATGGGCCTGGCCTACGTGTGCGAGCACACGGTCGCGAAGCCGAAGGCGTGCGACTTCCGTTCCAGCCGCATTATCCTGCAACAGGAAATCCTGCCGGAGCAGATGAGCAAGCTGCTCAACGATGGCAAGACGGATTTGCTGCCGGGCTTCATTTCGCAGCGCACGCGCCGTCCGTTCAAGGCCTTCCTGGTCAAGGGCAAGGATGGCAAGATCGGCTTCGAATTCGAAGAACGCAAGGCCAAGCCGGGTGCGAAAACCAAGGCCGCCGCCAATGACGACGGCGCGGCGAACGATGCGGACGGCGGCGCGGAAGCAGCGGCGCCGGCGAAAAAGCCGGCAGCGAAAAAAGCCGCCGACAAGCCGGCTGCGAAAGCCGCAGTCAAACCCGCCGCGAAAAAAGCGCCGGCACGCAAGGCTGCCGCCGCCGCCAAATAAGCGCCTCGCGCACTGCACAAGAACGGGACTTCGGTCCCGTTTTTCATTGGTGTCCAACTAGTCGACATTACGGGGCCTGGCCCCAAAGTTCTCATTTGGAAAAAAGTGCCCGGCATTTAAATGGCGTGGGAAATTTTCGGCTGCGCTCAAGAGCGTGAGTATTTGTTTCAGCATGTTGCAGAAGTTGTACAGAGGGAAAAATCCTGTGCATAATTTGCGAAATTTGCAATTCCCTCAAGGAAATAATGAAATTCCCATTGACCCGTATCGCCATGGCAATCACGCTGCTGACGGCCGGTTCCGCCGCGCTGGCCGAGCAGGCGGAAAGCAAGGCAGGTGGTGCGGAAGGGGCGGCGCCGGCGGCCAAGGCCGGCAAGGCCGACAGCGGCAAGACCATCCAGCGCGTGGAAATCAAAGGCGATACGCAAGCTTATGATCCGCGCCGCGACGATACCGCCAGCAAGACTGTCCTCAGCCACGAAGAAATCATCAAGTTCGGCGACACCAATGTGTTCGACGTGCTGAAACGCGCCCCCGGCGTCACGGTGATCGGCAACGCCATCCGCATGCGCGGCCTGGGCAATGGATATACGCAAATCCTCGTCAACGGCGAGCGTCCGCCACCGGGGTTTTCGATGGACACGGTGACGCCGGAACAGATCGAGAAAATCGAAGTGATCCGCGCCGCGACTGCCGAACACTCGATGCAGGCGATTGCCGGCACCATCAATATCGTGCTGAAGAAAGTCGTGGCCAAGCCGCAGCGCGACTTGCGCATCAATGGCGCGCGCTCCGACCAAAGCAGCAACCTGTTCATGATGGGGACGCTGGCGGACCGCGTGGACAACCTGTCGTACTACCTGAACGCCATGCTGGGCCATAACGAAGGCAGCACCCCTGGCACATCGACCGACCGTTTCCTCACGCCGCAAGGGCAGGTGGTGCAGTGGCGCGATACGGTTTCCGAATCGCGCAACCGCTCCAACATGCTGGGTCTGCAGCCGCGCTTGAACTGGAAATTGCCGGACGACGAGCAATTAAACGTCAGTGGCTACCTGCAAGCGATGCGCTCCGCCTACAACTGGCATGCGCTGACCACCAACCGCGTCGGCAGTTTCGGTTGGCCCGACTATGTGGACCGCAGCAGCGACACGTCCAGCAGCGGGTTGTTTGGCGGCGGCGACGTCAACTGGGTGGTCAAGCTGTGGGGTGGCAAGCTCGATGCCAAACTGTCCGCTTCGCGGGGCCGCAACGACAACGATACTGTGCGGCCGTCCGCGACGGCCGACCATGCGACCGTATTGCGCCGCGATTCGGACAGCCGCAGCCTCTATACCAACTACAGCACCACCGGCAAATACACGCGCACCTTGTTTGACGGGCACGCGATCGCCGGCGGCTGGGAAGCCAGCAGCAACCTGACGGAGGACACGTCTGTGCGCGTGGAAGGCCTGGTCGGTGGCCCGCTGGACACGATCCGCGAAAGCTTCCGTCCGAAAGTCGTCAAGCTGGCCGCTTACGGGCAGGACGAGTGGAACGTGACGAAAGACTGGTCGGTGTACATGGGCGCCCGCTGGGAGTCGATCCGCACCGACAGCAGCGGCGCCGGCCTGGCCGACACGCAATCCAGCACGCACGTGCTGAGCCCCGTCGCGCAAACCCTGTACAAATTCCCCGACAAGAGCGGCCGCCAGTTGCGCATGGCGCTGACACGCACGTTCAAGGCGCCGCAGACGTACCAGTTGACGGCGCGCCGCTACGAGGCGGACCTGAACACGCGCTTCACGCCGGACAGCAGCGGCAACCCGAACCTGAAGCCGGAACTGGCCAACGGCATCGACCTGACCTATGAACACTTCTGGGCGCCGGGCGCCGTGTTTTCCGTGGGGGCGTCGCAGCGCAGTATCCGCGACTATATCCGCACGCGGCTGATCGAAGACCGTCCGGGACATTGGCTGAGCCTGCCGCTGAACGAGGGCAAGGCGCAAGTGCGCACGCTCGACGTGGAAGTGAAATTCCCGCTGAAAGCGTTCGACAAGGATGCGCTGCCATTCGACTTCCGCTTCAGCGCTAACCGCAACTGGTCGGCCGTCGATTCCGTGCCGGGACCGGACAACCGCCTCGACCAGCAAATTCCGCTGACCGTCACCCTGGGCGCCGACTACCGCGAAGACCAATTCAGCGCCGGCGCCAGCCTCGCTTACCGTGGGGGGGGCATGGTGCGCCAGTCGGAGCAGCAATTCATCCGCCAGCAGGGACGGCGCGAGCTGGAAGCGTACTGGCTGTACAAGGTGCGCACCGGTTTGCAGGTGCGCTTGTCCGTCAACAATGCGCTGGGCGAGGATAACCGCGGCGAATCCCGCTACGTGGACGTGAGCGGGACCAGCGAGACGCGCAGCTGGAATCCCGGCTCGGCGCGGTTGCAAGCCAACGTCGAGATGAAGTTCTAGAGGAAGAAGGGGCCGACGCATCGGCCCCTTTTTTACAGCTTAGTCGTCGTGCGCCGCATTTTCCACGAACACCACCGTGGTGCGCGGCGGGATCGTGAAACCGCCCGTTGCGGCATCATATTGCGCGGTGCGCGCCAGCCGGTCCGCCTCGGACTTCAGCTGCACCTTGTGCACTTTCAGCTTGCGCCCCCGCAGTTCCGGCAACAGCACGGTCTTCGCCACCTTGTCCACGTTGAACAGCGTGACGACCGACTTGTACTTCGCGCCGTCGTAGCGCTGCGGATGCTGGCCATCGATGCTCATCGCGATCACGCCCGGCACCTGTTGCGGTCCCGTGTTGTGGAAGCGCAGGCGTTCCGACACATCCTTCGCCGTGCGCAGGCGGAACAGCGACGTATCCTGGCGGATCGCCAACATGTCGTTCATGTAGTCGCGCGCCGAGACAATGGCTTGCGTGTCCGGCTTGATCTGCGGATTGGTCAGGATAGGCGACATCAGGCTCCAGTTGGACTGGTTGACGCCGGCCATCGGCAAGCCCACGCCGAAGTTGTTGGCGCCATAGCTGTAATCGAGCTTGTTGAACCAGTCGCCCGCATCGTAGCTGTCGCGGTCCAGCGATTTCGAGCGCAGGATTTCCTGGCCCGCGTGCAGGAACGGGATGCCCTGCGACAGCACGGTGATGGCGGCGCCCAGGTTTTGCACCTTCACGCGGTCCGCCAGCGGCGTGTTTTGCGGCAGCTTGAAGGCATTGATGTCGAACAGCGTCTGGTTGTCGTGCGCTTCGATGTAGTTGATGGTCTCCACCGGGCTGGCGGCAAAGCCGGCCTTCTGGCCAAAGTAATCGATGTCCGCGTTTTTCTTCACGTTGCCCAAGCGGTCCGTGAAGCTGTAGTCGCGCAGCGTGCCGGACAAGCCCACTTTCACCAGGTCGCCCAGGCGCAGCAAGTCATCCTTGCTTTGATACGCCTTCGCATTCGGATCGTAGTAGGCGCCGTTGATGAAGCCCTGCTGGCTGATCAGCGCTTCGCCGCCATCGCAGCAGCCACCGCCGCGCACGGCGTCGCGCAGGCGGTCGTTGAAGGAACCGATGCCTGAGCCGAACATGTTGGCCTGGCGCGCCTGCACGAAGCGCGCATCGTTGCTGACCGTGCCGAAATTCCACGCTTCGCCGTAAATATAGATGTCGCGGCCCGCCGCGCGGTTGACGGCCGTTTGCAACTGGCGCATCACGGCCAGCGGCGTGAAGCCCATGATGTCGAAGCGGAAGCTGTCCACCTTGTAATCGCGCACCCACATGCTGGCCGTGTCGATCATCAGCTTGGCCATCATGGTGTTTTCCTGCGCGGTATCGGCGCAGCAGCTGTCGTTGGTGATGCCGCCGTTGGCGTTGAGGCGGTAGTAATACGCCGGCACGATCTTGTCGAGCACGGACAACTGGCCCTGCTGCGATGCGCTGGTGTGGTTGTACACCACGTCCATCGTCACGCGCAGCCCTTCGTCGTGCAAGCCCTGCACCATGGCGCGGAATTCGCGGACGCGGGCGGCGCCATCGTTGGCGTTGCTGGCGTAGCTGCCTTCCGGCGCGCCGTAATGCACGGGATCGTAGCCCCAGTTGAAGCAATCGAGGCCGCGCGACTGCTCGACGGCCGCCTGCTGCGACGTGGAGTCGGCCGGCGCCGACGGGATGGCCGGCGTCGTGCATCCCGCTTCATTGACGCTGGCAAAGTCGAACGCGGGCAACAGGTGCACGTGCGACAGGCCCGCTTCGCGCATGGCGCGCAAGTGGCGCATGCCATTCGAGCGGCTGTCGGTGAAGGCCAGGTATTTGCCACGGTGTTCGGGCGGCACGCTGCTGTCGCCGGCGCTGAAGTCGCGCACGTGCAATTCATACAGCGCGATGTCGGCGGCGCTGTCCAGCTTGGGGATGTTGTGATGGTCCCAGCCATTGGGCTTCATGGCGCTGCTGTCCAGGTTGGCGATGAAGCTGCGCTGGCTGTTGGCATTCAGGCTGACGGAATACGGGTCGGTCACGGTATTGGTGACGACGGTGTTGTTGGCCCAGCGGGACAGCACCTGCACGTCATACGTGTAGTAGTACCGGTTCGTCATCGACGCATCCGGCGCCGTGTAGCGCCATACGCCGCTGGCGGCGTCGCGCGTCATGGCCACCTGGCGCACGCGGGCGCCGCCGGCATCGGCATACAGGTTCAGGCTGACGGCTTTCGCGGTTGGCGCCCACACGCGGAAGGTTGGCACGTTGTTGCGGTCGAACGTGACGCCCAGTTCCGCGTTGGCCGCCTGCGGTGCAAACACGGTGTCGAGCATGCCGCTCATTTGCAGCGACGTCACTTGCACCAGCTTGCCGTTGGCATCGAATTGCGCGATGGCGAACTGGCCCGAGGCTTTCGCCGCCACCGTGGCGGCATCGTTGGCCGACAACGTCAGCGCGGTCGCGCCCATCAGGTGCGGGTATTTGGTGTTCAGCGCGGCCGGCAGCGACGACGATGCCGTCAAGTCCATGGCGCTGTCGTAGCCCGTGACGCCGGTGACGTCCGAGCCCAGGCCGCCATTGGCCGCGTAATACAGTTTGTAGCTGCCGCCGGCGGGAACGCCGGGCCAGGCCAGCGTGTCGGCGGACAGCCAGTGCGCATTGGCCTGGTTCAGGTTGCCGTAACTGATGGCGGGTTGCGACTTGTACACGGTGCAATCGCCTTCGAGCATCCACACTTCCTGGCCGTTGGACGCGATATCGGCATTGAAGCCGGCCGACTGGTCGGCGCCGCAATTCTTGTTGCCGCCGCCATCGGTCACGAGGAACCAGATCGCGGACTTGGCCGTGTTGACGGGAATGTCGACATAGCCGCCGAAGCTGTCGCTGCCCGTCATCATGAAGCGGGTGGAAATCCACGCGGAACTGGGGTTGACGGGGCCATCCCACGAATACACGCCCCACTGCGCCTCATCGCCCTGCGTGCGGTGGAAGTGCATGCGGATCGAACCGGGCGCCACCGGCGCTGCCACCGCCGCGCTGGCCGAAGCGGAAGCCGTGCCACCCATGCGCACCTTGCCCGCGTCCGCCCCGTCGTTGCCGGCGCCGCAACCGGCCAATACCGCCAGCGCGCCGCATACGGCGACTACAGAAATTTTTGTAGTGAAACTACTCAGTTGATTCATGACTGTCTCCCTGGAATTTTCTTTATGTAAGCCACTACATGATTGTTTGTAGTCGGGTTTTAAGCATCACGCATAGTGGGTGTGTAATATTACTACGTAAACGTGGCAAAAAAGTACAGGGATCGTGTTGGTGTTGTGTAAACGAAAAAAAGCCGGCGCAAAGCCGGCTCGGCGGGACTGACAGGACGGACGGGAAGTCAGGCGGCGCGGCGCGCCTGCCATGCCAACAGCACCAGCGGCGCGCAGGCGGACAGCATGGCCAGCGGCAGCGACCAGTGCCCCATCAGCGCGCCACAGCACGCACCGGCGGCGAATCCCAGCACGCCGGCCAGCACGTGACCGGCGGCCGGCGGCCAGTTGCCGCCGCGCGCATCGGTAATGGCGATGACCAGTTGCGTGACGTTGCCCGTCATGACGGTGGTGGCGGGCAGTTGCGGCAACAGCAGCTTGCCGTACGCGTTTTGCGCCGCCATGGCGGCCACGCACAGCATGCCGCACGCCAGCGCATATGGCGTGTCGGGTGCGGTGATCGGGCCACCCAGCCATGCGCTGGCGCTGGACGCAAGCAGCAGCAGCGCCTGCAGCATCATGGCCCGGGCCAGCGCCGGCCGGCCCCGTTGCTGCCAGCGCGCCACCAGCACGCGCGTGGCGGCAATCGCCAGCACGAAGACGGGGAAGGCCAGCAATTTGGGGATGATGCCCTGCACCGGGCCGACCAGCGCATAGCCCAGCAACACGAAGTTGCCCGTCACGTGGGCCGTGAACAAGCCGCCCAGTCCGACAAAGCCCACCGTGTCCGCATAGCCGGCCAAAAAGCTCAGCAGCGCACCGGTATGGCGGTTCACTACGGTATTGTCCGCGGTCATATGCGCTGGCGCCGGTCCAGGTCCTGGCACGCGACCAGCAGGAAGGCGCCGGCCAGTCCCAGGTGTTCATAAAACGCGTTGGCCGCCATGAAGCGTTCCATGCCCTGCATTTCCCAGTAGCGGTTGGCGACCAGCGTGGCGGCCAGCGTGAACAGCGCCAGCCCGGCCGCGCCCAGCCAGCGTGCGCGGCCCGTCAGGATCATCAGCGACGCGCCCAGTTCCCCCGCGATCACCAGCACCGCCAATGGTTCCGCCGGCGCCAGGCCGAAGTGGCGCATCTCGGCCACCGCGCCATCGAAGCCGGACAGCTTGGTCAAGCCGCCCTGCAGGTAAGCGGCGCACAGCAACAGCAAACATAGCCAGCGCACCAGCGGCGAGTGCAGCAGCGCGCACCAGCGTGAAGGAAGCGTCATTGCGATACTCCAGGCAAAAGCGGAATACCCCGATCGAGGTAGTGTCCCGTGATGTTGTTGCCGCCAAGGCAATGCCTTGTTATATTGGCCGCATGTTCGAGAGCGCCTGTACCACCATTTCCCCGATCCGCGTGCTGGTGGTCGATGACCACCCGATGCTGCGCGCCGGCCTGGCCGAGACCATCGCCGCGCAACCCGACATGCGGCTGGCCGGTGAAGCGGCCGATGGGCGCGAAGCGGTGAGCGCATTTGCCGCCTGCCGGCCGGACGTCACCATCATGGATATCGCGATGCCGGAAATGTGCGGCGTGACCGCGCTGCGGGCGATCCGTAACGATTTTTCCCATGCCCGCATCGTGATGCTGACCACGTACAAGGGCGACGCGCAAATCCGCCGCGCATTGCAGGCCGGGGCGTCCGGCTTCCTGCTCAAGAGCAGCGTGCGTAAGGAATTGCTGGACGCGATACGGGCCGTGCACGCGGGCTTGCGCCACGTGCCGTCCGACATTGCCATGGAACTGGCGCAGCACATGGGGGAGCCCGTGCTCAGCGACCGGGAGACGGAAGTGCTGCGCTGTGCGGCGGCCGGCAATTCCAACAAGCGCATCGCGCAGCAGTTGGCGATTGCCGAGGAAACCGTGAAGGCGCACATGCGCACGATCCTGTCCAAGCTGGGCGCGAACGACCGCACGCATGCGGTCACCTTGGCGCTGCAGCGGGGTTTTCTGTCGCTCTAGCATCACACTGCCCAGCACGAACACCCCAGCGCGCCCCAGAAGCTTTTCAAATCCGATACCGGCAGCGATTTGGTCCACGCCGTCGCATGCCGGTGGCCGTGCATGCCGCAACTGCTGGAGCAGCCGCATGCCGCGTGCTGTACGGCCGGTGCGGCAGGCGCCGATGCCGCCCCGGCGCCCCAGGCGCCGTATCCGCCATAGCGCCGCACCGGCGACCAGTCCGGCATGGCCGGCGGGACCGGCGCGTCCTCGCCGGAGAACGGTCCCGCGCCATACACCACCTTGCCGCCCACCATCGTCAGCAGCGCCGTGGTATCGGCGATCTCGCTTTCCGCGCACGTGAAGAAATCGCGGTCCGGCACCATCAGGTCGGCCAGCATGCCAGGCGCGATGCGGCCTTTCTTGCCCACTTCATTCGAGAACCACGTCACGTTTTCCGTCCACATGCGCAGCGCCGCGTCGCGGTCCAGGCAATTGTGGCGCGGCGTGATGCGCAAGCCGCCCACCGTCTGCCCCGTCACCAGCCATGACAGCGAAACCCACGGGTTGTACGAGGCGACGCGGGTGGCGTCCGTACCGGCCGACACGTTGACGCCGGAACGCAGCATGTGCGCCACCGGCGGCGTCGCTTCGGCCGCCGCCGCGCCGTAGCGTTCGACAAAGTATTCGCCCTGGTAGGCCATGCGGTGCTGTACCGCCACACCGCCGCCCAGCGCGGCAATGCGGTCGATCGATTGCGGCGAAATGGTTTCCGCATGGTCGAAGAACCAGTGCAAACCCTGCAGCGGGATGTCCTGGTTCACTTTCTCGAAGACGTCCAGCGCGCGAGAGATGGTTTCATCGTACGTCGCGTGCATGCGCCACGGCCAGCGGTTTTGCGCGAGGATGCGCACCACGCCTTCCAGGTCGTCTTCCATGTTGGCCGGCATATCCGGGCGCGGCTGGCGGAAGTCCTCGAAGTCGGCCGCGGAAAACACCAGCATTTCGCCGGCGCCGTTATGGCGGAAATAATCGTCGCCCTGCTGGTACTTGCTGCCTGCGGTCCATTTCAGGAAGTCTTCCTTTTCTTCCTTGGGCTTTTGCGTGAACAGGTTGTACGCCAGGCGCACCGTCAGCGCGCCTTCGTTGGCCAGTTCTTCGATGATCCGGTAATCGTCCGGGTAATTCTGGAAGCCGCCGCCCGCATCGAGCGCGCCGGTGACGCCCAGGCGGTTCAGTTCCCGCATGAAGTGGCGCGTGGAATTCTTCTGGTATTCCGGCGGCAGTTTCGGGCCTTTGGCCAGGGTCGCATACAGGATCGACGCATTGGGTTTGGCCAGCAGCAGGCCGTTCGGGTTGCCCGCGCTGTCGCGCAGGATTTGCCCGCCCGGCGGTTCCGGCGTGTCTTTCGTGTAGCCGACGGCGCGCAGCGCGGCGCCGTTCAGCAGGGCGCGGTCGTACAGGTGCAGGATGAATACCGGCGTGTCGGGCGCCACCGCGTTCAATTCGTCCAGTGTCGGCAAGCGCTTTTCCACGAACTGGTGTTCCGTGAAGCCCCCCACCACGCGCACCCATTGCGGCGCGGGTGTGATCGCCACTTGCGCGCGCAGCATGGCCATCGCATCGGCCAGGCTGCGTACGCCATCCCAGCGCAATTCCATGTTGTAATTCAAGCCGCCACGGATCAGGTGCAGGTGGTTGTCGATCAGGCCGGGCAGCACGGGGCGCCCCTGCAAGTCGATGATCTTCGTGCCCGGTCCCGCCAGCGGCAGGATGGCGCGGGCGTCGCCCACGTCCGTGAAGCGGCCATCGCGCACGGCCACGGCGCTGGCGGTGGGATTGGTCCGGTCCAGCGTCGTGAAGCGGCCGTTGTGCAGGATCAGGTCGGGGTGGGTGGCGTTCATGAAGTCTTGGCGTCCGTGGTGGTAGTGGAGGAAGCTCCCGGCAATTGGCCGAAGCAATGCGGCTTGACCTGCTCATCGAGCCAGGCCGTGCGTGCCTCGGCCGGTTGCCGCCACTGTTTGATCAGGGGTGGCAACTGTTCGCCAAGCAGGATGCCCAGCAATCCCACCAGCGCCACGACGGGCGGCGCGGGGGAGCGCACGTTCAGCACTCCGTAGATGATACCGACCAGCAGGCCGGCAGCCAGCGAGGCGAGATACAGCTTCATGCTTAGCCTTCGTGTGCGTTAAACATGCTCTTCGCGTAAATAATACCCAAGCCGTAGGCGCCGCCGAATTTTTTCGCGATGCCGGTGGTCAGGTCGTAAGTCTCCGTGCGGGCCCAGTCGCGCTGCAGTTCCAGCATATATTGCAGCGACGTGACCGGGCGCGCGCCTGCCTGCACCATGCGGTCCATCGCACGCTCGTGCGCTTCCAGCGAGACGTCGCCGCATGCGTCGGCAATCACGTACACCTCGAAACCCTGGTCCAGTGCGGACAGCGCCGGGCCGACGATGCACACGGACGTCCACAGGCCCGCCAGCACGATGCGCTTCTTGCCGATCGCATTGACTTGCTTGATCACGTTGGCGTCTTCCCACGTATTCATCGACGTGCGGTCGATGGCTTCCGCGCGCGGGAAGGCTTCCTTGATTTCATCGAACATCGGGCCGGAAAAACTTTTTTCCGCCACGGTGGTCAGGATGGTCGACACGTTGAAGCCGGCGGCGGCATGGGCCACCAGCGCGGCATTGTTGCGCAGCGTGACGGCGTCGATCGAATGGGTGGCGAACGACATCTGCGACTGGTGGTCGATCATGATCAGCGTGTGATCCTGTGGCGACAGCAGCAGGGCGCCCGGGGTCGGGGTGGCGGTAATGGTCATGGCTCTTTCCTTTACGGTGGGGGGAGTTACGCTTTGATGAACGCCAGCAGGTCGGCGTTCAGTTTGTCCTTGTGGGTGTCGGTCAGGCCGTGCGGCGCGCCCGGATAGACCAGCAAGGTGGAATCCTTGACCAGCTTCGCCGAAGCGCGGCCGGCCGCATCGATCGGCACGATCTGGTCGTCGTCGCCGTGCACGATCAGGGTCGGCACGGTGATCTTTTTCAAGTCTTCGGTGAAGTCGGTTTCCGAGAATGCCTTGATGCAGTCATACATGTTCTTGTGGCCGCCTTGCATGCCTTGCGCCCACCAGGCATTGATCAAGCCTTGCGACACTTTCGCCCCCGGGCGGTTGAAGCCGTAGAACGGGCCGCCGGCGATATCCAGGTACAGTTGCGAGCGGTCGGCCAGCGAACCGGCGCGGATGCCGTCGAACACGGACAGTGGCAAGCCGCCCGGATTGGCGGGCGTTTTCAGCATCAGCGGCGGCACCGACGCCACCAGCACGGCTTTCGCCACGCGCTTGCTGCCGTGGCGGCCGATGTAGCGCGCCACTTCGCCGCCACCGGTGGAAAAGCCCACCAGCACGGCATTTTTGACGTCCAGCGCGTCCAGCACTTGCGCCAGGTCGTCGGCGTAGTGGTCCATGTCGTTGCCATCCCACGGCTGGCTGGAACGGCCATGGCCGCGGCGGTCATGGGCGATGCAGCGGTAGCCCTGGCTGGCCAGGAAGATCATTTGCGATTCCCAGCTGTCCGACGACAGTGGCCAGCCATGGGAAAACACGATGGGCTGGCCGTTGCGCGGCCCCCAGTCCTTGTAATACAGCGACACGCCATCGCGCGTGATGATGGCACCCGCATGGTTGACGGCGGGTTTGGCCGTGTCCTTGGCGGAGGCGGCTGGCGCGGCAACGGCGGCAATGGCGGTGCCGACAGCGCCGGCGAGTGCATGGCGGCGGCGCGTATTGACAGGGGAAGTTTCGTTGCTCATGGAACGCTCTCTCAGGTGAAATGTAAAAAATGCACACTTGAGAGCGTAACAACAGGACCGATCGGGGGAATCGGCCCGATGGGGCAGGGCGGGCTACCTCGATCGGGGGAGCCGCAGGGAAGGCATCAATGGTCCATGCCGCACGGCGCCGTCCCCATCCGGTTGCGGCCCGGCAGCAACCGCGCCAGCCATGCGCCGCGCCGTTCCACGTAGGCCAGCTTCGCGCCCAGCGACAGGCGGATGGATGTGCCCTGGCCCTGCATGGAATCGACCGAGAATCCGGCGCCGATGGCGGTGGCCCGTTCGCGCATGCCGACCAGGCCGTAATGGCCGGGCCGCGCGTGGGTGCTGGCAACGTCAAGTGCCAGGCCGCAGCCATCGTCCTGGACGCGCAGGGTAAAGCAATCGCGCCCGTATTCCAGCGCCAGTTCGACGCGGCCGGCCTGCGCATGGCGCGCCGCGTTGAACAGCGCTTCGCGCGCGATCGCGTGCACTTCGCCGTGCACGTGCGGCAGCAGTGCGCGCGGGTTGCCCTGGACGCTGGTGTGCAGCCGCTCGTGCAGCAGCACGCCGCCATATTCGGCCAGCGCGGCGGACAGGTCGCCCGGCGCATCGCCGCTGCGTAACTCCATGATGTAGTCGCGCCCCTCGATCATCAACTGGTCCGCCAGTTCCAGCGTCTGTTCGATTTTCTTGCGTTCCTGCGCATCGCAGGGCAGCGCCTGCGCCTGGCGGTCGAAGAACATGATCAGGCTTTGCACGCTTTGCAGCAGCGTGTCGTGCAAGCCGCGCGCGATGCGGGCCCGTTCGCGCAGGCGCACCTGCAGGCGGTCGTGCATGCGGGCCGTCAGATGGCGCACGCGCAGCACGTACAGGCCTCCCAGCGCCAGTGCGCCCAGCGCGGCCAGCAGTGCAATGAACCACGGCGTTTGCGTGAACATGGGCGGGATCGTGATGCGGATGGCGGCGCCGTTGCTGTTCCACACGCCATCTTCATTGGCGGCAGTCACGTGGAAGCGGTAGCTGCCCGGCGGCAGGTTGGTATAGAACGCGGCGCGCCGCTCGCCCGCATCCTGCCAGTGGTGGTCGATGCCTTCCAGCCGGTAGCGGAAGCGTACCCGTTCCGGCATGCCCAGGCTGAGCGCCGTAAATGCCAGCTGCAAATCGCTGCTGCCTTCGGGGAGCACCACTTCCTGCAAGGGCTGGTAAGCGCGGCCGTCCGATTGCACGGTGCGGATTTGCACCGGCGGTGCGCTGCGGTTGCGGGGAATGGCTGCAGGATCGAGCGTCGCGATATCGCTGGCGGTGGCGAACCACAGCCGTCCGCTGCGGTCCTGCGCCAGCGATGGCAGTGGCCGCACCTGTTCGGCGCCGCCCAGCAAGCCATCGAGGCCGTCGAAGCGCTCGAACGGGACGGGCCATGCCGGGTCGCGCAACACGCGCGCGACGTCGGCTGCGGCGATGCGGATGGCGCCATCGGCGCCGTGCAGCCACAATTCGCCATTGGCCGTGCGCACGATGCCGGACACGCCGCGGAACGGTTTGCCGCCCCGACCGACAACGTGAAATACCTTGTCGCCTTCGAACAGCGCCAGCCCGAATTCGCCGCCGGCCCAGACGCGCGGGCCATCCACGCGCAGCGCCAGCACGTTGCCCACTTCCAGTCCATCGGCATCGCCAAACACGCGCACCTGGTCGTGCCGGTCGATGCGGGCAATGCGGTTGCGCAGGTAGCCAGCCCATACATTGCCGCCGCCATCGATGGCCAACGTCATGGCCAGCATGCCCGGCTGCGATGGCAGCGCATCGAGTCCGCCGTTGCGGCGCCATATGCCGTCTTCAAGCCGGTACAAGCCGTCGCGCGCCACGGAGACCCACAGGCGGCCGCGCGCATCGGGCGCCAGCGCCTGCGTCAGCCCGCCGAGCGCCGGATGGGGCAGCGCCATGCGCCATGCCACGCGGCCATCCTCCATGCGCCATACGCTGGCATGGTCGCCCAGCCACAGGTCGCCATCGGCGGCGCCGTGGCTGGCGGAAAAGCCCCGATCGAGCACCTTGCGCAGCAAGCCTTGCGGGCTGGCGGTGTGCGCTTGCGGCAGCGACATGTCGCCGATCAGCATGTCGCCGCCGGGCAGCGGCGCCATGGCGGGGTGGTCGAATGGCGCCGCGACGGGCAGGGTGTGGATGCGGTTGCGGCGCAGGCGGTCCATCCCCGTGCTGGTACCGATCCAGACATTGCCTTCGCGGTCTTGGAAAAACGATTGCGGCAGCGGGCCGCTGATGCCGTTTTCCGTGGTCAGTTGCTGTCCCGGCCCGGGTGCGGCGCGCCAGTCGCCGCGCCGCCGTTCCAGTCCATGCGACTTGAGCAGCCACATCGTGCCGTCGCGGTCGAACAGCATGCCGTTACCGTCCAGTTCGGGCCTGGCTAAGGCCTTGCTTGATGGCGCCGCCGCCAGCACGCGGTAGTAATGGCTGACGCCGTCGCCTGCCCATAGCGTGCCGTCGGGGCCTTCCGCCATCCCCATCAAATCCAGCAGCGGCCACGAGCGGGTAAACCGTTGCTGGCCCGGGTCGCGGTAATAGATGCCGTCGTGGACCGATACCCAGAGCCGGCCCGATTTGCTGAACAGCACCTGGCGCGCCACACCTTGCGGCAAGCCGCTGTCCGGCCCCAACTGGGCAAAGCGCGCGGCCCCCTTGTGCAGCACGGCCAGGCCGCCGCCGGTTGCGGCCCAGACGGAACCGTCCGGCCCTTCCGTGATGCTCATGATGATCCCCGCCGGCAACCCTTCCGCTTCGCCGAAATTGCGCACCGTGCCGTTGGTGAACAGGCTGATGCCGCCAAAGCGGTAGCCGACGAAAAAGCGGCCGTCGGATGCGGCCAGCAAGCCCAGGACATTGCTCGACAACAGGTGGTGGCCCTGCACGCTGTCCATGCGTTCGAACGCCATCCCGTCGAAGCGGAACAGCCCGGCCGGCGTGGCCATCCACAGCCAGCCATCGCTGGTCTGCGCGAATTTCAGGACGTCGCGGGGCGCGGCTTGCAAGCCGTTCCAGCGGGTGTGTGCATAGTCGGCCAGCAGGCGGCTGGATTGGGGCGGGACCACGGCAGCGCGGGCGGGCGGCGCAAAGGAGAGCAGCAACGCCAGCAAGGCGCCTGCCAGGCGCGTTTGAATGTGAGAGGCAGTCAACAGGTTCGGGGTTGAGTCGGCGTAACCAGCAGTTTAACGAATTTCACAATTTCTTGCGGTGCAACATAATTTACCGTCGTTGACCGTCCGCCATCATTCAGCTACTGTGAAGCAATATTGGGGAGGCCGTCTTGCTCAAGCAAATCGTCGCTTGCTGTGTTCTTGCGCTGACCGCCACGGCGCCGCTGGCCGCCCAGCCGGAGTGCGGCACGCTGGGGCTGGCCTTTTACGAACTGGGCGCGCTGTATTACCAGAAGCCGGACGGGAGCTGGGCCGGCATCGACAAGGACGTCGTCGACGAGCTGGCGAAGCGCACCGGCTGCCAGTTCCAGACCACACTGGAATCGCGGGTACGGATCTGGACCCAATTGTCGACCGGTAAGCTCGACATGTCCGTGTCCGGCATCCCGACGCCGGAGCGGGAAAAGTTCGCCCGCTTCATCCCGTATTTCACCACCCGCAATTACGTCTTGCAGCTGAACAGCTTGCCGGCGTCCGCCGGCACGCCGGACGGCTTTTTAGCCATACCGGATTACAAGGTCGCCGTCGTCAAGAGTTTCAAGCATGGGACGGATTACGACGCGTGGCTGGACAAGCTGCGCGCGCAGGGGCGCGTATTCGATGCGCCGGATTTCCGCTCCGTGGTGCGCTTGCTGAAGATCGGCCGCGTGCAAGCCGTGCTGGCGCTGCCCACCAGCTGGGTGCCCGTGCTGGAACAGGAAGGCATGACGGCGGAAGTGCGGGTGCTGGACTGGTCGCCCAAGGATAGCGTGGTGCATGGCCTGATCCTGTCGCGGGAACGCGTGCCGCCAGCCACGGCGGATCGCCTTGCCAAAGCCATCCAGGATATGCGCGACGATGGCACCCTGCTGGCCATTTTCAAGCGTCATGTGGGGGCGGAGATGGCGGCGGCGCTGCTGAATTATTAAATTAGTCGACCGTGATATCCAGCACGCGCCACGTCAGCTCGGGGGCAAACGGCAACAGCTTGGCCATGCCAACGGCCCACTGGCTGATATGTTCGCGGTCCATGCCGTCGGCCTGCGGCACTTCGGTGCCTTCCAGCCATGGCAGGTTCGAGGCCATCACGCGCCAGTGCTGGCCTTTCTTCAGCACCGTGAATTCGCTCCACGGCGACGACAGCGGGGCGCCCTGGTCGTAATGGTCGTCGGGGCGGCCGCAAGCCCAGGCCATCCACAAATCACCGGCGATCAGGTAGGCAATCGCGCCCGCATGGGGGTCTTCCAGCCGTACGCCCACCATCGGGCCGGAAGCGACTCTTTCCCAGTCTTCTTCATAGCTGCCGTCGTCGGCGGTTTCATGCAGCGCATCGTCGCTGTCGAAACGCATCCAGCCCGCGTCGGTGGCGTCGCTGATCCATGGAAAGGCGATTTCGGGCTGCCATTCGCAATGGTTGCCGTCCACCACCGTGGTGCCGGCAAAGCCGGTCTGGGCGCCGAAACGGGCCAGTTGCTGCGGCAGGTATTTGACGATGTGGGTGCGGCTGGCGGGGTCGGGGCGGTCGATGGGTATACGCAAGTCGATATGGAAGCGGGCAGCCTGAAACCACCACACTTGCGTGGTGGTGTCGGTGTTGCCGTTGCTGCGCCGGATGCCGGTCCGGCGCCACAACCCCTGGTAAATCGACGGAACGGTCATCAGCGTAAGTCGTCCGTATAGTAATAAACCGTACCGCGAATGGCGGACGGAAGCGCATGGAGCGCCGCCGCCAGCGCGTTCGCATCCGGTTCCGATACGCCGTTTTTGGCGATCGACACCGGCAATGGGGAAGCGCGTGCAGCCGCGTGGTACGAAACAATATGATCGAAATCAGGACGGCTGTCGATCTCCTTGATGAGGTAGCGCCGCGTACCGTTGCCAACTTGCACATAACGGGCCACGGCGCTGGTTTTCACCTGGGGCGACAGCTTTCGGAACAACCATACCTTATCGATGATAACGATGGCGCTCCGGTACTCGGTCTTGCCGCCCTGTTCGAAATGGCCCCGCACCAGGTCGGCCTGGAAGCGTTGCAACGGCGCCGGTGCACCCGGCTGCAGCCGGTCCAGTTCGAATTTCTCCGGCGCCACCGTCCACAGCGCGGTGTGGCCATCCAGCCGTTTCTTGACGGCGGCATCGAGCGCGGGATCGGCCAGGCGCACTTGCAGCACCACCTGGTAATCGTGCGGGGCGTGGAACATAGGCAGGTGGGAGGCGTACAAGCCATTCTTGCCGCCGAACAGGGCCATACCGTGTTCGCCGTACGTGGGGCCTGGAGCGGCGGCCTGCGCCGGCGCGGCGGCCAGCAGGGTAAGGGAGATCAGCAGTGTTTTCATCGGGGAATGGTATGCTGGGGATAATGTCTCGTAAAGCAACTTAAATTCACTTTTTATGTCCAATTTGGAAATTATCTGACATATGAACCTCACTGACTTGCGCATCTTCGTCAGCGCCGCCCGCCAGCCCACCTTGGCGGACGTGGCGCAGGAGACGCACCTGACGCCGTCCGCCGTGTCGAAAGCCTTGCGCCGCCTGGAAGACAGTTTAGGCAAGCCGCTGTTCGACCGCAGCGCGCGGCAACTGGTGCTCAACGCCAGCGGTGCGCTGTTGCTGCCCCGTGCGCAGGCGCTGCTGGCGCTGGCGGAGCAGGCCAAAGCGGATGTGCAGGGGGAAGACGCGGTCATTGATTGCCGCATTGCCGGACCTGCAATCTTGCTGTGGCGTTATGGCGAAGTGGTGGCGGGCGCATTGCGGCTCTATCCGGACGCCAGCCTGCGCATGTTGGCCATGTTCGAAGACAATGCGTTGGCCGCGCTGGCGCGCGGGGACGCACAGGCGGCCATCGTGACGGGGGAAGTGCTCGATGGCAAAGGCGCGCATTGGTCGGCGGCGTGGGAAACCGTGCCGCTCGGCGTGCTGGCGCAGTACCTGGTGGCCGGGCGCACGCATCCGCTGGCGGCGGCGCTGGCGCCATCCGCGCCTGCAGTCGAAAGCGCCGCGGCCCCGGCGCTGCAGGCCACGGCGGCGCAGGTGCTGGAGCACGAATTCGCCTGCCCATCGCATTCGCTGTTTTGCGGCGAGCGGCGCGGGCCCCGCTCGGATGGCTGGCGCGACGACCAGTTGCCGCGCAAGATACGCTACTGGACTGACGACCTGCAATTGCTGCTGGCGTTCGTGAAGTCCGGCGCGGCCCTGGCGTATTTGCCGGATTTTGCGCTGGACGATCCGGCGCTGGTGCGGATCGACGTGCCGGATGCGGCGTTCACCTGCCACGAGCAGGTGGCACTGGTGTATGACGTCGGGCGGGCGCCAGCCTGGCTGCTGCAACTGGCCAGCCAGTGCGGAGCAAGCCCGCACGCTTGACTGCCGGGCTTACCCTACTATATTGAAATCATAGTAAGGGACGCTTGCCATGATTTCGCCGCTCAATCCGCTACCCGGTTACACCGTCTACCAGCCCCCGGCGGTGGAAGAAACGGGAAACGACAATGCGCTGCTGCCGACCGTCGCGGTCAGCCTGTCGGAAAATGCCAGCGTGGTCGCCACGCTGGGCGGTGCGAAGTCGTCGACGCAGGTGTACACGGCTGCCGGCTTGCTGAGCGCTTTCCAGCAGGCAGGAACGTTGCCCGGCGCCCCGCAAATCCCGGACGCGGGGTCGTATCAGCCTGGCGACGCACAGCAGTGGCAAAACCAGTTGATCGCCGCCACGCTGGCGCAGCCGCCGCAAACGTCCGGCGCGTATACCGGGGCGCCATTGTTGCCGACTTTAAATGGCGCGCCGGCCGCCGCATCGTGGGCCAATACATTGAAAGCGCGGCCCGGTTTGGCCAGCACGGCCGTGGCCAATGCGTATAACCAGTCCATCGTCAGTTCCTTCAGCACCTACGCGTAACGTCAACATTGCCGTCGCTGCAATGCTTCGGCGGCTACGTATTTTCCACGAAGAATTTTTTATCGGATTTGGCTAGACTGCCACCACTCCAGAAATTCCGGCAATTCCAGTAATCCGTGCCACAGCGATATCCGGCACGACGCATGCCACCGCAATTCCCTTGAACGCACAGCGCCATGTCCAGGCGTTGCCGCCGCGTTTTGCTTGAAGAAAGATAAAAAAATGAAAAACCTGAATATCGGCGTCCGCCTGGGCGGCGGCTTTGGTCTCGTCTTGCTGCTGGCGTTGCTGATGCTGGGAACGGGCTTGCGCCACATGCAAACCGTGGCGGAAGCCACGCACGACATGATGCAGCAGCCGCTGGCCAAGGAACGCATGATCGGCGACTGGTATCGTTTGATCCACACCAGCGTGCGCCGCACGACGGCGATTTCGAAAAGCACGGACCCGTCGCTGGGACCGTTCTTTGCCGCGGAAGCGGCCGCCTCGACCAGCCAGGTCAATGAATTGCAAAAGAAAGTCGAGCCCCTGCTGGAAGACGCGCAGGAAAAAGCGCTGTTCGAGCGCATGAAAGAAGCGCGCAAGCGCTACATCGCGGGCCGCGACGGTATCGTCGCCCTGAAGAAGGAAGGCAAGCTGGCCGAGGCCGAGACGCTGCTGGAACAGCAATTCATGCCGGATTCCAAGGCGTACCTGGACGCGCTGTCCGGTTTGCTGGAATTGCAGCGCAAGCGCATCGATGATAACGCGGAGCAGATCCACCAGGCGTACCAGCGCGACCGCTTGTTCATGCTGGGCTTTGGCGCCGTGGTGCTGGCGCTGGGCGCGCTGTGCGCGTGGCGGCTGACGGTCGGCATTACACGGCCCTTGCAGCGCGCCGTCGACGTGGCGTGCGCCGTCGCGTCCAACGATTTGCGCAGCGAGATCGTGATCGACCGCCGCGACGAAACGGGCCGCCTGCTGCAGGCGCTGAAGACCATGAACCAGGGCCTGGCCAGGGTGGTGGCGGACGTGCGCGCGGGGACCGAACAGGTGGCGACGGCGGCGGGACAGATCGCGGCGGGCAACGCCGACTTGTCGTGCCGCACGGAGCGGCAGGCTGGCAACCTGGAAGAAACCGCATCCGCGATGGAACAGTTGACGGCCACCGTGCGCAACAACGCGGGCCATGCGCAGCAAGCCAATGCACTGGCGCTGGCGGCGTCCGGCGTGGCGCAGCGGGGCGGCGCCGTGGTGGAACAGGTGGTCGCCACCATGGAACAAATCAATGCGTCGGCGCGCAAGATCGGCGATATCACGGGCGTGATCGACAGTATCGCGTTCCAGACCAATATCCTGGCGCTCAATGCAGCGGTGGAAGCGGCGCGCGCCGGCGAACAGGGACGGGGCTTTGCCGTCGTGGCCAATGAAGTGCGGACGCTGGCGCAGCGCTGCGCGCAGGCGGCCCATGAAATCAAGGGGCTGATCGACGAATCGGTCAGCAAGGTCGATGCGGGCGGCCGCCTGGTGGAAGAGGCGGGCATGACGATGGGCGACGTGGTCGACAGCATCGGCCGCGTCACCGCCATCATGGCCGACATCACGACCGCCAGCCGCGAACAAAGCGCGGGTATCGAACTGGTCAATGAAGCCGTGGTGCAGATGGACCAGGCCACGCAGCAAAATGCGGCGCTGGTGGAAGAATCGGCCGGTGCGGCCGACGCGTTACGCGAGCAGGCTGAAGCGCTGGCGCAGGCGATGAGTATTTTCCGGCTGGCAGACTGTCCTGATCGGCCTGCAGTGCGGCTGGTCGCGTCAGCGGATGCGGCCGGCATCCACGGCCAACGCAGCACGCAGCGCCTGGCCGCATAGCGGTCCTACGTCAGCAGGTCGGCGGGGACTTTGCCGCCGTTCGCGGCCAGCTTTTGCATCACCTGCTTGTGCAGCCACATGTTCATGGAGGCTGAGTCCGCGGTATCGCCGCTGTAGTGCAGTTCACGCGCCAGTTCCTTGCGCGCATCCAGGCTGCTGTCGAGATGCAGTAATTTCAGCAGATCCACAATCGACGTGCGCCAGTTGAGCGGCTGGCCTGCCTGCGCCAGCATGTTGTCGAGCATGGCTGTCACGTCGACAGGTTCAATAGTTGCACTGACAGGCGGTGTCGCCACGGCCGCACCGGCGCCCGCCTGAGGCACATCGGCCTTGGGGGCGGCTGTGGCCGTGCCGGCGGGATCCGCCTGCTTGACGGCAGGATGCGACGCTGGAAATAGCTTATGAAAAATATTGCTCAGTATGCCCATGGCCAGACCTTTTTAAGTGGAGTGCGGTGAAGGCTGCCAGTGTCAGGCAGCTTTCCCCCGTGGTCTGTACGCGGTCACACGTTATTGATCGGTCTCCACCGCAATCATGTTGTCGTCCGGCTTGCGGTCGATCAGCTTGTTATCCGGATCGATCCCCGCCTTGCCCGGACGGCCCGACACGATCACCGTATACGTCGATTCTTTCTTGTTGATGAGCTTGCGCTCGCGCAGCAGGCTGTTGCCGTCCTTGTCGTCCACGCCGATATCGATCAGGTCGGCGATCGGCACTTCTTTTTCCGCGCCCAGTTCATCGGCGCGCAACTTGCTGGCGTGGACCTTGATCGTGACTTCGTACTTGCCGCCCGGCAGTTTGCGCATGGTGGCGCTCAGTGCCCGGTTATCGTGCAGCACGATGGCATTGAACAAGTCGTCGATCAGGTAAGCCTGGTCCGGCGGCGTGATCTTGCGCAAGCCTTCCACCAGCACCGTCACGCTCGGGTAGGGGGCGGTCTGGAATGCATAGCGTTGCAGCAAGCCGCGCAACACTTCATTGACCTTGTCTTCGCCGATGATGTCCTGCAGCTGGTACATCGCCAGGCTGCCCTTGCGGTAGTGGATGTAATCCTGGTTTTCATTGTCGGCCAGCGGCAATTCCTTGCTGTTTTCCAGCGCACGGCCCAACAGGTAGCGGTCCAGGTCATAGCGCAGGAAGCGGCGCATGCGGTCCGCGCCGAACTGCTTTTTCATCACCATCAGCGCGGAATATTCGGACAGGGTTTCCGACAGCACGGTGGCGCCCCGCGTATTGCCCCCCACCAGCTGATGGGCCCACCACTGGTGCGCCACTTCGTGCGCCGTCACGTAGAACGGGAAATCCACGTCTTTCGGATTGCGGTCGTCGACCTTGGCAATGAAGCCCATGGCTTCCGAATACGGGATCGTGTTCGGATACGACTGCGCGTACACGGCATAGCGGGGGAATTCCACGATGCGCAGGATGCGGTGCTGGTACGGGCTGAAATTCTTCGTGTAATACTCGAGCGAGGCCTTGACGCCCTTGTTGAAGCGGTCGAGGTTGAATTCATGGCCCGGGTGGTAATAGATTTCAATGCCGGCATCCTGCCACCAGTCATGCTTGACCGCATAGCGGGCAGACTGGAACGCATAGAAGTTCAGGATGGGCTTGTCCATCTTGTAATGGAAATAGCGGCGGCCCTTGGCCTTCCATTCTTTTTCCAGGATGCCCGGCGCCACGGCGGTCTGGTCCGGCGACGTGCTGATGACGGCGTCGAACGTGACCCAGTCCGCATCCGAGCCGATGTAATTGTTGGCCAGGCCTTTCGGATCGTCACGCGGCAGCGCGCGTTCCTGCACGGGCAAGCCATGCTTCCTGCGGTCGCGCGGATCGCGCAGTTCGACGGCGCGCTGGTAGCCGATGTGCGGCAGCAGGCTGTTGTTGAAGAACGTGCCGTTGCCGATCACGGGCAAATCCTGACCCAGGCCGAACAAGCCCTTGGGCGCATACACCAGTTCGAATTCCAGCGGCAATTTCGCGCCGGGCGCCAGCGGCGTCGACAGCGCATAGGTGGACCAGCCCAGTTCACGGTCGGCGCGCACCAGTTTGGCCACCTGGCCGAAGCGCAGCGGCTGCATGTCGGCGCGCGTGTCCTGGGTGACGTGGATTTCCGTCAGCGGCTGGGCGCTCTTGTTTTCCAGCGTGTAGTGGCCCTTGACGCGCAGCGTGCGCTGTTCCGGTTCGATTGACACGCCCAGGCGCACGTCCGTGATGCGGGGCTGCGCCACGTCGGCCAGCGCCTTGTATTTGCGCTCGTAATCGGCGCGGTCCGCATCCTGGCGATAGGGCGACTTGTAATCGCCGGCCACCTGCAAGTCGTAGAACAGCACGCTGCCGGCGCCCGCAAAGATCAGGGCCGCCAGCGCAAACGACGCCAGCACGGGCAGGGTCAGGCCATGGCGCGCCAGTTGCACGCGCTGGCGCCATTCCACGTTGCTGCCTCGGGCCCAGAACAGCACCGACAGCACCACCAGCGCCAGCGCCGCGCCGCCCCAGTACAGCAGGAACCAACGTTCGCGCTGCAGGAAGTGGCCATAGCCGTTCATGTCCGAATACACGAATTCCGGTGACATGCCATAGATGATCATCGGATGGTCGAGGCCCAGCGCGGCGGCCGTGATGGTCGCCGCGTAATACAGGATCATCGCGAAGTACGCCAGGTACTTGTGGTTGATCAGTACTTGCAGTGCGATGGCCAGCACCGCCACCAGCGCGTATTGCGGCCACTGCACGAGGAACAGGTTGTGCAGGTACAGGCCGGGCTGAAGCTCAAAGTAGCCTTTGAACAACTGGATCGTCATGCCGCACACCATGACCACCACCAGCAGCACGCCCTGCAGGCCGATCAGGCCGAACAGCCGCGACAGCAGCGGCAGCCAGTTCGGCACCGGCATCGCATCGAACATCTGCGCCGTGCGGTTTTCCCGTTCGCGCCATACCAGCTCGCCGGCATAGAAGGTGGTGATGACCAGCATGAACAGCGTGAACATTTTCGTGATCTGTTCCAGCACCAGGTACGTGACGGGATACGTCTTGACGCCCATCGTGTGCGGATCGAGCGCGGTGGCGAACATCAACAGCACGCCGGCCAGCACGATGACGGCGAAATACACGTTCTTGACGGTTTCGCGCAAGTTGAGCCAGCTATTGCGGAGTAACAGCAAGCCCAGGCTGCGGGCCTGGAAATCCGGCGTTTCACGGGTGTCGGTGGCCGTGGCGGACAGGCGTTGCGGTTCGTCGCTATCACTGCGGGCGGCGTTGCGGCCGCTGTCGATGGTGGCGACGAAGTGGAAGCGCCAGTAGCCCAGCAGCAGGGTCACCAGGGCAAACGAGGCCCAGATCAGGCGGTTCACCAGGTACACGCCTTCCGGCAAGACCAGGCGCGCGTTGCGCTCGGCGATCGGCCAGTATTCGGTCAGCCGGATCACGGCCGTGGTGCCGAACGGGTCGATCAGCGCGGCCAGGGTTTTATAGTCGAGGTCACGCGCCAGTCCCGGCGCCACCAGGTAGCCGATCAGCATGACGACGCTGCTGATATAGACGGGCAGCATGCGGCGCGTCAGCGCGGCCACCACGAAGAACACGGCGCCGAAGATGAAGATGTTGGGCAGCAGTGTGAAGAAATACGGGATCAGCCAGGCAACCAGCGGCGTGGGGCCCAGCCGCTCCGGATCGATACCGGGAAGGAAACCGCCCAGCCATGTGCCCAGCAAGATACTGGAAAACACCACGGCCAGTACGAACGATGCGCCGAAGAAGCGGCCGAACATGTACTGGTACTTGCGGATCGGCGCGCTGAAGAAAAAGTGGTGCATGTCATATTCGAAATCCTGCTGCACCGAGCGGCCCACCATGGCCGCAACCACGATCACGCCCAGGCAGCCGAGGAAGCTGGTGGTCAGCATGATGGAACGGGGCGCATTGATGGCGACCCGGCCGCCGAACGAGACGATGGCTTCCTTGAAAACGCCGCCGGCGGCCGCCATCCACAGCATGGCCAGCAGCATGAACATGCCGAAATACACCCACGTGGACAGCAGTTTCAGGCGCTGCTTGGCTTCAAAATAGGCAATTGCAAACATAAATATGGCCTCAAGGGCAACCGGAAGCCACCTGGCGGTGGCCGATGAGCGCGGCAGACGTGAACTTTGCAATAGCAAACATCGGGGAGGGCTCCACTTATTCGCAGCGGTCGGCTGCCTGGTGGCGGCCGGTGATGGTAGCGAAATACAAGTCTTCCAGGTCGCCGATGGCTTCCTCGAACCCATCGCCCGGATCGTCGTCGCTGTACACGTGGATCAAGGTGCGGCCGGACAGCAGGCGGGTGGAAATCACTGCGTGGCGGGTCTGGAATTGCTGCAAGTCGCGCTTGTCGATGAAGCGCGCCCAGATCTTGCAGCTGACGTCGTCGATCAATTGCTGGGTGGCGCCGGCCACCAGCAAGTGGCCCTTGTTGATGATGGCCATGTTGGCGCACAGGTCGGCCACGTCGCTGACGATGTGGGTCGACAGGATCACCGTGCGGTCGTCGCCGATATCGGACAGCAGGTTATGGAAACGCACCCGTTCCTGCGGGTCCAGGCCGGCCGTCGGTTCATCGACGATGATCAGTTTCGGGTCGCCCAGCAGCGCCTGGGCAATGCCGAAGCGCTGGCGCATGCCGCCGGAAAAGGTGCCCAGTTTCTGGTGGCGGACTTCGAACAGGTTGGTTTGCTGCAGCAGGCCGTCGACCACTTCGCGGCGGCGGCCCCGGTGCGACAAGCCTTTCAGGATGGCAAAGTGGTCCAGCATTTCATAGGCGGACACTTTCGGGTAGACGCCGAAGTCTTGCGGCAGGTAACCCAGCAGGCGGCGGATCTCGTCTTTTTCGTCCAGCACGTCGAGGTCGCCGAAAAACACGGAACCCGCATCGCATTCCTGCAACGTCGCCAGGGTCCGCATCAGGGTCGACTTGCCGGCCCCGTTGGGGCCCAGCAAGCCGAACATCCCGGCGGGGATCGTGAGCGAAATATTGTCCAAAGCCACGACACCGTTGCTATAGGTTTTGGACAAATTGCGGATGCGTAATTCCATGCTGACTCCTATGTGCCCCTGCTGCAACGCAGCACTGACTACCACTATTCAATGCTCGCATTGTATTGAATTTGCGACACAGCGGTTGCTTCATTGCGACAGTCGGCGGAATCCGACAGCCAGAACGCGGAATCGTGGGAGGGGCGGTAGGGGAATTCCGAGGTTAATTTCGGAAAAGGACTTGCTCCCGGTTGAACCACCAGCGGCACAGGGCCAGCAGGGCGCCCGCGCTGATGGTGGTGGACGCCAGGATGACGGCAAACATGCGGTAATCCATCGTGCCTTTGACCAATTCCTTCATGGCCAGTGAGACATTGGTCAGCGGCACCATGGCCCACATCCAGTTCAACTCCACGCCGGGCAACAGCGCCACCATGGTCGGCAGCAAGGACAGCAGCATCAGCGGTGAAATCAGCCCGGCTGCTTCCTTGTAGCTTTTGGCATAAATCGACAGCGACAGCAAGATCGCGGCAAACATGGCGGCGGTGGGCGCCAGCATCAGCGCCACCATGGCCAGGTCGCCCGCGCCGATCGACTGCATCATGGCCGCCATGTCGGCCAGGCCGGTCTGGCCAGTTGGATCGGGATGGCCCGGCGGCGTGGACCCGGCAATGAACAGCAGCGCGCTCATGCTGCCCACCATCAGCAGCGACGACACCAGGCCGACGGTAAACAGCACGAAGAACTTGGCCAGCACGATGGAACTGCGGGGCACGGGCGCCAGCAGCAGGGTTTCCAGCGTGCCCCGTTCCTTTTCCCCCGCGCCCAGGTCGATGGCGGGGTACATGGCCGCCATCAGGCACCCCATCAGCAGCAGATAGGGCAGCATGCCGCCCACCAGCGCGCCCATTTGTTCGCGCTTGCCGGCCGTCGAATGCTCGTCGAGACGGATCGGGTGCAGGGCGAAACGCAGTTGTTGCTGGTTCAGGTTCAGCGCGGACAGTGCGCTTTCCCGCAGCTCCGCGTTTTGCGCTTCCACCACGGCTTGCACGCGCTTGCGGATCAAGTCCACCATGACTGCGCTGTTGTAGTGCAGCGCGACTTCGGCCTGGCGGCGGTCGTCCAGCCGGTCCTGATAGCCGGGCGGAATCACCAGCGCAAACTTGATGATGTCCTGGTCGATGGCCTGGCGGATTTCCGCCTCGCTGCCGAGGCGGACTTCGCGGAAGCCTTTTTCACGGGCGAAGCGCTGCGCCAGTTCCGGCGCATATTCCTGGCCAAACACGGCGTACGGCAGTTGCGCGCGGCGCGCCTTGTCGAACATCGACGAGGAAAAATAGCCGAAGGCGGCAAAAATCAGCGGCATGGCGAAGATGGGGATCAGCACGGTGAAGACAAAGGTCTTGCGGTCGCGCGCCAGTTCCAGGATTTCTTTCAGGTAGATCGTCCACATGCTTACATCTCGCGTTCTTGATTGATGACGCTGACAAACGCATCGTACAAATCCGCGCTGCCGCCCAGGTGGCGCAATTCATCGACCGTGCCGTGGAATTCCGTCTTGCCCCGGTTGATGATGCAGACGCGGTCGC
Source organism: Pseudoduganella rivuli (assembly GCF_009674485.1). Classification (GTDB taxonomy): domain Bacteria; phylum Pseudomonadota; class Gammaproteobacteria; order Burkholderiales; family Burkholderiaceae_D; genus Rugamonas; species Rugamonas rivuli_B. Next base: position 223,320 of record NZ_WKJJ01000009.1, on the reverse strand, counting down.
ACAGTTTTTCCACTTCATGCAAATGGTGGGTGGAAAAGATCAGCGGCACGCGCAGCGCCTTGTAGCTGGCGATAAAGTCCAGCAGGATTTTCGCCGACATGACGTCCAGGCCCGTGGTGGGTTCGTCCAGGATCACGAGGCGCGGCTCGTGCACGACGGTGCGGGCAATCGCGCATTTTTGTTTCATGCCGGTCGACAGCTGGTCGGCGCGCTTGTCCGCGTATTCGTGCATGCCGAGCAGGTCGAACAATTCGTCGCAGCGGCGCGCCAGGTAGGGCGCGCTCATGCCGTGCAGGCGGCCAAAGTATTCGACGTTTTCACGCGCCGTCAGGCGGCCATACAGCCCGGTGGAGCCGGACAGGAAGCCGATTTGCTGGCGCGCCGCCAGCGGGTCCTGCAACAGGTCGATGCCGTTGACCCACGCATGGCCGCTGTCGGCCTTCAATGCGGTGGACAGCAGCCGCAACGTCGTGGTCTTGCCGGCGCCATTGGGCCCCAGCAAACCCAGGACTTCGCCGGCCGCGCAGCTGAAGCTGACGTCGCGCACGGCGTGGAACCAGCCATCATGGTCGCGCGGATCGCGCACCTGGACGGATTTGCCTTTGGCGGACGGAAGGGGGAAGCGTTTGGCGAGATTGCGTACGTCGAGCATGCGGTCGCCCTGTTATTAATATGGTTGCAAGATTAGCACGCCGAAATTCTGGCTCGCAAGAAGCAAACCCGTTATAGTTTTCTTCATGAAGAAACCGAACGCCTTTCTGGATCCCGCCACGCAGGAAAAAATCCTGGCCGTCACCCGCGCCGGCGTCACCCGCGACGAAGCCACGGGGTTTTTCCGGGTGGCGCTGGGTTTGCATTACCTGTCCGGCCTGATGACCAAGGAAAAGCTGGATTTCGCCGCGCTGGACCGCGAATACAACCGGTTTATCTATCACGCGATCGGCAAGGGGCACAGCATTACCAGCATCCTGCAATACATGAGCGGTGAAAAAGTCATCCGCGTGGTGGATTCTCCCCGCTTTTTACAGGCGTTCCACGAATGCTGCGATGACGTGCCGGTGCAAAGCATTCCGTTCCTGCTGGGCCTGAACCTGGGCGTGGCAAAAGACTTGTCGGGGATCGACGTGCGGGGGCCGGTGGCGGACTGGATAGAAAAGCAGCGCATGCTGCGCGAAGAGAAGGAAGCCGAGTTGGCCGCTCAGGCTCTCGGGAAAGGGCAGTCCGGCGGCATATAATGATGTTTTCAGTGCTAAATTGAGAGTTTCATCATGTCTGCCAACCGTCACCATCATCCCCTGGACCGGTTCATCGCCAGCGCTGACAAGGCGTTGCGCGTGGTTGCCGGTGTTGCGTCCGCGTCGCGTCCGAGTCCCGCAGTCCATGCCGACGACGCGGTCTTGAGCGAATCCGAACAGCGCCACGCGGCAGGCCTCATGCGCGTCAATCACGTCGGCGAAGTGATGGCGCAGGCGCTGTACAACTCGCAGGCGCGCTTTGCGAAAAGCGAGGAAATCCGCACGCAGTTCGAACTGGCGTCGCGCGAAGAGGAAGACCACCTGGCGTGGACCGCGCAGCGGCTGCACGAACTGGGGTCGCAGATCAGCGTGTTGAATCCCCTGTTTTATGCGGGCGCTTATGCGCTGGGCACGGTGGCTGCCGTGATGGGCGATGCGCGCAGCCTGGGCTTTGTGGTGGAAACGGAAAAACAGGTCGAGGCGCACCTGGCCAGCCACCTGGAAAAACTGCCGCCGCAAGACGCGAAATCACGCGCCATCGTCGAACAGATGAAGACCGATGAAATCGCGCACGGGGAAAAGGCGCAGCAACTGGGCGCGGAAGAAGCGCCGCTGCCGGCGCGGATGGCGATGACGGTCATGGGCAAGATCATGACCAGCACCGCCTACTACATTTGATTAACTGATTGGTAACGGAATTACGCTTCGACGATTTCGTACGAATGCGTAATTTCGGCAGTCTTGGCCATCATGATGGAGGCCGAGCAATACTTTTCGTGCGACAGGTTGACGGCCCGTTCCACCGCCGACTGTTTCAGGTTCTTGCCCGTGACGGTGAAGTGGAAGTGCACCTTGGTGAAGACTTTCGGGTCCACGTCAGCGCGTTCCGCTTTCAGGGTCACGTCGCAGCCCTGCACATCTTCGCGGCCCCGTTTCAGGATCAGCACCACGTCATAGGCGGTGCAGCCGCCCGTGCCCAGCAAGACCATTTCCATCGGACGGGGCGCCAGGTTGTGGCCGCCGCCTTCCGGCGCGCCATCCATCGTCACCATGTGGCCGGAGCCCGTTTGCGCCCGGAAGCTCATTCCCGACGGGCCATTCCAGCTGACTTTGCATTCCATTTTCCATCTCCGCAAAAATATAAGTTGCGGCTATTGTAATGGAGGGGACCCGGCCTTGCAGGCGGGGCGATTCCCGCTAATCTTTCAGCGCTTCGTGCTGCAGGCCGAACATGAAGCCCCCCCAGTGGCGGCCATTCACATAGACGGGCTGCGATACCAGCACGAAAATGTCGCCGATATCGCGCATGTAAGCCTGGAACAGGAAGTCGCGCGTGTCGTTGGCCACGTTGGACAGCATCTGGTTGCCGTTGTGGAAGCGTTTGTCGCGGCAATGGGCCGTGTCCCACGCCACGTCTCCGCTGGGCTTGTTGCAGTATTTCGAGACGTGCGTCGGCGGGTAGGTTTCGCCCTGCGTGCACATGACGGCCAGGTCGCAGCCGGGAATGCTTTCAGCCCACCCATCGAACAGGGGACGGAACAGCTTTTCATACGCCATGTCGTACGTGGTGTGGTATTGCTGCGGGTTGGTGCCGGGGATCGGCTGGTAGTTCTTGTCGAACACGTCGAAGCCCTGGTCCACCAGCTGTTTCAAGCCTTTTTCGCATTCGCGCCGGCATTCGTTCAGGCGCACGATGACCTTGTCGAACGCCGCTTCGCCCAACGTGACCTTGCCCAGTTCGCGCATGCCGTCTTCCGCGGCGGCCGTCAATTTGCGCGACCGCGTGCTGCACGCGCTCATGGCTTTGGCCATGTCTTGCGACAGGTTGCGCATCTGGCCGATGTTGTCGCTGATGGTATTGTTGTTGTCCGTGACGCGGTCGACGATATCGCGGATCGAATCGATTTCGCTGGACACGCGCACGCTGCCGCCGGCAAAGGTGTCCAGTTGCTGCGTGGTGGCGCCCATCACTTCGCAAGTGCGGCCGATGCGCTCCGTGATGGTGGCGGCCACCGTGGCCGTGTGCTGCGAATGCTGCTGGATTTCTTTCACTTGCGCCGTGACGGACACGGCCAATACGCGCGTGCGTTCGGCCAGACTGCGCACCTCGGACGCCACCACGGCAAAGCCGCGCCCCTTTTCGCCGGCGCGCGCCGCTTCGATCGATGCGTTCAGCGACAGCAAATTGGTTTGCTGGGAAATCTCTGAAATTTGATGCATGAGGCCCAGGGTGGACTTGGTCCCTTCCAGCAGCTTGCCGATATTGGCGTTAAAGGTTTGCATGACTTCGGCCGCTTCGCGCGCCTGGTCATTGGCTTGCGCCATATCGGTGCGGGCGGTGGACATGCCGGACGCCAGGTCATTGGCAAAGCCGGCAATTGTGCTGATGCTTGACTGTACCACCTGCACTTCGCTGGATGAACGCTCGGCCAGTGAATAGATGTGGCTGCTGAGGTCTTGCTGCTTGTTCGCGTGTTCCGCGGCTTCCTTGATTTGCTTGCCGATGTGGACGGCTTCGACGGACATGCCGATGTTATGCCCCCGCACCAGGCGCATCACGGGCCGGAAATCAATCCCTCCCTTGCGTGATGAAAGCCAGAGCAGCAGGGCGCCGCCGATCAGGTATGCCAGCGCCCACCACGGCGCGCCTGCCAGCAAGATCAACACGGAGCCTGCCAATAGCAGGATGCAATGCACGACGGCTGTGGTCAGGGTCATCATCGTATGGGTGAAGTCGGAAAATTCCTACAGGGGAGGCACGCATGCAGCTTACTACCTGTTTTCGTCATATGGCAATTGGCGAACAGGTCCCTGTTGCTGGCTCACACACTATTGCGCATACTTGCGGAGTTAAGCAGCACGCTCCTTTTCCTACCAATCCAGGAGGTACACGATGACGCAAACCACGTTGGAACCAAGCGGCAACTTCAAGCACATTTGCCATTATGGCGAGCTGGTCTTGCCGGGCATGACGAAGAGCGGCGAACTGCCGCCGAACTTCACGATGAACTCGCCGGTCGGCATTGCGCGCGACAATTACGACCACGTGTGGGTCTGCGATACGGGCAACAGCCGCGTGCTGGTGTTTACCGCCGACCTCGACCACTTGCTGCACGTGATCGACGCCACCCCGGAAAAAGGCGGCAAGGACAAGCGGCTGCTGATGCCGTTCCACCTGTGTCCGCATCCAACGGAAGACATCATGTATTGCACCGACATGGGCAATGGCCGCGTGGTGGCATTCGAATACGATGAACACGGCGTGGACTTCCAGTTCGCGTTTGGCGACAAGGCAACCAAGTCGTTTGTCCCGCTGAGCGACCCGAACGGCATCACCATCATCCGCGAAGCCAGCGGCGACCACTATATCTATGTGGCCGACGAATTCTTCCACACCGGCGACGATGTGCGCAGCCGCTGCGTGAAGTTCACGCTGGACGGTGATTTCGTGCTGCAATTCCGCACCGTGAAAGACATCGACCATACGCACGACCTGCTGTGGCCACAGGGCCTGGCCAGCGACAGCAAGGGCAACCTGTACCTGGCCAACACCGGGTATTACGAAGTGCTGAAGATCGATACCGCGTGGCCCGTCAAGGATGAAGTGGTGGTGGCGCCGAAAGAAACCGCGCTGCTGCACACGTTCGGCAACCCGGCCGGTATCGGCAAGTTCAATGTGATGCGCTCGGTCTGCGTGATCAACGATTACGTGTTCGTGCCGGGCCAGGTGGAAGGCGCGCTGACGATTTACAATCCCGATGGCGTGCTGCAGGAAACCGTGGTCGGCATGCTGCCGCTGTGGAACCACAAGCCGGAGGTGGCGCATTCGTATTCGGACTGGATCTACAACTCGCTGGAAGACCGCGTGTTCGTCAGCCCCTACCAGATCTGCGCCGGCAAACAGAAAAACACGTATTACATTACCGAGCCGTTTGCCTCTACCGTGCTGCACACCGGCATCAACATCATCGATGACGATTTGCCGACCGTGGCGGTGTTGCTGGATTCCGTCGGCCACCGCCGCGACAATGCCAACAAGGCGCTGGCCACGTCGCAATTCAATTGCATGACGTCGGTGATCCGGGTCGACCCGAAGCGCAAGAATGGCAAGGGCAAGCTGCCGGAACGGAATTGGCTCGATGGCTGGGCCAAGACCACGGCGTCGCTGTACCAGTACTGGTACGAACAAGTGCTGGTGCATACCGGCTTCGATCCGCTGGCGACGGTCGGTACCTCTTCGTACAACATTGACTCCGGCAACTGGTGCCTGAAAACCTTTGATACCGCCGCCGATCCCTACACGCAGTTGCAGAACATGGTGCGCGGCTTCTTCACGCCGGGCGACCTGGCGATGACGGCATACTATCCGGCGCAGCCGCTGCTGGGCCAGATCTGCCCGGGCACGCCGCTGATCTTCATCACTAACTTCAACATGTGCACGGTGTCGATGTTCCAGTATGGCCCGAACGGCCATCTGCTGAACTATGGCGTGCCGTTCGGCCGCGAAGGCATCGGTGGCGAGGGAACCCTGAAGGCGCCGCAAGGCATTGCCGTCAACAGCCACGGTGAAATCTTCATTGCCGATTCGCTCAACAACCGCATTTCGATGTGGCAGCTGGAAGCGACCGGCCTGGTGTCGTTCGTGAAAAACTTCCGCTGGAAGGAAGATGGCAAGGAGTTGATGACGTTCACGCCGTGCGACGTCGACGTGGATTCGCAAGACCGCGTGTTCGTGTGCGACCAGTTCAACAATTGCATCCGCGTGTTCGACCGCGAAGGCAACAGCCTGTGGTCGTATGGCGAAGCAGGGTATTGCGACGACCTCGACAAGGATTACGAAAAATTCTACCTGCCGGCCAGCCTGTGCATCGATTCGGAAGACAACCTGATCGTCAACGACCTGGTGAACCGGGCGTTGAAAGTGTTCAAGATCAATGGCGATACGCTGGAATATGAAACGGGCGACCTGGTATTCAAGCGCTATCCGGAAGTGGGCGGCGTGTGGATGCCGTTCTTTATCTATGCGCACAACCGGCATGTGTATGTGCCGGATACCACGTTCAACGTGGTGAATGTGTATCAGTATTAAGTAAGCAGGAAGGCGGGCAGGCCTGCGCCTGCCCGTTTGTCCTCAATCAGCCGAGCGGGGTGTATTCAAACCCCAGCTTGATGCTGCCAATGACTTGCGCCTGGTTTTCCGTGCCTTCACTGAACCCGGCCAGGACTTCGGCGCGGTCCGCGCCTTTATCCAGCACATTGATCCAATAGTCATAGCCAGCCTGGTCCGGTGCGCGGTGCAGGATATTCGCGTACAGCTTGCTGAGGAATTGCTTGTTGTCGGGATTGGCGCTGCCCATCAGGGTGGCAAACTCCGTGCTGTGCAGGAAGCTGTTGGCGACATCGCGCATGGTCGTGCCGTTGTCGACCTGCTTCAGCCAGTAACCGACGCCGGCCGCATCGGGCGTGCGGTCGAAGGCTGCCTGGTAGAGGCGATAGACCATGCCGCCATTGGCGCCTGCGCCCACGTCGAGCGCGATGGACTTGTCACTGAATTGCAGGCGTTCCACGCTGATCAGCAATTGGGTGCTGGCATCGCTGGCATGCGCGACAGTATAGCGGCCCTCGGTGTTGATGCCGATTTGGGCATCCGCCCGCTTCATTGCCAATGATGCAGAGTCTATGCCTGCGCCGCCATCGATCACATGGCTGCCTGGCGTGACTGCAAACCTGTCCATACTGTTAGTGCCGCTGATGTTTTGGCTGCTCTTGATGGTGAGCTGGGTGTACGCGGCAGGCGATTGGTGGCTGGCCGCGTCCGTGGCGCGAACATTGATGCCATATATGCCATCGCCCAGCAGATCGGTACGGAGTTGCCAGACACCATCGCTACCTGCCACCGTGGTGCCGATCGTGCGCTCGACAGGCAAGCTGGCGCCGCCATCCGGCGACGTGGTCACTGTAATGGCGGCAAACGGTTCGGCGCTGCCGCTCAATAGCGGCCGGTTGCTGTCGGTAACGCCATTGATGCTGGCAACCGGATTCAATACCGGGGTGGCAGGCATCGTCGTGTCGACTTTGAATTTTAATTCTGTCGCAGGGGACGTGTTGCCGGCGGCATCCGTTGCCGTGACTTGCCAGGTATGGCTGCCTTCCGCTACCGCCGATACCGACCCCGACCATTTGCCGTTGGCTTGTGCTGTCGTCTTGAAGATCAGGCTGCCATTTTCAGTGATGGTCAGCGTGGCATTCGGAACCGCGGTGCCTTCCAGCGGCACCAGTGAAGCAGGCAGGACGTCCTGCGACAATGAAACCACCGGGGCCGACGGCGCCTTGGTGGCAATGGTGAGTATGAGGAAGCGATCCATCGATATGTTGCCGGCGGCATCTGTAGCGCGTGCCTTGAGCGTATGCGCGCCATCGTCCAGCTTGCTCACGGTGGTGGACCATGTGCCATCGCTGCGCGCGGTGGTGGTGCCGATAACCGTGCTATCGTCAAGGATCGTGATTTTTGCACCGGCTTCCGCTTCACCGCTGAGTACAGGCGTGGCGGTGTTAAGCGTGCTGTTCGATAAGCTTTCTTTCCACACAGGCCACGTTGGTGCAATTGTGTCGAGCGTGAAGTCGATCGCCGCACTGGGCAAGGATTGATTGTCGCTGCTGTCGACAGCCACAGCAGTTAACTTGTAGCTGCCGGACGCAAGCCAGGTGGACGATTGCGTCTCCTGGTATGCCCAGTTGCCATTGCTATCGGCGACAGTGCTTCGGTAGGTGACGCCGTTCGCCTTGATCAGGACGGTGCTGTTGGCTTCGGCAGTCCCTTTCAGCGACAGGTGGTTGCCGGGTGACCCTATGCCGGACACCATGACCGGCGCTGCCGGCGGCGTAATGTCAGCCAGGTCATAGCTGATGGCATAGCCGGCTGTCGAGTCGAACAGGGCATGCACTTCCAGATAATAATCGCCGCTCGTCGAAGGGGTGAAGTTGAGCCGTTCCACCTTTTGCAGGCCGGTGCTCATGGTTGCAATTTGTATCAGCCCTGTTCCGCCCGAGGCCAGCGGGGATAATTGGGACACGGTGCCAATCAACGCTTTGGTTGGCGCCAATCCTTCAATGGCGCCGGCAAACAGCGCCAGCGAATACGTTTTGCCTGCTTGCAGGGTCAGCCTGAAATAATCCGCATCCCAGGAGGCCTCGATCTGCCCCAAGGCAGGAATGCCGTACGTCAGCGCCGTGGCAGTTGTATAGGTATTGCTGTGATCGTCGCTCATGCCTGCAGCCAAAAGCACGGATCTTAGCACAAGGCCGCTTTGGCGGGGTTGACCCCCGGCGCCTTTCTGGGCTATACTCGCAGGCTTTCCATTCGCTCAGGAAAAGTAAACAAGAAGGCTGCGTCCGCTGCAACACCAGGGCGGAACCACCATTTGAGCGTTGTTATCTTTCACAGAAAGTCAAAACATGAAAACTTTTTCCGCTAAGGGCCATGAAGTCCAGCGCGATTGGTTCGTGATTGACGCGACGGACAAAGTCCTCGGCCGTGTTGCCAGCGAAGTGGCACGCCGACTGCGCGGCAAGCATAAGCCAGAATTCACCCCTCACGTTGATACCGGCGACTTCATCGTTGTCGTAAACGCAGGCAAACTGCGCGTGACCGGCACCAAAGCAACCGAGAAGACCTACTACCGTCACTCGGGCTACCCAGGTGGCATCTACGAAACCAACTTCCTGAAAATGCAACAGCGTTTCCCTGGCCGCGCCCTGGAAAAAGCTGTCAAAGGCATGCTGCCAAAAGGCCCACTGGGCTATGCAATGATCAAGAAGCTGAAAGTGTACGCTGAGGGTTCGCACCCACACGCTGCCCAGCAACCTAAAGCACTCGAATTCTAAGGAACTGACATGATCGGTAACTACAACTACGGCACCGGCCGTCGCAAGAGTGCAGTGGCTCGTGTGTTCATCAAAGCTGGCACCGGCCAGATCATCGTCAACGGCAAACCAGCCGCTGAGTACTTCTCCCGCGAAACCGGCCTGATGGTGATCCGTCAGCCGCTGGAACTGACCGGCAACACCGAACGTTTCGACATCAAAGTCAACGTGCACGGTGGCGGCGAGTCCGGCCAGGCAGGTGCAGTGCGCCACGGTATCACCCGCGCCCTGATCGACTACGATGCAGCGCTGAAGGGCGATCTGGCACGCGCCGGCTTCGTTACCCGCGATGCACGTGAAGTTGAGCGTAAGAAAGTTGGTCTGCGCAAAGCACGTCGCGCAAAGCAATTCTCGAAGCGTTAATTTCGCTTATACAGTTACCCGGCTTGCCCGGGTGCTGTACGAAAGCCGCCTGGTTCGCCTGGCGGCTTTTTGTTTTCCAGGGTCCGGCGACGCCTGTTTTCCAGCACTGCTAAAATACACTCCCTTTTTACTTTTACCTTCAAGGAAAGAACATGATCAAAGTTGGCATCGTCGGCGGCACCGGATATACCGGAGTGGAACTGCTGCGATTGTTGGCAGTCCATCCGCAAGTGCAGCTGACGGCAATTACGTCGCGCAAGGAAGATGGTTTGCCGGTGGCTGACATGTATCCTTCCCTGCGCGGCCACGTCAACCTGGCGTTTTCCGCGCCGGATAAAGTCGACCTGACGCAGTGCGACGTGGTGTTCTTCGCCACTCCGCACGGTGTGGCGATGGCGCAGGCGCCTGTGCTGCTGAAAGCCGGCGTCAAGGTGATCGACCTGGCGGCGGACTTCCGCATCAAGGATCTGGCGGTCTTTGAAAAGACGTACAAGATTCCGCACACGGCGCCGCAACTGATCGACGAAGCCGTGTATGGCTTGCCGGAACTGAACCGTGACGATATCAAGGGCGCGAACCTGATCGCCAATCCGGGTTGCTACCCGACCACCATGCAGCTGGGCTTTGTACCGCTGCTGAAGGCGGGCCTGGTCGATGCGGGCAACCTGATCGCCGACTGCAAATCCGGCGTGTCCGGCGCGGGCCGCAAGGCGGAAATCGGCATCCTGTTCTCGGAGTCGTCCGACAACTTCAAGGCATACGGCGTTTCGGGCCACCGCCACACGCCGGAAACCGTGGCGCAGTTGCAGCGTTTCAGCAAAGACAAGGTCAACCTGATCTTTACGCCGCACCTGGTGCCGATGATCCGTGGCATGCATTCGACGTTGTATGCGCGCCTGACCAAAGAGATCAGCAATGAGGAATTGCAAAAGCTGTTCGAGGACGCATATCAGGATCAACCGTTCGTCGACGTGATGCCGTGGGGTTCGCATCCGGAAACCCGCAGCACGCGAGGCGCCAACGTGTTGCGCCTGGCGCTGCACCGTCCGGACAATGGCAACACCGTGATCGTGCTGGTGGCGCAGGACAACCTGGTCAAAGGCGCGTCGGGTCAGGCGGTGCAGTGCATGAACTTGATGTTCGGCCTGGAAGAAGGTACCGGCCTGAACAACATCGCACTGTTGCCGTAAGCAGTGAAGGAAACCAAGGGCACGGTGGTGCTGGAAGAGCGGCGGGCGCCCCTGGTCGCCCGCGTGCTTGGCATTGCCGTGGTGCTGGTGATGGGGGGCGTGCTGGTGGTGTGGGGCGTCGATCTGGGCAAGCGCATCGTCGGCGCCAGCCATGGGCAAGCGTTGCCGGATGTGCAGCAGCAACTGGAGGACGCGCAGGCGGAAATTGCGCGGCTGACGGCGGAGCGCGATGCGTTGCAGGCGGTGCTGAAGGCTGCCGGGGTTGCGCCGCCGGCTGCGGCTGGTGCGGTTTCTGCTTCGGCGGTGGCTGTCGCGCCTCCGGGTGCGCCGGCGGTTTCGGCCAGCACGGCGGCATCCGGCACGATTACCGCATTGCCAGCGAAATAACGCTGTTGCGCGGCGGCTCGTAGAATGGACCGCCTACAGCATGAGTCCGTACGACGGTCTATAATAAGGCATTGATTTTTAAGGAGTACCAAATGAGTGCAGTAGCAGAAGCCACGCAAGCGCAAGACGCGATTCCATCGCCCATCGTTTTCACCGATGCGGCAGCGGAAAAAGTTGCGCAACTGATCGAGGAAGAAGGCAATCCTGACCTGAAATTGCGCGTCTTCGTGCAAGGCGGCGGCTGCTCCGGCTTCCAGTATGGTTTCACGTTTGATGAAATCACCAACGACGACGACACCACGATGGAAAAAAATGGTGTCCAGTTGCTGATCGACGCGATGAGCTACCAGTACCTGGTTGGCGCGGAAATCGACTACAAGGATGACCTCGAAGGCGCCCAGTTCGTCATCAAGAACCCGAATGCACAGTCGACCTGCGGCTGCGGTTCGTCGTTCTCGGTTTAATCCTGTTCCAGGATGCCGCTGTACCCGCGCTGTCAGCGCGGGTACAGCGCGCCCAGCACCCGTTCTCCCTTCGCTCCCGTCACCGCGGGTAAATTCCCTGCCTGCCGCTCATTGAAGCGGAACGCCAGCCACGCGAACGCCAGCGCTTCCATGCGGTTCGGCGGCACGCCCAGCGCATCGGTCGATGCGACCTTCACGTTCTCTCCCAGCCTGCGTCCGATCGCCTGCATCAGTACGCTGTTGTACGCGCCGCCGCCGCACACGTAGACCGCTTCGGTGCGCGGGGCGTGCGCCGTGATGGCGTCGGCCAGCGACTGGGCGGTCAGTTGCAGCAGCGTGGCTTGCACGTCTTGCGGCGGCGCCGCCGGATGGGCTGCCAGATGGCGTTGCAGCCAGTCCATGTGGAACAAGTCGCGGCCCGTACTTTTTGGCGCGGGCAGGGCGAAATAGGGGTCTTGCAACATGGCATCCAGCAACGGCTGGATCGCCTGGCCGGTGGCGGCCCAGGCGCCGTCGTCGTCATAGGCTTTGCCCAGGTGCTGCGCGATCCAGGCGTCCATCAGTACGTTGCCGGGGCCGGTATCGAAGCCGGTGGCCTGGTTGTCGCCCCTGAGGATGCTGATGTTGGCGATGCCGCCGATATTGGCCAGCACGCGGGTTTTGCCTTGCTGGGCAAACAGTGCCTGGTGGAACGCGGGCACCAGCGGCGCGCCCTGGCCGCCGGCCGCGATATCGCGGCTGCGGAAGTCCGCCACCACGTCGATGCCGCACAATTCCGCCAGCAGGGCGGGGTTGTTGGTCTGGCGCGTAAATCCCAGTTCGGGACGGTGGCGGATGGTTTGCCCATGCACGCCGACGGCGCGCACGTCGGCTGCTTTCATTTCCGTGGGGGCGAGGATGTCGGCCACGCATTGCGCGTACAGTTGCGCAAGGCGGTTGGCGGCCAGCGCTTCGCGCTCCAGTTCATTGGGCGACGCGGCCTGCAGCGCCAGCAACTCGGCCCGCAAGTCGTCAGGGAAGGGCACGTAGGCCGCCGCCATGGCACGCGCCGCCCCCGCCCAGAAATCCACCAGCACGCCATCGACGCCATCGAGGCTGGTGCCGGACATCAGGCCGATATACAAGCTCATAAGTTCCCCACAATAAGTTCCCTGTATTGTCGCCTGCTTCGCGGCCAACGCAAAACCCGAACACGGCCGGATAAGCCCCTGATTTGCCGGCTTGACGTCGGCGGGGCATAAAAAACGGCGCCACGCGGGCGCCGTCTTGTTTTGCTGCAGGGGAGGCTGGCTTATTTGGCTGCCAGCGTTGCGGCGCGGCCGTTCGGGCGCAGCAGGGCGAAGCGGTGCATCATTTCACCGGAGACCGACTTGAAGCGCGTCATTTCCGCGGTCGTCAGCGGCGCCTGCTGGATCATGGCCAGTTTCGACGGGTCTTTCGCGTCGCCACCCACACGGAATTCATAGTGCAGGTGGGCGCCGGTCGACCAGCCCGTCGAGCCGACGTAACCGATCACATCGCCCTGTGCGACTTTCTGGCCCTTTTTCAGGCCCGGGGCGAAGCCGCTCATGTGCGCATAGGCGGTGGTGTAGTTGGCCCAGTGCTTCAGCACGACCAGGTTGCCGTAGCCGCCCTTGTCCATGCCGGCAAAGTCCACCACGCCATCGCCCGCGGCGCGGATCGGGGTGCCGGTGGCGGCCGCGAAGTCGATGCCCTTGTGCTGTTTCCAGTTGCCGGAAATCGGGTGCACGCGCATCGAGAAGCCGGACGAAATACGGGAGAATTCCAGCGGCGACTTCAGGAACGCTTTTTTCAGCGCCTTGCCGTCGAAGCTGTAATAGCCGCCCTGGCCGGAAACCGGGTCTTCGAACCACACGGATTGATAGGTGACACCGCGGTTGGTGAATTCGCCGGCCAGGATGCGGCCTGCCTTGACGAACTCGCCATCCTGGTAGAACGATTCATAGACGACATTGAAGCTGTCGCCGCGTTTCAGGTCGGAACGGAAGTCGATGTTGGTCGAGAACATCTCGACGATTTGCTTGACGACGGAATCCGGCAGCTTGGCGCCGTCATTGGAATTGTCGGTCGCGGCAAACAGCGTGCTTTCAATCGTGCGCGAATGCATTTCCACGCGGCGTTCCAGCTTGGCCGCGACTTCGGATGCTTCGAATTTGTCACCGTTACGGGTGATGGAAATATTCTTGACAGGAATATCCTTGCCATCCACCACGGTGGCGCGCAGCCAGATCAGGTTGCCGTTTTCATCGGTCTGGGCCTGGACACGCTTGCCGGTTTTCAGCTGCATGACGCCCTTGGCGACTTTGTCTTTCTTGATGAAGTTCTCGGCGGCATCATCTTCCACACCCAGGCGCGTCATCAACGCGGCCAACGTGTCACCGGCGCGGATGCGCTCTTCGTGCACGTATTTTTCAGTGGATTCCTGCTGCTGGAGGGCGGCGATTTGATCAGACAGGCTTGGCAGTGCGAGATCGGTGGTCACCGAGGTGACCGGCAGTTCCGCGGCATCAGGCGCCAGCGGAGCCACGCCGGCCGCACCAAAAGCGCACACAGCAAGAAACAATGCTGATGCACTCATGATGCGCGCTTTGCGCGTCGAACCTAGCAAGTTGACCAGACCGGAGCCTGTGAATTTGTTTATAGGGTCCATGCAATCAGTTAAAATTTGCCGCTTGAAACTTCCGGAACTTTGATATTTTTATAGTTGTCTGTTTGGTTCGTTTTCGTACGGCAAGATTGATCGGATCGCGAATTATATCAAACTATCGGACTCCTCCTACATTTTTAAGAGAACGCGTTACACCCTTATGGACCAGACAACCCATTCGCCCAAGAAGGCGTCCCCCGCCGTATTGCCGCTGACCGACAGCGTCCAGGAAGCCCTGGCCATCACCAAGCGCGGCGTCGATGAGCTGCTGATCGAAAGCGAATTTGCGCAGAAACTGGCCCGCTCGGAACAGAGCGGTGTGCCACTGCGCATCAAGCTGGGCCTGGACCCGACGGCGCCTGACCTGCACCTGGGCCACACGGTGGTGCTGAACAAAATGCGCCAGCTGCAGAACCTGGGCCACCAGGTGATCTTCCTGATTGGCGACTTCACGTCGATGATCGGCGACCCGTCCGGCCGCAACGCCACCCGTCCGCCGCTGACCCGTGAACAGATCGAACAAAACGCCGCCACGTACTTCAAGCAGGCGTCGCTGGTGCTCGATCCCGCCAAGACGGAAATCCGCTACAACTCGGAATGGTGCGACCCGCTGGGCGCGCGCGGCATGATCCAGCTGGCGTCCCGCTACACGGTGGCGCGCATGATGGAGCGCGACGACTTCACCAAGCGCTACAAGGCTGGCACGCCGATTTCCGTCCACGAATTCCTGTACCCGCTGATGCAGGGCTACGATTCCGTCGCGCTGAAGGCCGACCTGGAGCTGGGCGGCACCGACCAGAAGTTCAACCTGCTGGTGGGCCGCGAACTGCAAAAGGATTGGGGCCAGGAGCCGCAGTGCATCCTGACCATGCCGCTGCTGGAAGGCCTGGACGGCGTGGAAAAAATGTCGAAGTCCAAGAACAACTACATCGGCATCACGGAAGCGGGCAACACCATGTTCGGCAAGCTGATGAGCATTTCGGACGACATGATGTGGCGCTACTATGATTTGCTGTCGTGGAAGTCCATCGACGATATCGCCCAGCTGAAACGCGAAGTGGCGGAAGGCCGCAACCCGCGCGACGCCAAGGTGGCGCTGGGCCAGGAAATCGTCGAGCGCTTCCATTCGCGCCAGGCGGCGGAAGAAGCGCTGGCCGACTTCGTCAACCGTTCCAAGGGCGGCATCCCGGACGACATCCCGGAACTCGCGCTGACGGGCGCGCCGGCCGGCATCGCCAACGTGCTGAAAAACGCGGGCCTGTGCGCTTCCACGTCGGAAGCTATGCGCATGGTGGAGCAGGGCGGCGTGCGCATCGATGGCGCCGTCGTCAGCGACAAGGGCTTGAAAGTCGAAGCGGGCACCTTCGTGGTGCAAGTCGGCAAGCGCAAGTTCGCCCGCATCACGCTGACCGCATGATCGGCTTGCTGCAACGGACCTCCAGCGCGAAGGTGGTGGTCGATGGCGCCACCGTGGGCGAGATCGGCCACGGGCTGATGGTGCTGGTGTGCGCGGAAAAGGGCGACACGGAAAAGGAGGCGGATGCCTTGCTGGCCAAGCTGCTGGGCTACCGCGTGTTTTCCGACGACGCCGGCAAGATGAACCTGAGTGTGACGGACGTGGCGGGCGGCCTGCTGCTCGTGCCGCAATTCACGCTGGCGGCCGATACGAAATCCGGCACCCGTCCCTCGTTCAGCCCGGCGGCAGCGCCGGCCGATGGCGAGCGCCTGTTCAATTACTTTGTCGAGCGCGCGCGCAGCCGGCACGCCGTGGTGCAGACGGGCCGCTTTGGCGCCGATATGAAAGTGTCGCTGACCAATGACGGTCCGGTGACGATCTGGCTGCAAGTCGAGCCTAAGTAAGGGGAGGCAGTAATGAAGCTGTGGAGTGATTCCTTTAAAGATGGCGGCGCGATTCCCGCCGAATTTGCCTTTGCCGAACAGGACGCGGCCACGCACATCCGCCTGTCGGCCAACCGCAACCCGCACCTGGCGTGGGACGACGTGCCGGCCGGTACCGAATCCCTGCTGCTGGTCTGCATCGACGGCGACGTGCCGACCATCGGCACCGACGTCAACCAGGAAGGCAAGACGTTGCCAGCGTCGATGCCGCGCGCGGATTTCTACCACTGGGCCCTGGCCGATATCCCGGCCACGCAAACGTCGATCGCCGCCGGCCAGCTGGCCGATGGGGTGGTTGCCAAGGGCAAGGCGGGTCCAGATGCGGACCTGGGCGGCGCCCCGGTCCGCCAGGGCGTCAACGATTACACTGGCTGGTTTGCCGCCGATGCACAGATGGTGGGCGATTATTACGGGTATGACGGCCCATGTCCTCCGTGGAACGACGAACGCATGCATCATTACGTTTTCCGTTTGTATGCGCTGGATGTGCCGCGCCTGCCCCTGGAAGGCCGCTTCACGGGGCCGCAAGCGCTGGATGCGATACGCGGCCATATCCTGGACGAGGCGCAGTACATCGGCACCTATACATTGAATCCCGCAGTCTCTCAATAAATAGATGACGAAAATACTATTGATACGCCACGGCGAAACCGCGTGGAACGCGGTGCGCCGCCTGCAGGGCCACATCGATATCGCCCTCAATGACGAGGGCGTGCGCCAGGCGCATGCCTTGGCCCGTGCGCTGGCGGACGAACCGCTGGCCGCCATCGTGTCCAGCGACTTGCAGCGCGCCGTGCAGACCGCGCAGGCCGCCAGCGAGCACCACCCGTTGCCGGTATTGCAAGATCCGCAATTGCGCGAGCGTGCCTATGGTGTGTTCGAAGGCATGTTGTATGCGGATATCGAGCGCACCTACCCGGTGGAATTCGCCGCCTGGCAGTCGCGCGATGCGGACGCCATGATGCCGCACGGCGAGCGGATCGCGGAAAGCTTCCGGCAGTTTTACCAACGTTGCATCGCCGCCATCACGGAGTGGGGCCAGCGTTATCCGGGCAAGACCATTGCCATCGTGGCCCATGGCGGCGTGCTGGAATGCGCGTACCGGGCGGCCAAAGGCATGAGCCTGGACAGTCCCCGCGACTTCCAGGTGCGGAACGCCAGTATCAACCGCTTCACCCTGTCCGGCGGCAAGCTCACGCTCGATAGCTGGGGCGAAGTCGACCACCTTGCGCTGGCGCTGGACGACATTATTTAAATTCATGTTGGAAATGACAACGGCGGCACCCCGTGCCGCCGTTGTCATTTCTGCACGGAAAATCTGTGTCATAACGTTTATGCTGCACAAACAATCGAACAATACAAAATTGTGCTTATTAATTGAGCAGCTGTTCGGTTAAAATAGCCGGCTTCCCCATTCGAGAAACAGGCATACACGGTGCAGATCGGTCCGCATATCCTCCGCAATAACGTCTTTGTCGCCCCCATGGCGGGCGTGACAGACCGGCCATTCCGGCAACTGTGCAAGCAGTTGGGCGCCGGCTACGCCGTGTCGGAGATGGCAGCGTCCAACCCGCGCCTGTGGGCCAGTGAAAAAAGTTCGCGCCGTATCGACCATGCTGGCGAGATGGAGCCGAAAGCCGTGCAAATTGCGGGCGCCGATCCGCAAGACCTGGCTGACTGCGCCAAATTCAACGTCGACAAGGGCGCGCAGATCATCGACATCAACATGGGCTGCCCCGTGAAAAAGGTGTGCAACAACTGGTGCGGTTCCGCACTGCTGCAGCACGAAGACCTGGTCGAGCGCATCGTCAATGCGGTGGTGCGCGCGGTGGATGTGCCTGTCACGCTGAAATTCCGCACCGGCTGGGACCGGGAAAACAAGAATGCGCTGCGCATTGCCCGCATCGCCGAGCAAGCCGGTATACAAATGCTGACCTTGCACGGCCGCACGCGCGCGGACGGCTACAAGGGCGACGCGGAATATGACACGATTGCCGCCGTGAAAGCGTCGGTGAAGATCCCGCTGGTGGCCAATGGCGATATCACGACGCCGGAAAAAGCCCGGTTCGTGCTGGAGAAAACCAAGGCGGACGCCATCATGATCGGCCGCGCCGCCCAGGGCCGCCCGTGGATCTTCCGCGAAATCGATCATTTTTTGCGCACCGGGGAACATTTGCCGCCGCCGATGGTCGAAGAAGTACGCCACCTGATGGATGAACACTTACAGGCGCACTACCAGTTTTATGGCGAATACCTGGGCGTGCGCACGGCGCGCAAGCACATCGGCTGGTACGTGCAAGACCTGGCCGGTGGCGAGGAATTCCGCCAGCGCATGAACCGCATGGAATCGACGGACGAGCAGTTGCTCGCAGTCAACGAATTTTTTGAATCGCAATTGAAGTACGGCGAACGGTTACAATACCGCCTCGCCGAACAAATGCTGGCAGCTTGATAGTTGCATGAATAGTGACTATGACTGCGCCCAGTTGGCAGAACATTTAGCAAGAAGATAAGAATATGAGCAAAGAAAGCATCCAGGAAGTCGTCCAGAAAAGCCTCGAAGATTACTTCAATGACCTGGGCGAACAAAAGGCTTCCAATGTATACGACATGGTCGTGCTGACCGTGGAAAAACCCATCCTCGAAGTCGTCATGACGCGTGCCGACGGCAACCAGTCGCATGCCGCCCAGATGCTGGGCATCAACCGCAATACTTTGCGCAAGAAATTGCAGGAACACGGCCTGCTGTAAACGGCCCCCCTGACGTCCCGGCTTGCATGGCTGTGACCCGGCCATGTTGCCGAGATCTGCTACACGAACGTGTCTCCCAGAATACTCAACAACCTAGCCACAGCCATGATCAAACAAGCTCTCATTTCCGTATCCGATAAAACCGGCGTACTGGACTTTGCCCGCGCCCTGTCCGCCATGGGCGTCAATATCCTGTCCACCGGCGGCACCGCCAAGCTGCTGGCCGATAACGGCGTGCCAGTGACCGAAGTTGCCGATTACACCGGTTTCCCGGAAATGCTGGATGGCCGCGTGAAGACGCTGCACCCGAAGGTGCACGGCGGCATCCTGGCGCGCCGCGACTTCCCGGAGCACATGGCCAAGCTGGAAGAGCACAACATCCCGACCATCGACATGGTGGTGGTGAACCTGTACCCGTTCCAGGCAACGGTGGCGAAAGATACCTGCACCTTGGATGACGCGATCGAGAACATCGATATCGGCGGCCCGGCCATGCTGCGTTCGTCGGCTAAGAACCACAAGGACGTGGTGGTGATCTGCGACCCGTCCGACTATGGCGTGGTGCTGGCGGAAATGAAGACCACGGACAATGCGCCTGGCTACGTCAGCTACGAAACCCGTTTCATGCTGGCGAAAAAAGTGTATGCCCACACGGCACAATACGACGGCGCCATCGCCAACTACCTGTCCAGCCTGGGCCCGGACCGTTCGCACGCGACCCGTTCGTCCTACCCGCAAACCCTGAACGTGCACTTTGAAAAAGTGCAGGACATGCGCTACGGCGAAAACCCGCACCAGTCCGCTGCGTTCTACCGCGACCTGGCGCCGGTGAAAGGCGCGCTGGCCAACTACCGCCAGCTGCAAGGCAAGGAACTGTCGTTCAACAATATCGCTGACGCGGATGCCGCATGGGAATGCGTGAAATCCATGGGCGGTTTCGACCAGCCTGCCGCCTGCGTCATCATCAAGCACGCCAACCCGTGCGGCGTGGCGCTGGGCGTCAACGCTGCCGACGCGTACAAGCGCGCACTGCAAACGGATCCGACCTCCGCTTTCGGCGGCATCATTGCCTTCAACGTGGAAGTGGACGCTGCCGCCGCCACCGAACTGGCGAAACTGTTCGTCGAAGTGCTGATCGCGCCATCGTTCTCCGCTGAAGCGAAACAAATCCTGTCGGCCAAGCAAAACGTCCGCCTGCTGGAAATCCCATTGGGCGACGGCGTCAACGGCATGGATTTCAAGCGCGTGGGCGGCGGTCTGCTGGTGCAATCGGCCGACGCGAAAAACGTGTTGCTGGCCGACCTGAAAGTCGTGACCAAGCTGCAGCCGACGCCGCAGCAGTTGCAAGACCTGATGTTTGCCTGGCGCGTGGCCAAGTACGTGAAGTCGAACGCGATCGTCTTTTGCGGCAATAACATGACCTTGGGCGTGGGCGCCGGCCAGATGAGCCGTATCGACTCGGCCCGCATCGCTTCCATCAAGGCGCAGAACGCCGGCCTGACCCTGGCGGGTTCCGCCGTGGCGTCGGATGCCTTCTTCCCGTTCCGCGACGGCCTGGACGTGGTGGTCGATGCCGGCGCCACCTGCGTGATCCAGCCGGGCGGCTCGATGCGCGACCAGGAAGTCATCGATGCGGCCGACGAGCGCGGCGTGGTGATGCTGTACACGGGCACCCGTCACTTCCGTCACTAATCAGTACCCGGAGCGTCTGCTCCTGTAGGGCGGTTTTGCGCAAGCCAAGCCGCCATGCGTGCACCGTTGCCAGCTGATGCAGCACTGGATGGCATGCATGGCGGCTTCCTTCGGAAACCGCCCTACTGTTTTTATATACAGCTATGAATCATCCCGGGTACAATCCGGGGATGATTATTCTCGGCATCGACCCCGGTTTGCGCACCACCGGCTTTGGCGTCATCCACAAGCACGGCCACAAATTGCGCTACATCGCTTCGGGCACCATCAAGAGTGGCGAAGGGGAATTGCCTGCGCGTTTGAAGGTCATCCTGGACGGCGTGGCGGAAGTTGCCGCCACCTACAAGCCGGACTGCGCGGCCATCGAAAAAGTGTTCGTCAACGTCAACCCGCAATCGACGCTGTTGCTGGGACAGGCGCGAGGCGCCGCCATCTGCGCGCTGGTCAGCCATGGCTTGCCGGTCGCGGAATATTCTCCCACCCAATTGAAACAAGCCGTGGTCGGCACCGGCCGCGCCGCCAAGGAACAGGTGCAGGACATGGTGGCGCGCCTGCTGGCATTGCCCGGCTTGCCCGGCACCGATGCGGCCGATGCGCTGGGCGTGGCAATTTGCCATGCGCACAGCCTGGACATGGTGGCGATTGCGGGCGCGGCGCAGGCGCTGCAAATCCTGCAGGGATCGAAGCCAGCGCGGCGCAGCTTGCGCGCGGTGGCGGCCGGCATCGCCAATGACCCGGTCGTGCCGGTGGCCGCCAAGCGCACGGTGCGCGGCGCCACATCCTCCGCCACGGCCATCGACCTCGGTGCGCTGCGCATGCGGCGCGGCCGGCTGGTCGGCTGAACTCACTTTTATTGAAAGACATTATGATCGGGCGTCTCTCCGGCATCCTGCTTGAAAAAAATCCGCCGCAATTGCTGGTCGACGTTGCTGGCGTCGGCTATGAAGTCGATGTGCCGATGAGCACGTTCTACAACTTGCCCGGCGTGGGCGAAAAAGTCGTGCTGTTCACGCACCAGGCGATCCGCGAAGATGCGCATTTGCTGTTCGGCTTTGGTAATGCGGAAGAACGGGCCGTGTTCCGCCAGTTGATCAAGATTTCCGGCGTCGGCGCCCGCACGGCGCTGTCGATCCTGTCCGGCATGTCGATTGCGGATCTGTCGCAGGCGGTCACGTTGCAGGAATCGGGCCGCCTGGTGAAAGTCCCCGGCATCGGCAAGAAGACGGCGGAACGCCTGTTGCTGGAATTGAAGGGAAAACTGGGCGCGGACATCGGCGCCACCGGCGGCGTGCACGCGGCGCCCGATGCGCAAACCGACATCCTCAACGCGCTGCTGGCATTGGGGTATTCTGACAAGGAAGCATTGCTGGCCCTGAAGAAGGTGCCGGCCGATGCCGGCGTTTCGGACGGCATCAAGCTGGCGCTGAAGGCGCTGTCCAAAGGATAATCATCGTCATCCGCGCGTTGGCGGAGAAGCAGGCCCCACCCGGATCACCGAAGCATGAGCATTCAAACCGACCATTTCACCGAACAGCGCATCATCGATGCGGCCCCTTCGTCGCCCAACGAGGAAGCCATCGAACGCGCGCTGCGCCCCAAGCTGCTGGACGAATACGTCGGCCAGTCGAAAATCCGCGACCAGCTGGAAATCTTCATTACCGCCGCCCGCAAGCGCCAGGAAGCGCTGGACCACACGTTGCTGTTCGGCCCTCCGGGCCTGGGCAAGACCACGTTGGCCAACATCATTGCGCGCGAAATGGGTGTGAATCTGCGGCAAACGTCCGGCCCGGTGCTGGAGCGCCCCGGCGACCTGGCCGCGCTGCTGACCAACCTGGAAGCCAACGATGTGCTGTTCATCGATGAAATCCACCGCCTGTCGCCCGTGGTCGAGGAAATCCTGTATCCGGCGCTGGAAGACTACCAGATCGACATCATGATCGGCGAAGGCCCGGCGGCGCGTTCCGTGAAGCTGGATTTGCAGCCGTTCACGCTGGTGGGGGCAACGACCCGCGCCGGCATGCTGACCAATCCGCTGCGCGACCGCTTCGGCATCGTGGCGCGGCTGGAGTTTTACACGGTGCCGGAACTGACCAGGATCGTCACGCGCAGCGCCGCGTTGCTGAAAGCATCGATTGCGCCGGAAGGGGCGGCGGAAATCGCCCGCCGTGCGCGCGGCACGCCCCGTATCGCTAACCGACTGCTGCGCCGCGTGCGCGACTTCGCGGAAGTGAAGGGCAATGGCGACATCACGCAGCAAATCGCGGCCGACGCGCTGGTCATGCTCGACGTCGACACCGTGGGCTTCGACGTCATGGACCGCAAGCTGCTGGAAGCCGTGCTGTATAAATTCGGCGGCGGGCCGGTCGGCGTGGGCAACCTGTCGGCCGCGATCGGCGAAGCCGCCGACACCATTGAAGACGTGCTGGAACCATACCTGATCCAGCAAGGCTATTTGCAGCGCACGCCGCGCGGCCGCGTGGCCACGCCGGCGGCCTATAAGCACTTCGGCGTCACGCCGCCACGCACCAATCCGAACGGAGAATTGTGGGATGACCTTTAATGTTGAAGCTTAATATGATGCGTGCCGCCGCGATGGGACTGGCAACGGTGATGGCAGCGCACGCGCAGTCGGCGGTGCCGGTGTATGGCTACACGGTAAAGAAGTCGTATCCGCATGATGCCGGCGCCTTCACGCAAGGCTTGTTTTTCCAGGATGGTTTCCTGTACGAGAGCACCGGCCTGAATGGCCGTTCGTCGGTGCGGCGCGTGGATCTGGAGTCGGGCAAGGTGCTGCAAAAGCGCGATATCCCGCAACAGTATTTCGGCGAAGGCATTGCGCCCATGGGCGGCGACATCGTGGCGCTGACGTGGACCTCGCAGACCGGTTTCATCTTCGATGCGAAAACCTTCGCGCTGAAGCAGACTTTCAATTATCCGGGCGAAGGCTGGGCGCTGACCACCGATGGCGAACGCTTGTACATGAGCGATGGTACACCGTACATCCGCGTGCTGGACGGTAAAACCCTGGGCCAGACGCGCCGCATCCGTGTCACGGCCGATGGCGTGCCGCTGGACCAGATCAATGAACTGGAATGGGTGGAAGGCGAAATCTACGCGAACATCTGGCAAACCGACCGCATCGCCCGCATCGACCCGTTCAGCGGGCGGGTGGTGGGGTGGATCGATCTGTCCGGCCTGGCGGGGCAGGCCAACATCGTGCCGGGGAGCGACAACGTGTTGAACGGCATTGCGTACGACAGCAAGGCGCACCGGTTGTTCGTGACGGGCAAGCTGTGGCCGAAGATCTTCGAGATTGAAGTGAAGAAGAAGTAAGCCGGGCAGGGGCACCCGGCTGGAACACCCTTGTTATTTGGCGCCGGCCGTCTTGCGGCGGCGCACTGCCGCCAGCATACCCAGGCCAGACAGCATCAGCAGCGCCGATGCTGGTTCCGGAATGGCGGTCAGCGAGGTGATTTCACCGTCCAGTGTGTACGTCATTTGCCGGTCAGCGTCCGTGTAGGTATAACGGAATAATGTGTTCCGGAATGCGCCGAGGTCCGGCAGCGACGGTAAATCGGTGGTGTCGAACGCCATCTGGGTAGGATCCTGCAGGGTTAATCCGACAGACTGATTGGAGCCATCGGCGCCGAATGCAAGGCCCAGCAGTTCGAACATGTCGCCAAACCAATTGTTCGCGACCAGGATAGAGGTACCGGACAACGATGTATTTGGCCAGAAGCCACTCTGGAACGACAGGCCGCCTTCAAAATCGGCGGTGATGGTATTGGACTGCACACCATATTCATACCGATGCAACTGTCCCGGGATTTCATAGTCGGGGAACGGCGTGCGCGGCGTCGCCGAATCATAGCTCATACGGCCGGTCACTTTGGCGCCATTGGCGATG
Organism: Pseudoduganella rivuli; assembly: GCF_009674485.1. Classification (GTDB taxonomy): domain Bacteria; phylum Pseudomonadota; class Gammaproteobacteria; order Burkholderiales; family Burkholderiaceae_D; genus Rugamonas; species Rugamonas rivuli_B. Next base: position 198,841 of record NZ_WKJJ01000009.1, on the reverse strand, counting down.
TCGTGGCCGAGGATGTTGACAGCATCGATAAAGGTAACTTGCGACGACTGTTCGCGGATGGAAGTGAGCGTCGCCGTATAGTCATACCGAAGTGGTTCGGCGTGTGTGGTGCTGGCAATGCCAAAGCTGGCGGCGATGGCGATGGCGGCGGTAGAGAGAGTTTTTTTCATAACAAATTGAATAAATGCAATAGTTGCCATTTGACACTAACATATACAATTTGTCTATATTTTTAGATCACTGTTGTTGTATCTATAATGAAAAATGCCCGGCGGGCGTGCAGTCGGCCGGGCATCGAGGGGGGCAAGCCTGTACTTAGCAGACCTTGTGCATCCAGCCGTGCGTATCCGGCGCGGTGCCGTGTTGCAGGCCCAGCAGCGCTTCGCGCAGCGCCATCGTGACGGGGCCGTTTTCACCGTTGTTGATGGTGAAGTTGAAGCCTTTGGCTTTCACTTGGCCGACCGGCGTGATGACGGCGGCGGTGCCGCAGGCGAATACTTCGGTCATGCGGCCGCTGGCGATGTCGTCGCGCCATTGCTGGGTCGTGAGTTTGACTTCGCGCGATTCGTAGCCCAGGTCCTTGGCCACTTGCAGCAGGCTGCGGCGGGTGATGCCTGGCAGCAGGGTGCCGGTCAGTTCCGGCGTCACGATCACAGGCTTGCCGTTTTCGTTATAAACGAAGAACAGGTTCATGCCGCCCATTTCTTCGATGTACGAACGGTGCACGGCGTCCAGCCACACCACCTGGTCGCAGCCTTCATCCTGCGCCTGGGCTTGCGCCAACAGGCTGGCCGCATAGTTGCCTGCGCACTTGGCTTCGCCCGTGCCGCCCGGCGCGGCGCGCACGTAGTCTTCGCTGATCCACACGGTGACCGGCTTCACGCCTTGCGGGAAGTAGGCGCCCGCCGGCGACGCGATCAGGACGAACAGGTATTCCTTCGACGGACGCACGCCCAGGAACGCATCGGTGGCGATCATGAACGGACGCAGGTACAGGCTCTCGCCCACGTTTTTCGGCACCCAGCCCTTGTCGATGCTGATCAGCGCATCGGCGGCCTTCATGAACAGTTCCACCGGCAGGGCCGGCATCGCCAGGCGGGCCGCGCTGCGGTTGAAGCGTTCCGCGTTGGCTTCCGGACGGAAGGTGCCGATCGAACCGTCAGGCTGCATGAAAGCCTTGAAACCTTCGAAGATTGCCTGGCCATAGTGCAGCACCGACGCCGATGGCGCCAGGGTCAGCGGGCCATATGGCTTCACTTCGCCTTGCTGCCACGCGCCATCCTTGTAGGCGATGGTCACCATGTGGTCGGTGAACAGTTTGCCAAAGCCTGGCGACGCCATCAGTTTTTCGCGTTCAGCGGCGGACAGGGCGGTGGTGGATGGCTTGATCAGGAGGTCTGGAGTGCTCATGGATATGTCTAAGTGAGGGGCAATTCCACGATTTTATCAAAGTTGATGCCCCCTGAACGTAACGCCATCGCCGGCGATGCCTGTTGCGGGCGAATTGTTCCGTGCAATTGTCCCGGATTGTCCCGCTGTGTCACGAATTGGCACACCCTGTTGCGCTTTGCCGCAGTGCGCAGCCATGTAACACCGGTATACAGGCCGGTTGCGGGTAGGCACACAAGTTGCCTAGGTTAGATGGAACGCGCCGGGAAATCCGTCCCGGCCGGTCAACCATCAATAATCTAGGAGACGATCATGCAATGGACCAAACCTCAATACACCGACCTGCGCTTCGGCTTTGAAATCACGATGTACATCCTGAACCGCTGACCTGGGCTTGCGGGGGCTGCCATGAAAATCCTGGTACTCGGTTCTTCGGCTGGCGGCGGCTACCCGCAGTGGAATTGCAATTGCCGCCAGTGCGACGGTGTGCGGCGCGGCGCCATCAACAGCCGTGCGCGCACGCAATCGTCGATCGCGATTTCCGTCGATGGCAAGGACTGGCTACTGGTCAATGCGTCGCCCGACATCCTGACGCAACTGCGGGCCAGTCCCGCGCTGCAGCCGGCGCGGGCCGCGCGTGACAGCGGCATTGCCGCCGTGCTGCTGATGGATGCGCAAGTCGACCATGTGACGGGCCTGATGATGCTGCGCGAAGGGAAACGGTTGCCGCTGTATTGCAGCGCCGCCGTGCACGGCGACCTGACCTCGGGACTGCCGCTGTTGAACGTGCTGTCGCATTACTGCGGCGTCGACTGGCACGACATCCCGGTGGCGGCAGGGGAGCGGCATTCGTTCACCGTGCCGCAGCTCAATGGCGTGCGCTTTACGGCCGTGCCGCTGCACAGCAATGCGCCGCCCTATTCGCCGCGCCGCGATTGCCCCGCGCCGGGCGACAACATCGGCTTGCTGGTGCACGACCTGGTCAGCGGCAAGCGGCTGTTTTATGCGCCCGGCCTGGGCCGCATCGACGCGCTGGCATACCAGGCCATGAGCGAAGCGGATTGCCTGCTGGTGGACGGTACGTTCTGGACCGAAGATGAAATGATCGTCCACGGTTTTTCGAGCAAGCCGGCGGCGGCCATGGGGCATTTGCCGCAGTCGGGCGAGGGCGGCATGCTGGAAGTGCTGGCCGGGCTGCCCGGACCGTCCAATTCGGCCGGACGGCGCAAGATCCTCATTCATATCAATAACACCAATCCCATTCTCGATGAAGACAGTCCCCAGCGCGGCGTATTGCGCGCGCAGGGGGTCGAGGTGGCGTATGACGGCATGGAGATTTTATTATGAGCACGTTGCCACCCTGGGACCCCGCCACCTTCACGGAGCGCTTGCTGGCCAAGGGCAACCGCTATCACATCCACCATCCGTTCAACGTCCGGATGCAGCAGGGTTTGCTGCGGCCGGAGCAGATCCGGGGCTGGGTCGCCAACCGCTTTTATTACCAGGTCTGCATACCGCAAAAGGATGCCGCCATCATGGCCAATTGTCCGGACCGCGAAACGCGCCGCCGCTGGCGCCAGCGCATCGTCGACCACGATGGCGACGAGACCAACGAAGGCGGGATCGAAGCGTGGGTGCGGCTCGGCGTGGCCGTGGGCCTGACGCGCGATGAATTGTGGTCGCAGCAGCACGTGCTGCCGGGGGTGCGCTTTGCCGTCGACGCCTATGTGAATTTCGCGCGGCAGGCGCCGTGGCAGGAAGCCGTGTGCTCGTCGCTGACGGAAATGTTTGCACCGAAAATCCACAAGGACCGGCTGGCCAGTTGGCCGCAAAACTATCCGTGGATCGAGCCGGATGGCTTGCAATACTTCCGCAGCCGCATCTCGCTGGCCGAGCGCGATGTGGAACACGGGCTGGAAACCACGCTGGCGCATTTTACGACGCGCGAACAGCAATTGCGCGCGCTGGACATCCTGCAATTCAAGCTCGACGTGCTGTGGTCCATGATGGACGCGATCGAGCTGGCGTACGGTGAATGCGGTTAATCAGGGAGACTTGTCATGGATACGATTGTTGAGCACCCGCGCCTGGCCCGTTTGTTCCGCCTGCAGTGGGAGCCCGTGCAGGATGCGTATGTGCTGCTGTACCCGGAAGGCATGGTCAAATTGAACCGCAGCGCCGCCGAAATCCTCAAGCGCTGCGATGGCAGCCGGCCGTTGGTGGAAATCGTCGCGCAACTGGAAAGCGCGTTCGGCGCGACCGGCCTGGCGTCCGACGTCGACGCCTTTATCGCCGATGCGCGCCGGCACGGCTGGGTGGTGTGATCATGGACGCCCCGGCGATTACTCCGCCACTGTGGCTGCTGGCGGAACTGACCTATCGTTGCCCGCTGCATTGCGTGTTTTGCTATAACCCCGTGGATTATGTGCGGTGCCGCGATGAATTGACGCTGGAACAGTGGTGCGACGTGATGCGTCAGGCGCGTGAACTGGGCGCCGCGCAACTGGGCTTTTCCGGTGGTGAACCGCTGTTGCGCGACGACCTGGAGCAGCTGGTGGCGGAAGGCCGGCGGCTGGGCTTTTACACGAATTTGATCACGTCCGGCATCGGCCTGACGGAAGCGCGGCTGGGCGCGTTGCGCGATGCGGGGCTCGATCACATCCAGCTGTCGTTCCAGGATTCGACGCGGGAAATGAACGATTTCTTGACCAGTACGCGCACCTTTGATTTGAAGTCCAAAGTCGCGCGCCTGATCAAGCAATTCGATTACCCGATGGTGCTGAACGTGGTGTTGCACCGCTATAACCTGGACCATGTCGAGCGCATCATCGAGATGGCGCTGGCGATGGGAGCAGAATACCTGGAACTGGCCAACACCCAATACTATGGCTGGGGGTTGCTGAACCGCGCGCAACTGATGCCGACGCGCGAGCAGGTCGAGAAGGCGGAAGCGGTGGTGAACCGCTGCCGCGAGCGCATCGGCAACCGCATGCGCATCCTGTTCGTGGTGCCGGATTACTTCGAGGACAAACCCAAGGCGTGCATGAGTGGCTGGGGTTCCGTGTTCCTGGCCGTGTCGGCCGATGGCGCGGCGCTGCCTTGCCATGCGGCACGCTCGATACCGGGCATGGTCTTTCCCGACGTGCGCAGCCAGGGCTTGCGCGAGATCTGGTATGACAGCGCGGCGTTCAACCGCTTCCGTGGCGACGCGTGGATGCAGGAGCCGTGCCGCACCTGCCCGGACAAGGACAAGGATTATGGTGGTTGCCGGTGCCAGGCGCTGGCATTGGCGGGGGATGCGGCGAGCGCCGATCCCGTGTGCGAAAAATCACCGGCGCATGGCGTGGTGCAGCACGTGGTGAAACTGGCGCAGCGCCGGGACCCTGATGCCGGGCAGCCGCTGATCTTCCGCAGCGATGCGGAATCCAGGCGGCTGCTGGCGGAAGGCTGATGCGATGGACGAGGATTATTCCTGGCGGATCCAGGTTTGCGTGCGGCCCAGCATCGGCATGCCGATGTAGCCGCGCATTTTCAATTTCTTGCCGCCATCGGTGAGTTCCAGCTTGCTCTTGTAAACTTTGCCGTTGTTCGGGTCGAGGATTTCGCCGCCCGAGTATTCATCGCCATCTTTTTTCAGGCCGGTGAGGATCACCATGCCGACCACAGGCTTGTCCTTGCGTGCATCGGTGCACTTGTCGCACTTGGGATTCTGGTCTTCGTTCGGTGCGCGGAACAGTTTTTCAATCTGGCCCTGCAGCACGCCATTGCTTTCCGTGATACGGATCAGGGCTTTCGGCTTGCCGCTTTCATCGTCAATGTTTTGCCACAGGCCGACCGGCGAAATGTCGGCAGCGAAAGCAGGGGCCAGGGCGGCAGCCAGCAGAACGCCGGCGGTGAAGCGCTTGAACATGGGTGTGTCTCCAAAAGAAGGTTGTTGGTGTTATCCGTCCAGTGTAGCAAAACGATCGTGCTATTTCATAACCCTAATTAGAGGAACCACTCGATGTAAACCTATCGAACCTAGCCCGAACGATAGTACGAAAGGGGCCAGGCCCCAATGAAAAAAGCCGGCGCTGGGCCGGCTTTGATGGGAAGTGCGGTGGATTACGCCGGCAGCTTGGCCAGTTGTTCCTGCATCTTGGCCAGGGTGGCGCCGAACGTGGCGACACGTTCTTTTTCCTGCGCCACCACGGCAGCCGGAGCACGGGCCACGAAGGATTCCGACGACAGCTTGCCCGATGCCTTGGCGATTTCGCCTTCCAGGCGCGCGATTTCCTTCGACAGGCGCTCGCGTTCCGCCTTCACGTCGATCTCGACTTTCAGCATCAGCTTGGTGGTGCCCACCACCGACACGGCCGCCGTGGTTTCCGGCAGCGTATCGACAATCGACACGTCCGACAGCTTGCCCAGCGCCTGGATGTACGGCGCGAACACGGCCATGCGTTCCTTGTCGGCGCCCGACGCTTCCACGATCAGCGGCACGCGCAGCGACGGCGCCAGCTTCATTTCACCGCGCAAGTTACGGGTGGCGTCGGTCAGCGCTTTCAGCTCGCCCATCCAGCTTTCCGCCGCTTCATTGATGTTCGCTTCCACGGCCAGCGGATAGGGCTGCGTCATGATCGACTTGCCGGCCGTATCGCCTTTGCCCGCCAGTGGGGCGACCGTCTGCCACAGTTCTTCCGTGATGAACGGGATGACCGGGTGCGCCAGGCGCAGCACCACTTCCAGCACGCGCAACAAGGTGTGGCGGGTGGCGCGTTGCTGGGCTTCGGTGCCGTTTTGCACCTGCACCTTGGCCAGTTCCAGGTACCAGTCGCAGTACTCGTCCCACACGAATTTGTAGATCGCGCTGGCGATGTTGTCGAAGCGATAGTCTTCGAAGCCCTTGGCGACTTCCAGTTCCGCCTTTTGCAGCAGCGAAATGATCCACTTGTCCGCCTGCGACAGGTCGGCATCGCTGGCCGGCGCCGAGCAATCCTTGCCTTCCGTGTTCATGATGACGAAGCGGGTCGCGTTCCACAGCTTGTTGCCGAAGTTGCGGTAACCTTCGCAGCGGCCCAGGTCGAAGTTGATGTTGCGGCCCAGCGACGCATACGACGCCATCGTGAAGCGCACCGCGTCGGTGCCATAAGCGGCGATCCCTTCCGGGAATTCCTTGCGGGTGGCTTTCTCGATCTTCTGTGCATCTTTCGGGTTCATCAGGCCGGTGGTGCGTTTTTCCACCAGTGCATCGATGCCGATACCGTCGATCAGGTCGATCGGGTCCAGGGTGTTGCCCTTCGACTTGGACATCTTCTGGCCCTGCGAATCGCGCACCAGGCCGTGCACGTACACGGTATTGAACGGCACCTTGCCGGTGAAGTGCGCCGTCATCATGACCATGCGCGCGACCCAGAAGAAGATGATGTCGAAGCCCGTCACCAGCACGTTCGATGGCAGGAAGGCCGACATTTCCGGCGTCTGTTCCGGCCAGCCCAGGGTCGAGAACGGCACCAGCGCGGACGAGAACCACGTGTCCAGCACGTCGTTGTCGCGCGTCAGCGTCCCGGTGCTGCCGGCGGCGGCGGCTTTGGCCCTGGCTTCGTCTTCGGTCTTGGCCACGAACACATTGCCCTGCTCGTCGTACCAGGCCGGGATTTGATGGCCCCACCACAGCTGGCGGGAAATGCACCAGTCCTGGATATTGTTCAGCCACTGGTTGTACGTGGTGCTCCAGTTTTCCGGCACGAATTTGATTTCGCCATTGGCGACTTTTTCCAGCGCGACTTCCGCGATGGATTTGCCCGGGAAGAACGTGCCTTCCGGGGCCGGCTTGCTCATGGCGACGAACCACTGGTCCGTCAGCATCGGCTCGATGACAACGCCGGTACGGTCGCCGCGCGGCACCATCAGCTTGTGCGGCTTGACCTGTTCCAGCAGACCCTGTGCATCCAGATCGGCCACGATTTGCTTGCGGGCAGCGAAGCGGTCCAGGCCCACGTAGGCGGCTGGCGCGGTGTCGGCGATTTTCGCGTCCAGGGTCAGGATCGACGGCATGTCCAGCTTGTGGCGCTGGCCCACCTGGTAGTCGTTGAAGTCGTGCGCCGGCGTGATTTTCACGCAGCCGGTGCCGAACGCCTTGTCGACGTAGGAATCGGCAATGACGGGGATTTCGCGGTCGCACAGCGGCAGCTTCAGCATCTTGCCGACCAGCGCCGTGTAGCGCTCGTCGGTCGGGTCGACTGCCACGGCAACGTCGCCCAGCATGGTTTCAGGACGGGTGGTGGCGACGGTCAGGTGGCCGCTGCCATCGGCCAGCGGGTACTTGATGTACCACATCGAGCCATCTTCCTCTTCCGACACCACTTCCAGGTCCGATACCGCGGTGCCCAGCACCGGGTCCCAGTTGACCAGGCGCTTGCCGCGGTAGATCAAGCCTTGTTCAAACAGGCGCACGAACACGTCGGACACGATTTTCGAGCGCGGCTCGTCCATTGTGAAGTATTCGCGGGCCCAGTCCGGCGACGTGCCCATGCGGCGCATCTGGCCGGTAATGGTGGAGCCGGATTTTTCCTTCCACTCCCACACTTTTTCCACGAATTTTTCGCGGCCCAGGTCGTGACGCGACACTTTCTGCGCGTCGAGCTGGCGCTCAACGACGATTTGCGTGGCGATACCGGCGTGGTCGGTGCCGGGAATCCAGGCCGTGTTATGGCCCAGCATGCGGTGGTAGCGGGTCAGTCCGTCCATGATGGTCTGGTTGAACGCGTGCCCCATGTGCAACGTACCGGTCACGTTCGGTGGCGGCAGCTGGATGCTGAAGGACGGTTTCGACAGGTCGAGGGAGGCGGCAAAGTAACCGCGCTTTTCCCACTCGCTGCGCCAGAACTGTTCAATATTGGCAGGCTCGAAAGACTTGGCTAATTCCATGATGTTGGGCGTGAGTAGTAGGCGAAAACGACCATTATAAGGTGGCAACGGAGCCAGTGCATGTGGCGGCCATCGCAGTGCACAATTTTTTCGACGTATAACAGTGTCTGTTCAGCAATGTTTCGCTGCCTGTAAGCAAATTCATCAGTTGTAAGGGGATGTAAGAACGGATGAGTGCGCGCCTGTCCGGTTGAGCAGCTTTCATATAATGAAATCACAGTATCAATGTTTTCATTTCGGAAACAATAACTCCCGCTGCTGACAATAAACGGAGGCAAACATGGCTACGATCGATGTCAAGATTTCGCAGGCAGTGATGGACAGCGCCGCACTGGACGGGTTGGCGCATGAGAATGGCGTGTTCGACGCGGCAATGGACGCGATGGCGTCGGCGCTGGCGGGCATACCGGACGATGGCGCGAAATTCACTTCCGCCACCATGGCGAACGGCATAGTGAAAATCACGTACCCCAGCGGCGTGGTACAGGAATTCACCGGGGTGACGCTGGCCAACGCCACGGCTGTCAGCGGCGCCGCCAGCGCAACGGGCATGAAACTGACGCTACCTGGTGCGGTGTCGATAGAAGAAAGCGGCAAGTTTGAATTCAATTACATGACGCAGCCATCGTTCAGTATCGATGCGACGGCCGCTGCCATGGACAGTATCAGGATCAAGACCCTGTACGCCACCACGTCGGCCGATTACGACGCAGTGTACGGCAATGTCAGTGCGGAACTCGACGGCCACCTCACCATCGGCATGGATGGCCAGTTGCATGGCAGTTTCAGCAGCCTGCACTTGACCGCCGATAAATTCCTCACGTCGGCCACGGTCGAAGGCCGCTTCAACCTGTCGGGCAACCCGGACGCCATCGCCCACCCCGATGTGGAAGGGGGCCGGCCGGACATCTGGCTGAAACCCCCGGTACTGGATGTGACGCTGGATGGCAAAGCCACGTCGCTGGACCTGGAATTCCGCGACGGCAGCTATGTGCGGGGCGATGACCTCGGTGTCATGTTCAACACCGGCCAGCTCGATGACATGCTGGGCCTGGTGCGTGGCGCATTGTCCGGCAGCGATACCATCAAGGTGGACTTGCCGGCCGTGTTGCCGCAAACGGTGCTGATTGCGTCCGGTGCAGGCGACGACGCGGTATCCGTCGCCGGTGGCGGCGGCAAGCTCGATGTGTTCGCGGGCGCCGGCAATGACACCATCACCATGCTGTCCGGCCATCACAAGGTCGATGGCGGCACCGGCGCCGACACGGTGGTCTTCAGCGGTAACAAGGCGCAATACACGGTGACGCAGACCGACAACAAGCTGGAAGTGGCGTCGGGCGGCGGCGTCGACGTGCTGACCAATGTCGAACGCCTGCAATTTGCCGACGGCGCCGTGGCCTATGACATCGACGGCAATGCGGGCCAGGCATGGCGCATGTATACCGCCGCATTCGACCGCCATCCCGACAAGCCGGGCCTGGGTTACTGGATCAAGGCGCTGGACGGCAACATCACGTTGCGCGACCTGGCGCAAAGCTTCATCAACAGCGCCGAATTCACCGCGCTGTATGGCGACCACCCGTCGAATGCGTCGTTCGTCGCCCGCCTGTACAACAACGTGCTGCACCGGGGGTACGACCAGGCCGGCTTCGATTACTGGGTGGATGTGCTGGACCACGGCGAAGCGCGCGCCAATGTGCTGGCGAACTTCAGCGAGGGGGCGGAAAACCGCGCACAGGTGGTGGGCAGCATCGAGCATGGCTGCGACTACATGCCATTCGGCTCGTGAGTTCAGCCGTGGGTACAGGCTTGCAGTGTGCACCTCGCTGTTAAGCCTGTAACACGGTTTGACTATGTGTCTATTTTTGCAATTTTTTTGACTCGACTGCCGCATCTGTCTACCTTGGCTCGCTCGTATAACTTGTATACGCAACTGAGACAACCAAGGAGACAGACATGGCAGTTCGCTTCACCACGTTGTTGGCGGCAAGCTTGTTGGCCGGCGCGGCAGGGGCCGCACAGGCACAGCAAAAGACCTTCTGGATCACCGTGGGCGACAACGCCTACGCGCAGTTGAAGAAAGCCGCGCCGCAGGCGATCGCGCGCGAAAGCCGCTCGCTGACGGCGCAGGCTGAAGTGGCCGGCAAGGCCGCGGTCAAAGACCAGGTCCATCTGGTGGAAGTCGACGAACAGCAAATGCTGAAGCTGTCGGCCGCCGTGCACCATGAATTGAAACGCTGCGGCGGCTTCATGATGCACAAGAGCGAAGCGGAAGGCCTGGCCGCGCTGTCGCCGCAAACGCAAAGGGCCACCCTGGCCCCCGTGCTGACCCGTCCGTCGTACGTGCTCGACAACCAGAGCGCCATCACGCCGCTGGTGCCGCAATTGCAGGCATCGAACATCGCGCAGACCATCACCGACATGTCCGCGTTCACCAACCGCTATTACACGACCACGGCGGGCGTGAATGCGTCGGACTGGCTGAAAAACAAATGGACCACGATGGCGGCCGGACGCAGCGACATCACGGTCACGCAATTCACCCACAGCGGCTACCCGCAAAAGTCCGTCATCCTCACCATCAACGGCACCGATAACGGTTCCGAAGTCGTGGTGCTGGGCGCCCACCTGGATTCGATCAACACCAACGGCACAACGGAAACCACGCGCGCACCGGGCGCCGACGATGACGCGTCGGGTATCGCCAGCATGACGGAAGCGCTGCGCGTGATGCTCGCGTCGAATTACAAGCCGCGCCGCACCATCAAGATGATCGGTTACGCGGCGGAAGAAGTGGGCTTGCGTGGGTCGCAGGATATCGCCACCTGGCACAAGAACAATAACGTCAACGTGGTGGGCGTCATGCAGCTGGACATGACGAACTACAAGGGTTCGCCGTCCGACATCTATATGTACACGGACTATACGGACAGCACGCAGAACGACTTCGTGGTCAAGCTGATCCAGACTTACCAGCCCACCTTGACGATCGGCTACGACCGCTGCGGCTATGGCTGCTCGGACCACGCGTCGTGGACGGCCCAGGGTTACTGGTCGTCGATGCCGTTCGAAACGTCGTTCAACCAGGATAACCCGTACATCCACACCGCCAACGACACCTATGCCAACATGGGCAACCAGGCGGACCACGCGCTGAAATTCGCGCGCCTGGGGCTGACCTTCGCCATGGAACTGGGCAGCGATGGCGCCGGCACGCCGCCGCCACCGGACAAGGTGGAAACTTTCAGCGGCTCGCTGACGCTGAACCAGAAACGCACGTTCGGCCCGTTCAAGGCGGCCACCGGCACGTTCAAGGCATCGACCACGGGCACCGGCGACGTCGACCTGTATGCGCGCAAGACCACGGCCCCGACCACCACGTCGTATGACTGCAAGTCGGACGGGTCGACCGCCACGGAAACCTGCTCGATCAGCATGGCGGCCAATGGCGACGTCTACGTGTTGTTGAACGGCTACAGCGCGTCCAGCTACACGCTGACAGTCACGTACAAGCCACAATAACAAGTAGTTCGTCACCAATATGTGTTGTGCGGAGCGAGGCGAGGTATAATCGCCCCGCTGCCGCAAGGTGGCACACGCTAGGGGTCCTGCGATGCGCAAAACGAATTGCATCTGCGGGTGAGAAATACCCTCCGAACCTGATCTGGATAATGCCAGCGAAGGGAAGCTTTAGGCCTTCACCGACGAACCGCGCAAGCGCGCGGCTTCGGCGGCACCCCGCCAAACCTCCTTTGCTGGCTCCTGTAGAGCTAACGAAGGAGCCAAATGAACGCCAACGCCAAATTCCTGTCCGCCACCGCTGAAGTGGACAGCGCCGCCGTCGCACCGCTGCCGAATTCCCGCAAGATTTATGTCGAAGGCAGCCGCCCGGACATCCAGGTGCCGATGCGCGAAATTTCGCAATCCGACACCTCCGCGTCGTTTGGCCACGAAAAAAACCCGCCGATCTATGTCTATGACACGTCCGGCGTATACACCGATCCCGCCGCTAAAATCGATATCCGCTCCGGCTTGCCGACCCCGCGCGCACCGTGGATTCTTGAACGCGACGACACCGAAGAACTGGACGGCCCGACGTCCGAATACGGCCAGGCGCGCCTGGAAGATCCGGCGCTGGCCGAACTGCGCTTCAACCTGACCCGCAAGCCGCGCCGCGCGAAAGCGGGCGCCAATGTCTCGCAAATGCACTATGCCCGCAAAGGCATCGTGACGCCGGAAATGGAATACGTGGCGATCCGCGAAAACATGCGCCGCAAGGAATACCTGGCCGAACTGAAAGCGTCCGGTCCGCTGGGCGAGCGCATGGCCGAGATGATGGGCCGCCAGCACCCGGGCTTTAACTATGGCGCCAATATCCAGGCTGAAATCACGCCGGAATTCGTGCGCGATGAAATCGCCCGTGGCCGCGCCATCATCCCCGCCAACATCAACCACCCTGAAATCGAGCCGATGATCATCGGCCGCAATTTCCTCGTGAAAATCAACGGCAATATCGGCAATTCCGCCGTGACGTCGTCGATCAGCGAAGAAGTCGAAAAAATGACGTGGGCCATCCGCTGGGGCGGCGACACCGTGATGGACCTGTCCACCGGCAAGCACATTCACGAAACCCGTGAATGGATCATCCGTAACAGCCCGGTGCCGATCGGTACCGTGCCGATTTACCAGGCGCTGGAAAAGGTCAACGGCAAGGCCGAGGACCTGACGTGGGAAATCTTCCGCGATACGCTGATCGAACAGGCGGAGCAGGGCGTCGATTACTTCACCATCCACGCAGGCGTGCTGCTGCGCTATGTGCCGATGACGGCCAAGCGCATGACGGGCATCGTGTCCCGCGGCGGTTCCATCATGGCGAAATGGTGCCTGGCGCACCACAAGGAAAACTTCCTGTACACGCACTTCGAAGACATCTGCCAGATCATGAAGCAGTACGACGTGTCGTTCTCGCTGGGCGATGGCTTGCGTCCGGGTTCCGTGTACGACGCCAACGACGAGGCGCAACTGGGCGAACTGAAAACCCTGGGCGAACTGACGCAGATCGCGTGGAAGCACGACGTGCAGGTGATGATCGAAGGCCCCGGCCACGTGCCGATGCAGCTGATCAAGGAAAACATGGACTTGCAGCTGGAACAGTGCAACGAGGCGCCGTTCTACACGCTGGGACCGCTGACCACCGACATCGCGCCCGGCTACGACCACATCACGTCCGGCATCGGCGCCGCGCAAATCGGCTGGTACGGTTGCGCGATGCTGTGCTACGTGACGCCGAAGGAACACCTGGGCTTGCCGAACAAGGATGACGTCAAGGAAGGCATTATCACGTACAAGATCGCCGCCCACGCGGCCGACCTGGCGAAAGGCCATCCGGGCGCGCAAATCCGCGACAACGCCCTGTCGAAGGCGCGCTTCGAATTCCGCTGGGAAGACCAGTTCAACCTGGGCCTGGACCCGGACAAGGCGCGCTCGTTCCACGACGAGACCCTGCCAAAGGATTCCGCCAAGGTGGCGCACTTCTGCTCGATGTGCGGCCCGCACTTCTGCTCGATGAAGATCACGCAGGACGTGCGCGAATACGCGGCCTCCGGCATGCAGGAAAAGGCCATCGAGTTCGTCAAGGGCGGCTCCAAGCTGTACAGCAAGGCGTAACGGAGCGGCGCGTCATGATTGAGATTGAACTCAACGGCGAACCCCGCCTGGCGCCGCCGCAGCACACGCTGCAGGCGCTGGTCGAGGAACTCGGGATTGCGCACCAGGCGCTGGCGCTGGCGGTCAACCGCACGGTGGTGCCGCGCCAGAGCTGGCCTGCACGCGCCTTGCAGGCGCAAGACAAGGTCGACATCGTCCGCGCAATCGGCGGCGGCTAAGACTCGGTCCAGAGGCGTCAACTTCGTAGGGCGGCTTTTACAAAGCCGCCTTGCCGGCACCGCCATACAGTATGCAAGGCCGGTTCAATGAACCAGCCCCACGAGAACTTGGAGAATTCAAATGCGTGACCAAAACAACGACCTGCTCACCATCGCAGGCAAGACCTATAAAAGCCGCCTGCTGGTCGGCAGCGGCAAATACAAGGATTTGCAGCAGACGCGCGAAGCCACGCTGGCGGCCGAAGCGGACATCATCACGGTGGCGATCCGCCGCGTGAACATCGGCCAGGACCCGAACGCCCCCAGCCTGCTGGACGTGGTGCCGCCATCGGAATTCACGATCCTGCCGAATACGGCCGGCTGCTACAACGCGAAGGACGCGGTGTACACGCTGCAAATGGCGCGCGAACTGCTGAACGGCCACAAGCTGGTGAAACTGGAAGTTCTGGGCGACGAAAAAACGCTGTTCCCCAACATGCCGGAAACCCTGGTTGCCGCGAAAGAGCTGGTGAAAGACGGCTTCGACGTGATGGTGTATTGCAGCGACGACCCGATCCAGGCGCGCATGCTGGAAGATATCGGCGTGGCCGCGGTGATGCCGCTGGCGTCGCTGATCGGTTCCGGCATGGGTATTTTGAATCCGTGGAACCTGTCGCTGATCATCGAGCAGTCGAACGTGCCGGTGCTGGTCGATGCGGGCGTCGGTACCGCGTCCGATGCCGCCATCGCAATGGAGCTGGGTTGCGACGGCGTGCTGATGAACACGGCCATTGCCGGCGCCCAGGATCCGGTCCGCATGGCGCGCGCCATGAAACTGGGTGTGCAGGCGGGACGCGAAGCGTTCCTGGCCGGCCGCATCGCCCGTAAATTCGCCGCATCGCCATCGTCGCCGATGGCAGGGCGCGCCACCGGTTCCAAGGCATGACGTCCGAAGCCCGTCAACCCTGCGTGCTGGTCTTTGCCGGATCCGACCCGTCGGGCGGCGCCGGCATTGCCGCCGATATCCTGGCCATCCATGCGCAAAGCGCGCACGCGCTGCCGGTGATCACGGCGCTGACCGTGCAAGACAATAACCGCGTGTATGCCGTGCAGCCGGTGGAGCCGGATATGGTGTTGAAGCAGGCGCGCGCGCTGGCTGCGAAAGTGGCCATCCGCGCCGTCAAGATCGGCATCACGGGCAGCGCCGCCAACGCGCTGGCCATCGCGCAAGTGATTACCGAACTGCGCACCACGTATCCGGATTTGCCCGTGGTGCTGGACCCGGTGCTGGCCAGCGGCCATGGCGACCTGCTGTCGCGCGACGACGCGGTGCAGGCGCTGGCGCCGCTGCTGCCGCTGGCGACCATGATCACGCCGAATGGCGTGGAAGCGGCGGCGCTGGTGGGCGCGCCGGCGCAGGCGGCCGACCATGGAGAGGCGCGCGAGCACGCCCAGTCCCTGCTGGACAAGGGTTGCAAGCACGTGCTGATCACCGGTGGCCATGGCCTGGGCGACACCATCATCAACCGCTGGTTCAACCATGCGCAGGGCCAGAGCTGGAGCTGGCAGCGGCTGCCAGGTGAATTCCACGGCAGCGGCTGCACGCTGGCGTCCACCATCGCCGGCCTGCTGGCGTATGGCTATCCGGTGGCGCAAGCGCTGGTCAGGGCGCAGGGCTATACGCATCGCGCGCTGGCGGCCGCCTATGCGATCGCGCCGGGCCAACTCATTCCCCAACGTTGAAGGAGCGTCACGATGCAAGGACTCTATCTGGTCACCCCCAACTGGGATGACACCGTCAAGCTGCTGTCCGTGACGGAAAAGGCGCTGTCGGCCGGCGTCGGCGTGCTGCAATACCGGCACAAGGATGCGTGCGTGGATTTGCGCATCGAACAGGCCACGGCGTTGCAAGAGCTGTGCCGCCGCCACCGCGTGCCATTCATCATCAACGACCATATCGACCTGGCGCTGCAACTGGACGCGGATGGCGTGCATGTGGGCGGCACCGATACCAAAGTGGCGCAGGTAAGGGCGCTGCTGGGCCCTGGCAAGATCATCGGCGCATCCTGCTACGGCGACTTGCAGTTGGCGATCGATGCGCAGGCGGCGGGCGCCAGCTATGTGGCGTTCGGCGGCTTTTACCCGTCGCTGGTGAAAAAATACGACGTCACCACGCAATCGTCCATCATCGACGCCGCCCTGGCGCGGGTGAACTTGCCCAATTGTGTGATCGGCGGCATGACGCCGGACAACGCGGCGCCGCTGGTGGCGCGTGGTGCGCACATGGTGGCGGCCATTACCAGCGTCTACCAGGCCGACGATCCGGCGGCGGCAGTACGGGCGTTCAATCTATTGTTTGAGAAGCAAGGAAATCGCGCACAGGCAGCGTAATTTGTCACTATAATGGGGCATCCCGGCAGGCGCTTGCACAGGCGCCTGCGTCATTTAAAGGTTGCCGACCATGACTGCACAAGCCCCGGCCAAGCGCCTGATCCTGATCGTCGACGACGATAAATTGCTGGCTGAATTCATCAGTGAAATCCTGCGCCACGCCGGCTACGACACCATGCAAGCGTATGGCGCCGATGAAGCGCTGAAGCTGATTGCCGAACGCGAACCGGACCTGGCGCTGCTCGATATCCATATGCCGGGCATGTCCGGGCTGGAACTGGCCAAGCAATTGAACCGCAATACGTCGGTACCGTTCATGTTCCTGTCCGGCCGCGGCGACAACGACGCCGCCAAGGAAGCCGCGGCGCATGGCGCCGTGGGTTTTGTCGTCAAGCCGGTCGATGAACAACACTTGATGCCGGCCTTCCGCGCCAGCCTGGCGCGCGCCGATGAAATCCGCCAGTTGCGCCGCACGGAAATGAATTTGAATGCCGCGCTGGCGGCGGGGCGGGAAACCAGTCTGGCCGTGGGCTTGTTGATGTGCAAGTTCCAGACCGACCGCAACACGGCGTTTGAAGTGTTGCGTGACCATGCCCGTTCCAGCCGCCGCAAGATCAATGAAATTGCCGACCAGTTGCTGTCGGCCGAGGAAATGTTGAACAGTTTGCACGCTTCGTTCAACGCCCGCCTCAAGAAGTAAGCGCTGAACGTAGTGAGAAAGACACTATCGGCCCGATAGATAATTATTTCGCGCAACATTGTTTTGATTTGCGCTAAACTGTATAACGATCAGCGGGGCCTCGACCCGTCCCCGCTTCCCACTGTGGTTGCCTGTTCCCTGCAACCACATCTGCTCTTCCCCGGCCCTACTCCGCCGACCCTGCAACCCTGACTGTTATTGACCGCCTTGCGCTTCCGTGCGGGTGTCAGGTTTGCATCAACCCAGCTTATGCCGCGGCCTGCGGGCTGCGGGCGGAGATGACGATGAAAGATACACCTGACATTCACTGCGATGCATACCGCGAAGTCGCAGAAGCATGCCGCGACGTACCGCGCGTGCTGCATGTTGACGGCGACGGCGACGCCGCGCTGGTGCTGGCAACCCTGCTGGTGCCGGAAACCCAGGTCCACCATGCGGCCAGCCTGGCCGAAGCGGTGCGCGCCATCAATGAACAGGAATTCGCGCTGGTCGTGCTGGACCCGGATTTGCCGGACGGCGATGGCGCGGATTTGCTGCATAACCTGTCGCGGCGCACCTCGGCGCCGCCGGTATTGTTGTACTCGGCGCGCCATCCCGGCTTGCGCACGCCGGCCCATGCGTTCCTGCCGAAACCCTGGACATCGCCACGCCAGTTGTGGCGCACGGTTTCCCACATGCTGGGACTGTCGTCCGCATCGTTGCAGGAGCTGCCAATATGAAATTATCCGACTTGAACAACATCCTGTATGTGGAAGACAACCCACAACTGCGCTGCGTGACCAAGATGGCGCTGGAAGTGATCGGGCGCTTCCAGGTGTGCGATTGCGATTCCAGCCGCAGCGGTTTGCTGGAGGCAAAGGATTTTTTCCCCGACCTGATCCTGCTGGACGTCGCGTCGTGCGAGCATGACGGTCTGCTGACCCTGGAACGCTTGCGGCGGATCCCGCAGTTGCGGGACACGCCCGCCATGTTCGTCACCGGCCTGGCCGCTGCGGGGGAAGTGGCGCAATACGTGGCGGCGGGCGCCATCGGCATCATCGCCAAACCGCTGGAGCCATTGCGGCTGGCGTCGCAAGTGCGCCAGTTGTGGGCCAGCCGGCAAAAACTGCCCGGGGGTTTTGGTTTTACGGCGTCGATGGCGTGTCACGAGTAATTGTTCCTTGATAAGATGTGGGCCTGCCAAAAACACATCGACAGGAACTGTTATGAAAACCAAAGCCGCCGTAGCGTGGAAATCAGGTGCACCGCTGACCATCGAAGAGGTGGAATTGAGTGGGCCGCGTGAAGGGGAAGTGCTGGTCGAGATCAAGGCGACCGGCATTTGCCATACCGACTACTACACGCTGTCCGGTGCGGATCCTGAAGGTATTTTCCCTGCCATCCTTGGACACGAAGGGGCAGGTGTCGTAGTCGATGTGGGGCCTGGCGTGAAAAGCCTGAAAAAGGACGATCACGTCATCCCCCTGTATACGCCGGAATGCCGGCAATGCAAATTCTGCCTGTCGCAAAAGACCAACCTGTGCCAGGCGATCCGCTCTACCCAGGGCAAAGGCCTGATGCCGGACGGTAGCAGCCGCTTTTCCATCGATGGCAAGCCTATTTTCCATTACATGGGCACGTCGACTTTTTCCAATTACATCGTCGTGCCGGAAATCGCGCTGGCGAAAATCCGCTCCGACGCGCCATTCGATAAGGTCTGCTACATCGGCTGCGGCGTGACGACCGGCGTGGGCGCCGTGCTGTTCACCGCCAAGGTGGAGGCGGGCGCCAATGTCGTCGTGTTCGGCCTGGGCGGCATTGGCCTGAACGTGATCCAGGCGGCGAAGATGGTGGGTGCGGACAAGATCATCGGCATCGACCTGAACCCGGAGCGCGAAGCGATTGCCCGCAAGTTCGGCATGACGCACTTTGTCAATCCAAAGAACGTCGACAACGTGGTGGATACGATCATCCAGTTGACGGACGGCGGCGCCGACTACAGTTTCGAGTGCATCGGCAACACCACCACCATGCGCCAGGCGCTGGAGTGCTGCCACAAGGGCTGGGGCCAGTCGATCATCATCGGCGTGGCGGCGGCAGGCCAGGAAATCGCCACCCGTCCATTCCAGCTGGTGACGGGCCGCGTGTGGAAGGGTTCCGCCTTTGGCGGCGCGCGCGGACGCACCGACGTGCCGAAAATCGTCGACTGGTACATGGAAGGCAAACTGAATATCGACGATCTCATCACGCACAAGCTGGCGCTGGACGACATCAACCAGGGCTTTGACTTGATGAAGAGCGGGGAATCGATCCGTTCGGTCGTCATGTATTGAGTTAAATTAACAGGCTGCACCGCCCGGTTTGCAGCCTGTCGCATTTCCCGCCGATTTTCCCCCTGCTTGCACTATCTTTCCTCCTGAACACGGCACGCCTCAAAGTAGAAAAAAACTTCTAGACATGGATGTCTAGATCATTTAATCTACTTTGCAACCAATCAGGAGCGACGCATGACCCCAGACGCCTTTTTTTCAGCCTTGCTGCCCGCCATCGGCTGGTCGCTGCTGCACTTTTTGTGGCAAGGGTTGCTGATCGGTTGTGGCGCGTCGCTGGCGCTGCACTTGCTGCGCAATGCCCGCCCGCAGGCGCGCTATGCAGTGGCTTGCGCGGCGTTGTTGCTGTGCGTTGTCCTGCCGTTGGCCGGCATCGTGCTGCGCATGGCGGAGGCGGCCACCTTGCCGTTGCCCGTTGCCGCCGATGGCAACTGGCTGGCGGCGGCCGGCGCGCCGGCCGTGCCGGAACTGGTGGATGCCGATCAATGGACGTCGTGGCGCTACCTGTTGCAGCGCCAGTTGCCATGGCTGGTGCTGTTGTGGGCGGCCGGCGCCGCCGTCATGACGTTGCGCTTGTCGATGGGCTTGATGTGGGTGCGCGAGCGCACCTTGCAGGCGGCGGATGTATCGGATGCCGCATGGCAGCAGCGCCTGGACCGCCTGGCGCTGCGCATGGGACTCAAGCGTGGCGTCCGGCTGGCGATTGCCGAACGGCTGGACGGCCCGATGACGGCCGGTTGCTGGAAGCCGGTGGTGCTGGTGCCGGCGTCTCTGGTGACAGGCCTGCCGCCGGAATTGCTGGAAGCGCTGCTGGCGCACGAACTGGCGCATATCCGCCGCCACGATTACCTGGTCAACCTGGCGCAAAGCGCCATCGAGATTTTGCTGTTCTACCATCCGGCCGTGTGGATGCTGTCCAGTCGCATCCGCATGGAACGGGAACAGATTGCAGACGATATCGCGGCAAGTACGCTGGGCGAACCGCGGCGCCTGGCCCTTGCCTTGTCGGAACTGGACCGCTTCCAGTTCTCCACACCCCAACTAGCCCATGCGGCTCACGGAGGAAACCTCATGTCCCGTATCAAACGCCTGGTCCGTCCAGGTTCCGAACCCCTCAGCTGGAAGATCGCGGCGCCCCTGCTCGGGCTGTGCACGGCGTGCGCCATGCTGTATGCCCATGCGGCGCCCTCTGTCGACACCGTGCGCGGCCGGGTTACCGTCACGTCGGAAGACAACAGCGCGAACGATGCCAACAAGGCCAATGACGCCAACCGCGCCAATGATGCCAACCGTGTGAACGACGCCAATGACGGCGGCAGCGTGGCGGCGCAGGAGTCGCTTTCCGGCGGCGAAGAACTGGTGGAGGATCCTCCAGTTCCGCCGGTACCGCCTGCACCGCCGGCCTTTGCGGCGCCGGCCGCACCCGCTGCGCCGGCCGCTCCCGCCGCCCCGGCCTTGCCGGCAATGCCTGCCTTGCCCGCACTCCCGGCCGCACCCGCCGCGCCGGAAATGGCCGAATTGCCGGAACTGCCAGCCTTGCCGGGCAATATTCCGCATCCGCCGAAGCCACCCAAGCCACCGAAAGCGCCCCGCATCGACCTGGGCGGCGAAAGCTTCCGCCACCTGCACATCAGCGACAAGAACAGGGATACCTATGCCGTGGTGCAGGGCAGCCGCAATATTTCGCTGTCGGGCACGGAAGGCGACATCGATGAATTGAAACGCCTGAAAGGTACCGTCAAGGGCGATTTCATCTGGTATCGCAGCGGCGGCAAATCGTATCTGATCCAGGATCCGGCGCTGCTGGCCAAGGCCAATGCCGCATGGGCGCCCACGGAAAAGCTGGGCGAACAACTCGATGCGCACGGCAAGGTGATGGACCAGCACAGCAAGGTCATGGATGGCTTGTCCGCAAAGATGGATGCGCTCAACGCGCAGCGGGAAGGCAACCAGGCCGAGCGTGAAGCGCGCCGCGCCGCCGAGCGCAAGATCGAACAACTGGCGCGCCAGCAGGAAGCCATCGGACGCCAGATCGAAGCGCAAGCCCGCAAGCTCGAGCATGAACGCGCCGACGCCCAGCGCGATGCCGGCCGCCAGCAGATGGAAGCGCTGCAAGCGAAAATGGAACCGCTGGCGCAGCAAATGGCGCAGGCCGCGCAGGAGTTGGCAAAAAACCATGCGCAAATGGTATTGAACCATGTGCCGATGAAAGAACTGGGCCGCGAAATGGCGGAAGCCAGCAAACCGATGCGCGAGCTGGGTCGCAAAATGGGCGAGCTTGGCCGTGAACAGGCGCGCATCAGCCGCGAAGCGGACAAGACCGTGCGCAGCCTGATCGAAGAAGCCGTCCGTAACGGCCAGGCCAAGCCAATGCTGTAAAAGGGGCCAGGCCCTGAAATGTCGAGTACATTTCGGGGCCTGGCACCATAATGTCGACCAGATTCCGCAGGGGCGTCGCCGGCAGGGGGAAAGCGTGGCGGCAAGCGGCTTTTCATCCCCGTCCTGTCCGCTTTCAGCCCGCATCCGGCCATCCGCGCCCGGTATAATCACGGGATGCAAAATCTTCTCCACAACCTCAATCCCGAACAACTTGCCGCCGTCACACTGCCCGCGCAAAGCGCGCTGATCCTCGCAGGCGCCGGTTCCGGTAAAACCCGCGTGCTGACCACGCGCATCGCATGGCTGATCCAGACCGGGCAGATTTCGCCGTCCGGCATCCTGGCCGTGACCTTCACCAACAAGGCCGCCAAGGAAATGCTGGCGCGCCTGTCCGCGATGTTGCCGATTAATACACGGGGCATGTGGATCGGTACGTTCCACGGGTTGTGCAACCGCTTGCTGCGTACCCATTACAAGGATGCCGCGCTGCCGCAGACGTTCCAGATTCTCGACACGCAAGACCAGTTATCGGCGATCAAGCGCTTGCTGAAAGCGTTCAATGTCGATGACGACAAATTCCCCGCGAAGAACGTGATGTACTTCATCAACAACGCGAAGGATGCCGGAGTCCGTGCCGCGCAGATGGAAGCGTTCGACGCCAACGAGCGCAAGATGATCGAGTTGTACGAACTGTATGACGAACAGTGCCAGCGCGAAGGCGTGGTGGATTTTGCCGAACTGCTGTTGCGCACGTATGAACTGCTGTCGCGCAACCAGCCGCTGCGCGAACATTACCAGCAGCGCTTCCGCCACATCCTGGTCGACGAGTTCCAGGATACGAACGACTTGCAATACAAGTGGCTGAAACTGATGTCCGGCCAGGGCGCCAGCGCCGTGTTTGCCGTGGGCGACGATGACCAGAGTATCTACGCCTTCCGTGGCGCCAATGTCGGCAACATGCGCGCATTTGAAACGGAATTCCGCGTCCAGAACCTGATCAAGCTGGAACAGAATTACCGCTCGCACGGCCACATCCTCGATGCGGCCAATATCCTGATCTCGAACAATAGCCGCCGCCTGGGCAAGAACTTGCGTACCGATGCGGGGCAGGGCGAGCCGGTGCGCGTGTATGAAGCCACGTCGGATTTGCAGGAAGCGCAGTGGATCATCGAGGAATCGAAAAACCTGATCAACGAAGGCGTCAAGCGCAGTGAAATCGCCGTGCTGTACCGTTCGAACGCGCAATCGCGCGTGATCGAACATGCGCTGTTCTCGGCCGGCATTCCGTACACCGTCTATGGCGGCTTGCGCTACTTCCAGCGCGCCGAGGTCAAGCACGCGATCGCTTACCTGCAATTGATGGACAACCCGCACAACGATTCGGCGTTCCTGCGCGTGGTGAACTTCCCCGCGCGCGGCATCGGCGTACGCACCATCGAACTGCTGCAAAACGCGGCCACGCAATACGGCATTTCGCTGTATGCGGCCGTGCCGTACATGACGGGCAAGGCGGGAGCGTCGCTGGGTTCGTTCGTGAAACTGATCGAAGGCGCCCGTTTCGAAACGCAGCAATTCGCGTTGCCGGAACTGGTGCGCGTGGTGCTGGACGCCAGCGGCTTGCTGGCCCATTACGCGACCGAGAAAGAAGGCGCGGACCGCATCGAAAACCTGGAGCAGATGGTCAACGCGGCCAAACAATTCGTGTCAGAAGAAGGCTATGGCCAGGACGCGCCGGCGCACCTGGGCCCGCGTTCCGATGCGCAGGCCGGCCAGGCCATCGTCAATGCGGACGGGCTGGAAATCCTCGACGCCGATGCGCCACTGTCGACCGTGATGTCGCCGCTGTCCGCCTTCCTGTCGCACGCGTCGCTGGAGGCGGGCGATAACCAGGCGCAGGCGGGCCAGGATGCGATGCAATTGATGACGGTGCACTCGGCCAAGGGCCTGGAATTCGACAACGTGTTCATCGCGGGCCTGGAAGAAGGCTTGTTCCCGCACGAAAGCAGTTCCAAGGAAAACGATGGCGTGGAAGAAGAGCGCCGCCTGATGTACGTGGCGATCACGCGCGCCCGCAAGCGGCTGTACATGGTGTTTTCACAGACCCGCATGTTGCACGGCCAGACCCGCTACAACGTGCGTTCGCGCTTCTTCGATGAGTTGCCGGAAGAGTCACTGAAATGGCTGTCGCCCCGTGTGCAGGCGCAGTGGTTCGGCAACCGCAAGTCTGCCTGGGACGATGCGCCGCTGACGTTTGGCGCGGACAAGGCGCTGACACAGCGCGTCGCGCAAAAATCGTCCGGCTGGCGTATCGGCGAAGCGGTATCGCACAGCCGCTTCGGCGAAGGCGTGATCGTCAACCTGGAAGGCAGCGGCGACAACTGCCGCGCGCAAATCAATTTCGGCAGCCACGGTATGAAGGTGCTGGATTTATCCGTGGCCAAGCTGGAAAAGCTGGGACGTTAGATCAGCCGGCGGGCTAATGTCGTAGGGCGGTTTCGCGCCAGCGAAGCCGCCACTGCATGCCAGCCGGTATAGTCAGTCAGCAGTCTTTTCAGACGCCACCGGCTCGTCCGACGGTGCGCCAAAGAAGTGCTTGTAGCATGCATACGACGCGCACTGGTACAGCACCAGCGCCACGGGGAACAGCAGGGCGCGCACCAGCAATTGCGTGGTGGACGGTCCGAAAATCATGGCCAATATTTGCACCACGAGCATGAAGATCATGACCCAGCACAGCTGGAACGCGAGATAGGCGCGCAAGCTGCGCCAGATCGTGAAGAAGCTGTAGAACAGCGCCTTGCCCACTTTCATCTGCTGCCAGTAAATCAGCATGGGCGACAGCAGGTAAGCCATGCCCGCGGGCACGCCGATCACCAGCAGCCAGAATAGCAACGCGCCGAAATTGACTTGCTTGAGCGCCGCTTCCGGCGTCATCTGCTGTTTCTGGACTTGCACCGCGACATCGCCCATGTTCAGCGCAAAGATGCCCATCATGACCGCCATGGCTGCCAGGTACAGCGCTCCCAGCGTGATCAGCCGTGGCAATGCGGGCGAGCGGAAGCCGTCGAACAGCACGGTCAGCGTCACGCGCTGCTGCCTTTCCACGCCCTGGTATGCCCGCATGAAGCCGATGCAGAACACGGGCGTCAGGAGCATGGCCGCCACCGGCCCCACCCAGGGAATGATGCTGAGCAACTGCATCAGGAAGGAATAGGCGATGACCAGCATGGTCAGGCCGGCCGGCTGTTTCATGAACAGGGCAAAGCCTTGTTTGATCCACAGCCAGCCGGTGCTTGCGGGGAGTTTGTTCATTGCTTTAATACAGGGCAGGTGCTGCGACGGCGATGCGCTCGCGCAGGATGCGTTCAAAATGCGTCGGATCGTGCGGCGTCAGCATTTCCGCTTCGCGCGGCAAATGCAGGTCGTACAAACGGGACAGCCAGAAGCGCAACGCGCCGGCGCGCAGCATGGTTTGCCACGATTGCTGTTCGGCAGCCGTGAATGGCCGCACCGCGTGGTAGGCGTCCAGCATGGCGCGCACGCGGGCCGTGTCCAGGATGCCCGTGTCGAGGTCGATGCACCAGTCGTTGACGGTCACCGCCACGTCGAACAGCCACGTATCGCAGCCGGCGAAATAAAAGTCGAAGAAGCCCGTCAGTTTTTCACCGTCGAACATCACATTGTTGCGGAACAGGTCGGCATGCACCGGGCCCTGCTGCAATTTCTTGTAGATATCGGATTTGGCAAAACTGTCCTGCAACTGGATTTCATCGCGCAGCAGGGTCGCGGTCTCGGCCGGCATGAACGGCAGTACTTGCGGCGCCGCCCAGTGCCACCAGTCCAGGCCACGCAAATTCGGCTGGTAAGCGGGGTAATCGGCGCCCGCCATGTGCATTTTTGCCAGCATGGCGCCCACTTCCGCGCAATGCACGGGTTGCGGCGACAGTTGCGAACTGCCCACCAGCTTGGTGACGATGGAAGCCGGTTTGCCGCGCAAGGCCACCACCAGTTCACCCTTGTCGTTGGGAATCGGGGCCGGCACGGCGACGCCGCGCTCGGCCAGATGGCGCATCAGGTTCAAATAAAACGGCAATTGTTCGAACGACAGGTTCTCGAAAATCGTGAGGACGTATTCGCCGCTCTCGGTCGTCAGGAAGAAATTGCTGTTCTCGATACCGGAAGCGATGCCTTTGATCGCGACCGGCTTGCCGAGGGGGAATTGCGTGATCCACTGGCCGACATCGTCCAGGCTGACCGGGGTAAAAACTGCCATGAGAAAGCGGAGCTGTGATAGCTGGTAAAAAATTAATAGGAAGGCAAGGTCAGCGTTTGGGTGGGGGAGGCGGCGGGACATTGTCTTCCGCTTCGTCTTCCTTCTGCTTGGTCTTTTTCTTGCCGAGATCAAATTCCATCACCGTCCACTGGGGGCCGCGGTTCGCCATGCCGGCGGCATCGCCAGGCAGCGCCGTGCTGGTGCTGGTGTTCTTGGGTTTCACGGTGTACGTCGACGGCCCGCTTTTGATTTTCGCTTCCGTCACGCGGCCGCTGTTGTCGCGTTTTTCATTGACCGATTTTTCTTTCGGCTTGTCGCTGACCGTGATGGGTGTATCAATTTCGTCGATTTTGTCGAGCTTGGGAGGGGCGGCGGATGGCGCCGGAGCCTGAGTCTGAGCCCATGCCGCATTGCTCAGGGCGAGGATGAGAACTGGCCAGATTGTGGAAAGTCGCATGGTGATATCGCCTAAGTCGGTTGTGCAGGCGGTTGCTTGCCTTTCCATTGTAACAAACCACTACCATGTCTGTTTTAAAACCCGGCTTTCCCGGTTGGAAATTGCCTTCGCAGAAAGCTTGTGTTGCATACCAAGGCCCCCGGCAGTTCTGCGATAATGGGAGATTCATCTTCACTGTGTTGGCTTTTATGCAAAAGACCCTGCTGCTGGTTGACGGTTCCAGTTACCTTTATCGCGCTTTTCACGCGCTGCCCGACTTGCGCGGCCCGAACGGTTATCCGACCGGCGCCATGCACGGCATGGTCAACATGCTGCGCCGCCTGCGCGCCGACTTCCCTGCCGCATACATTGCCTGTGTTTTCGACGCCAAAGGCAAAACCTTCCGCGACGACCTGTATCCCGAATACAAGGCGCATCGTCCGCCGATGCCGGACGACTTGCGCCAGCAGATCGAACCGATCCATGAAGCCGTGCGCGCCATGGGCTGGCCGATCCTGATGGTGGATGGCGTGGAAGCGGACGACGTGATCGGCACGCTGTCGGTCGAGGCGGTCAAAGCCGACATGGACGTCATCGTTTCCACCGGCGACAAGGACCTGGCGCAACTGGTCAACAACCGCGTCACCCTGATCAATACGATGACCAATGAAAAGCTTGATGAAGCGGGCGTGCTGGCCAAATTCGGCGTGCCGCCGAATTTGATCATCGATTACCTGACGCTGATTGGCGACACGGTCGACAACGTGCCCGGTGTGAACAAGTGCGGCCCGAAAACCGCCGTCAAATGGCTGACGCAATATGGCACGCTGGACGGCATCATCGCCAATGCCGATAAAGTCACGGGCGCCGTCGGTGAAAACCTGCGCACCGCCTTGCCATGGCTGCCGAAGGGCCGCGAACTGATCACCGTGAAGACCGATTGCGATTTGTCCGCGCACATGATGTCGATTTCGGAATCTCTGGTGGCCAAGGGCGAAGACAAGGAAGCGCTGCTGACGTTCTTCACCACGTACGGCTTCAAGACCCTGCTGCGCGAGTTGGGCGGCCTGGCGCCGTCGGCCGCCGCCACGGAAAAAGCCGCCGCTGCCATGCCGGCGGCCGGTCCGGCCACGGGAGACCTGTTCGGCGCCATCAGTGCGCCGGCCAGCGTGCACTATGAAACCGTGCTGACGGAAGCGCAGCTGGACCAGTGGATCGCGAAGATCGAGCAGGCCGAACTGACGGCGGTCGATACGGAAACCACGTCGCTGGAACCGATGACGGCGCAAATGGTGGGTATTTCGCTGGCCACGGAGCCGGGCCTGGCGTGCTATATCCCGGTGGCGCACAGCTACCAAGGCGTGCCGCAGCAGCTGGAGCGCGGCTACGTGCTGGAGCGCCTGAAGCCGTGGCTGGAAAATCCCGCCAAACACAAGGTCGGCCAAAACCTCAAGTACGACAGCCATATCTTTGCCAACCACGGCGTCCGGCTGCAAGGCATCGTGCACGACACGCTGCTGCAATCGTACGTCTTTGAATCGCACCGCCCGCACGACATGGACAGCCTGGCGCTGCGTCACCTG
This sequence comes from Pseudoduganella rivuli, assembly GCF_009674485.1. Lineage (GTDB taxonomy): Bacteria > Pseudomonadota > Gammaproteobacteria > Burkholderiales > Burkholderiaceae_D > Rugamonas > Rugamonas rivuli_B. Next base: position 170,608 of record NZ_WKJJ01000009.1, on the reverse strand, counting down.
AACCACACGACGATTCCGTTTGTCGACGTGTGCGGCAAGGGCGCGAACCAGATCACGTTCGACCAGGTGGAAATCGGCCGCGCCACCGAATATGCGGCGGAAGACGCGGACATCACGTTGCGCCTGCACCTGGCCATGCACGGCACCGTGCACGAAGATGAAAACCTCAAGCGGATCTACGAAACCATCGAATTGCCGACGGCGATCGTGCTGCAAAAGATCGAGCGCAACGGCGTGCTGATCGATGCGGCGCTGCTGAAAACCCAGTCCAATGAACTGGGCGCGCGCATCCTGGAACTGGAAAAGAAAGCCCATGAACTGGCGGAGCAGCCGTTCAACCTGGGTTCGCCCAAGCAGATCGGTGAAATCTTCTTTGACAAGCTGAAGCTGCCGGTGGTGAAAAAGACGCCGAGCGGCGCGCCGTCGACGGACGAGGAAGTGCTGCAAAAGCTGGCCGAAGATTACCCGCTGCCGAAAGTGCTGCTGGAATACCGTGGCATGGCCAAGCTGAAGTCGACTTACACGGACAAGCTGCCCAATATGATCAACCGCGACACGGGCCGCGTGCATACCAACTATGCGCAGGCGGTGGCCGTGACGGGGCGCCTGGCGTCCAACGACCCGAACCTGCAAAACATCCCGATCCGCACGGCGGAAGGGCGCCGCATCCGCGAAGCGTTCATTGCACCGCCGGGCCATCACATCGTGTCGGCCGACTATTCGCAAATCGAGTTGCGCATCATGGCCCACATTTCGGGCGATGAAAACATGCTGAAGGCGTTCGCGGAAGGCGAAGACATTCACCGTGCGACGGCAGCGGAAATCTTTGGCGTGGCCCCGGCCGATGTGACGAGCGAACAGCGCCGTTACGCCAAGGTGATCAACTTCGGCCTGATTTATGGCATGAGCGCATTCGGCCTGGCGTCGAACCTGGGGATCGAGCGCGCCGCCGCGCAGAATTACATCGACCGCTATTTCGCCCGCTTCGCCGGCGTGAAGCACTATATGGACGATACGCGCGTGCAGGCCAAGGCGCGCGGCTATGTGGAAACCGTGTTTGGCCGCCGCCTGTGGCTGCCCGAAATCAATTCGCCGAACGGCCCGCGCCGCCAGGCGGCGGAACGGGCGGCAATCAATGCGCCGATGCAGGGCACGGCCGCCGACCTGATCAAGCTGGCCATGGTCGCGGTGCAGGACTGGCTGGAAAAAGATGGCCTGAAAACCAAGATGATCATGCAGGTGCACGACGAACTGGTGCTGGAAGTGCCGGACGATGAGCTGGAACTGGTCAAGCGCAAGGTGCCGGAATTGATGGCGGGTGTGGCGCAGTTGAAGGTGCCGTTGCTGGCGGAAGTCGGCGTCGGCAAGAACTGGGACGAAGCGCATTAATTCGTAGGGCGGATCGGGGGTAGCGAGCCGCCCTACGGAGTATGCGCTGTTGGCCATGATTCATGCGGCGGGCCCAGGCAAAAATCCGCTGCCACCGTTACAATGTCCGGTTTGCATGTGATGCACACCGTGCGCACGAGGTTTCAAAATCGATTCCACACTCATTTCCATCCTGCTGGCTACCACGATCGGCGGCGTCATCAGCCTGACGGCGGCGGCGGTGTTTTCCTTTACCTTGCTGGCCAAGGTGGTGGAACGCATGGTCAGCCTGTCAGTCGGCATCATGCTGTCGACGTCATTGCTGCACGCCTTGCCGGAAGCGTTTGAATCCGGGGCCGATCCGCGCACCTTGTTTGCAACGCTGCTGGGCGGCTTGCTGGCGTTCTTCATGCTGGAAAAGCTGGCGATCCTGCGCCATTCGCACCATCACGAAGGCGACGGCCACCACCATTCGCATGGCCACGACAAGCGCGAAGCGGGCAAGGCGGGCTGGATGATCCTGGTCGGCGACGGCATGCACAACTTCACGGACGGCATCCTGATCGCGGCGGCTTTCCTGGCCGATCCGGGCCTGGGCATCGTGACGGGCGTGGCCATCATTGCCCATGAAATCCCGCAGGAAATCGGCGACTTCATCGTGCTGCTGAATGCGGGCTTTTCCCGTACCCGCGCCTATATCTACAACCTTCTGTGCAGCTTGCTGGCGGTGGCGGGCGGCTTGCTCGGTTACTACACGCTGGACAAGGCCAGCGGCATGATCCCGTACGTGCTGGTGTTCGCATCGTCCGGCTTCATTTATATTGCCGTCAGCGACCTGATGCCGCAAATGCAGCGGCGCGCGACGCTGCAGGAAACCATACCGCAGGTGCTGCTGATTGCGCTGGGTGTCTGCATCGTGCTGTTCCTGACGGCACACCGTCATTAAATATTTTTAACCTTCCCCGTTGACCCCGGAATCAGAAGTGTCTAATATCGTCACACAATAATGACAACGTTGGACATTTTGAGAAATGTTCCGCCAGCAACAACAAAGGAGATGCAGTGTCGACCATACATGACGTGGCTGAAAAAGCCGGCGTGTCGATTAAAACCGTGTCGCGGGTACTGAACGACGCCAGCTCGGTGTCGGAAAAGACGCGCCTGCGCATCGAGCAAGCCATGCAGGCGCTGGATTTTGCGCCATCGGCGGCGGCGCGCATGCTGCGCGGCCGTCCCACCGGACTGGTGGCGGTGATTGCCGAACGCCTGACCACCACCCCGGATTCATCGGAAATCATCAAGGGCATTCACGCTGTCTGCGAACAGAACGGCAAGATGCTGATCATCGGCGAAACCGGCGGCCTGGCCAGCGTGGCGGACCGGCTGGTGGCCGACATGCGCGAACGGCGCGTGGAAGCCATCATGTTCGCCACGCCGTTTCACCGCGCCGTCACGCTCGAGCACATGCTGGGCAGCACGCCCACCGTGCTGGCCAACTGCTTTGAAACCACGGCGCGTTATCCGCAACTGGTGCCGGATGACGAGGAGGGCGGTCGTGCGGCCGCGCGCATCGTGCTGGAAGCGGGGCACCGCAAGATCGCGTTCCTGCAACTGATCGAAGGCATGGTGGCGACCAAGTTGCGCCTGCAAGGTTTCCATCGCGCGATGGCGGAGTTCGGCGTCACGCCGAACGGGCAATGGCTGCTGCACGGCGCCATGCCGGGCGAAGGTGGCGAGTTTTCCCAATTGAGCGACGCCATCGACCGTCTGTTCGCGCAGCCGGAGCAGCCCACCGCCATCCTGTGCGGTAACGACAAGATGGCCATGCGCGTGATCTTCATCCTGCAGCGGCGCGGCCTGCGTGTGCCGGACGACGTTTCCGTGGTCGGCTTCGACGATTTCCGCCTGATTTCCGAAGCGCTGGACCCGGGGTTGACCACGGTCGCGCTGCCGTACCGCGAAATGGGAGAATTGGCGGCGCGCCACGCGTTTTGCGGCGAGCCGGCGCCGGCCGCCACCATCCGCGTGCCATGCCTGCCGGTGATGCGCGGCACCGTGGCCGCACCGCCGAAGGCCGCTACGCGGCGCAAGCCATGAAGGCCGCCGCCGCGCTGCTGGCGCTGGCCGCCGCCCAGGCCATGGCGGCGCCACAGGAAGTGACCGTGTGGCGCCATGACACGGGCGACGCGGAAATGGCCGCCAGCAAAGCCATGGTGGAACGCTTCAACCGGTCGCAGGACAAATGGAAAGTGACGGTGCAGGCGATCCCGCAAGGCTCGTACACGGAAGCCATCACGGCCGCGTCCATGGTTGGCCAACTGCCGTGCGTGGTGGCGATCGACCAGCCCACGGTGCCGAATTTCGCGTGGGCCGGCCACGTGCAGCCGCTCGACGGCTTGTTGCCGCGCGCCTCCGTGGCGCGCCTGATGCCGGGCGGGAAGGGCACCTATAAAGAGAAACTGTACAGCGTCGGCCAGTTCGACGTGGTATTGCTGCTGTACGCGCGCCGCTCGCAATTGCAGGCGCTCGGCGTGCGCATCGCCACGGTTGACCAGCCTTATACGGCGGAAGAGTTGCACGCCATCCTGCAGCGGGCCAAGGCGTCGAAGCGCTTCCGCTTTCCGCTGGACTTGAATGGCCGCGCCAAGGGCGAATGGGTCAGCTACGGCTTTTCGCCATGGTTGCAAAGCGCGGGCGCCGATCTGATCGACCGCACCGGTTACCTGCGCGTCGATGGCGTCTTGAACAGCCCCGCCGCGCTGGGCGTGGCGCGCTATTACAGCCGCCTGTTCAAGGAAAAGCTGGCCGAACGCAATCCGGCCGACGAGCGCGGTTTCGAACAGGGCCGCTCGCTGCTCCAATATACCGGGTCGTGGAAGGCGCGCGAATATGCGGCGCGCTTTGGCGACGACCTGGTCGCGATGCCGCCGCCCGACTTCGGCGCAGGGCCCAAGGCGGGCGCCGCTTCGTGGCAATGGGCGGTCACGCGCAATTGCCCGGCGCCGCAGGGCGCGGCGGCGTTCGTCGACTTCCTGATCTCGCCGGCGGAAATGGCGGCCATGTCGCGCGCCACCGGCCTGATTCCCGTCAGCGAGGAAGCCGCCGCGCTGACCGAACATTACCGCCCCGGCGGCGACTGGCGCATTTATTTCGACTTCGCCGCCCGCTATGCCACGCCGCGTCCCGCCACGCCGGCCTACCCGGCCATTTCCGCCGCCTTTGAAAAAACCATGTCGGACCTGCGCAGCGGCAAGGACGCCGCCGAAGCGCTGGACGAGGCGGTGGAAGCCATCGAACGCAACATCGCCCGCAACCATGGATACGGTTTCGGCGCGCGCAAGGAGGTCGCCAGCCAATGAACACACTGACCATGACCGAAGCCGGCGCTGCCTTGCCGGCCCCGCCGCCGCAGCGCGGCCGCAAGGCTGGCCTGGACCAGGACAGCCCGTTCGCGGTGGCGGCCTTTGCCGGGCCGGCGCTGCTGCTGTTTGCCGCCTTCATCGTGCTGCCGCTGTTGCTGGCGCTGTGCGCGACCTTCACCAACCACCGGCTGATGTCGCCGGAACCGACGCAGTTCGTCGGCCTGGAAAATTACCGGCGCCTGCTGTCGGTCGACGTGGTGACGGTCGACGCGTTGCGCGGCAGCGGCGGCGCCGCGCTGCGTGACCAGGACGGCCTGCGCTTCCCGACGTGGCGCCAGGTGCGCCAGGCGCACCCGGAACTGGGCGGCTACCGTGAAGCATTCCACCTGCGCCTGGGCGAACGCCGGCTGGTGCTGGCGGCCACCGACCCGCAGTTCTACCGCTCGCTGATCAATACCTTCCTGTTTGCGCTGCTGGTGTTGCCGCTGCAGTGCGGCAGCGCGCTGGGCATGGCGCTGCTGGTGAACCAGAAGATCCGTGGCCGCATCTTTTTCCGCACCGTGTATTTCGCGCCGGTGGTGACGTCGATGGTGGTGGCGTCGATCGTCTGGTCGATCATGCTCAATACCGACCGCGGCCTGGTCAACGAAGTGCTGCGCGCGCTGTCGGGCGACCCGAACACGGGCCCGGACTGGCTGGGCGACAGCCTGTTCGCGCTGCCCGCCATTGCGGTGATGTCGGCTTGGCAGGGCATGGGCTTCCAGATGCTGGTGTTCCTGGCGGGCCTGCAATCGATCCCGCACGAGCAATATGAAGCGGCCACCCTGATGGGAGCGAACGCATGGCAGCGTTTCGTGCACGTGACCTTGCCTGGCTTGCGCAACACCATCGTGTTCGTGCTGGTGTCGACCGCGCTGCTGGCGTTCGGTCTGTTCACGCAGGTCGACGTGATGACCAGCGGCGGACCGCTCGATTCCACCACCACCGTGGTGTACCACTCGGTGCGCACCGGCTTCCGTGAACAGGACATCGGCTACGGCTCGACCATCGCGCTGGTGTTCTTCGGCCTGGTGCTGGCGCTATCCGCGCTGCAGCGCATGGTCGCGGCGAAAGGAGGAGCAAAATGAATCAATTCCTGCGCAAGGGCGTATTGCTGGCCGCGATGGCGGCGGCCGGCGTGCTGTTCGCGGCGCCGCTGCTGTTCATGGTGCTGTCGTCGTTCAAGCCGGAAGCGGCGATCTTCAGCGGGCTGGCGCACTGGTCGTCGTATGTGCCGTCCGCCGGCTGGTCGTTCGACCATTACCGCGCGATTTTCGACAAGAGCGACTTGCCCGGCTTCCTGCTGAACTCCACCATAGTTTCGGCCTGCATCGTGGCGGGCGGCATTCTGCTCAACAGCATGCTGGCGTTTGCGCTGTGCCGCATGCGCTGGCGCGGCCGCCAGGCCGTGCTGGCCTTCGTGGTGGGATTGATGATCGTGCCGCTGGAAGTGATCGCGATCCCGCTGCTGTCGCTGGTGGCGCGCCTGCCATGGCCGGGGTTCGAGAATGGTGCGCTGGTGATGCACACGGGATGGTTCAACAGCCTGCACGTGCAAATCATCCCCTTCCTGGCCAATGCGTTTTGCGTATTCCTGTTCTACCAGTTCTTCAAGGATATTCCTCCGGAACTGGACGAAGCGGCCAAGATGGATGGCGCGGGTCCGTGGACGCTGTTCTTCCGCATCATCCTGCCCAACAGCGGCCCGGTGATCGCCACCGCCGCCATCGTGCTGTTCATCGCCGCCTGGAACCAGTACCTGTGGCCCATCATGGTGGTGCAGGGCGAAGTGGCGCGGCCGGTACAGCCGGGCATCCAGCAATTTTTCGGACGTTCCGAATCGTGGGGACAGATCATGGCCTATGCCACCGTGGTCACCCTTCCCGTGCTCGCGGTGTTCCTGGCATTCCAGCGGCAATTCGTCGCCTCGGTGGCCGGGTCTGGCATCAAGGGCTGAACTTCAACTGACTTTATGACACACCATGACACTCAAGCGCGACGATAAATTCATCTGGGACTTCTGGCATTTCGCCGAAGGCGGCAGGCAGCACCTGTTCTTCCTGCAGGCCGACCGCGCCATCGGCAATCCCGACCTGCGCCACTGGAACGTCACCATCGGCCACGCGGTCTCGGATGACTTGCGCCAGTGGGACTACCAGGGCACGGTGTTCGGCCCGTCGGCCAGCCCGGCCTGGGACGATTACACCACGTGGACCGGTTCAGTGATCCACGCGGAAGGCCGTTACCACCTGTTTTACACTGGCACCTGCCGTGCTGAAAACGGCGTGCGCCAGCGTATCGGCCATGCCGTGGCCGACAGCATCGATGGACCGTGGAGCCGCGTCGGCGACGGCCTGGCGCTGGACCTCGACACGCGCTTTTATGAAGAGCACGAGGAAGGCCGCTGGCACGACCGCGCCTGGCGCGACCCGTGGGTGCTGCCGCACAGGATCGACGGCATGTACCACATGTTTTTCACGGCGCGCCGTAACGACGGACCGAAATATGAACGCGGCGTGATCGGCCACGCGGTATCGGCGGACCTGGTGCACTGGGAAGCCACTGAACCGGTCTATGCGGGTGGCCACTATGGCCAATTGGAAGTGCCGCAAGTGTTCGAGCGCGATGGCCGCTGGTACTGCACCTTCTGCAATATCCGCGAACACTGGACGCAGGCGATGCGCGACGCGCACGGCGGCGGCGTCTCCGGCACCCATTACCTGGTGGCTGACCATCCACTGGGACCGTGGCGGCCGGCCGAAGGATTCCTCGATGGCGACGTGCCGTGCCGGCGCTACGCGGGCAAGATCCTGCACGACCCCGTCACCGGTGGCGACTGCCTGATGGCGTTCGTCGACACGGCGCCCGATGGCGGCTTCGGCGGCTACCTGTGCGATCCGCTTCCGCTGGTGCTGGAACAGGGGCGCTACCGTCTCGCCGATTTTTTGACACTGGAATGACAACGATGGACATCCGCCGTCGCGCAGCGGCAAAGGCGGAGTACGATAACCACAGGAGACCGTTTTGAAAAACACAACCACACCATGGCACGGCGCCGTGGCACTGCTGTCAGCGCTGGGCGCGCTGGGCATGGCCAGCTTGGCCGGTTGCGGCAGCGCCGCCACCACGAATGCGCCGTCCGCACCCGGCACGACGGCGCCGGCAGCCCCGGCGCCCGTACTGGCCGCAGCCTGGGCCTTCGACGAACAGCGCGGCAAGAGCGCCACGGAAACCGTGACGGGGCGCGCCGACCCCGTGCATTACGTGTTCAACCAGGCGCGCTACAAGCCGGCCTCCGACCCGCTGTGGCGCGGCGCCTGCATCAAGGGCGGCTGCCTGCTGTTCGACGGCTATTCCACCGACGTGGCGGCGCCCGGCCTGCCATCGGCGTCGCTGCGCAATGGCTTCACGGTCAGCGCCTGGGTCGCGCCCCACGCATTCGAATGGGGCGACGGCGACCAGTATTCCGCGTTCGCCAGCCAGTTCGACCAGCAGGCCAAACTGGGCTTTTCGTTCGGCGTGTACCGCTTCGGCACGTGGGGCATCAAGCTGGGCTTCGGCACATCCGTGCAGGACGTGCGGGTGCGCGACCGCAAGCTGCCGAAGGATGCGTGGTCGCACGTGGCGGCCAGCTATGACGCGGCGACGGGCCGCGTGCGGCTGTACCTGAACGGCGAGCTGGCGGCCGATGCCGCCGCGCCGGCCGGCGCGTTCGTGCTGCCGGCGGCGGCGCTGTCGCTGGGCCGGCATTCGCAGCCGACCTTGCTGGCCGGCGTGTTCCAGCTCAATACCTTCCTTGGCTTGATGGACGACGTGCGCATCCATACCGGCGCTGTCGGCGGCGATGAGATTGCGCGCACGGTGGCCGCCGACCTGGCGGGCCACGGCGGCAAGGCCCCGCTGCCGGCGCGGGCCGACATGACGGTGCCCGCGTCGGTATTCGACGGCGACCGCCACCGCCCGCAATTCCACGCGCTGCCCGATTCCGGCTGGATGAATGAACCGCACGCGCCGTTTTACTACAAGGGCCAGTACCACTTGTTCTTCCAGAAAAATCCGTTCGGCCCGTTCTGGCACCAGATCCACTGGGGCCACTGGGTCAGCCCGGACATGGTGCACTGGCGTGAAGTGGCGATTGCGCTGGCGCCGGAAGACGATACGCTGGCGCCGGACGGCATCTGGTCCGGCAGCGCCAGTTACACGGCCGACGGCACGCCTGCGCTGTTCTTCACGGCCGGTAACGACTCGCTGAAGCTGCGCGAGCGCACCGGCCTGGCGTTCCCGAAAGACACCGCCGATCCGGATTTGCTGGAATGGACCAAGGTGCCGCAGCCGGTGACCGTGCAGACGCCGGACGCCGGGCAGCAGGGCGATTTCCGCGACCCGTTCGTGTTCCGCCACGGCGACCGCTGGTTCCAGCTGGTCGGCTCCGTCGCGCCGGGACGCACCGGCACGGCGCTGGTCTACGAATCGCACGACTTGCGGCAATGGACTTACCGGGGGCCGCTGTTTTCCCTCGACGCCGCCAAATACCCGGCGTTCGTGCGCACGTTCGAGTTGCCCGTGCTGCTGCCGCTGGGTAAAGGCAAGGATGGCCGCGAGCGCCATATCTTCATGACGGACGTGGCGGCGCAGGCGTATTACTGGACCGGCGTGTTCGACCCAATTGCAGCGCGCTTTATCCCGGACAGCGAAGCGCCGCGCGTGTTCGACCTGGGCGAAAACCATTTTTCCGGTCCGAGCGGCATGGTCGACCCGAAGACCGGGCGCACCATCGTGTTTTCCATCGCGCAGGGCGAACGCACGTCGCAGGCCGAATGGGACAGCGGCTGGGCCCACAACGCCGGCCTGCCGGTGTCCATGTGGCTGGGCGACGATGGCGACGTGCGGCTGGCGCCGATCGCTGAAACCGCCAGCCTGCGCCAGGCGTTGCTGGTGGACTTGCGCGGCGCCACGCCGGCGCAGGCCGCCGCCGCGCTGGCGAACGTGGGCGGCGACATCCTGGAAGTGGAACTGGAGCTGGCCTATGGCGGCGGCGCGGAGCAGCGCGGACTGGCATTGCGCCGCTCGCCGGACGGCGCCGAGGAAACCCGGCTGTACTTCGATCCGGCGCGGCGCCGCGTGGAAATCGACCGCCAGCGCACCACGCTCGATCCGCAGGCGCGCTCGCGCGGCGTGCAGGGCGGTGCGCTCGATCTGAGCGGCGCACCGCTGCGGCTGCGGGTGTTCCTCGACCGCTCGATGGTGGAAGCGTATGTCAACGAACGCAAGAGCCTCACCAGCCGCGTCTACCCGACCCGTTCGGACGCCACCGGCCTGGCGCTGATGGCGGCAAGCGACGACCGTGTGCTGTCGCTGAAGGTATGGCGCATGGGCGCGGCGGCGAAATAAGGAGAATGGCATGGCTGCGATAGAACTGGCGGGCGTCGCCAAAGCGTATGCGGGCAGGGAGTCCGCATACATCCTGAAAGACATTTCATTTGCGATCGGCGACGGCGAATTCGTCGTGCTGGTGGGACCGTCCGGCTGCGGCAAGTCCACTTTGCTGCGCATGATCGCGGGGCTGGAAGAGATCACGGGCGGCGAGATCCGCATCGGCGGCGCGCGCGTCAACGAAACGCCGCCGGCGCGGCGCGGACTGTCGATGGTGTTCCAGAACTATGCGCTGTATGCGCATATGAGCGTGTATGAAAACATCGCGTTCGGCCTGAAGCTGGCGCGCGTGCCGAAGCAGGAGATCGACCCGGCCGTGCGCGATGTGGCGCGCATGCTGCAACTGGAGCATTTGTTGCAGCGCCGCCCGCCGCAATTGTCGGGCGGCCAGCGCCAGCGGGTGGCGATCGGCCGCGCCATCGTGCGCAAGCCGCGCGCTTTCTTGTTCGACGAACCGTTGTCGAACCTCGATGCGGCGCTGCGCGCCGACATGCGCGTGGAAATCGCCCGCCTGCACCGGCAACTGGGCGCCACCATGGTGTACGTGACGCACGACCAGGTCGAAGCGATGACCTTGGCCGATCGCATTGTCGTGCTCAGCCCCAACGGCGTGCAGCAGATCGGCGCGCCGATGGCGCTGTACGACGCGCCGGCCAACACCTTCGTGGCGGGCTTTATCGGCAGCCCGAAAATGAACCTGGCAGGCGGCGCCATCGACGTGCTGGGACGTCTGCAGTTCGGCGGCCTGGCCGTGCCGGGATGGAGCAATGTCGCCGCGCGCGGCCAGGACGTGACCGTGGGCATCCGTCCCGAGCATTTGCTGGCCGACCCGGGCGGACCGTTGCGGGGCAGGGTGGCGCTGGTCGAGCGGCTGGGCGCGGAATCGCATGTGCACCTGGCGCTGCCGGGCGTGGAGCGGCCGCTGGTGGCTGCCATCCATGGCGAGCCGCCCGCTGTCGACAGCGAATGGGCGTGCCGGCCCGCGCCCGGCCGCGTGCACGTGTTTGACCAGGCCGGTCGCCGCATCGAAACCGATCGTGCGGTATTGGATGAACAGGATGGCCGGGACGGCGACGCGCCGGCCCGGGTGATCAACCAGCAGGAGGTGGCGTCATGATCGTGGTGTGTGGTGAAGCGTTGTTCGATGTGTTTCCCGGCCAGGCCACGGCTGCCGGGTTCGGCCTGTCCGCCTGTATCGGCGGCTCGCCCTTCAACGTGGCGGTGGGGCTGGCGCGGCTGGGGGCGAAGGCAATGTTTTTCGGCGGCCTGTCGCACGACTTGTTCGGGCGGCGCCTGCACCATGCGCTGGCTTCGGAGCGGGTCGACTTGTCGGCGGCCCCGCGGCCCGCCGCAAACACGGCGCTGATGATGGTTTCGGTCGGCGCTGACGGTGCGCCGGACTACGCGTTCCATGGCGCGGCCAGCGCCGACCGCATGGTGCGGGTTGATGACCTGGAGCGCGTGCCGCGCGATGTGCAGGCCCTCCACGTCGGCTCGTATTGCATGGTGGTGGAACCGGTGGCGGCGGCGCTGCGCGCGCTGGTGGAGCGGCAGCGCGGCGCCAGCCTGGTGGCATACGACCCGAACGTGCGCCTGATGGTGGAACCGCGCACCGCCGCGTGGCGCGATGCGCTGGAATGGATGCTGGCGCGCGCCGACCTGGTCAAGATCAGCGACGAGGATTTGCACGCGCTGTACCCGGGCCGTCCCGCCGCCGACTTCATGGCGCAGGCCTTGGCGGCCGGCGTGGCGCTGGTGGTGGTGACGCGCGGCGGGCAGGGCGTACTGGCCGCGACCAGGCGCTGTCCCGCCATCGAGGTGCCGGCGGCGCCGGCCGACGTGGTCGATACGGTCGGCGCGGGCGACACGTTCCAGGCCGCGCTGCTGGCGCAACTGTCGCGCACGGGCAGGCTGTCGCGCCAGGCATTGGAAACCATGGATGGCGGCGCCGTGAGGGAACTGCTGTGCTTTGCCGCCCGCGCGGCCGCCATCACCTGTTCGCGCCGGGGCGCCGACCTGCCGTATTTCGATGAAGTGGCGTTGTAAAAATGCATCGAATGACAACGATAGACATTTTTTGAGTTACTATTGATCCGGCATGACAACGGTGGACATCAGCTAAAAATGACAACGATGGACAATTCGTTTGCCAGGGCGGATCGCCGATTAAAGGAGGGTGCGACAACAGCACGCAAGCGGGGCGGCCGCCGCTGCGACAAGTGCGGCAAGACGGCCGGGATGGTAAAAACAAGTTCAAACCTGGAGACATTCTTTATGCGTTACTCGATTTCCCGTTACATTGGGCGCTCCGCCGCCCTGGCAGTGTGCCTGGCGCCGGCACTGGTGTTTGCCCAGGCGGCGCAAAGCGCGTCCGGCGCCGCGGGTGCCGCGCCGGCAGCCCCCAATGCCGCAGAAAAGACCGATGAAACCCACCCGGTGGTGATCGTGACGGGCGTGACCCGCACCACCACCAAGAAAAATGCCACGTTCTCGATCAATACGCTGAGCGCGGAAGACATCCAGAAACTGGCGCCGGCCAGTACCGCCGACCTGCTGTCGAATTTCCCCGGCATTTATGCCGAGGGCGGCACCGCCGGCGAAGCGTCCAACAACATCACGGTGCGGGGCCTGCCGGTGGTGGGCGGCTACCGCTTCGCGCCGCAATTGATCGACGGCTTGCCGGCCTATGAAGAGCCGGAGGCGCCGCTGATGAACAACGACGTGTTCATCCGCGACGACCTGATGACGGAAAGCGTGGAAGTGGTGAAGGGCGGCACCGGCGGCATCCTGTATTCGAACGGCCTGGGCGCCACCGTCAACCACGTCAGCCGCACCGGCGGCGATCACCTGGAAGGCGGCTACAAGATCGAATATGCCGATTACGGTTTCTGGCGCCACGATGCGTTCCTGTCCGGACCGCTCAGCAAGAACCTGAAATATGCCGTGGGCGGCTTTTACCGCAAGGGCGACGGCATCCGCAACACCGGCTACACGGCCGACAATGGTGGCCAGGTACGTGGCAATCTGGTGTACACCAGCGACGACCGCCGCACCACCGCGCGCATCGACGGTTTGTACATCAACGACCGCACCGCGTTTTACCAGAATTTGCCGATTTCAGTACCGCGCCTGACGCAAAGCGGCACGCCCTCGGCGCCGACCATCATCAGCCAGGACACCATTCAGCCGCTGGGCATCGAATTTGCGCACGGCACCACGGCGTCGCCCAATAACCGCCGCTTCACCATGATCGGCGAATACGGCACGCGCGTGGTGGACCAGGCGGACGGCATTCATCCTGACTTCCGCATGCTGACCCTGAAGCTCGAACATGAATTCGACTCGGGATGGAAACTGTCGTCCGGCGTGCGCCACACCACCGGCAGCAACGGCTTCAACGCGGTCTTCACCGGCAACGACACCGCCTATGCATCGGCGTTCCTGAACGCGCGCTACCAGAACGACGTGATTTCGCCCGCGCACGGCGCGGCGCTCAGCTGCAATCTGTCGAACGTCAAGCTGAATGGTTATTTCAACGTGCCGCAAACCGGCGCGTGCGCGGCGTTCGCCAACATCAGCCGCGACGACTTCGTGAAGAAATATGCGAAAGCCGTGGGCGTGGCCGGGCGCTGGCTCAATGACGGCAGCGTGGTGGCGCCCAACGCCTACCTGAATTTCCTGATCCCGTTCGTGGCACGGGTCGATGCGGGCAGCACGTCGCTCGATTTGAAAGCGCAAAAAACCTGGGAACTGGCCGGTACCCACGATATGACGTTTGGCCTGTATGGCAGCCATTACACGTTCAACCCGAACTTCCAGGCATCGCTGATGGTCGGCGAGAGCGCCGCCAATGCGCGCATGGCCGAACTGACGGCGGTGGATGCGACGGGCCGGCAGGTGGGGCCGTCGCTGACCACCGGCAGCGCCATCCTGCCGGGCTGGTTTGGTTTCGACAGCCACCTGGACGCCAGGGGCCGCGCCGGCTACGTGCTGGACCACTGGGAATCCCTGGGCGGCAAGCTGAAGATGGATGCCGGCGTGCGCTGGCAGGATGTGCATGCGCGGGTCGACCGCCGCGACCGCGATACGGCCGTGGACATGACGCCGGCAGGCGTGGTTCCCGGATCGCTGCAGGACACGGCGGCCGACAATGAAATCCTGGTGCCGGGCAAATCGCACCTGATGGACAGGACATTCCGAGGCCTGGGCTGGTCGATCGGCGCCAATTACAGCATCAGCAAGCCGCTGGCGGTGTATGGCCTGGTGTCGAGTTCGTTCCGCCTGCCCAGCCTGGAAGACTTGAACAATCTCAGCACCGCGGGACCGACCATTGTCGATGGCAAGCAGGTCGACATCAGCGCGGTCGAGCATATCCGCCAGTACGAGGGCGGCTTGCGCTACCTGACGCGTGAATTCGGCGCGGCCGTGGCGCTGTTCTACAACGACTTCTCGCCGCGCAGCGCCGTCAATATCTACAAGGATATCGAGTCGTCGCGCTGCACGTCGCTGGGCGGTGTCACGCAAATCAATTCCTGCCCCGACGTGGCGCAACTGTACAAGCGCGGCGTGAAGAACGTGGGGACGGAAATCGAGCTGACTTGGCGGCCGCGCATGGCCGATGGCCTGGAGCTGAAGGGTAACTTCGTGATGCAAAACCCGAAGATCACGGGCGCCAATTACACGTTCACGCAGGAAGACAAGAACGCGCAGGGCGTGATCACCGGCTACCACTACGTGCACGTCAGCGAGGATGGCCGGCGTCCGCGCCGCCTGGCCAAGTTCATGGCGAACTTCATGCCGTCGTATGACCTCAAGCCCGCCACCGGGGTGCCGCTGACCGTCTATGGCCAGTATCAGTACTACGGTTCGCGCTTCTCGGAGGCGACCGACGCCAACGTGACCCTGTTCCCGTCCTACCACCTGATCAACGTGGGCGCGCAATACCAGGCGACGCCGCGCCTGACCGCGCAAGTGTTCGTGGCCAACCTGACCAACCAGCTGTCGTTCACGGAAGGCGACCCGTTGTTTACGGACTTGCTGTCGCCGGACGGCACCCGCAACCGTGGCGTGGCGCGGCCGCTGTTCGGGCGCACCATCCGGGCCAGCCTGACGTACCGGTTCTGACCCGGCGTCCGGGGGCGGCGCGGCTTACGCGCCGGTCGCCACCGGACGGGATTTGTCCGAACACCATTCGCTCCACGACCCCGGGTACAGCGCGGCGCCATGCATGCCCGCCAGTTCCAGCGCCAGCAGGTTGTGGCACGCCGTCACGCCGGAGCCGCACTGCATGATGGCGTTGGCCGGATTCGTGAACAGGTGGGAAAATTCCTGCTTCAACTGCGCGCCCGGCTTGAAGCGGCCGTCCGGCTGCAGGTTATCCTTGAAGAAGCGGTTTTTTGCGCCCGGGATGTGGCCGCCGACTGGATCGATGGTCTCGTTCTCGCCCCGGAAGCGGTCGTGTGCGCGCGCATCGATGACCTGGCGGCGGCCGCTGGCCAGGTTTTCCACCACGTCGGCCACGGAGACGGTCGAGGTCAGGGTCGGGCGCTCCGTGATGTGCCCGCGCGCACGGCCGACCGTCGGCGTCACCAGCGGCAAGCCTTCCGCCTGCCAGGCCGCCATGCCGCCATCGAGCACGGCCACGGCCTGGTGGCCGATCCAGCGCAGCATCCACCACAGGCGCGCCGCATACATGCCGCCATGGGCATCGTACGCCACCACCTGGGTGTCGTCGTTGATGCCCCAGTTGCGCAGGGTTTCAATGAAGGTGGCGCGGTCCGGCAGCGGGTGGCGGCCTTTGAACACGCCGTCGAGCGCGGCTTTCGGGCCGGACAAATCGTCGTCGATGGAGGCAAATTGCGCATTCTGGATGTGGCCGATGGCAAAGCCTTCGCGGCCCGCGTTCGGCATCAGCAAGTCATGGCGGCAATCGAGGATGATCCAGTTCGGGTCCGTCAGGTGCTGGGCAAGCGTGGCAGCGCTGATCAGGGTGGTGTGCATATGCAGCATGGTCTTGTGTCCTTATTCGCTGGCGATGGGATCGGTATCGGCAATGGCTTTGCCGCGTTCCGTGCTGCGGGTATTGTAAAACGTTGCGGCGCTGCCCGACGCAAGAATGATGGCAATTCCCAGCCAGGCGTGCCAGTCGAACGAGTCGGCAAACACCAGTACGCCCCAGGCACTGGAAAACACGATGCCGGTGTATTGCAGGTTGGCCACCACCAGCGTCTTGCCCAGCCTGTAAGCGCGCGTCATGGCCACCTGGGCCGACGTGGCCAGCAAGCCGATGCCCAGCAACAGGGCAAAGTTGCGCCAGCTGTCGATGGCGTGCCAGGTGACGGCGCCGGCGCCGGCTTCCAGTATCTGGCCACCCACGCCGGCCAGCAAATTCGATACGCAGAAATAAAACACCACGCGGTATTCCGGCTCGCCCAGCTGACCGAGTTTGCGCACCTGCAAATACGCCATGGCGGTCAGCACGCTGGAGCCCAGCGCCATCAGGGCCGGACCCAGCTGGTCTTTCTCGAATGCCGGCTGCAACAGCAGCACCACGCCGACAAAGCTCATGAAGACAGCGGCAATCAGCGGCCATTCGATATGGCCGGTGCGGTGCCACCAGCCATGGGTGAACAGCCATAGCGCCATCCAGATCGGCGCCATGTAATTGAGGGTCATGGCCGTGGCAAGCGGCAGCTGGCCGATCGAGTGGAACCACAGCCACAGCGACATCACGCCGACCACGCCGCGCCACGTATGGGCCCAGGCGTAAGCGGTTTTCAGGGTGCCGCCCTGCAGGCGGATCATGGTGTACAGGATCGTCATGCCGATGATGCCGCGGTACATGACGAGTTCGGAGGTGGTATAGATTTCCGAGGCCAGCTTGACGCACACGCCCATGGCGGCGAACAAGAAACTGGCAAACAACATCCACAGAGAGTGCATTCCTGATTCCCAAAACACTGCGGGCGCGGGGCAGGTTGTACAACCCGCCGCGCGCCCGCGAATTACTTAAACATCCAGCTTACTTCGATACCACTCGTGGAAGTGCTGCATGCCGTCTTCCATCGGCGATTGATACGGGCCCGCGTCGTTCTCGCCCCGTTCCATCAGGATCTTGCGTCCCGCATCCATGCGCAGGGCGATTTCGTCGTCTTCCACGCAGGTTTCCATGTAGGCGGCCCGTTCCGCATCGACGAATTCGCGCTCGAACAGCACGATTTCTTCCGGATAGTAGAACTCCACCACGTTGCGGGTCTTTTGCGGACCGATCGGCCACAAGGTTGACACCACCAGCACGTGCGGATACCACTCGACCATGATGTTCGGATACAGCGTCAGCCAGATCGCGCCATAGGGCGGCGGTTCACCATTGCGGTACTGGAGTACCTGCTCGTGCCACTTCTGGTAGACCGGCGAACCGGATTTACGCAAGCCACGGTTCACGCCGACGGTCTGCACGCTGTAATCGGCGCCGAATTCCCAGCGCAAGTCGTCGCAGCTGACGAACGCGCCCAGGCCCGGATGGAATGGCTCGACGTGGTAATCCTCCAGGTAGACTTCAATGAACGTCTTCCAGTTGTAGTCGCACTCGTGCACTTCCACGTGGTCGAACATGTAGCCGCTGAAGTCCAGGTCCTTCGTGACGGACAGGTTCTTCAGCTTTTCCATGACGTTGTAACCGTTTTGCTCGAACTGCAGGCCGTTCCAGCTTTGCAGCCGGGTCTTGGGCAAGTTCAGGCAAGGCGTTTCGGCGAAGTGCGGTGCACCGATCAATTCGCCTTTCAAATCATAGGTCCAGCGGTGCAGCGGGCAAACAATGGTGTTGGCATTGCCGCGGCCATTGAACATCACGGCCTGGCGGTGACGGCAGACATTGGACAGCACTTCCAGGCCATTGGCGTTCCGCACCAGCATGCGCCCTTCGTTTTCCGCCGCGAGCGTCATGAAATCGCCCGCGTTCGGCACCATTAATTCATGCCCGACATAGCGCGGGCCGGCTTTAAACAGAGACTGCAATTCACGCTGCAGCAGCGTTTTGTCAAAGTAGACGTTGACTGGAAGTTGCGCGTTCGAGCGCGCCAGCATGGCGTGGGTAGCCAGATCGGACATCCCAACCCCCCTTAATTAGAGTACAGCAACCAAGAAGAGACAGAATCCGTAAAGACCTGTGTCAGTTTCAGAAACGGTATTTCGGACAGAACCGGAGATTATACCGTGAAATGGGGGTAAGGACGATGAGTTGATGCAATAATTCCCCTGATAGCGGGGGGAACCTTGGGGGGTAACGTGGTGTTGCTGCAAATTATTAGTCATTAAAGCAACAAATATCCCTGCTACGGACTGTGGTGCAAGTGGCAATTTCCAACCTCATTCGTTGGATTGTTCTAAAATAACGGGCTACACTGCGCCGGCGGGCTGACTGCCTGGCCATATTGATTAAAAGCTTATGTCTAAAAAACTGAATCCCGATCCCGCCCCGCCCGCCGCGCCAGCCTCGTTTGAAGAGGCGATGGCGGAACTGGCGGCCCTGGTGACGCAAATGGAATCGGGGCAATTGCCGCTGGAGGCGTCGGTTGCGGCCTATGCGCGCGGCTCGGAACTGGTGAAATATTGTGCAGGTCAACTCGATAAGGTCGAGTCGCAAGTGAAAATTCTGGAAGGCGATATGCTGAAACCGTTTGCTGATGAGGTGCAGGCATGAGCGCCACGTTCCAGGACTGGATGAAAACCATCCAGGCCGGCATGGAAGCCGACATGAACGGCTACCTGCCTGCCGCCGGCACGGAGCCGTCCAAACTGCATGAGGCAATGCGCTATGCGCTGCTGGGCGGCGGCAAGCGCGTGCGTCCGCTGCTGGTGTATGCGGCAGGCGAATTGTCCGGCGCCGACAGCGCCGTGCTGTCGCGCGCTGCGGCGGCAGTGGAAATGATCCACGCGTATTCGCTGGTGCACGACGATATGCCGTGCATGGATGATGATGAACTGCGCCGCGGCAAACCCACGGTGCACGTAGCCTATGACGACGCCACCGCGCTGCTGGTGGGCGATGCGTTGCAGGCACAGGCTTTCCTGGTATTGGCTGAGGCGACTTTGCCTTCGGCGCGCCAGGTGCAGATGTTGCGCCTGCTGGCCCACGCGGCCGGTTCGGCCGGGATGTGCGGCGGCCAGGCGATCGACCTGGACAGTGTCGGCATCAGTTTGTCGTTGGAGCAGTTGGAGCGCATGCACCAGTTGAAAACCGGCGCCTTGCTGCGCGCGTCGGTGGTGCTGGGCGCACTGGCCGGCAAGGATTTGTCCGATGACGAAATGACGGCGCTGAACGTGTACGCGCGCGCCATCGGCCTGGCGTTCCAGGTGGTGGACGACGTGCTGGACGCGACGGCCGATTCGGCCACGCTGGGTAAAACGGCGGGCAAGGATGCGGCCGACAACAAACCCACGTACGTATCGATCCTGGGCCTGGAGCCATCGCGCGCGCTGGCGGAAAAACTTCGGCAGGAAGCGCATGCGGCGCTGGCGCCATTTGGAGACAAGGCACTGCGGTTACGCGAACTGGCGGACCTGATCGTGCAGCGGAAGGCTTAAATGAACTTGCTAGACAATATCGATGACCCGGCGGACGTGCGCAAACTGGCGCGTCACCAACTGACGCCGCTGGCGCATGAACTGCGCAATTACCTGCTCGACAGCGTATCGAAGACGGGCGGCCATTTGTCGTCCAACCTGGGCACCGTGGAACTGACGGTCGCGCTGCACTACGTGTTCAATACGCCGTACGACCGCATCGTGTGGGACGTGGGCCATCAAACGTATTCGCACAAGATCCTGACGGGCCGCCGCAAGCAGATGCACACGCTGCGCCAGATGGATGGCATTTCCGGCTTCCCGCGCCGCGTGGAAAGCGAATACGACACGTTCGGCACCGCCCACTCGTCGACGTCGATTTCCGCCGCGCTGGGCATGGCGCAGGCAGCCAAGATCAAGGGCGAGCACCGCCACGCGATCGCCGTGATCGGCGATGGCTCGATGACGGCCGGCATGGCGTTTGAAGCGCTGAACAATGCGGGCGTGCAGGAAGACCTGAATCTGCTGGTCATTTTGAACGACAACGACATGTCGATTTCGCCGCCGGTGGGCGCATTGAACCGCTACCTGGCGCGCCTGATGTCGGGCCAGTTTTACGCGGCCGCGAAAAACGTGGGCAAGTCGGTGCTGCCGGCCCCCATGCTGGAACTGGCCAAGCGCTTCGAGGAACACGCGAAGGGCATGGTGGTGCCGGCCACGATGTTCGAGGAATTCGGTTTCAACTATATCGGCCCGATCGATGGCCACGACCTGGAATCGCTGATCCCGACGCTGGAAAACATCAAGAAGCTCAAGGGCCCGCAATTCCTGCACGTGGTGACGAAAAAAGGGCAGGGCTACAAGCTGGCCGAGGCGGAGCCGATCCTGTACCACGGCACCGGCAAATTCAATCCGGCCGAAGGTATCAAGCCATCGACGGCGCCGGCCAAGATCACGTACACGGAAGTATTCGGCAACTGGCTGTGCGACATGGCGAAACAGGACAAGCGCCTGGTCGGCATCACGCCCGCCATGCGCGAAGGTTCCGGCATGGTACGCTTCGAAAAGGAAAACCCGGACCGCTACTTCGACGTCGGCATCGCCGAGCAGCACGCCGTGACGTTTGGCGCGGGCCTGGCTTGCGAAGGCTTGAAGCCGGTGGTGGCGATTTATTCGACCTTCCTGCAACGCGCCTACGACCAGCTGATCCACGACGTGGCGCTGCAAAACCTGGACGTGACGTTTGCGCTGGACCGCGCGGGCCTGGTGGGCGCCGACGGCGCCACGCACGCCGGCAACTACGACCTGGCGTACCTGCGCTGCATCCCGAACATGGTGGTGATGGCGCCATCCGATGAAAACGAATGCCGCCAGATGCTGACCACCGGATACCACTACCAGGGCCCGGCGGCGGTGCGTTATCCGCGCGGCGCCGGCATCGGCGCGGCGATCGAACCGGCGCTGACCAGCATGGAAATCGGCAAGGGTGAAATCAAGCGCCAGGGCAAGAAGATAGCCATCCTGGCGTTTGGCTCGATGGTGGCGCCAAGCGTGGGCGCTGCCGGGCAGCTCGATGCAACCGTGGCCAACATGCGTTTCGTGAAGCCGCTGGACGTGGAACTGGTCAAGCTGCTGGCCGCCACCCATGACGTGCTGGTGACGGTGGAAGAGGGCTGCATCATGGGTGGCGCGGGCGCCGCCGTGGCGGAAGCGCTGGCGCTTGAGGCTATCGTCAAGCCGGTATTGATGCTGGGCTTGCCGGACAAGTTCATCGACCACGGCGATCCAGCCAAGCTGCTGTCGCTGGCCGGCCTGGACGCCAACGGCATCGCCGCAGCCATCAAGGCCCGCTTCGGCAGCACGCTGACCGGTTCCGACGAACCGCGGCTGGTCGTCAACAACGGCTGATTTTCAGCCTCACAGGTGTTGCGCGGATGCCAATGTATCCGCGCGACTCCCTATTTTTTCCACAATTGCACGTGATAATGTCCGTTCGACCAATGCGGAGGACGAGTTATGCGTGCGATTTGGCTGTCGGTACTGGTAGCGGCCGGCCTGGCTGGCTGCGGTGGCAGTGATCCTGGCAGCCCACAGCGGCTGGCGATGGGGGCGGCGCCGTCGACCGAGCCGGTAAAAGCGGATCCCACGGCCGCAGCGGCCGCCACGTTGACGTTTTCCGGCAAGCGCAGCGACTACACCATCACGGCCGAAGGATCCGGCTTTCTCGTCACCGCCGTCAATGGCGGCGCATCCGTCTCGGCCACCAGCAGCCAGCTGCTGCAGTTTTCCGACGCCACCGTCTCGTTCGATGTGACGGGCAATGCCGGCAAGGCATACCGGCTGTACCAGGCGGCCTTCAACCGCGTGCCCGATGGCGCGGGCCTGGGCTACTGGATCGACGTGATGAACCGGGGCGCCAGCTTGCGCGAAGTGGCGGCCAGTTTCCTGTCCGATAAGGAATCGAAAACGCTGTATGGCGACAAGCCCACCAATGCGGCGCTGGTGACGGCGTTTTACCAGAATGTGCTGCAGCGCGCGCCCGATGCGGCCGGGGCGAAATACTGGACTGATATCCTCGACAGTAAAGCCACGGACGTGCCGGACGTGCTGCAATACTTCAGCGAAGGCCCGGAAAACACTGCACGCGTACTGCCCGCCATTCGCAACGGCATCGCTTACACCCCCATCGCGAAACCCGCCGGCAGCGTGCCGGGTGCGCCGCAGATCGGCGCCGCCACGGCGGGCAATGGCAGCGCCAGTATCGCGTTCACGGCGCCTGCGCAGGATGGCAGCTCGCCTGTCACCGGCTATACCGCATCGTGCACGACCGGCACTGCCGGCTCGGCGGCCATCACCGCGCAGGGCACCGCCAGCCCGCTGGCCGTCACGGGGCTGACCAACGGCGCCACCTATGCGTGCACTGTCACGGCCAGCAATGCCGTGGGCGCCGGCGCGGCGTCGGCCAGCGTCAGCGTGACGCCTGCGGCGGGCGCCGGCACGTCAAGCTTTACCGTCACGTCGGCAGCGGGCGCGGAAGGCGCCACCATGCCGAACACGTACACGTGCGACGGCACCAGCAAGTCGCCGCCGCTGGCATGGAGCGGCGCGCCGTCCGGCACCCAGGGCTATGCCATCGTCATGAGCACGATTCCAGGCCCGGGCAGCGTCAAATACAACTGGCTGCTGTATAACATCCCGGCGTCCACCACCAGCCTGGCCGTGGGCAGCAGCGGTGTCGGCACGCTGGGCTTTGCCGACGATGGGGCAGGCCTGGGCTATGCCGCGCCATGCTCGTCCGGCGCCGGCACGAAAACCTATACGTTCACCGTGTATGCGGTATCGGCCGCGCCCAACCTGTCGGCGTACACGGCCAGCCAGGTCACGGGCAGCGTGCTGACGCAGGCGCTGTCCTCCGTCACGCTGAAAACCGCGACGCTGAACCTGCTCAATACCCGCACCCAGGCCACGTTGAATTGCCTGTCCATGAAACGCGCCATCGGCCCCTATGAAAAAGCCAACAGCCTGGGCATCACGTGCGATGAAACCTATGCGTACTTCAGCACGTACGGCATCCAGACCGCGCACCCGATGATGAAAGGGATTACGCAAACCATCCTGCAAGTGCCGACCGCGCAAAACTTCACCGGCTCGAATGCGTGGAAGATCCCGCTGAACCCCGCCATTGCCGCCAGCACCACGACGGCGGTCGACGGCCCGATCGGCCTGGCGATTAACGGCATCCCCATCTTCAACCCGTGCAAGCAGGGCGGCTGCGATACGGCGACCGGCGGCGGCGACACCAAGGTGCAGGGCGAACTGGATATCTGCAATGGCCATGCGGGCCGCGCCGACGATTACCACTACCATGCGGCGCCCGTGTGCATGATGGCTGATCAGTCGTCCAGTTACTGGGATACCCACCCGATCGGCTGGGCGCTCGATGGTTTCGCCATCTTCGGCTACAACAATCCGGACGGCACCACAGCCACCCGCGACGCCGTCTGCGGCGGCAATACATTGACGCACCAGAATGCGCCGGCGGGCTACGCCTACCACGCGACCGATACCAGCCCGTACATCCTGTCGTGCTTCCGCGGCACGCCAAGCCCGGACCTGGCGGGGCAGGGCGCCAAATTCGCCGTGCTGCACAATCCCAAGGGGCCGGGCGGCGGTTCCGGCGTGTTCAACATGTCACTGAACGCGTCGCCAACCAGCCTGGCGATCGGCGGCACCACCACGCTGGAGTGGGAGCAGGGCACGAACAAATACCAGATCCTGTACACCCGCACCAGTAACCTGTGCTGGACGTTCGTCTTCAAGACCAATGGCGTGCAGACCGCCACAGAAAACGATTGCAGGGCGTTTTAATGAAGCAGTGGATCGCAGCGGTCGTACTCGGCCTGGCCGGACTGGCTCCGTGCCACGCGCATGAAATGGAAGCGAACCGCGCCACGCTGGTGCTGCGCGATGGCGGCCACCTGGCGCTGACCTTGTACCTCGACTATGCGGCGGCGCTGCACCAGGCGCTGGCGCCGGGCCGCCCGTTCGAGGAATTCATGCTGACCCACGCCACCATGCCGGCCGCGCAATTCCAGCAGGCGCTCGACGGCGCGCACCGCAAATTCGAACAGGGCACGCGCGCCACGCTGAAAGCGGGTCTGCCTGTGGCATTCCGTGGCTGGCAATGGCCGGCTGCTGCGCAGGTGCAGCAAAAGCTGCGCGAGCGGGCCATGCTGCTGGTGCGCACGCAGGGCGGCCACAGTCACGAGGCGCCGCTGGAAGTGCGGGCGGAACTGGCTGCCGGCGAGGATTTCCATTCTTTGAGAATGCAATTCCCCGCCGAATTCCGCGATGTGCTGGTGGTGTCGTACCGCCCGGCCCAGGTATGGGTGAAACCGGACCAGGCGTCGCCTGCCGTGGTGTTTTGAACCATCGCGCGGCATGGCGCGGCTGCTCGAACCGTAATTATTCCTCGTCCGCAGCGTCCGCCGCAGCCTCGGCCGCCGCTGCTTCCGCTTTAGCGGCGTATTCCGCCTTGGTTTCCTTGCGCGATTTGCGCTCGTGCTGCCACAGCACGTCGCCGCCGCCGGCAAAGCGGTTCAGCACGCGGGCCAGCACGAACATCAGGTCCGACAGGCGGTTGACGTACTGGCGCGGGTGGTCATGGATGGTTTCCGTCTTGCCCAGCGTGACGATGCTGCGCTCCGCGCGGCGGCAGATGGTGCGGCACACGTGGGCTAGCGAGGCGGCGCGCGAACCGGCCGGCAGGATGAATTCCGTCAGCGCCGGCAGCGTGGCATTGTGCTTGGCCAGCAAACCGTCCAGCTTTTCCACGTGCTCTTCCTTGATCATCTGGTAGCCGGGAATGCACAGTTCACCGCCCAGGTCGAACAAGTCGTGCTGCACGCCGACCAGTTCATCGCGCATGTCGTCCGGCATGTCTTCCGACAGCAGCAGGCCGATATGCGAATTCAACTCATCCACGTCACCGATGGCGCAAATGCGCACGCTGTCCTTGTCGGTGCGGGTGCCGTCGCCCAGGCCCGTGGTGCCGTTGTCCCCCGTACGGGTGGCGATCTTTGAAAGGCGGTTGCCCATGGTATGTTCTCCGCGTTGGTCGTTCGTTATGAATCCCGGCAGGATACGACAAATAGCCGGTTTGCACATAAAATAAGTATATGCCCGCCTACCCTGACGAAGTGATTGCCGAACGCCGGCAACAAGTTGCCGCAGCGCTGCATGCCGTGCTGCCGCCCACATCCATCCTCAGCGCGCCGGAAGATACCCGGCCGTACGAATGCGACGGCTTGTCCGCTTATCGCCAGTTGCCGATGATCGTCGTGCTGCCCGCCAATGAAGAACAGGTGCTGGCGGTGCTGGACGTGTGCCGCCGCCTGCACGTTCCCATCGTGCCGCGCGGCGCGGGGACGGGGCTGTCCGGCGGCGCCATGCCGATTGCCGATGGCGTCGTGCTGTCCACCGCGCGCATGAACAGGATCGTGCGGCTCGACGCCTATTCCCGCACCGCCGTGGTGCAGCCCGGCGTGCGCAATCTCGCCATTTCCGAGGCGGCGGCGCCGCACGGCCTGTATTACGCGCCCGATCCGTCCTCGCAAATCGCCTGCACCATCGGCGGCAATGTGGCGGAAAACTCGGGCGGCGTGCATTGCCTCAAATATGGCCTGACCGTGCACAACGTGCTGCGCGTGCGGATCGCCACCATCGAGGGCGATATTGTTGAATTAGGGAGCGCGGCGCCCGATGCGCCGGGACTGGATTTGCTGGCGGCCTTTATCGGTTCCGAGGGTATGCTGGGCATCGTGCTGGAAGTGACGGTCAAACTGGTGCCGAAACCCGCCGCCGCCCGCGTCATCATGGCGTCGTTCGATGACGTCACCCGGGGCGGCAATGCGGTGGCGGAGGTGATTGCCGCCGGCATCATCCCGGCCGGGCTGGAAATGATGGACCGCACGTCGTCGCGCATGGTGGAGCCGTTCGTGAAGGCAGGCTATGACACGGAAGCTGCCGCCATCCTTCTGTGCGAAGCCGATGGCACGGCTGACGAAGTCGAAGAGGAAATTGCGCGCATGTCCGCCGTGCTGCGCGCGGCGGGGGCGGGTGCGATTGCCGTTTCAGGCAGTGAAGCGGAACGGCTGAAATTCTGGTCCGGCCGCAAGAATGCCTTCCCCGCCGCCGGCCGCATTTCACCGGACTATTACTGCATGGATGGCACCATCCCCCGCAAGCACCTGGCCCGCGTGCTGAAAGGAATCGAAGCCATGGAACACAAGTATGGGCTGCGCTGCGCCAACGTGTTCCATGCGGGCGACGGCAATTTGCACCCGCTGATCCTGTTCGATGCGAACCAGCCGGACGAACTGCGCCGCGCCGAAGCGTTCGGCGCCGACATCCTCGCGCTGTGCGTGGAAGTGGGCGGCACCATCACGGGCGAGCATGGCGTCGGCATCGAGAAAATCGATTCCATGTGCGTGCAATTCACGGCCGAGGAATTGCAGGCATTCTTTGCGCTGAAGCGCGCCTTCGATCCACTGTCGCTGCTGAATCCGGACAAGGCCATCCCGACACTGAACCGCTGCGCGGAATTCGGCAAGATGCGCGTGACGGGCGGCGTCTTGCCGCACCCGGAATTGCCCCGTTTTTAAAGGAAGCATGATGCTGGAACTCTTCCGCGACCAGGTCCGCCAGGCCGCAGCCCGCAAGACGCCGCTGCGCATCCGTGGCGGCGGCACCAAGGATTGGTATGGCGGCGAACCTGTCGGCGACGTGCTCGATACGTCGGCGCATGCCGGGGTGGTGGACTACGAACCGTCGGAACTGGTGATCACGGCGCGCTGCGGCACGCCGCTGGCTGACATCGAGGCGCTGCTGGCGCGGCAGGGGCAAATGCTGGCGTTCGAGCCACCCCGTTTCGGCCCGGCGTCGACGATTGGCGGCGTGGTGGCGGCGGGCTTGTCGGGGCCGCGCCGCATGGCGGCAGGCAGTGTGCGCGATTTCGTGCTGGGAGCAAAACTGGTCAATGGCGCGGGCGAGGTGCTGAACTTTGGCGGCCAGGTCATGAAGAACGTGGCCGGTTATGACGTCTCGCGGCTGCTGGCCGGTTCCATGGGGACGCTGGGCCTGATCGCGGAAGTATCGCTGAAGGTATTGCCGCTGCCCGTGCGGGAAGCCACGGTGCAAATACCGCTGGATGAAATCGCCGCGCTGCGTACGCTGAATGAATGGGCCGGCCAGCCGCTGCCGCTGTCGGCCAGTTGCTGGCATGACGGCGTGCTGTCGGTGCGCCTGTCCGGCGCGGAAAGCGCGGTGGCGGCAGCGGTGAACAAGCTGGGCGCCGCCGCGCAGGCATCCGTCATGCCACAGCATGATGCGCAAGCGCTGTGGGCAAGCCTGCGCGACCACACGCATGCGTTTTTCGATACGCCGCACTTGTGGCGCATGGCAGTACCGCCCCATGCCAGCGCCATTATTTTGAAAGGCCGGTCGCTGATCGAGTGGGGTGGCGGCCAGCGCTGGCTGCATGCGGACGCTTCGCGCGCCGGCGACATCCGCCGCACCGCGGCGGCGTCCGGCGGCCACGCCACGCTGTTCCGTTCCGTCGATAAATCCGTGCCGCCATTTCACCCGCCAGCATCTGCTCTGGCGCTGCTGAACCGGCGCATGAAGCAGGCATTCGATCCGGATGGCATTTTCAATCCCGGCCGACTGGGAGAGCCGCACCATGCAAACTAACCTGGCGGACTTCATCAAGAACACGCGCGACGGCGACGAAGCGGAAGCCATCCTGCGCGCCTGCGTGCACTGCGGCTTTTGCACCGCCACGTGCCCCACGTACCAGTTGCTGGGTGATGAACTGGATGGTCCGCGTGGCCGGATTTACCTGATCAAGCAAGTGCTGGAAGGGGCGCCGGTCACGGACAAGACGCAGTTGCACCTGGACCGTTGCCTGACGTGCCGCAGCTGTGAAAGCACGTGCCCGTCCGGCGTACGCTATGGCCGGCTGGCCGATATCGGCCGCAAGGTGGTCGAACAAAAAGTGCCGCGTGCGCTGCCGGAACGCATCAAGCGCTACGTGCTGAAGGAAACGTTGCCGCGCCGCTGGCTGTTCACGCCCGCGGTTAAACTGGGGCGGCTGGTGCGGCCCTTGCTGTCGAAAGACTTGCAGGACAAGCTGGTCCCCGCGCGCCCGGCCGGAACGTGGCCGCAGCGCGCGCATGCGCGCCGCATGCTGGTGCTGCAGGGGTGCGTGCAGCCGGGACTGGCGCCATCGATCAACGCGGCGGCCGCACGCGTGCTCGATGCGCTGGGCGTGGCCCTGTATGCCGCGCCGGAAGCCGGCTGCTGCGGCGCGCTGCGCTACCACCTGAACGACCATGACGGCGGCCTGGACGACATGCGCCGCAATATCGATGCATGGTGGCCCCACGTGTCGGGCGAGCATGGAGCACCCCATGCGGAAGCCATCGTCATGACGGCTTCCGGCTGCGGCGCCAGCGTCAAGGAATATGGCCATTTGCTGGCGCACGATCCCGCTTATGCGGCCAGGGCGCAGCGCATCTCCGCGATGACACTGGACTTAAGCGAAGTGCTGGCGGGATTCGAGGAACAGGTGCGGGAACTGGCGGGGCAGCGCCAGGCGACAGGCGGTGATCGCATTGCCTACCACCCGCCGTGCACCTTGCAGCATGGCCAGCAAATCCGCGGCAAGGCGGAACAGGTGCTGCGTGCGGCCGGCGTCAACGTTTCATTGTGTGCGGACAGCCACCTGTGCTGCGGCTCGGCGGGTACCTATTCGATGCTGCAGCCGGAAATGGCCGCGCAACTGCGCGCGCGCAAGCTGGCTGCGCTGGACGATACCGGTGCGCCGGCCTATGCAACCGCCAACATCGGCTGCCAGGTGCACCTGCAAGCCGGGACGGACAAGCCGGTGCTGCACTGGATTGAAGTACTGGAACACGCCCTTAATCCCGCTCCGCCCACTTGTTCATGATTTCCTCCGCCTGCGGAATCAGGCCGAGGAACAAGTCCACCAGCGCGGGATCGAAATGCAGCCCCCGCTGCGCCAGCAAATGGTCGCAAGCCTGTTCCACGGTCCACGCGCGTTTGTATGGCCGTATCGACGTCAGCGCGTCGAACACGTCGGCAATCGCCACGATGCGTCCCGCCAGCGGGATCTCTTCGCCTTTCAGCCCGGCCGGATAACCGCTGCCATCCCATTTTTCATGGTGCGTGCGCGCCACGTCGTACGCCACGGCCAGCATGCCGGTCGCATGGTCACCGATAATGCTGGCGCCGATGGTCGGGTGTTTTTGCATCTCGCGCCATTCGTCGGCATCGAGTTTGGCGGGCTTTTGCAGGATGCGGTCGGGAATGCCGATCTTGCCGATGTCGTGCATGGGCGCCGCATTGAACAAATCGTCGACGTCATCTTCATGCATTCCCGCCGCAGTGCCCAGCAGGCGCGCGTAATGGCTCATGCGGATCACGTGCAGGCCCGTCTCGTTGTCCTTGTATTCCGCCGCCAGGCCAAGGCGCTGCACGATTTCCAGCCGGCTGGCTTTCAGTTCATCCATGCGCACCAGCGACAAGTGCAGTTGTACGCGCGCTTTCACCACGGGCGGGCTGACGGGCTTGGTGATGTAGTCGACGCCGCCCGCATCGAAGCCCGCCACTTCATCGACCGTGTCCGTCAGCGCCGTGACAAAGATCACGGGTATGCCTGCCGTGACAGGATCGGCTTTCAAGTGTTGGCACACTTCATAGCCCGTCATGTCGGGCATCATGACATCCAACAGGATCAGGTCAGGCTGTTCGCGCGCGGCCAGTTCCAGCGCGCGCGGACCATCCTTGGCAAACAGCAGGCGGTAGCGGTCTTGCAGGATTTGCCGCAGCAACTGCAGGTTGATGGGTTCGTCATCGACTGCCAGGATAATGGGCTGGCGCTTGTTATTCATGGTGTACTCCCGGCCGATGGCGGCAGGCACGCCGCCAGCAGCGCCTCCAGCCGCGCATGGGCCACGCTGAAATCAAAATTATCCATCGCACTGCGCAGTTCATCGAGCCGGGCCGGCGCCACGTGGCCGTCCAGCGCCTGCGCAAAGTCGTGCAGCAGGGCGTCGTCAAATGCGCCGCTGTCGATGGAACTGTGCAATTGTTCGGCCAACGCGGTGATGCGCTGGGCATTGAGCGGCGGCCTTGCGGCAGCCGCGCTGTGGTTGTCGCTTGCCGTGGCGGGTGCGGCGGACGATGCTGCCAGCACGGTGGTGATGGCGGCGCAGGCGATGGCCACCTGTTCGCTGGCTTGCGCCAGCAGCGCCGCCAGTGACTGCCGCGCATCGGGGTCGTCGATCGACGCATCGGCATTGGCGGCGGCCTGCGCCCACGCATGTTCCAGGTGGTCCAGCGTGGTGGCAAGCAGTTCCAGTCCCAGGTTGGCTGCAACGCCCTTGACCTGGTGGGTCAGGGCGGCGCCATCCTGGTAGCGTTCTTCTGCGGCGTGACGGCTCAGTTCATGGCCCAGCTGCATCCGTTCCTGCACAAAGGTGTGCAGCGCGCGGTAATACGGCTGTTCCTGCTCACCCCAGCGCCGCAAGCCTTGCACCAGGTTCAGGACGTGCGAAGCGCCACTGCCGCCGGCTTGTACCGCGCCGCCCGTGTCCAGCCCCAGCACGCGCGCCAGTTCGCGCACCAGCACCGGCATGTCGACCGGCTTCGGTGCAAATCCATCCATGCCGGCGATGCTGGTGGCTTCGCGGTCTTTTTCCAGCACGCTGGCCGTCATCGCGATGATGGGGACGCGCGGGCGGCCCAGCTCCGCTTCGGCGGCGCGGATGCGGCGCGTGGCTTCCAGCCCGTCCATGAATGGCATTTGCACATCCATCAGGATCACGTCGAACTGTCCTTCCTCCGCCATCCGCACGGCGGCGGCGCCATCGCCCACGGTGACCACGGAGTGGCCCCGTTTGCCCAGCAATAAAGTCAGCAATTCCAGGTTTTGCGGCACATCGTCGGCCGCCAGGAAGCGCAGCGCCGGTAATTGCGGCAAGGGTTGCAGGCTCTCGGGCGCCGCATCGGATTGCTCGGAGGCGTACACCAGCGGCAACTGCACGTGGAATTCGCTGCCCTGGCCTTCGACGCTGGTGGCCCAGATACGGCCGCCCATCAATTCCGTCAACTGTTTGCAAATCGTGGTGCCCAGGCCGGTGCCGCCATAACGCCGGTTCATCGACGCATCCGCTTGCATGAACGGTTCAAAAATCGCGGCCAGGCGGTTTTCCGGAATCCCGATGCCGGTGTCGGCCACCGTGATATGCAGCTGATCCAGGCCGTCCTGTTCGTCCTGCGCCAGGGTCAGCGCGACATGACCCGTGCCTGTGAACTTGATGGCGTTGCCCAGTAAATTGGTCAATACCTGGCGCACGCGCAATTCATCGCCGCGCAGGCGATGCGGCAACGCGTCGCTGTACTGCACGGTCAGCGCCAGTCCTTTGGCGGCGGCATTGGCGCCCATCGTCGACGACAATTCATCGACCAGCGCCAGCAGGTTGTAATCGCTTTCTTCCAGTTCCACGGCGCCCTTGTCCAGCTTCGCCGTGTCGAGGATTTCGTTCAGCAAGCGCAGCAGCGAACGGGCGGAATTGCGCACCGTGTCCAGGTGGCGGCGCTGGTCGGCCGCCAGGTCGCCCTGTAATAGCACGTCGGTAAAACCCAGGATGGAATTCATCGGCGTGCGGATTTCGTGGCTCATGTTGGCCAGGAAAGCAGCCCGTGCGGCGGCGGCCTGCTCGGCGCGCTCTTTCGCCGTGCGCAACTCTTCTTCCATCTGGCGCCGTCCGGAAATATCGAGGATCACGCCGTCCAGCCATTTGACCCGGCCCTTGTCGTCGAAAATGGCGCTGCCGTTTTCCCACATCCAGCGGATGCTGCCGTCGCGGTGGCGCAGCCGGTACTCGATGGTGAACGGCTCGCTGCGCGAAATCGCTTCCTCCAGTCCCCGCGCCACGTGTTCATGGTCGTCCGGGTGGATCAAGTCGCCATACAGCCGCGCGGCGGGCGCGCCGACGAATTCTTCCGGCGGGTAGCCCGTCAGGGTTTCCACGGCCGCGCTGACGAACACCATCGGCCAGCCTGGCGCATGCAGCGCGCGGTACGAGATTCCGGGGATGTTGCCGATCAGCGAGCGGAATTGCTGTTCGCTGTCGCGCAGCGCCTGTTCCATCGCCTTGCGCTCGCTGATGTCCGTGACGAAGCATACGTACAAATCCTGGTTCGCCAGCCGCGCGTGGCCATACGCGTTACGTACCGGTACCTTGGCGCCGCTCTTGTGCAAGCCGAGGATATCCTGGCTCTCGCCGATCATGCCTTCCCGCCCGTCTTTCAAATGGCTGAGCAAGCCGTCGCGCGCGGAGCGGGCCGGATCGGCAATCAGCAGGCGCACATTCTTGCCGACGATTTCTTCCCGCTTCCAGCCAAAGATGCGCTCCGCCGACTTATTGAATTCGCGGATGGTGCCGTCCGATTCCACGGTGACCACGCCGTCGACCGCGGTTTCCAGCAGCGCGCGCATCCACGATTCGCTTTCGCGCAGCTGGAAAAACAGCGCGCGGTAGCGCAGCAAGCCGTTGGCCGACGTCACCAGCAGCGTGAAGACAGCGGTGGTCATTGAGACGGCCAGCGCCAGGAATGGCGCATTGAGGATTTCACTGGTGGCGTCGGGTTCCACGCGGCCCACGAAACGCGCCGCCGCCATGCCGGTGTAATGCATGCCGGCGATGGCGCACCCCATCGTGACGCCGGCAATACCCAGCCGTGTCGCCTCCGACATCCACGTGCGCAGCATCGACAGGCCGAAGCGCACCCACAGCGCCAGCGTGGCCAGCGCCACCGCCACCAGGATCGACAGGCCGAACATCCACGGGTCATAGCGCAATTCGAGCGGGCTGCGCATCGCCGCCATGCCGGTGTAATGCATGGCGCCGATGCCTGCCCCCACCAGCACGCCACCGGTCAGCAATTGCCAGCCATTGATGCGCTTGCGGCCGATCAGCGTCAGCGCCACGGAAGATGCCGCGATGCTGGGCAACATCGACCAGATGGTCAGCGCGCGGTCATATTCGACGCCGGTGCACAGGTTAAAGGCCAGCATGCCGATGAAATGCATGGCCCAGACGCCGCTGCCCAACGCCAGGCTGCCCGTCAACAGCGCGGCGCGGCGCAGGTTGGGCGACGATGCGGTGGCGGCCTGGCCAGCCATCTGCAATCCCATCCATGACGAAAAACTGGCCACCACCACGGACAGGATGACCAGCCACGGATCATAGATCCCGTAAGTCAGCAAGGATGGATCGGCGGGAGGGGAAAACAGTTGCGTGAGGTACGCGGTGACTGTGCTCATGGTGGCACCATAAAAAACAACGCCCGGCGCGGGCCGGGCTGGGAAGCGGCTATTCTGCCAGCAATTTCTCTATATCGCCCGTCATTTCTTCCGGTTTGGTGGTGGGCGCGTAGCGTTTATACACCGTACCGTCTTTGCGAACCAGGAACTTGGTGAAGTTCCACTTGATGCCTTCGGTGCCCAGCAAGCCGGGCGACGCTTTTTTCAAGTGCTTGTACAGCGGGTGCGCATCGTCGCCGTTGACGTCGATCTTGGAAAACATGGGGAAGCTGACACCATAGTTTTTCTGGCAAAACGCGCCGATTTCCTCTTCAGCGCCCGGCTCCTGCGAACCAAACTGGTTGCACGGGAAGCCCAGCACTTCCACGCCTTTGTCCTTGAATTGCTGGTAAACCGATTCCAGGCCTTCGTATTGCGGCGTGAAGCCGCACTTGCTGGCGGTATTCACGATCAGCAGCACTTTGCCCTTGTATTGCGACAGGTCGACAGGCTTGCCGGCCAGCGAATCGGCGTTGAAATCGAAGACAGTGGTCATTGTTAATTCCTATACGATGTTGAGGTGTTCGGTACCGGCCGACATGTCGCGGTTTTTCGCGGCCTTGCTTTCCAGCTTGATTTGCAGGCGCAAATCGTTGACGGAATCCGCGTTGCGCAGCGCATCTTCATACGTGATCATGTCCGCCTCGTACAGGTCGAACAGCGACTGGTCGAAGGTTTGCATGCCCAGTTCGCGTGATTTTTTCATCAATTCCTTGATTTCATGGACCTGGCCCTTGAAGATCAGGTCGGAGATCAGCGGTGAATTCAGCATGATTTCAATGGCCACGGCGCGGCCCTTGGATTCCTTGCGGGGAATCAGGCGCTGGGAAATCATGCCTTTCAGGTTCAGCG
Organism: Pseudoduganella rivuli; assembly: GCF_009674485.1. Classification (GTDB taxonomy): domain Bacteria; phylum Pseudomonadota; class Gammaproteobacteria; order Burkholderiales; family Burkholderiaceae_D; genus Rugamonas; species Rugamonas rivuli_B. The sequence goes on along the minus strand of NZ_WKJJ01000009.1, from coordinate 136,039 downwards.
ATAGATCCATCAGCAATTGCTGGCGGCGTTCTTCCGGGAAGAAGTTGATGATGCGGTCCAGCGCCTGGTTGGCGCTGTTGGCGTGCAGGGTGGCCAGGCACAGGTGGCCGGTTTCCGCGAACGCGATCGCATGGTCCATGGTCTGGCGGTCGCGGATTTCGCCGATCTGGATCACGTCCGGCGCCTGGCGCAGCGTGTTTTTCAGCGCGATTTCCCAGTCTTCCGTATCGACGCCCACTTCGCGCTGCGTGACCACGCAATTGCCGTGCGGGTGGACGAATTCCACCGGGTCTTCAATCGTGATGATGTGGCCATAGCTGTTGTGGTTGCGGTAGCCCAGCATGGCGGCCAGGGTCGTGGATTTGCCGGAACCCGTGGCGCCCACCATCACCACCAGGCCGCGCTTGGCCATGATGACTTCCTTCAGTACTTCCGGCAGGCCCAGATCTTCCAGTTTCGGGATCGTCGAGTTAATCGTCCGCAGCACCATGCCCACCGCGCCCATTTGCACGAAGGCGGACACGCGGAAGCGTCCCAGGTCGCCCGGGCTGATGGCGAAGTTGGCTTCCTTCGTCATTTCAAATCCGGCCGCCTGCTTGTCGTTCATGATGGAACGGGCCAGATCCGAAGTGTGGGCAGGGGTCAGTGGCTGCGCCGAGACTGGCGTCATCTTGCCGTCGATTTTCATCGCGGGCGGGAAGCCGGCCGTGATGAACAAGTCCGACCCTTTCTTGCTGAGCATCAGGCGCAGCAGGTCGAACATGAATTTGGATGCCTGGTCGCGTTCCATAAAGTTCCTTGGGCGTCAGTACAGCTAAACTTCTCAGCCGGGGAAGTTTTCCGGGATCTTGGCGGCGAAGCGCGCCGCCGCCGACGAAATCACGTTGCGCCGCACCAGGTCCGTCAAGTTCTGGTCCAGTGTCTGCATGCCGACATTGCTGCCGGTCTGGATCGCGGAATACATTTGCGCGATCTTCGCTTCGCGGATCAGGTTGCGGATCGCCGGCGTGCCGACCATGATTTCATGCGCGGCCACACGGCCGTTGCCATCCTTGGTTTTCAGCAGCGTCTGAGAAATCACCGCCTGCAGCGATTCGGACAGCATCGCGCGCACCATTTCCTTTTCTTCGGCGGGGAACACGTCGACGATACGGTCGATGGTTTTCGCGGCCGACGACGTGTGCAGCGTGCCGAATACCAGGTGGCCCGTTTCCGCGGCGGACAGGGCCAGGCGGATGGTTTCCAGGTCGCGCAATTCACCCACCAGGATCGCGTCCGGGTCTTCCCGCAGCGCCGAACGCAGCGCGTTATTGAACGACAGCGTGTGCGGGCCCACTTCGCGCTGGTTGATCAGGCATTTCTTCGAATCGTGCACGAATTCGATCGGGTCTTCGATCGTCAGGATGTGGCCGTATTCGTTTTCATTGAGGTGGTTGATCATGGCCGCCAGCGTGGTGGACTTGCCGGAACCGGTCGGCCCCGTCACCAGCACCAGTCCCCGTGGCTTCAGCGCGAAGTCGGCGAAGATCTTCGGGCAGTGCAGCTCTTCCAGGCTCATGATCTTCGAGGGAATCGTCCGCAGCACGGCCGCCGCGCCCCGTTCCTGGTTGTACGCATTGACGCGGAAGCGCGCCAGGCCGGGAATCGCGAACGAAAAGTCACATTCCAGCATTTCCTCGTACGCCTTGCGCTGGCCGTCGTTCATGATGTCATAAATCATGCCGTGCACGTCCTTGTGTTCCATGGGCGGCAGGTTAATGCGGCGCACGTCGCCATGCACGCGGATCATGGGCGGCAGGCCGGCCGACAAATGCAAGTCGGAAGCCTTGTTCTTCACCGAGAATGCGAGTAATTCGGAAATGTCCATTTATAATCCCTGTGCCTGCAAAGCGGGCGTCTTCGTCGAAGGAGGCGCGTACGTGCGGGCACAGTGAATGTCAACTCTCCCGCTCAACGATTATGTCCAGAATAGCCCGGAACTTGCAAGCAGTCATAGACAACATTGTTGCCTCGGAGCACGAGGCAGGCAGGGCTGCCGGTTCCGTGCAATTACTGGCGGTTTCCAAAACCTTTGGCGCCGAAGCCGTGCTGGAAGCCGTGCAGGGCGGCCAGTTGGCCTTTGGCGAAAACTACCTGCAGGAAGGGCTGGACAAAATCCGCGCCCTGGCCAGCGCCACCCCCACGCCGGACCAGGCGCTGGAATGGCATTTCATCGGTCCTATCCAAAGCAACAAGACCCGGCCCATCGCGGAGCATTTCGACTGGGTGCACACGGTCGAGCGCGAGAAAATCGCCCAGCGCCTGTCGGACCAGCGTCCGGACAGCCTGCCCCCGCTGAACATTTGTTTGCAAGTGAACATCAGCGGCGAGGCCAGCAAGAGCGGCGCCGCGCCGCAAGAGGTTGCCGCGCTGGCCCATGCCGTGGCGGGGCTGCCGAAGCTGCGCCTGCGCGGCCTGATGGCGATCCCCGAGCCGGAACACGACTTCGATAAGCAGCGCGCGGCCTTTGCCCGCGTGCGAGCACTGTATGACACGCTTCGCGCCGAAGGACTGGCGCTCGATACGCTGTCGATGGGCATGTCCGGCGACATGCGGGCCGCCATCCTGGAAGGCGCCACCATGGTCCGCGTCGGCTCCGCCATTTTCGGCGCGCGCAACTATCCCACCAAGGAAACTCAATGAAAATCGCATTTATCGGCGGCGGCAACATGGCTGCCGCGCTGATCGCCGGCCTGGCCGGCAAACTGACCCCCGGCGCCAATATCCACGTGGTCGATCCGAACACGGCGTCGCTGGACAGGCTGCGCGCCCAGTATGGCGTCACCACGGCGGCCAGCGCGGATGCCGCTGTATCGCAGGCCGATGTCATCGTGCTGGCCGTGAAACCGCAAATCATGAAGGAAGTGGCGGCGCAACTGCTGCCGCTGCTGCCGGCCGGCGGCAAGGCCTTGCTGCTGTCGATCGCCGCAGGCATCCGCGCGGCGGACCTGTCGCGCTGGCTGGGTGGCTATGCCGCCATCGTGCGCACCATGCCGAATACGCCGGCGCTGATCGGCCAGGGCATTACCGGCATGGTGGCGGCGGCCGGCGTGTCAGCCGCGCAGCGCGACTCTGCGGACGCCATCATGAAGGCGGTCGGCGGCACCGTGTGGCTGGACGATGAAGCGCTGATCGACCCGGTAACGGCGGTCTCGGGCAGCGGCCCCGCCTACGTGTTTTACTTTATCGAGGCGATGCAGCAGGCGGCGCTGGAAATGGGCTTGAACGCGGAGCAGGGCAAGCAACTGGCGCTGGCCACGTTTACCGGCGCGGCGCAACTGGCGGCGCAATCGGACGAACCGGTGTCGGTGCTGCGCGAACGCGTGACGTCGAAAGGCGGCACCACCTATGCGGCCCTGACCAGCATGGAAGAAAGCGGCGTCAAGCAGGCGATCATCACCGCCATGAAAGCCGCCGCCGCCCGTGGCAAACAACTGGGCGACGAACTGGGTCAGGCGTAAGGGGCTGAACCTTACGGTTCGCCCAGGTATTTCTGGTAAATCGCCTGGAACCGCCCCGTTTCCTTCAAGTGCTTCAAGCCCGCGTTGAAATCGTCGCGGATCTTGCGGTCGCGGAAAACCGGGCGGTAATCCATGGGATTGAAACGGACAAAGGCATGTTCGGCGGTGGGTTTCGGCTTGTAGCCGGTCTGCCGCAATTGCAGCGTGAAGTACTTGAAGATATTGCGGTCGCTGAGCACCAGGTCGTAGCGGCCCTTGTCCAGGGTCAGCACTTGCAGGGCCTGGTCGTTTTGCTCGTAATAGTGGCCGTCGGCCTGCACGGCGGCCAGCCATTCCGGATAGCGGCGCGCGGCGCCCGCAAAGGAAATCACCGTCAACCCTTTCAAATCTTCCGGCTTGCGGATCACCAGGTTGCGGTCTTTCAGGCTGATAAACACGTTATCGTAAAACACGGCCGGATCGCCGTAATGGGCGCCATCGGGCCGCAAATCCTGGCCCAGGTCCGTCATCGCGGCATCCACCTCATGCGCCTTGAAGGCAACGGGAATGCGGGCGAATGAATAATAGCGGGGCTTCAATACGTGGCCACGGTAGGCCAATGCTTCGCCCAGCACTTCCAGTTCAATGCCGGAATTGCTTTCGGGGAAGCAGAAGGGCGGGATTTTTTCACCGAACGCCATGGTGACGTCGGCCGCCAGCGAGGGAGTCACGCACTGCCAGCTGATGGCCAGCAAAGCGAAGGTACTGCGCAGGTTCATATCAGAGATCGTCAGAATTGATGCCGTATGCCCACGGCGATCACACGCCGCGTGCCGCCCGGCAGCGTGGTCTGGTAATTGGCCGCACTGCCGTTGCGCAGACGGGAGGATACCAGATACAGGTTGGTGCGTTTCGATAACCAATGGTAGTAGCCTGCCGCGATCTGTTTCGCGCCCGCGTTCGGGTTGTTGCGGTCGGTCTTGCGCACATAATCAGCCGACAGCAAATTCAAGCCGAAGGGCACCGACACGCCGACCAGCAAATCCCGCGTATTGAGCGTCGTATCGTTGGTGCTGCGGGCGGCGGCCATCCAGCCACGCACGGGACCCAGGTCGACATTCCCGCCGATCATCGTGCTGCGCGCCAGCGTGGCGCCTGCGGCATCGTTGGCATCGTGGCGTGCCAGCTGGATATTGAAAATGCCCGTCTTGTAACCGACATCCATGCTGACCTGGCGGTTCGCGCTGCTGCTCGCCGCGCTTTCACCCGCCGCCCAGGCGATATCGCCATAGAACCCGTTCAGCCCGGACGGCAGCGAATATTTGACGGTGTTATCCATGCGCACGCCGGAATCGTAAAACACGCGGGTCGATTCGCCGGGACCCTTGGCATCGAACGGGTCGTTGGTGGCGATGGCGCCGAAGTAGGGCGTGAACATGCGGCCCGCGCGGACCGTCCCGATCGGGCTGGACAAGCCGACCCAAGCCTGGCTGCCAAACACGCGGCCCGCGAACGACGGGGCGCCGGTATCGGACTCGATTTGCGACTCCAGCACAAAGCTGGCGGACAGCCCGCCGCCCAGGTCTTCCTGGCCGCGTATGCCGAGGCGCGATGCGGTTTGCTGGCCGCTGTCGACACGCATGGACGATTTGCCCGAGTTGCTGTCGGAAGCGATGGCCAAGTCCATCACGCCATAGAGGGTGACGGCTTGATTGACGGATTGTTGGGCGCAGACCCATGCCGGGAACAGGCACACCAGCATTGCCAGCCGGTTTCGCATGATGGACTCCGCATTTGCGCGCATGGGCGCTTACTGACGTTGTACTCCTGGCCCGGAACGCCTGCAATGGTGGCGTGAATATTTGTGCAAAATGGCAACGGTCTGTATCGCGCAGACAAGCCGTGTTCGGTATGCTGGGACTTTTCCCGGGGAACCCGCATGTATCTGCGCCGCGCCTTGCTGGCCATACTGGTATGGGGAAGCACAGTATCGGCTGCCTATGCCGGACCGGCTGCGGCGCGCGTGTTTGTCGTCGGGGTGGAAAACCTGCAGTACTACCCGCTGCATACGGTCGACCGCCATAATGAATACGCGGGATTCGCACGCGAGGTGCTGGATGCCTTTGCCCGGCGCCACGGCTACACCTTCCGCTATGTGCCGCTGCCGATCAATCGCCTGTATGCGTCGCTGCTGAAAGAGCATACGGTGGATTTCAAATATCCGGATAACCCGAAGTGGCGCGAGGAGTTGCGCGCTGGCGCCACTATCAGTTACAGCGACGTGGTGGTCACGACGGAAGAGGGGGCGATGGTGTTGCCGCAGCACCGCGGCCGCCCGCTGGCGCAACTGAAAACCCTGGGAACGGCGCTCGGGTTTACGCCGTGGCCCTACCAGGACGCCATCGACAGCAAGACCATCACATTAACCACCAGCAGTGGTTTTGACAGCTTGCTGCGGCTGGCGCTGGCCGGCCATATCGACGCCGTGTACGTGAATGTGGACGTGGCCAACCATATGCTGGAAGACCAGTTGAAAACGCCCGGCGGTTTGCAGTTCGATCCGGGCTTGCCCCATGCCCGCAGCGACTTTCGGATGTCGACCGTGCGCCACCCGGAAATCGTGCAGCAATTTTCCCAGTTCCTGCAGCAGGAACGGAACTGGCTGCAGCAATTGCGCGGCCGCTACAAGATCGGTAACGGCAACGGCGCGCCGCCGCGCTGACCGGGGGCGCCGCGGTTAGTCGCGGCCGATCAGGTAGCCCAGCGCCAGGCCCGCCGCTGCGGCAATGCCCACGCCAACCCACGGGCTTTCCTGGATATAGGCATCGGCTGCCTTGTACGCCAGCTTGCCGCGCGCCAGCATGGTGTCTTCCAGCTTCAGCAAATCGGTTTTCGCGCCGGCGATCGCTTCCTGGAATTGTTTCTTGGCCTGTTCGATGTCGGCCGGCGCATCCTTTGCCGCGGAATTGAGCCACTGTTCCGCATCGCTGACGGCTTCGCGCAAGTGGCTGAGCAAGCGTTCGCGGTCGGCGCCGGCGTCCTGGCGCAAGGTGTTGCCGGCGGTGGTGTTCTGAGTCTGATCCATGGTGCCCTCTCTTTGATTAACGCAATGCGAAATCCAGGACGATGCCTGCAAATACGGCCGCTCCCAGCCAGTTATTGTGCCGGAACGCGGCGAAGCAGGGCGCACGTTCGCGGCCCCGGATCAGCGTGTAGTGATAAGCCGCGCAGCCGGCCGCTACCGCCAGCCCGGTGTAGAACCACCAGCCCAGGCCATAATGGATGCCGGCTGCCAGCAACATGCCGAGATTGACGGCGTAGCACAGCATGATGGCGGCCACGTCGAAGTGGCCAAACGTGATGGCCGACGTCCTGATGCCGATCTTCAAGTCGTCGTCGCGGTCCACCATCGCATATTCCGTGTCGTACGCCACGGCCCAGAACACATTGGCCACCAGCAGCCACCACGCGACGGCCGGTACCGTGCCCTGGATGGCCGCGTACGACATCGGGATGCCGAAGCCGAACGCGATGCCGAGATACGCTTGCGGAATCGCGAAGAAGCGCTTGAAGTAGGGGTAAGTGCCGGCTATCAGCAGGGCCGCCACGCTGAGTTGCTTGGTCAGCGCATTCAATGGCTGGATCAGCAGGAAGGCGATCAGCGACAGGGCGGCGGCCACGGCCAGCGCTTCCTTGCCGCTGATGCGGCCGCTGGTAATGGGACGCTCCGCCGTGCGCTTGACGTGGCGGTCGAAATCCTGGTCCGCGTAATCGTTGACGGCGCAACCGGCCGACCGCATCAGGAAGGTGCCCAGGCAAAAGATCAGCAATACGTGCCAGTCGGGCACGCCGCCGCTGGCCAGCCACATCGCGCTCAGCGTCGGCCACAGCAGCAGCACGGTGCCGATGGGTTTATCGAGGCGGATCAGGCGGAAATAGAGCTGCAGCTTGTTCATCGCGGTTCACTGTTGCTATGGGAAAAACGCGATTATAGTACGGGGCGCGGGCGGGACTGGCGGGGACGCTCAGGCTTCGTGGCCAGCCACCGGCGTGACGCCGGGCAGCTTGCACTGCGCCACCGCCGTGCAAACGGCGTCGATGGCGGCCTTGCGGGTAAAGCTTTTGCGCCATACGATGACGACGCGGCGCGTGGGTTCCGGATCGGTGAAGGGGCGGAATTGCAGCATGCCGTCCTGCACATTCATGTCCGGCACGGAAGCGCGCGGCAAGACCGTCAGGCCGATGCCGCTGGCCACCATGTGGCGGATGGTTTCCAGCGACGACCCCTCGAAGGTGCGCTGCATGCCATTGCCCGGCGCCGCATAGCGGGCCATTTCCGGACATACTTCCAGCACCTGGTCGCGGAAACAATGGCCATTCCCCAGCAACAGCATGGTTTCCGTCTTCAAGTCTTCGGCCGGAATGCTCTGGCGGGCTGCCCACGGGTGATTGTGTGGCATGGCCACCACAAACGGTTCGTCATACAGTGCTTGCAGCGCCATGCCGTGGTCGGGCAGCGGCAATGCCATGATGGCCGCATCCAGTTCGCCCTGGCGCAGCATTTCCAGCAATTTGACGGTGAAATTTTCCTGCAGGATCAGCGGCATTTGCGGCACATGGCTGACCATGGCTTTGACCAGCGGCGGCAACAGGTAGGGGCCAATCGTGTAAATCACGCCCAGGCGCAGCGGGCCTGCCAGCGGATCCTTGTTTTGCTTGGCTAATTCCTTGATTGCGGCGGTTTGTTCCAGCACGCGTTCGGCCTGGGCCACGATTTGCGCGCCCAGCGGTGTAACCGAGATTTCCGCGCCGCCCCGTTCAAACAGCACGACGCCCAGTTCATCTTCGAGTTTCTTGATGGCGACCGATAACGTCGGCTGGGCGACATAACAGGCTTCGGCGGCGTGTCCGAAGTGTTTGGCGCGCGCAACGGCGACAATGTATTTCAGCTCGGTCAGTGTCATGCAACCTATTTGAACACAGGCAACCGGCGCACGCAATGGTCCTGTGATCATCCGCGCAAGACAAAGTGGCAACACGGGGGGAATGGTCACGGCATATGGCGCGGCATATAATGGCTGCGCCCACCCGCCGCTGACAGGAGCATCGCGCATGTCTACTTTTGGTCACGAAGAAGCCCAGGCTTATATCCATAAATTGCTGACGGTGATGCATCAGACCGGCGGGTCCGACTTGTTCATTTCCGCCGATTTCCCTCCCAGCATGAAGTCGCAGGGGGCGATGAAACCCCTGAGCCAGCAGCGCCTGACGGGCGAAGTCACCAAGGCGCTGGCGTACGCCATCATGAACGAGCGGCAGCGGGCCGAGTTCCAGGCGGAGATGGAGTGCAATTTCGCCATATCGCTGCCCAATGTGTGCCGATTCCGCGTCAATGTCTTCGTTCAGCAGCAGAACGTGGCGATGGTGATCCGTACCATCGCATCGGAAATCCCGAATTTCCAGAAGCTGGATTTGCCCGAGGTGCTGAAGGAAGTGATCATGACCAAGCGCGGGCTGGTGCTGGTGGTGGGCGGCACCGGGTCCGGCAAGTCGACCACGCTGGCCGCCATGATCGATTACCGCAATGCGAATTCAGCCGGCCACATCATCACGGTGGAAGATCCCGTCGAATACGTGCACAAGAACAAAGGGTGCCTGATCACGCACCGCGAAGTGGGCGTCGATACGTTGTCATGGCATAACGCGCTGAAAAATACGCTGCGCCAGGCGCCGGACGTGATCCTGATCGGCGAAATCCGCGACACGGAAACCATGGAACATGCAATCGCGTTTGCGGAAACCGGCCATTTGTGCCTGGGCACGCTGCACGCGAACAATGCCAACCAGACCATGGACCGCATCATCAACTTCTTCCCGGAAGAGCGGCGTAATCAACTGTTGATGGACTTATCGTCGAATTTGCGGGCCATCGTGTCGCAGCGGCTGGTTCGCACGGAAGACGGCAAGGGGCGCAAGGCGGCGATTGAAATCCTGCTGAATTCGCCGACAATTTCTGAAATGATTTTGAAGGGGAATTTCCAGTCGATTAAGGAAATCATGCACAAGTCCCGCGAGCTGGGCATGTGCACGTTCGACCAGGCGTTGTACGAACTCTATAATAAGGGCTTCATTTCATACGACGAAGCCATCCGCAATGCCGATTCCGCCAACGGCCTGCGTCTGCAAATCAAGTTGCGCGGCGACCGCAAGGAGCCCGGTGACACCGGCGGCTCCAGCGCGGCTGCCGGTTTGAGCATGCAGATCGAGGAAGAACCGGAGGAGGAAGATGATGCGTCCGGCGCCAAACAATAGAACCCATGCCCAATTTTGAAGAAAAAATCTGCAGCCGCGCCACGTTGAAAGAACGGGTCGCCGCGCTGCCCAAGCCGGTGGTGGTGACCAACGGCGTGTTCGATATCCTGCACCGCGGCCACGTGACGTACCTGGCGCAGGCGCGCGCACTGGGCGCGTCGCTGGTGGTGGCCGTCAATACGGACGCGTCCGTCAAGCGGCTGGGCAAGGGCGATGACCGTCCATTGAACCACTGCGAAGACCGCATGGCCGTGCTGGCCGCGCTGGAATCGGCCAGCCTGGTGGTGGCGTTCGATGAAGACACGGCGCTGGAAGTGGTGCAGGAATGCCAGCCGGAGATCTATGCCAAGGGCGGCGATTACGACATGACGGCGATTCCGGAAGGTCAGGCGGTGCTGGCCTATGGCGGCAAGGCGGTGGCCATCGATTTCGAGCATGACCGTTCGACCACCCGGTTGCTGGCCAAGGTGCGCATGTATGGTAACTGAGTGGTAATTAAGATTTTTTCAGGATAGTGATCTTGCCGTCCGATTCGAGGAAGATGCAATGCATTTCCTCGAGTTTGCAATCTTCTTCGCGCAATGCGCGTTCGATGTCGTTGTCGGCGACGCGGTTGTTGACGGCGACTTCGTGAAAGATCTTGCCGTTACGGCCCAGCAGCACGGCCGTGCCTTCGATCCAGTCGGTGGCCTTGCGGCTGTGCGCCGTCAGCCACGCGATAAAGATATTGAGTCCGATCAGCGTTGCCGCCAGCAGCAGGCCGCCAGGCACGGACTGGTCGCCGCCGGACAGTGAATTCGATACGGCTTCCGACAGCAGCATAATCACCAGCAAATCAAACGGTGAAAATTGCCCCACCGTGCGCTTGCCGGAAATCCGCACCATGACCAGCAGCGCCACATAAATAATGGTGGCGCGAACAACGTATTCCCACCACGGTAATTCCATGTCGAACATGACGCCTCCCGTCGCTTCCTGCCGTTATACGACAGGAAAACGGAGCGCGCCCACACGGTTGGGGGCTTACGCGCCGCCCTGGTAACCGTTCTGGCGCCACGCTTCGAATACGACGACCGCCACGGTATTCGACAGGTTCAGGCTGCGGTTGCCGGGCCGCATGGGCAGGCGGATGCGCTGCGATTCCGGGAAGCCGTTGCGGAAATCCGCGTCCAGGCCCTTGGTCTCGGAACCGAAAACAAACACGTCGCCGGGACGGAATTGCTGGCTGGCGAATGGCGACGAGCCGTGCGTGGTCATCGCGAACAGGCGCGCGGGATCAGGCTGCACGGCGGCCATGAAGGCGGCCCAGTCCTTGTGCACCTGCATGGCCGCATATTCGTGGTAATCCAGCCCGGCGCGTTTCAATTTGCTGTCATCGAGCTCGAAACCCAATGGTTCGATCAAATGCAGCTGCGCGCCGGTATTGGCGCACAGGCGGATCACGTTTCCCGTGTTGGGTGGGATTTCCGGCTTGACCAGGACTACATGAAACAATTTACTCTCCTTTAAAACTCATTCATCGTGCGGCGGCGTGCGTGCAAAGACCAGGCAAGTGACCCGCGCCGCGCCATAGCGCTTCAACAGCGCCGCCAACTCATTCATGGTCGCGCCGCTGGTCATCACATCGTCGACCAGGCCGATATGGCGGCCTTCTATGCAGTCGCGCCGCAGGGCGGCAAACGCGCCCGCGATATGGGCGCGCCGTTCCGCCGGCGTGGCGCTCCGGCTGAGCGCCTCGGTTTCCTTGACGCGGATGGCCATCCGCACCTGCAACGGCACCTGGATGCGGCGCGCCAGCGGGCGGGCCATTTCCAGCGCCTGGTTATACCCCCGCTGCGCCAGCCTGCGCGGGCCCAGCGGCACCGGGCACAGCACGTCGGGCCGGACAAGATCGCCGGCCACGTTGCACGCATCGGCCAGCGCTTCGCCAAACAGCCGCGCCAGGGCCAGGCGGCCGCCGAATTTCAACTGCAGCACCAGCCGGTCCAGCGGCAGCGCGTACGCGGCGGCGGCCACCGTCGTGTCAAATGCCGGCGGCGTGCGCAGGCAATAGCCGCACAGCCCAGCGCCGGCCCCCGCCGGCAACGGGTTGGCGCACTTGCCGCAGCGGGGAAGCCGGGCCAACTGCCAGCCTTCTATATAGTGCTGGTGGCAGGCGGCGCACACGACCCGCCCGCCGGCAAGGCTGCCGCACAGTGCGCATTGGCCCGGCAACAGCAGCTTGCCGGCGTGCGACAGCAAGCGGCGCAAGGGCAGGGCGGCGCGCCCCAGGCCTGCTCGCCAGCCATGGCCGACGGCACTGCCCAAGTCACCGTCCAGCCCGGTCCGCATCGCAAACCCCGCCAACCATGTAAACTGCCGCCATTATCTCATCCCGAGCAGTCAAGACCATGCAAGCACCCTCCAAACCGCCAAAACTCAGCGCCCCCATCGATCTCGAGCGCGTCCGGGCGCAATTCGCCCATCCCGAGCGTATCGCGCCGTCCGATTTCCTGCGCCGCGAAATCGCATCCCGCATGCGCGACCGCCTGGCGCTGGTGAAAATGATCCCGCAGCGCGTGCTGGACGCGGGCTGCGGACCGGGCGCCGATCTGGCAATGTTGCAAAAAATGTATAGCGCCACCCACCTGATCGGCATCGATGCGGCCGAAGCCATGGCGCGCGCCGCCAAAGGGCCTGCCGCCAAAGGGTTGAATCAGTTGCTCAGCAAGCTGTTGCCAGGCAAAACCGGCGTCGATTTGTTGTGCGGCGATTTCGCGGAATTACCGCTGGCGCTGCACAGCATCGACCTGGTCTGGTCGAATTTGGCGCTGCACTGGCATCCGCAGCCGGACCGTGTGTTTGCCGAATGGCGCCGCGTGTTACGGATTGAAGGCTTGCTCATGTTTTCCTGTTTCGGTCCGGATACCTTCGTCGAAGTGCGCAATGCGTTTGCAGAAGTGGATTTGGCGCAACATGCGTTGCCTTTTGTCGACATGCACGATTTTGGCGACCAATTGGTGGAAGCGGGCTTTTCCACGCCGGTGCTGGACATGGAAAAAATCACCGTCACCTACGATACGCCGCAGGCATTGCTGGCCGATGTGCGCGCCTGGGGCGGCAATCCACTGGCCACGCGGCGGCAGGGATTGCTGGGCCGCGCCGCGCACCAGCGGCTGTTGAACGGCCTGGAACGCCAGCGCCGGGCGGATGGCAAGCTGGGTCTGACCTTTGAAGTGTTGTATGGACATGCTTTCCGTCCGGCGCCGCGCACCACCAGCACGGGCGAATCCATCGTGCGTTTCGATCTGCCGCGCAACAGCCCCAATAAGCCGCCTAAATAACCTGAATACCAGTCCGGACATACGCAGAATATCGTTATCGATATGTGGCAAATATCGCCAAAGCTGTCGGCTTTGCTCTTGCGTAATGGATAATCTTCTTGATGCGCTCAGAGGATGTTGTCTATAATCCTTGACTAATTTTGCCATCTTTTTGCCCTGTTTTCGGGCAAGGTGAAAAGGTTTTAGGTGTTGTAGCGCTCGGCGGCTATTCAGAACATCGAACGGCTGCCTTTAAAAATATTTTTATTTCTTGGGTGGTTGGGGAAAATATGATATATGCAAAGCGATTTCAATCGTTGATGCTCGCGCTGTCGATGGCGGCCGCCTCTGTTCCGGCATGGGCGGCTGACTCGGCGGCAGCTGCAACTGAATACTCGAAAGCCACGGGTGGAACCGGCGGTCCGGTTGCCAATCAGCTGAACTTGCAGCCACCGGCTACGAAGATCGCGACTGAGATCTACGATCTGCACAATTTGATGATGTACATCTGCCTGGCGATCTTTATCGCTGTCTTCGGCGTGATGTTTTACTCCATCTTCAAACACCGTAAATCGCTGGGCCACAAACCTGCCACCTTCCACGAATCGACTGCCGTTGAAATCGCCTGGACCGTGGTGCCATTCCTGATCGTGATCGGCATGGCGCTGCCGGCGACCCGCACCGTGGTGGCCATGAAAGACACGTCGAACGCCGACATCACCATCAAAGCCACCGGCATGCAGTGGAAATGGGGCTATGACTACCTGAAGGGCGAAGGCGAAGGCATCAACTTTATCTCCAACATCGCCACCCCGCGTTCGCAAGTCGGCTCGCCCGGCGTCGCGCCAACGGAAAAGCGTTCCGATACCTACCTGATCGAAGTCGATAACGAAGTTGTGGTGCCGGTTAACCGCAAGATCCGTATCGTCACCACCGCCAACGACGTGATCCACGCGTGGACCATCCCGGCCTTCGGCGTCAAGCAGGATGCGATCCCCGGCTTCGTGCGCGACACCTGGTTCAAGGCTGAGCACACCGGCGTATATCGCGGCAATTGCGTGGAACTGTGCGGTAAAGAGCACGCATTCATGCCGATCGTGGTGCGTGTCGTGACCGCGGACGAGTACACCGCCTGGGTCGACAAGAAGAAAAAGGAACTGGCTGCGCTGGCGGACGATCCGAACAAGACCTGGACCATCGACGAACTGAAAACCAAGGGCGAAAAAGTCTACAACACCAACTGCGTTGCTTGCCACCAGGCTACCGGCAAGGGCGTGCCAGGCGCGTTCGCGTCGCTGGACGGTTCGGCTGTCGTGAACGGTCCGAAAGCCGACCAGATCCACGTGCTGCTGAACGGCCAGAAGAGCGGCAAGTTCCCAAGCGAAATGCCGGCATGGAAACAATTGTCGGATACCGATATCGCCGCGGTCATTACGTACACCCGCAACAGCTGGTCGAACAAGGCTGCTGAAAACATCGTTCAACCGGCCGAAGTTCTGGCTGCACGTAAGTAATTAGGAGTTGCCTATCATGAGCACGACTGTCGATCACGCACACGATCACGCGCACGGCCACGACCATGCGCACGACCACCCACATGGCTTGCAGCGCTGGCTGTTTGCCACCAACCACAAGGACATCGGTACCCTGTACCTGTGGTTCTCGTTCATCATGCTGCTGTCCGGCGGCGTGCTGGCGCTGATGATCCGTACCGAACTGTTCCAGCCTGGCCTGCAATTCTTCCAGCCTGAATTCTTCAACCAGCTGACCACCATGCACGGCCTGGTGATGGTGTTCGGCGCGATCATGCCGGCCTTCGTCGGCTTCGCCAACTGGATGATCCCGCTGCAAGTGGGCGCTTCCGACATGGCGTTCGCCCGCATGAACAACTTCTCGTTCTGGCTGTTGCCGCCTGCGGCGCTGCTGCTGGCCGGTTCGTTCTTCGTTCCCGGCGGCGCCACCGCGGCCGGCTGGACGCTGTACGCACCGCTGTCGACCCAGATGGGCCCTGGCATGGACATGGGTATTTTCGCCATGCACATCATGGGCGCCTCGTCGATCATGGGTTCGATCAACATCATCGTCACCATCCTGAACATGCGCGCCCCTGGCATGACCCTGATGAAGATGCCGATGTTCTGCTGGACCTGGCTGATTACCGCCTACCTGCTGATCGCCGTGATGCCGGTCCTGGCTGGCGCGATCACCATGACCCTGACCGACCGTCACTTCGGCACCTCGTTCTTTAACGCTGCCGGCGGCGGCGACCCGGTCATGTACCAGCACATCTTCTGGTTCTTCGGCCACCCCGAGGTGTACATCATGATTCTGCCGGCCTTCGGTATCGTGTCGCAGATCATCCCGGCCTTCGCCCGCAAGCCACTGTTCGGCTATGCATCGATGGTGTACGCCACCGCGTCGATTGCGATCCTGTCGTTCATCGTCTGGGCCCACCACATGTTCACCACCGGCATGCCGGTGACGTCGCAGCTGTTCTTCATGTACGCCACCATGCTGATCGCCATCCCGACCGGCGTGAAAGTGTTCAACTGGATCGCCACCATGTGGAAAGGTTCGATGACCTTTGAAACCCCGATGCTGTTCTCGGTGGGCTTCCTGTTCGTGTTCACCATGGGCGGTTTCACCGGCCTGATCCTGGCGGTCACCCCGATCGACATCCAGTTGCAAGACACCTACTACGTGGTGGCGCACTTCCACTACGTGCTGGTGGCAGGTTCGCTGTTCGCGCTGTTCGCGGGCTTCTACTACTGGGGTCCGAAGTGGACTGGCTTCATGTACAACGAAACCATGGGCAAGATCCACTTCTGGGCATCGCTGATCACGTTCAACATCACGTTCTTCCCGATGCACTTCCTGGGCCTGGCCGGTATGCCACGCCGCTACGCCGACTATCCGGCGCAGTTCACGGACTTCAACTCGATCGCCTCCATCGGCGCGTTCGGTTTCGGCCTGTGCCAGGTGTTCTTCCTGTTCTTCGTGGTACTGCCTAGCATCCGCGGCGGCAAACCAGCGGCCGACAAGCCATGGGAAGGCGCGGAAGGCCTGGAGTGGACCGTGCCGTCGCCGGCGCCGTTCCACACCTTCGAAGAACCGCCAATCGTCAAGTAATGAAATCAGGCGGGGGCTGATGCCTCCGCCCATGCAGAGAGGGGCGCAGCATGTCTGATCCAAAGAAGCAAAACAGCAGCAACCTGAAAATGGCCCTGACGCTGGGTTCGATCGCGTTGCTGTTTTTCGTCTCGGTTTTCGTCAAGCGTATCTGGCTGAGCTGACCCGTGACTGAAAACCGCCGCCTGCTGGGCAAGCTGATCGTCATCGCTGTCATGATGTTCGGCTTTGGATATTTGCTGATCCCCGTCTACAAGCATATTTGCGAAGTGCTGGGCATTAACAACATCACGCAAAAAGACGGCACGGTGAATTTGCCGGGCAATACGCAAGTCGATACCAGCCGCACCATCACGGTGGAACTGGACAGCAATGCGCATGGCCCATGGCGTTTCCGCGCCACCCAGCGCTCGCTGCAGGTACATCCGGGCGAGCTGGTGACGGTGGTGTATGAAGTGGTGAATGTCCAGTCACGCACGGTGAATGCGCAAGCGATACCCAGCTATGCGCCCAGCCAGGTGGCGCAGTATTTCAAGAAAGTCGATTGCTTCTGCTTTAAACAGCAGACCCTGAAGGCGAACGAAGCGCGGCAAATGCCAGTGGTGTTTTATATCGACCCGGCATTGCCAAAGGATGTGAAAACGTTCACGCTGTCTTACACCTTCTTTGAAATCGATGGACTGGACAACAAGACGGCGGCGCGATGACGGAGCAACCCGAGAAAAAAGTGCGGCAGGCATCGTTTCTGTATTCGCTGAAAGCGGTGCTGTGGTCGTTTTTTGGCCTGCGCAGGAAAAGCGATTTCGACCAGGATGAAGTGAAACTGAACCTGGCCTATGTGATTATCGCAGCGCTGCTGGGGGCTGCCGGGTTCATCGCCCTGCTGATAACGATAGTGAAATTTGCAGTACGCAATTAAATAAATGCGTAAATTTAAGGAGATAACGAGATGAGTTCTCATAACGCGGCACCGTACTACTTCGTGCCTGGTCCATCCAGGTGGCCTATGCTGGGCGGCCTTTCGCTGCTCATCACGATGATCGGCGCCTCCGCGTGGGTCAACGACGCTTCGTGGGGTTCGACGGTGAACTTCATCGGTATCGCATGCACGCTGACCGTGCTGTATTTCTGGTTCGGCGACGCCATCAAGGAATCCGAAGGCGGCATGTACAGCAAACGCATCGACCACTCGTACCGCTGGTCGATGGGCTGGTTCATCTTCTCGGAAGTGATGTTCTTTGGCGCGTTCTTCGGCGCGCTGTTCTATGCCCGCACCATCACCTTGCCATGGCTGGGCGACCTGGACCACAAATTCATCTGGCCCGACTTTGTTGCGCAATGGGGTAACAGCCCGGCCGGCACGATCGAGCCGTACACGTCGATGGGCCCGTTCCCGATCCCGACCATCAATACCGCGCTGCTGCTGACGTCAGGCCTGACCTTGACCATCGCCCACCATGCGCTGGTGGCCGGCAAGCGTGCCAAAACCATCGTGTGGCTGGCGGCAACCGTGCTGCTGGGCGCCGTGTTCATGGGCTTCCAGGCGTATGAATACATCCATGCTTATCACGAACTGAACCTGAAGCTGACCTCGGGCATCTACGGTTCCACCTTCTTCATGCTGACCGGCTTCCACGGCTTCCACGTGACCATGGGCGCGATCATGCTGGGCGTGGTGCTGGTGCGCCTGATGAAAGGCCACTTCACGCCGGAACACCACTTCGCGTTCGAAGGCGCGGCCTGGTACTGGCACTTTGTCGACGTCGTCTGGCTGGGCCTGTACGTCGTCGTGTACTGGATGTAAGCGTATAATCGGCGGCGCGGCTGACGGCTGCGCCGCCAAATAAAAAAGCCGTACGCAGGATTCAGCGTACGGCTTTTTTATTGGTGCAATGCGTTGTTACCGGATACCGGTCGGGTGGATATAGCCCAGGTAATTGGCCAGCAGGATGCACAGGAACAGCAGGATGGAAAAGCCCACGCGCATGCCCAGCGAACGGGCCATGCGCGGATCGGCTTTGTTTTTCTGGCGCATCATGTGATAGAGGGCGGAGCCGAGGCTGGCCAGGATCAGGATGAATGCAATGGCGACGAGGATTTTCATGATGTGTGGTAATCACAGGAAGGTTGCATTGTAATGCGTCCGGGGTTTCCCATTAAGTTCCGCTTCAGGCTGATTCCCTTTATTGCCACGGTATTGCTGGTGGCGCTGGGCGTTTCCCTTGGCCAGTGGCAGGACCGGCGCGCGGAATACAAGATGGCCCAGGAATTGCGCCTGCAGGCGGGGCGCACGGGGGCGCCGCTCGACATCGGCGCGCAACCCATGTCGGCGTCGCTGGTGGAATTCCGCCGCGTGCGCATGACGGGTGAATTTGTCGCGGCCTGGCCGATCTACCTGGACAATCGTCCGTATCAGGGCCGCGCGGGTTTTTATTTGCTGATGCCGTTTAAAATCGCAGGAACGGACATGCACGTGCTCGTGGCCCGCGGCTGGCTGCCCCGCAATATGGCGGACCGCAACCAGGTACCCGACTACCGCACACCGTCCGGCACGGTGACGGTGGAAGGCGTGGCGCGGCTGGGTCCGGGGCAGGTGATGCAGTTGGGCACGCCGCCCGCATTGCAGCGCCACGCGATCGTGCAAAATGCCACCGTGCAGGAAGTGGCGGCGGCCAGCGGCTTGCGCATGCAACCGTTTGTCGTTGAACAGGCGGCGCCTGCCGGGCCGGAAGATACGGGCATTGTGCATGACTGGCCTGCGCCGTCGACGGGTGTCGATAAACACAAGGGCTACGCGTTCCAGTGGTACGGCCTGGCGCTGATGGCTTTACTCTTTTTTGTCGTAACGGGATTCAGACGTGGAAAAGCAACAAGTTAAGCAGGGAAATGCGCAGGAAAATGCGCAAGGCAATGCGCCGCAGCGCTCCAGGGGGCGTTGGAAATTGCTGGCCGTGCTGGCCGTGTGCGCGGCGCCGATGATCGCGTCGTACCTGACGTATTACGTGATCAAGCCGGAAGGACGCACCAATTACGGCGCGCTGCTCGACCCCCGCCAACATCCGATCCCGGCCATGGCCAGTACGCAGCTCGATGGCAAGCCCGGTACGCTGGACGATTACAAGGGCAAGTGGATCATGCTGAAAGTGGGCCCGTCCGATTGCGCCCAGGCGTGCCAGGACCAGTTGTTCGCCATGCGCCAGCTGCGCACCATGCAGGGCAAGGAAGCGAGCCGCATCGAACGCGTGTGGCTGATCACGGATAACGAACCGCTGGAAACCGTGCTGCTGCGCGTCAATGACGGCACCCGCATGTTGCGCGCGCCGCTGGATGCCGTGCAGAAGTGGCTGCCGGTGGAGCAGGGCGGCAAGGCTTCCGACCATATCTACCTGATCGACCCGCTGGGCAACCTGATGATGCGTTTCCCGAAAGACGCGGATCCGTCGAAGGTGAAAAAAGACCTGGGCAAGGTGCTGAAAGCGTCGGCCATCGGCTAAGGACATGTTGAGGAAACCGCCATGCATGTGACTTCCCTTGCGCAAATGCTCATCACGGGCTTGCTGGTGGCAATGCTGCCGGCGGCCATGGTGTGGATGTCGTCGGATGAAAACAAGTACCGCAAACTGGTGTGGACTTGCGTGTTCCTCACGTTCGACCTGATCGTGTTTGGCGCGTTCACCCGCCTGACGGATTCCGGCCTGGGTTGCCCGGACTGGCCCGGCTGCTATGGCCTGGCCAATCCCTTCCTCGCGCATGCGGAAATCGCGGCGGCGGAAGCGCTGCAGCCGACCGGCCCCGTCACGGTGTTCAAGGCGTGGGTGGAAATGATCCACCGCTACCTGGCAATGGGGATCGGCGTGCTGATCGTGGCCATGATGGCCACCGCCTGGATACAGTGGCGCAAATTCAAGCGTCCCGGTTTCGAGCCCGCCATGCCGACGTTTTTGTTTTTCTTCGTTTGCCTGCAGGGCGCATTCGGCGCCTGGACCGTTACCATGAAATTGCAGCCGGTCATCGTCACCGGCCACCTGTTGCTGGGCATGGGGTTATTGGCGCTGCTGGTGTGGTTCGGTTCCCGCCAGAATACCGTGCATGATGCGTTGACGGGCAAGAAAGCCCGTCCGGCCGCGCCGCCGCCCGTGTTGCGCGCGATCCGCTGGCTGGCGGTGGCGTCCGGCGTGGTAGTCGCCATGCAACTGGCGCTGGGTGCGTGGGTAAGTACTAACTACGCCACCCTGGCGTGCACGGAATTCCCCAAGTGTGGCGGCCAGTGGGTGCCGGCCATGGATTTCGAACATGGTTTCCATTTGTGGCGCGAACTGGGCAAGACGGCCACCGGCCACTACCTGCCGTTCGAGGCGCTGACGGCCGTGCACTGGGTGCACCGCAATTTCGCGCTGATGGTGGCGGCGGTGGCGGGCTATACCGCTTATCGCGCCTGGAACATTGCCGGCATGACAAAACTGGCGCGCGGCATCGCCACGGTGCTGGGCGTGCAGGTGGTGACGGGCATCGCCACCATCTATCTGAACTTCCCGCTGACCATCGCCGTACTGCATAACGGCGGCGCGGCGATGCTGGTCTTGATGCTGGCCATGTTAAACTACCGGGCTAAGCATCAATTCGACACGGCCCTGCATAGCGAAATCAACACTTTGCGCGCAGCGGCGCCTTCCAGGCACCAGTAATGACGACCCAGACTGTTACCCATAAACCGAGCCATCGCATGTCCCGCATATCCCAATACTGGGCGCTGACGAAACCGCGCGTCACGCAACTGGCGGTGTTTTGCGCCGTCATCGGCATGTTCCTGGCCAGCGAATCGTTGCCTGACTGGAAAGTCGTGGTGGCCGCCACCCTCGGCATCTGGCTGCTGGCCGGCGCGGCGTTTGCCGTCAATTGCCTGGTCGAGCGTGAAATCGATGCGCGCATGGCCCGCACGGCCCGCCGGCCGATGGCGCAGGGTGAAATCTCGCCGATGGAAACCGTGGTGTTTTCAGCCGTGATTGGCGGCGCCGGCATGTGGGTGCTGTATGCACTGGTCAATCCGCTGACGATGTGGCTGACCTTCGTCACCTTTGTCGGCTATGCCGTCATCTATACGATGATTTTGAAACCCGCCACGCCGCAAAATATCGTGATTGGCGGCCTGTCCGGCGCCATGCCGCCCGCGCTGGGCTGGGCTGCGGTCGCCAACGACGTGCCGATGCAGGCGTGGCTGCTGGTGATGATCATCTTTGTCTGGACTCCGCCGCACTTCTGGGCGCTGGCCATGTACCGCCGCGACGATTATGCGAAATCCGGGTTGCCGATGCTGCCCGTCACGCACGGCATGCAATTCACGGGATTCAATGTCTGGCTGTATTCGATCGCACTGGCGGCAACGACGTTGCTGCCATTCGCCGTCAAGATGAGCGGCCTGATTTACCTGGCCAGCGCGATCGTGCTGAACGCCATCTTCCTGTGGCATGGCTGGCGCATCCACCGCCACTACAGCGACCTGGTGGCGCGCAAGGCGTTCGCGTGGTCGATCATTTACCTGTCCCTGTTGTTCGCCGCGCTGCTGGTGGACCATTACATCAAAATTTAATGATGAAAAAACTGCTTGCCGTGATGTTGTCCGCAGCCCTGGCGCTGTCCGTCGCCGGCTGTAACAAGGGCCCGGACAAACTGCAATTCCAGAATACGGATTTGACGGGCCTGAGCTATGCGGAAAAACTGTCGCTGACCGACCATACGGGCAAGCCTGTCACGCTGGACACCTACAAGGGCAAAGTGATTGCCGTGTTTTTCGGCTTTACGCAATGCCCGGAAGTGTGCCCGACGACCTTGGCCAACATGGCCAATGTCATGCAGCAGCTGGGCCCGCAGGCGGACCAGGTGCAAGTCCTGTTCGTGACCCTGGACCCGGAACGCGATACGCAGGAATTGCTGCAGCAATACGTGCCGGGCTTTGACAAGCGCTTCGTCGGCCTGCGCGGCACGCCGGAGCAGACGGCTGCGGCCGCCAAGGAATTCAAGGTCATCTACAACAAGGTGCCCGGCAAGACGCCGGACAGCTATACCATCGAGCACACGGCGGCAACCTTCGTGTTCGACAAGAATGGCAAGATCCGCCTGTACGTGCGGGACAAGCAGGATCCCGCTGCCATCGTTCACGACCTGAAATTGCTGCTTTCCTGATACAGTAGGTTCTCTGGATAACACCGGGGAACCGCCTTGGAAAAACGTTTTCAACCCTACACCCGCCTGGCTGCCGTCATCTTCCTGGTGATCGGTTGCCTGGTGGTGCTGCACCCCTTCCTGGCGGCCATCCTGTTTGCCGCCGCCATCACAATTTCCTCCTGGCCCCTGTTCCTGATGCTGCTGCACCGCTGCCGGCAGCGCAAGACACTGGCGGCCGCCATCATGACCGTATCGCTGGTGCTGGTGATCATCCTGCCGCTGGCCCTGGTCACGTGGAATATCGCCGACCATGCGGGGGAAGTGGTGGACCATGTACGCGACGCGATGGCCGATGGCACATTCGAGCCGCCGGCGTGGCTGAAAGACATCCCCATGGTGGGCGAACAGGCGGACACCTACCTGCGCAAGCTGATCGGCAGCCGCGATGAAATGATGGCGCTGGCCAAGCGCTACATGGAGCCGGCCCGCAAGATCGTCCTGGGCGGCGGCATGGTGCTGGGCAGCGGCGTGGCGCAAGTGAGCCTGGCCGCGTTCGTTTGTTTCTTCCTGTACCGCGATGGCCTGGTGCTGCTGGCGGCGCTGCGCACGGGGATGGTGAAAATCATGGGCGAACATGCGGAGGAAGTGGCCGATACCGTCAGCCGTACCGTCCGGGGCGTCATGTACGGCCTGCTGGGAACGGCGCTGGCGCAGGCGGCCGTGGCGGCGGCCGGTTTCCTCATTGCCGGCGTACCCGGCGTGGCGCTATTGGCCGTGGCGACATTCCTGTTTTCGCTGGTCCCCGTCGGACCACCGCTGATCTGGGGCGGCGCGGCAGTCTGGCTGTTCAACCAGGGCAGCACGGGCTGGGCGATCTTCATGGTGGTGTGGGGCGTGTTCCTCATTTCCGGCGTCGACAACGTGGTCAAGCCCATGTTGATCAGCCGCGGCAGCAGCTTGCCATTCTTGCTAGTGTTGCTTGGCGTAATGGGGGGCGTGCTGGCGTTCGGATTTGTCGGTTTGTTCATCGGTCCGACCTTGCTGGCGGTGGCCATGGGGTTATTACGCAACTGGACCAGCAGTGTCGACGAAGGTTCAAATGTGACGAACTGACGTTGTCCACTGCAACGTTTATACTGGCGGCTGGGAAACCTACGGGAGAGACCGCCATGAAGGGCGTTGTTTTTACGGAATTTATGGAATTGGTCGAGTCCCGCATGGGCCTGGACATGCTCGATCGCATCATCACGGAAGCGGACTTGCCGAACGATGGCGCGTACACGTCGGTTGGCACCTATGACCACGCGGAACTGGTGCGGCTCGTGATGGCGCTGTCCAATGCCACCGGCATGCCGATTCCCGCGCTGATCCACCTGTTTGGCCACCATTTGTTCCAGCGCTTCTCGGAGTCGTATCCGGTGCTGTTCCAGGACGCCAATTGCGTGTTTGATTTCCTCAGCCGCATCGACGACGTGATCCACGTCGAAGTGCGCAAGCTGTACCCGGACGCGGAACTGCCGACACTGCCGTGCACACGGCCTGCACCGGATCAACTGGAGTTGCTGTACAGCTCGCCGCGCGGCTTTGCCGACCTGGCGGCCGGCCTGATCGATGGCTGTATCGCGCACTTCCAGGAACCGATCAAGGTCACCCGCACTGACCTGGAAAAAGAAGGCAACCTGCACCGCACCCGTTTCCACCTGCAACTCGACGCCGTATGACTCAGTTAGACACAGGCGGCGCAGCGCCGCCCGGCTTCCCCCTGGCGCCGCAAGTGGCGGTGCCGACGGTCGCGTCGCGCAGCCTGTTGCGTGAGCGCGCGGCCCGCAAGGAAGCGGAAACCCTGCTCGAACAAAAGAGCCGGGAGCTGTATGACATCAACCAGAACCTGCGCCAGCTGAACACCCATATCGAGGAAAGCGAAGCGCGCTACCGTACGCTGGTGGAATTGATCCCCGATGCGATCTGGATCCACGCGGACGGCAAGATCATCTTCATGAATCCGGCCGCGCTGCACTTGTTTGGCGCCCATGCGCCGGACCAGTTGCTGGGCACGCAAGCCATGGAGCGGATTGCCGCCGATTGCCATCAACAGGCCCAGGCCGGCACCTACAGCGATATCGCGATGGCGCAACTGGTGCCGCGCAAGGCGCTGCGCGTGGCGCGCCTCGATGGCGAACAGGTCGAAGTGGAATTTTTTGCCAGCCGCATCTGGTTCAACAATGCCGATGCCGTGATGAGCGTGGCGCACGACGTCACGGAACGGCGCCTGCACGAAAAAGCCATCGAGCACCAGGCCACGCACGACCAGTTGACGGGCTTGCCGAACCGCGCGCTGTTCCTGGACCGCCTGGGCCATGCGATCAAGCGTGCCGAGCGCCGGCACGAACGGCTGGCCGTGATCTTCATCGACCTCGACAAATTCAAGCAAGTCAACGATACGCTGGGCCATGCGGTGGGCGACGATTTATTGCGCGCTGTCGCGGAAAACCTGCGCCACAGCGTGCGGGAATTCGACACGGTGGCGCGTCTGGGCGGCGACGAATTCGTCATCCTGCTCGACAGCCCGCTGGGTGACACCACCCCCGGCATGATCGCCGAACGCATCGGCAACAACCTGGCCAAACCGGTGATGCTGGCAGGGCAGGAACATGTGATCACGGGCAGCATGGGCTTGTCGCTGTTCCCGGAAGATGGCGCGCAGGCGGAAAACTTGCTGCGCCAGGCGGATATCGCGATGTACCGGGCCAAGGAAGCGGGTCGCAATGGCTTCCAGTTCTTTACGCAGGAAATGCAGAACCGCCTCGACGCGCGCGTGACCCTGGAGCAGGGGTTATTGCGCGCATTGCAGCGCGATGAATTCGTGCTGCACTACCAGCCGCAAATCGACCTGGCCAGCGGCCGCGTCATTGGGCTGGAGGCGTTGCTGCGCTGGCAATCGCCGGAACTGGGGCTGGTGCCGCCGATGCAATTCATCCCGGTGGCGGAGGAAAGCAATTTGATCACGGCCATCGGCTCGTGGGTGCTGGACAAGGCTTGCGCCACGTTGCGCAAATGGATCGATGCCGGCGTGCCGGTGGTGCCGGTGGCGGTCAACGTGGCCGCTTCGCAATTCTCGCACCAGAGCCTGGAACCGATGTTGCAGGAAATGCTGGAAAAGTACGACCTGGAACCATCGCTGCTGGAATTCGAATTGACGGAAAGCCTGTCGATGGATGACCCGGAAGCGTCGATCGCGCTGATGCACCGCCTGAAAGCAGTGGGCATTGCCATGGCCATCGACGACTTCGGCACCGGGTATTCGAACCTCAGTTACCTGAAGCGCTTCCCGGTCGATAAGCTGAAGATCGACCAGTCCTTTACGCGCGGCCTGGTCAACGATGCGGAAGACCGCTCCATCGTCACCGCCGTGATCCGCCTCGCCCACAGCCTGGGCTTGCGCACCATCGCCGAAGGTGTGGAAACCGAAGGCCAGTTGCGCCTGCTGGCGGCGCAAGGCTGCGATGAAATCCAGGGCTACTACTTCAGCCGCCCGCTGCCGGAAGTGGGGATGGTGGCGATGTTGAAGAGCGGGGTGGTGATGGATCTGGGGGTGTTGCGGTAACCTCGTCGCTGTCTGAGCTGTCGTCAATGGCGGGGCAGGGCGAGTCGCCTGTCCAGCCATTGTCTCCCATGACTTGCCGAATGCAGCCTGCCTGTGCGTAGTGCTTGCCATTGAACCGCCACGTGGTCGTGTACGCTTCGGCAGCGGTATGCCCTATCAACGCCAGGTCATGGTAGCCATTGGTCACATTGGCCAGGATACGTGCTTCATCTCCACCGTTCTTGAACACGATTTTGTACGTCGTCTTGCCTTGCATGCGATGGCCGATGATGAACCAGTATCGGAACAGGTGTGCCCCATAAAACGCCTGGCAGTACGGTCGAAGAGCGGGCCGGACAAAGTAATCAGTGACACCGTCTCCGTTCAGGTGGAGTGCTTTTGCGGTAAAGAATTTAGCAGTAGCTTTCTTTCCGAACCCTTTTTCAGTCATGCATTCGTGCAGCCATGCCACGTCATCAGGCTCATTGCGAAGAATGAGTTGTGCCACTGCGTCCGGAGGCGTGATACCTCCCTTCAGTTTGGACTCTGTGTGGGCCGAGAGCAGTACTTGTGGCGACGCCGCGCAAGCAAGAGGAAGTGTCAAGAGAAATGGCAGGGAGCGCATCGCGGGTTATGGTTTGCCGTGGGCGGTGGACGCCCGGATAGCGTTCAATTCCGTGCTCAGCCATTGCTGGCTCGGTACGGCCGCCGCGTTACCGCATTTGACCTGATATGGCTTGCCGGACGAACTGCTCTTCGATGCGGCCAGTTCAATGAACTGTTCCGTGGTTTTTACATTGCTTTTGTCTTCGAAGTATTCCAGCTTGCGCAGCAAGTGCGATTTCGCTTCCGCGCCGCTGTACCAGGAACCGTTGCGGTTGAACTGGCAGCCGGAGGTTTGCAGTTTGCCGAGCAGCCCGTCGATTTCCGCGCGCACCGGTGCTGCAGTTGGGGCAGCGGTGGCGTTGGCAACGATGATGGTCGCCAGGGCGGCCATCGCCAGCAGATGTTTTTTCATTGATTAAACCTTGAGCTGGCCGCGAAATCCCCGTACCGCATAGTACGATTCCGCGCCATTGTGATAAGTGAAGACGTGATCATAGCGGCGGTCGCAAAACAGTGCGCCGCCTAGTTTCCTGATGTTTGACGGGGTTTGAATCCAGCTGGAAGTTTTCCGGTCGAATTCGCCCAGTTGTTGTAATTCGCGATACTGGTCCTCTGTCAACATCGTAATGCCCATCGCCGCGGCCATCGCCATGGCGCTGCCGGCAGGCTTGTTTTGCTTGCGGGATTCCAGCGCCTGATCGTCAAAGCACAGGCTGCGCCGGCCGGCGGGGCTTTCCGATACGCAGTCGCAAAACGTGCATGCGCCGGTGGCTTCGTCATATGCAATGACATCGGGTTCACCGCCCGTGTTTTCCATTGCCTGCAAGGCGCGCAGATGTTCAGGATGGCTATCCAGCCTGGCTTGCACGGCGTGCCAGTCCAGTGCCGGGTGGCGTGGCATGTTTTTTTCGAAGCGCTGCTGCAATATGGTGATCAGGTCCCCGAATGAATTTGCAGTCATGCACCGATCCCCTTCAACTGCTGAAGCAGCGCCGTCAAAACCAGTAATCCGCCACGCAGCGCCCATCACGCGGCAAATCGTCAAAAGTATCGAGTCCGTCGAAATGATCGATCGGAATGGCCGCCACCGCTTCCGGTTCGGCCAGGCGCAAATTGACGGCAATGCGGCGGCGTCCGAGTTCGTCGATGCGCAGGCCGCGCCAGAATGCGATGCAGCCGCATGTCGGGCAAAAGTGGAATTCCAGCGCGGTGCCGCGAACGAAGGGCCGCGTTTGACCGGTAACGTGGATCCCTTCGTTTTCATAGTCGTAAGCCCACAGCGTGCCGTAACGGCGGCACGCCGTGCAATTGCATGCGGTCGCGCCATCCGGTTGGCCATCGAACGTCCAGTGCACTGCGCCGCACAGGCAGGAACCTTTGATCATGGCGTGCTCCCGTTACACATGCTGGTCGAACAGGATCTGGTTGCCGTCCGGATCTTCCACCATGAAGCTGGCCGGCCCGGACGTGGTTTCGTCGGCTTCGCTCAGCAGCGGCACACCCTGCGCTTTCAGGCTGTGCTGCACGGTACGGATATCGGGAAATGCCGGCAAGGTATTGGCGTCGCTGTCCCAGCCCGGATTGAAGGTCAGGATATTCTTGTCGAACATGCCCTGGAACAGGCCGATGATCGTGCTGCCGTTCTTGAGAATCAGCCAGTTTTTTGACTGGTCGCCGCCCCACACGGTAAAGCCCAGCTTTTCGTAAAACGCGCGGGAAGCAGCGATATCCTTGACGGCCAGGCTGACAGAGAAATTTCCAAGTTCCATGCTGTTCTCCAGGTGGATTACTGCAGCGGTTTGTACATTACATAGGCATCGACCAGTCCCAGGGTGGCATGCCGGAAGGCTTGCGGCAAGGTGCCCACGATGGCGAAGCCCAGCTTTTCATACAGCGCCACGGCCGGCGCATTGGTGCTGACGACATAGTTGAACTGCATGGCCATAAAGCCGTCGCTGCGCGCTTGCTCGATGCTGTGCGTGACCAGTGCCCGGCCCACGCCCTTGCTTTGCGCGGCAGGAGAGACGAGATACGTCGCGCTGCCGATATGGGAACCCAGGTCGGGATAATTCGCCCCGACCTTGTACATGCCGATGACGCCGCTGTCATCGGCAGCGACATAGGCGCGGTGCGCACCGAACCAGTGGCTGTGAAAGGTCTCCGGCGGCATGGACGAAGAAAACGGCAGCGTATCGCCAGTGGCGACGACAGCCTGGAAAATCTCCCGCATGGCGGGCAGGTCGGATTCAAGCGCTGGCCGGATCTGCATGGTTACGACGCTCCATAAAAACGCACCAGCCCCAGGCACAGTGCGAACAGGTAACCATAGGAAAAGCGGTCGATGCGGATCAAGTCCTGGCCGCGCCGCGCGCGCCACGCGCCCAGCAACGACATGCACAGGCCGGTGGCAATCGGCGTCACGCCAAGGTTAATCAGGCGCAGTTTGACATTGACCACCATGTGATCGGGGAATAGCCACAGGCTGATGGCGCCGGCGACGGCGCCAAAAAACGCGTAGCCGATGGCGGCCAGCCAGGGACTGGATTCCTTGCGGAAGGGGGCGGCGATGGATTGCAGGCCCACTTCGACCAGCAGCTCGCCGAAAAGCTGAATCAGGAATTCAAACAGCAGTTCAACGAGGATTTCCATCGGCCGGATCGATCAGTCTTGTTCGTCGGATTCGCTATGCCGCGGCTGGCGCGGGATGACTTTCACCAGCAGGATGCGGGGACCGTTCATTTTCTTGACCACGATGTCGAAGCCGTTGAATTCCACGCGCTGGCCCTGTTTCGGGATATCGCCCAGCTTCAGCATGACGAGGCCGCCGACGGATTCGATGTCCTGCAAGCCCATCTCTTCGTTTTCGATGTCCAGGCCCAGCGCCCGTTCCAGCGATACGATCGGCAGGCTGGCCTTGCCGACCAGCGCGCCGTCTTCCTGCTTGAGCCAGTCGTTTTCATTGAGGCGGAATTCGTCGTGGATTTCGCCCACCATCGCGCCCAGCAAGTTGTCCAGCGTGAGGAAGCCGACCGGGCGCTTGCCCTTTTCACCGATCAGCGCAAAGTGCGGTGCGCCGTCCTTCAGGCGGCGGAACAATTCCAGGGCCGGGGTACGGGCCGAATAGGTTTCCACCGGGCGCACGAACGGCGTCAGCGACGCCAGGTCCTTGCCCGACTGCTCGGCGAAGAACAAGTCTTTCAAGTGCACCATGCCCAGCACGGTCTCGCCGTCTTCGTCGTAATACGGATAGCGGGAAAAACGGTTGCGCACCACGGTTTGCAGGTTTTCTTCCAGCGGTTTCGACGCGTGCAGCGCGATCACTTCGTGGATCGGGCGCATCAGGTCGGACACGGACATTTGCGAAAACTCCAGCGTGTGCGCCAGGATATTGCGTTCATCCTTGTTGAACTTTTCCCCCGGCTGGCTGGTGCGCAGGATCATCTTCAATTCTTCGGTCGAATAGTGCGAATCGCCATGCCCGCCGGCGCCGGACAGGCCGGCAATTCTCAACACCATGTTGGCGCTTTGGTTGAGGACCCAGATGGCCGGGTACATGGCCCAGTAGAAGCCGTACAGGGGCAGGGCGCTCCACAAGCCGATGGCTTCGGGCATGCGGATCGCCAGCGATTTGGGCGCCAGTTCGCCGACGACGATGTGCAGGAACGAGATGGTGACGAAGGCGAAGACAAACGAAATGCCGTGCACGATTTGCGGCGACGTGACGCCCAGCACGGGGAACAGCGGCTCCAGCAGCGAAGCAAAGGCGGGTTCGCCGACCCAGCCCAGGCCCAGCGATGCGAGGGTGATACCTAATTGGCAGGCCGACAGGTAGGCGTCGAGTTCGCCGTGGACCTTGGCCAAAGTGCGGCCGCGCAGGCCTTGTGTTTTCGCGATGGCGCGCACGCGGGTGCGGCGCAGGGTAACAATACCGAATTCAGCTGCAACAAAGAAACCGTTCAGCGCGACCAGGAACAGGGCGAGCAGAACGAGCAATAGATTAACCATATGAATCGCATTACGCGACCGTCGTTGAAACCTCTATCTTAGCCGAGCCGGCAGACGACTGGATGCTGTTTTGGCATTTTCTCCGACGCTGGTGCTATTTGGTAAGGCCAATAAGTAAAATGGATTAGCCAAATATTTATTTTGGTCAGTCCAAATGTTGTATTTTGGTCAGGCCATATAGACTTTTTATTGTAAAAAATGCATTCTGTCCGTGGCGCCCGGCCGGCCCACCACCCAACATCAAATGACAACGAGACAGGAGATATGCGAATGAAGGTTATGCAACTGAAAACGCTGTTCATGGCAGCCGCGCTGGCAGCGGCCGGGACTGCATCGGCCGGACCGGTCGGTTATGGCGCCGCTACCACAGGCGGGGGCGGCAAGGCCGCTGTCAATGTCGCCACGCTGGCGGAAATGCAGGCCAAGATCGACGCCTACACCGACAATGCCGGGTTGGTGCTGAATTACACGGGCAAGTTCGACTTCACCAAAATCACCGACGTGTGCGCCCAATGGCAAAAACCGGCGCAAACGCTGGAAGTGAAAAACAAGAGCAACATCACGATCCGCGGCGCCAGTGATTCCAGCGCGAATTTCGGCATCCATATTGCAGGCAATGCCCATAACATCATCGTGCAAAATATGATGATCGGCTTGTTGCAAGGGGGCGAAGCGGCGGATTCGATTTCCATCGAAGGCATGTCGTCCGGCCAGCCCAGCAATATCTGGATCGATCACAACACGATCTTTGCATCCCTGACGTCGTGTTCGGGGGCCGGCGACGCATCGTTCGATGGCGGCATCGACATGAAAAAAGGTGCGCACCATATCACGGTGTCGTACAACCACGTCTACAACTACCAGAAGGTTTCGCTGAATGGCTATAGCGACAGCGATACCGCCAACGTGAATGCCCGCACCACGTACCACAACAACCGTTTTGAAAACGTCAAGTCGCGCTTGCCGCTGCAACGCTTTGGCCAGACGCATATCTTCAACAATTACTTCAATAATGTGGGTACGTCCGGTATCAACGTGCGCATGGGCGGCTTGTCACTGATCGAGGCAAACTACTTTGAAAACGTGAAGAATCCGGTGACTTCGCGCGACAGCAGCCAGATCGGTTACTGGGAATTGCGTAACAATTACGTCGGCCCCGGTATCACATGGGATACGCCAAGCGGCGCCGTCAATGCCACCAACTGGGGCACCACGCAATCGTATGGCTCGACCGGCTATACGTACACTGCGATCCCGGCCGCCGACGTGAAAGCCAAGGTCATCGCCACCGCCGGTGCGCGCACCGGCCTCGCGCAGTAAACGCTTCAATTGTCCAGTTCAACCATGCCGGTGGCGCACGCCACCGGCATTGACTGGCGCCACGGCCGCCTTGCTGTTCCTTTGGCAGCGGCCGTCTTCCATCGCTGGCCGTCATACCAGCCGGTTGCGGAACAGCCATGCGGCCAGCGGCAACGTGATGGCGGCAATGATGGCCAGCGGCAGCAAATCGCCCGCCACCACGCGCAATCCCACCCCTTCCAGGTAGACGCGCTGCACCAGGTCGATGGCGAAACGCAGCGGATTGGCCATGGTCAGCGTCTGCATCCATTCCGGCATGTTGCGGATCGGCGTCGTCAGGCCGGACAACAGCATCATCGGCATGATCAGCACGAAGGTGTACAGCATGGCATGCTGCATGTTCAGCGACACGGCGGAAATCGACAGCCCGATGCCGACGCTGGCCACCGTGAACAGCGCCAGCCCCGCGTACAGGGTGAAGACAGAGCCTGCCATCGGCACGCGGAACCACAGCAACGTCACCAGCAGGATGATGGTCGATTGCGCCAGGCCGATCAGCACGGGCGCCAGCGCCTTGCCCGCCATGATTTCCAGCGGCGACATCGGCGTCACCAGCAACTGGTCGAAACTGCCTTGCTCCCGCTCGCGCGCCACCGACAAGGCCGACAGCAGCAGCGTTTGCAGCATCGACAAGCCCGCGATCAGGCCGGGCAGGATATTCCACCGTGTTTGCAGGTTCGGGTTATACCAGGCGCGCGTTTCCACCGTGGGCGGGAGGGATGCCGGGTTCACCGCGAGATTGGCCGAGGCCCCGCCATGCTGTTCGCGCCACCGCCGGTTGAATTCCGCTGTCACGGCGCCAACGTGGCCGGCGGCGGCGCCCGCGGTATTGGAATTGCGGCCGTCGACAATCAGCTGGATCGGCGAGGCGGCGCCCGCCTGCAAGCGCCGCTCGAAATCCGGCGCGATGACGATGGCCGCCATGGCGTCGTGGGTCTCGATCAGGCGGGCGATGTCCTGCGGCCCGGCCAGCGTGGCGACACGGCGGAACACGCCGCCACCTTCA
The DNA here is from genome assembly GCF_009674485.1 of Pseudoduganella rivuli. Lineage (GTDB taxonomy): Bacteria > Pseudomonadota > Gammaproteobacteria > Burkholderiales > Burkholderiaceae_D > Rugamonas > Rugamonas rivuli_B. Next base: position 103,096 of record NZ_WKJJ01000009.1, on the reverse strand, counting down.
AGGCGGGCAACGAAGTCCCGCGCCGCCGCACCCCGGTCCTGGTCCACCAGCACATACGGCGCATCGGTCAGGTCGAACGTGGCCGCGTAGCCGAACAGCATGCTTTGCACCAGCGCCGGCACAATCAAGATGGCGCGGCTGGCCGGATCCTTCAGCACGGCCAGGAATTCCTTGTGACACATGTTGGCGATACGGCGCAGCAGCGCAATGAAAATGGCCATGGCGGCTCCTTCAATCCAGTTTCTTGCGCGTGACCGCCAGCGCGACCGCCAGCAACACCACCGCATACAACGCCAGCACCGCGCAATTGCGCGCAATCAGCGGCCACACATTCCCCGCCAAAAACAGCGTCTTGATCAATTCCATGAAGTACGTGGCGGGCAGGATGCCGCCCACCGCGCGGATCACGGCCGGCACGCTGCGCAAATCAAACAGGAAACCGGACAGCATCAGCGATGGCATAAAGCTCGACAGCAGCGCCACCTGGCTGGCCAGGAACTGGTTGCGCGTGACGGAGGAAATCACCAGGCCCATGCCGACCGCGACCAACAAATACAGCATCGAACTGAGCAACAGGATCGCTATCGAGCCTTGCAGCGGCACGTGGAACAGCAGGCGCGCCGCGCACAGGCACAGCACCAGCCCCAGCATGCCAACCATGAAATACGGGATGATCTTCGCCAGCAGGATTTCCAGGGGCCGCACCGGCGTCACGAACAGCGCTTCCAGCGTGCCCCGTTCCCATTCACGCGCCATCACCAGCGCGGTCAGGAATGCGCCCACCAGCGTCATCACGAGCACGATCAGGCCCGGCACCAGGTACCACGTACTGGTATTGGCGGCGTTGAACCACATGCGCTGTTCGATGACGGCCATGCCCACGTCGCCTGGAGATCTTGAACCCAGCCGGTCGGCTTGGCGCGGCTGCGCCAGCGCGCCGGTGACGTAGCGCGAAATGATGCCGGCGCGGTTGGCATCCGCGCCATGCAGCAGCAACTGGATGCGGGCGTCGCCCGCCGCCTTGCGGCGCGAAAAATCGGATGGCACGCGCACCACGGCATCGACCTTGCGCTCGCGCATCAGCGTTTCCGCGTCATGCATGGAGGCCAGCATGACGGGGGCGAACGCGTCGGACAGCAACAATCCCGCCACCGCGTCATGCGCGGCCGGGGACGAGTCTTCCATCACGATGGCGATGGGCGCGTGTTTGACGTCCAGCGACAAGCCATAGCCGAAGATCAGGATCAGTGCGATGGGCAGCGCAATGCCGATGGCCAGGTTGCTGGCGTCGCGCAGCAACTGGCGGAATTCCTTGCGGACCAGCGCCGCCAGCCGGTTCAGGGACAGGGACTTCATGCGTTCTCCCTGTTCTTTTCGACAATGGCGATGAACGCCTGTTCCATGCCGTCGGCATTGCCCGCCTGCGCGCGCACGTCGCGCGGCGTGCCCAATGCCAGCAGCCGGCCCGCATCCTGGATCACGATGCGGTCGCAGTATTCCGCTTCTTCCATGAAGTGCGTGGTGACGATGATGGTGACGCCGCTGGCGGCCAGCGCGGTAATGCGGCGCCAGAATGCGCGCCGCGCCAGCGGGTCGGCGCCGCTGGTGGGTTCGTCGAGGAACAGGATGTCCGGTGCATGCAGCAAGCCGACGGCCATGGCCAGCCGCTGCTTGAACCCGCCCGGTAGCTGTCCGCTGGGCGCGTCCTGATGGCCGGTCAGCTGGAACTGGGCCAGCATCGCGGCCGTGCGTTCGCGCAAGCGGGCGCCCGTCAAACCATAGGCGCCGCCAAAGAAGCGCATGTTTTCCGCGACGGTCAGGTTGCCGTACAGCGAAAACTTTTGCGACACATAGCCCACCTTGCGGCGCGCTTCGGCCCGGGCGTGGCGCAGGTTGACACCTGCCACTTTCAAGGTGCCGCTGGTGGCGGGCAGCAAGCCGCACAGCATGCGGAAGGTGGTGGTCTTGCCGGCGCCGTTCGGTCCCAGTAAGCCGAAGATTTCACCGCGCCGCACGTCGAAGGTGGTGCTGGCGACGGCGGTAAAGTCGCCGAACCGGCGCACCAGGTCGCGCACTTCGATGACGGGAACAATGGGGGCATGGGCCGCCGCGTCGCCCTGTGATGCGGGTGTTGCGCCCTCAATATCCGCCGTACCGGCGCCGTCCTGCGTTGCCATGCCGCGCAAGATCAGCATGAAACCATCTTCGAGCCGCGCGGGAACGGGCTGCGTCCGCACGCCGGCCAGCAGCGCCGCCAGCGTGCCGCCGGCATGCTGAGGCGGGGTGCCTGGCTGCAGCATATAGCGCACCTTGCCGCCTTCCGGCACCGCATCGGCCACGACCGCGCGGGCATCGAGCAGGCGCGCCTGCAAGGTGCGGGCGGCAATGCCCTGTGGCGGCGTGGCCAGGTGGCACAGGCCATCGGCCTTGGCGCGCAATTGTTCCGGTTCGCCGGCGGCCAGCACCACGCCCTCGTGCAGCACGCAGACATGCGCGCAGCGTTCCGCTTCATCCATGTACGACGTGCTGACCAGCACCGTCAGCCCCTGCGTGTCGACCAGTTGCCGCACGATGTCCCACAGCTCGCGCCGCGACAGGGGATCGACGCCGACCGTCGGCTCATCCAGCAACAACAATTCCGGCGACCGCACCAGCGTGCAGGCCAGTCCCAGCTTTTGCTTCATGCCGCCGGACAGCTTGCCGGCCGGGCGCGCGGTAAAGCGCCCCAGGTCCGTCATGTGCAGCAATTGCGCATAGCGTTCGCGCCGTATGTCTCGCGGCACGCCGTGCAAGTCCGCGTACAGGTCGAGATTTTCTTGCACGCTCAAGTCTTCATACAGGCCGAAGCGCTGCGGCATGTAGCCGATGCGTTCCTGGATCTGTTGCGGATCGCGCGCCGCATCGATGCCCAGTACGTGCAACGTCCCGTGGTCAGCCGTCAGCAAGCCCGCCGCCATGCGCAGCAACGTGGTCTTGCCCGCGCCATCCGGGCCCACCAGCGCCGTCAGCGCGCCCGGCGCCACGGCCAGCGACACGCCCCGCAGCGCATGGGCAACGGCGCCGCCGTGCTTGGGGCTGAACGCTTTATGCAGGTTGGCCGCTTGCAGCGCGTATGCGGTAGCCATGATGGGCATGCACTCAACGGTCGCCGCGCGCCAGCCGCACCGTGGCGGGCATGCCCAACCGCAGGCGGTCTTCCTTGTCTTCCGCCAGCACGCGCACTTCATACACCAGCGACGTGCGCAATTCCTCCGTTTGCACGGTCTTCGGCGTGAATTCCGCCACCGACGACACGTAACCGACGCGGCCGGCGATGGCTTTTCCTGGCAGGCTGTCTATCGCGATGGCGGCGGCCACGCCGGGTTTCACCCACGCCAGGTCGGCTTCGCTGACATAAGCGCGCACCCATTTCGGGTCCGTGATGGCCAGCGTATAAACGGGGCGCTGCGGCGATGCCATGTCACCCGCTTCCATCAGCCGCGCCCGCACCACGCCTGCCTGCGGCGCCGTCAGCGTGCTTTCGGCCAACTGGTGTTCCAGCAGGGCGATATCGGCGCGCGCTGCCTCCACCTGCGCCTGCGCCTGGGCGATGTCTTCCTTGCGCGGCCCGGTCTGCACCAGTTCCTGCGCCTTGCGCGCGCCTTCCACCTGCGCCTGCGTGGCCTTGCGGCGCGCGGCGGCATTGTCGATATCCTGCTGGCTGACGGCGCCCGCCATTTGCCGTTGCAGCGACGTCAACCGGTTCAACTGTTGCTGCGCGAATTCCGCTTCCGCCTGCAATGCCGCCGTGTGGGAGCGCGCCTGCGCCACTTCTTCCGGGCGGCTGCCGGTTTGCAACCGGTGCAGCGCCTGGACGCGGGCTTCCGATTGCGCGCGGGCTTGCTGCAGCTTCAGTTCCAGGGTCTTCGTGTCGAGTTTACCCAGCGCTTGCCCGGCGCGCACATGGTCGCCTTCCTGCACGGCCAGGCTGGCGATGCGTTCGCTGCCATTGAACGCCAGCGACACCTGGCGCACATCCACATTGCCATACAACACCAGCGGCCCCGCGCCAGGAGCGGGGCGGGTGACATGCCACGCGGCCCAGCCAAGGGCGATCAGCGACAGCACGGCGGCGGCAATGATGGGTCTCTTGTTCAAAATACAACCCCTCGCGCAAGTCAGCATTCCAAAATGATACTCCCGGGCCTTGCGTTGCGTTACGACATTGCCTGCAAGGATTCCAGGATCGCCTCCACTGCCGGGTGCTTGATCTTGCGCTCGTTGGAAATCGCATAAAACTGTTCGCGCAATTCCGGCGCCTGTCCCACCAGGTCCACGTCGAACTGTTCGCGCATGTCCTGCGCCAGTACGGCGGGGGCAAAGAACAATCCCATGCCGTTGCGGCCAAAGGTGTTCAGCATCGCATTGTCTTCAAATTCCCCCACCACGTCGGGCCGCACACCGTGCTGCACGAACCATGCGTCGATGCGGCCCCGCAGCGCATTGTTCCGCGTCGGCATCAGCAACGGCGCGCCATGCAGGCTAAGGGGGAAGTTGCGCCGGTAGCGGCGCGCCAGTTTGGGCACGCCGTATAACTGCATCTGGCTCTCCATCAACAGGTGGCTGAACACGCGCAAGCTCGGTGTGGCGCGCACGGCGCGGTCCGTCAACACCACGTCGAGCTTGTTCAGCGCCAGGTCGGCCAGCAGCGCATCATATTCATCTTCCATACAGATCAGCTTGACAGGCTTTTCCAGTGCCTGCGTCGTGGCCAGCAAGTGATAGGCCACCAGCTTGGGCAGCGAATCGGAAATGCCGACCGTCAACCGCATGCGGCCCGCATCCACATCGGACAGCGCCTGCTGCAACTGGTCTTCCAGTTGAAAAATCTGGTCCGCGTAATCCAGCGCCACGCGGCCCGCTTCGGTCGGCACCAGGCGGCGGCCCTGCTGGGTTAAGAGCGCCTTGCCCAGCGACTGGTCCAGCAACGCCAGTTGCGTGCTGACAGTCTGGATCGCCAGCCCGAGGCGCTCGGCGGCGCGCGTCACGCTGCCTTCCTTTGCCACTGCCCAGAAGAAATAAAGATGCCTGAAGTTGATGCCTGCGGTTTTCATGGTTCTGTTTTTGCGAAGTAATCCTTCGATTATCTTCCATTTTTCTATTCGCGTGTTTTCTTTACACTGCCTGACATTGATCAACACGAAAGGAAAAAACAATGAAACATTTCAGGGTTTCATTCATTGTCTCCTTCATCTGCCTTGCGGTTGCAGGCTGGTGGGGATACCAGCACACGGGCTGGGGCGGCGCACTGACGGCGCTGGGTATCGCGGTGATTCTCGCCGTGATGGAAGTATCGCTGTCGTTCGACAACGCGGTGGTGAACGCCTCCGTCTTGAAAACGTGGGACGCGTTCTGGAAAAAACTGTTCCTGGGCGTGGGCATCATCATCGCCGTGTTTGGTATGCGCTTGCTGTTCCCGCTGGTGATTGTCGCGGTGGCGGCCGATATCAGTCTGGCGGAAGTCTGGACCTTGGCGCTGAACGACCCGAAAGCGTATTCGATGCACCTGACCAATCACCACGCGGAAGTGGCGGCATTTGGCGGCGCGTTCCTGTTGCTGGTGTTCCTGAACTTCCTGCTGGATAAGGAAAAGGAAACCCACTGGCTGGGCAACTTCGAGAAGAAGCTGGGTTCGCTGGGCAAGATGTCGTCGGTCTCCGTCATGGTCACCATCGGCGCATTGCTGGCTTGCCTGGGCATGGTGGAAGAAGGTCAGAAATTGATCGTGCTGATCGCCGGCCTGTGGGGCGTGCTGATTTACGTGGCGGTGGATGGTTTGTCCAGCCTGCTGGAAGCGGAAGAAGAAGGCGGCACCAACGTGGGCGACATGGTCAAACGCGGCGGTATCGGCGGTTTCCTGTACCTGGAAGTGCTGGATGCGTCGTTCAGTTTCGACGGTGTGATTGGCGCGTTTGCCATCACGAATGACGTCGTGATCATCATGCTGGGCCTGGCGATTGGCGCGATGTTCGTCCGTTCGCTGACGATTTACCTGGTGGAGAAAGGCACGCTGGATGAATTTGTGTACCTGGAGCACGGCGCGCACTACGCCATCGGCATCCTGGCCGTGATCATGCTGCTGTCGATCAAGTTCCACATCCCGGAAATCTTCACGGGCTTGATTGGTGTGGCTTTCATTGGCGCGTCGCTTTGGTCGTCGGTCCAGTATAAGAAACGGCAGGCGCTAACCATAGCGTGAGATTCACTTTGGTCGTCGATCCGGTACAAGAAACAAGCGCTGGCTGCTGTTTGAGCAGTCGGTAACAAGAATAGCGGCGTGCCCATTGAACACCGGCCCGCCGCTGATGCAGCAAGGTGTTCAGACACTTGAGTTAAAACTTCATAGGAGTAACACATCATGGCAATCAGTCTGCAAAAAGGCGGTAACGTCAACCTGAGCAAAGAAGCTCCCGGCCTGTCGAAACTGGTCGTGGGCCTGGGCTGGGATGTCCGCAACACCGACGGCGCCGCATTCGACATCGACAGCTCGGCCTTCCTGCTGAAAGCGGATGGGAAAGTACGCGGCGACAATGACTTCATCTTCTACAACAACCTGAAATCGTCCGACGGTTCCGTGACCCACTCGGGCGACAACCGCACCGGCGCCGGCGAAGGCGACGATGAAACCGTGACCGTGGAACTGTCGAAAGTGCCTGCTGAAATCGAGAAGATTTCCGTGTGCGTGACGATCCACGAAGCGGAAGCGCGCCGCCAGAACTTCGGCCAGGTCCAGAAAGCCTTCGTACGCTGCGTGAACGCGGCCAACGGCCAGGAAATCGCCCGCTTCGACTTGTCGGAAGACGGTTCCGTTGAAACCTCGCTGGTCTTTGGCGAAGTCTATCGCAACGGCAGCGACTGGAAATTCCGCGCGGTCGGCCAGGGTTACAAAGGCGGCCTGGGCGCACTGGCGTCGTCGTTCGGCGTGAACGTTTAACGGTAAGAGATCATGCCAGTATTTACCGTGACAGGGGATGTCGATCCCTTCCTGCATGTCTCGATGCGCCATGGCGAAAAGATTTATTGCGAATCGGATGCCATGGTCATGATGGAGTCCAACCTGGAGCTGAAAGGCCGCATGAGCGGTGGGCTGGGCAGCGCGTTGATGCGCACCTTTGCCAACGGTGAATCGTTCTTCCAGCAGCATATTGAAGCAACCAAGGGCGATGGCGATTGCCTGCTGTCGCCGACCTTGCCGGGCGCCATGCAAGTGATGGACGTGGGCCAGCGGCAATACATGATCAGCGACGGCGCATTCGTCGCTGCCAGCTCCAGCGTGCAACTGAATGTGCGCACGCAAAGCCTGGGCAACGCGCTGTTCGCCCAGTCCGGCGGTTTCTTCATCACGGAAACGTCGGGCAGCGGCCAGGTGGCGGTATCGGGCTTCGGTTCCATTTCCTTATTGGACGTGGCGCCAGGCAAGGACGTCATCATCGACAACTCGCACGTGGTGTGCTGGGACAGCAGCCTGCACTATGAAATGTCGGTGACGACCAACCGCAGCAGCGGCTTCTTCGGCAACCTGGTCAACAGTGTGACCAGCGGCGAAGGGATGGTGCTGCGCTTCTCGGGTCAGGGAAAGATCCTCGTGTGTTCGCGTAACCGCAATGGCTTCCTGGCCTGGGTGCGCGGTCCTCAAAGTTCGTAACAGGAGGTGTTATGTCAGTGAATTTGCAAAAGGGCCAGAAGATTTCTCTGGACAAAGAAGCGGGCAGCACGTTGTCCCGCGTGGTGATGGGCCTGGGCTGGGATGCCGTCAAATCCAAGGGGTTCTTTGGTTTCGGCGGCAGCAAGGCGGAAATCGACCTCGACGCCTCGTGCGTCCTGTTCGACACCAACAACCGTCCGCTGGACGTGGTGTGGTTCCGCCAGTTGAAGAGCCGTGACGGCAGTATCAACCACTCGGGCGACAACCGCACGGGCGCCGGCGATGGCGACGATGAACAGATCAGCGTGTCGCTGTCGTCGGTGCCGGCCGACGTGAAGAGCATCGTCTTCACCGTCAACAGCTTCACGGGCCAGAGCTTCGCGCAAGTGGAAAACGCCTACTGCCGCCTGATCAACGCGGCCGACGGCAAGGAAGTCGCGCGTTTCAACCTGTCCGTGCAGGGCAACCACTCGGCGCAAATCATGGCCAAGCTGTACCGCCACAACGGCGAATGGAAAATGCATGCGATCGGTGAAAACGGCACCGGCCGCACGTTCGATGAATTGCTGCCGCAAATCGCGGCGCACCTGAACTAACCGTAAAGCGTTCCCGGGGCGCGTTCCCCATGGCGCGTCTCTTTCGCGGCAGCCTTTGTCAGAGGGGGCTGCCGTTTTTTTTATTTTTGCAGGAACTCCGCCAGTACGCGGCCTTCCGCGCCCGCTGGCGGACGCACTTTCAGCAGGTAGGACAAGGTCGGTGCGATGTCCTGCACTTCCGTGTAGACGCCGCTCGCTCCCGGTTTGATCCATTGCTTGCCCATCATGAACAGCGGCACGTTGGTGTCGTAGGCATACGGTGCGCCGTGGGTGGTGCCATGTTTGCCGCCGCCGATGATCCAGTACGGCTTCATCACCAGCAGCACGTCGCCGGAATTGTCGCGGTTCCACGCGCGCTGCATCAGCGTGCCGATGCGGGTGCGGGGCACCGTGCCGTTTTCCAGTTGCGTGCGGCCATACGCGTCGGCGATGCCGGGCTGTTTGGCCAGCCAGCGCACGGCGGCCTGTTCCACGTCTTCGCGTTTCAGGCCGGCCTGCGCGATCTGTTCATAGTCGAGGTGGATATTCGGCAGCAGGTAGGCGGTGACGGGTTTGGTCAGCTTGAACGTGGCGGCCAGGTGGGCGTCGAGGTCGGCCACCAGTTTTTTGCCATCGACGCGGCCGGCATCGAATTTGCGGGACTGGTAAAACTCCGGCGTATTCGGGAACCCATGGTCGGCCGTCAGCACGACGAGGGTGTTCTCCAGGCCGACGGTCTTGTCCAGGTCCGTAAAGAAGCCCGCCAGCAGGCGGTCCAGTTGCTGTAAATGGTCGTGCGAGGCGCGGCTTTCCGGCCCGTACGCGTGGTTGATGTAATCGTGGCTGGACAGGCTGATGCCCAGCACGTCCGGCACGCCGGCCGGGTTCTTGCCCAGGTTTTCACCGGCAATCGCGGCGCGCGCGAAGTCCAGGGTCAGCTTGTCGAGGAACGGCGACGAGCGCAGACGGTTGTAATATTTCGCGTCGAGCTGGCCGGACTCGCTGGCCATGGCAAACGGGAAGCGGTTGCGCTCTTCCCCCCCTGCGCGCGGCGCCACCAGGTCGTCGTCGGCATCGTGTTCGTACGCCGCCGGCGGCAGCAGCGGCGTCCAGTTCTTGCCATAGAACTGGTCCGCCGGTTTCGCGTCGTTGAAGCGCGTGACCCATTGCGGGTACGACGCCATGTAATACGACGACGTCATGAACTGGCCGGTATCGTCCGCGTACATATAGGCGGTGCCGGCTTTGCCCGCCAACAGGATGGCGCCCCGGTCCTTGCCGGAGACCGTGACAACTTTCGACTGGTTGCCATTGCTGTAGCGTAGTTCGTCGCCCACCGTGTTGACGCGCAGGTTGCGCGGCGACGTGCCGTCGGACGGCTGCGTCTTCACGCCCAAATAGGTATGGGTCCGGTCTTCGGTGCAATACATGCTTTCTTTGGTGGCCGGGTTGACCCAGTTATTGCCGACGATGCCGTGCATGTACGGATACGCCCCCGTCAGCACGGCCGCATGGCCGACCGCCGTCACTGTCACGCCATGGGCCTGGTGCGCGTTCTGGAAGTAGGCGCCTTGTTCCATCAGGCGGCGGAAACCGCCCGCGCCGAACTGGCTGCGGTAGCGCAGCACTTGTTCATTGGGCAGGCCGTCGACCACCATGACCACCACCAGCTTGGGCGATGGCGACGGGGCCGGGGCGGCTGCATGGGCCGCGATGGACAGGGAAAGGGGGGCAAGCAGGGTGAAACACCGGGTCAGTGTAGGCATTCGTAGGCTGGACAGGTTGGTCGACGGGAAGCCGCCATGATAGGGCGGCAATGTTGAATAGTAATGACACGCGGGCCAATGGACAAGCGGACAATCGGCCGCGGACGTCCCACCTGCTCCCCGCCTTCGCGGGGAGGGCGGGTTCAGGCGCAGACGGCGGGCCGGTAGCGCTGGAATGCTTCCCGGATGGTGCGCTTGAGGATGTCTTCATCCCATGGCTTGGTCAGGAAACGGTAGATTTCTCCCCTGTTGACCGCATCCAGCACGGCGCCCAGTTGTTGCTGGCTGCTCAGCGCGATGCGCATGGTGTCCGGGTACATGCGCGCGGCGGAACCCAGCACCGGTTTGCGGTCCGGTTTCTGCGCCAGCTGGTTGCAGACGATGACCTGGACCGGCTGCAGCGCCAGCAAGTCCATGGCTTCGGACGCGGAGGTGGCGCACAGGATGCGGTAGCCTTCACCCCGCAGAGTGCGCTGCATGCCGGCCAGGAGTGCTTCATCGTCATCGACGAGGAGCAGCGTGTGTTCCGGCCTGTCCAGGTCGCTGGCCAAGGGCAATTGTTTGCTATCCTGGACTATCTTGTTGAATTCCGCCGCCTGCAAGGGGCGGCTGAAGTAATAGCCCTGCAGGTAATCGCACTGGCGCGACCGCAGGAATTGCATTTGCGCTTCCGATTCCACGCCTTCCGCAATCACACTCATGCGCAGGCTGTGCGCCATGGCGATGATGGCGGTGGCGATGGCGGCATCGTCCGGGTTGTTGCTGATTTCCGTGACAAAGGCGCGGTCGATTTTCACGTATTGGAAGGGGAAGCGCTTCAGGTAGGCCAGCGACGAATAGCCGGTGCCGAAATCGTCCAGCGAAATGTGCAAGCCCAGTTTGCCAAAATCACGCATGGTTTGCTGCGCCGCATGTGGATCATGCATGACCAGCGATTCCGTCAATTCCACTTCCAGCCAGCGCGGGTCCAGGCCATGCTGTTCCAGCGCGCCGGAAATGATTTGCAGCACATTGCTTTCACGGAATTGCAGCGCCGACAGGTTGACCGCCACCGGCACGATGCGCTGGCCTTCGCGTTGCCATTGTGCCTGTTGCGCGCACACGGCGCGGATCACCCAGTCGCCGATGGGGACGATCAAGCCGGTTTCTTCGGCCAGCGGGATGAAGCGGTCGGGAGACACGGTGCCCATGACCGGGTGCTGCCAGCGGATCAGCGCTTCCGCGCCGCCGATCTGACCGGTGTGCAAGTCCACTTTCGGCTGGTAATACATGGTGAACTGGCCGCCGTCGATGGCTTCCTTCAGCAAGCGTTCCAGTTCCGCTTTTTCCGCCAGCCGTGCGTTCAATTCCTGCGAGTAGTACTGGAAGCGCGCCAGCACCGCCTTGGTTTGCCGTAGCGCCGCTTCCGCGTTCTTGAACAGCGATTCCGAATCGCTGGCGTCGGCCGGGTACACGGAGACGCCCAGGCGCGCCGCCAATTGCAGGGTCGAGCCGTGCACCGTCATGGGTTCGCTGACGAGGTTGAGCAGGGTGGCGCACAGCGCGTTGACGTTTTCATCGATGCCGCGCTCGCCGGCCACGGCAAAGTTGTCGGCGCCCACCCGCGCCACCGTGCACTGCCGCCCCAGGTCTTCGCCCAGCCGCCGCGCAATCACGCGCAACACCTCGTCGCCGCCATGCCGGCCCACCGTGTCATTGACCTGTTTGAAGCGTTCCAGGTTCAACACGATGACGAAGGCGCCGCCGCCGCTGTGGAACGCGTTTTGTTCGATCTGTTCCAGCCGGTCCAGGAACAGTTCCATGTTCGGCAAACCTGTCAGCGCATCGTAATACGACAGGTAGTTGGCGCGCTGTTCGTTGGCAATGGCATCGAGCGCAAACACGATGTCGCCCGCCAGTTCGCCCAGCAATTTCATTTCTTCAGGGTCGAAAATATCGGTTCCCTGTGCATACAGCAGCATCGCGCCGTTGACGCCCCGTGGCGAATGCAGGGGCAAGCCCACCATGGAGCCGAAACCGCGCGCCTCGGCATCCTCGCAACACTGGGGAAACCCATCCGGGCTGCGCACGTCGTTGCAAACCACCGTCGCGCCGCCGCCCAGCAGATGGCGAATCACGCCCGAAGCGGATTGCTGCACGTCGGCCTGGCCGGCGGCCTCGCCTTCGGATGCGGTGACCGCGATCTTGCCAGTGGGGCCGGCCACACCGATCCACGCCAGTCCGAAGCCGCCGTGGGATACGGCAATCCGGCAAGCTTCCTGCAGCAGTGGTTGCGGCTGGTGGATACGGACGATGGCGCTGTTGGTGCCCGACAGTACCGCGTGGATGCGGCTCAGGCGCGCAGTCTTGGCCTGCTCCTGTTCCAGCGCGGCCGCGCGCACCAGCGACAGGTGGGTGCGCACGCGCGCATGCACGATGGCGGGCGACACGGGCTTGGTCAGGTAGTCGACGGCGCCGCATGCGAAGCCGGCCGCTTCGTCACCGACTTCCCCCATCGACGACACGAAGATCACGGGCGTGTCTTCCGTCCGCGGGTCGCTCTTCAGTGCGCGGCACACTGCATAGCCATCCATTCCAGGCATCTGTACGTCGAGCAAGACCAGGATGGGCCGATGCTTGTGCGCTGCAGCCAGGCCATCGACGCCATTGCGCGCGAAGGCAAGCGTATAAGTGTCGCCCAGGATTTGCTTGAGTACAGCAAGGTTGCTGGGTTCGTCGTCGACAATCAAAATCGGTCCCGGTAACATGTCCTACTCCTCCAATTCAAGCCCCAGTTCGGTCACCAGGCCCAGGGCCAGCGCTTCCGCGGCGCGGAAGTCGAAATCGTCGATACGGCCGCGTATTTGCGCGGTGGCGCTGCTGGAAATCAGCGGCGCCAGCCGGTTCAATACGGCGCTGGCGCGGTCAGGCGAATCGGTGTCCAGCGCCAGCAGCAATTCGCGCAACAGGGCGCCAGTATCGCCGCCGCCTGACATCTCTGGCGAGGGGGCGGTGTCGGCGCCGGCATAGGCGATGATCGACGCACAGGCAATTGCCAGCGCATCCTGCAGCGCGCGCAAGGCCGTCGCGATATCGCCCCCTTCATGCTCGGCCAGTTCCAGGTCGCCCGCCGTGCGCGCCACGTCCGTCAGCGACAGGCTGGCCGCGGCGCCTTTCAGTTTGTGGGTCAGGGCCTGCGCCGCAGCCGTATCGCCTTGCGCATACCAGGTTTCCAGCTGCGCGCCGCTGCGGCCATAGTCGGCGGCGAATTTGCGCAGGAACTTGCGGTAGGCGGTTTCATCGCGCCACGTCGCCAGGCCTTGCTGCAATGCGATGCCGGGCCAGACGTCGGCGGTCGCTTGCGGTGCGGCAGCGGGTTTCGCGGATGCCGCAGCCGCGCCGTCCTGATCTTTGGTCAGGCGCAGGATGGTGGCGATCAAATCATCGACGTTGAACGGCTTGGCGACAAAGGCATCCATGCCGGCCGCCCGCGCCGCGTCCTGCTGGTTCTTGAACGCGCCCGCCGTCAGCGCAATCACGGGCAAGTCGCGGCCCGCTTGTGTGGAGCGCAGGCGCCGTGTCGCTTCGTAGCCATCCATGCCCGGCATTTGCACATCCATCAGGACGATATCGACCCCATTCGGGTTGGCGCACAGCCAGCCCAGCGCGGAAGCGCCATCATTGGCCAGTTCCACGTGCGCGCCTTCCGCCTGCAAGATCCGCAGCGCCACTTCGCGGTTGATGTCGCTGTCGTCCACCACCAGCACGCGCATGCCGGAGATGCGCTGGTTGTCCGCCGCCGGCACGGTGGCGGGGATGGCGCCGCCCCGGCGCTGCATCGCATTGGCCACGCCGTTGTACAGCGCGGAACTGGTGACCGGCTTGCTCAACACGCCATCGACGCAATCGATGTTCGGCTGGCGCAGCAATTCGTCCTGCGAAAATGCCGTCACCATCAGCACGATGGGCGTGGACGTGTCGTGCAAGGTGTTGCGCAGGCGCGTCGCCAGTTCCAGTCCGTCGATGCCCGGCATTTTCCAGTCCACCAGCATCACGTCGTAATGGCCATGCTGCGCCTGCCGCGACATCACCTTTTGTAATGCGGCTTCGCCGCTGTCGACCATGGTGGCGTTCCAGCCCACGGAACGCACTGTCTGCACCAGGTTTTCCCGCGCGATGTCGCTGTCGTCCGCCACCAGGATATCGAGCTGCGCCAGTTCCGACGGGGCGAATTCCGTGTCCTGCACCCATGGGAACGGCACCGTGAACCAGAATTCGCTGCCTTTGCCGGGACTGCTGATGACACCAATGTTGCCCCCCATTTTTTCCACCAGCCGGCGGCAAATCGTCAAGCCCAGGCCGGTGCCGCCAAAGCGCCGGGTGGTCGACGCATCGGCCTGTGAAAACGCGGAAAAGATGTGCGCCTGCTTGTCGAGCGGGATGCCGATGCCGGTGTCGCTGACGGCAAAACGCACGGTGGCGGTACGCTCGTCCTGCGACAGCAGCGTCATGCTGACTTTCACACCGCCCCGTTCCGTGAACTTGATGGCGTTGCCCGTCAGGTTGATCAGGATTTGTTCCAGCCGCAGCGCATCGCCCAGCACGTTGCCGCCGATGTAAGGCGCGGGAGCGATCGCCAGTTCGATTTCCTTGTTGCCCGCGTTGGCGGCCATGATGGCGGCCAGGTTGTCGCAGACATCGGCCAGCCGGAACGGCGTGTGTTCGATTTCCAGCCGGCCCGCTTCGATCTTGGAAAAATCGAGAATGTCATTGATGATGGCTTGCAGCGAGCGGCCCGCGTTGCGGATCTTGCGCACCATTTCCGACGATTCGTTGTCAAGGTGGCGCCGGTCCAGCAAGTACGCCAGGCCAAGGATGCCGTTCATCGGCGTGCGGATTTCATGGCTCATGTTGGCCAGGAAGTCGGCCTTGGCGCGGTTGGCGCTTTCCGCTTCATCGGTGCGCACCTGCAAGTTTTTATTGACCACTTCCAATTCCGCCGTGCGTTCATGCACGCGCCGTTCCAGGTCTTCATTCAGCGTGCGCACGGCCAGTTCCGCCGCATTGCGTTCCGCCATTTCATGTTCCAGCGTCTGCAGCATGCCGTTGAATGCGTCGGCCAGCTGGCCCACTTCATCTTCCGTGGTCTTCGGCGCGCGTAATTTGAAGTCGTGCCGCTCCATCACCTGGTGCGCAACGTCGGCCACCGCCAGCACGGGGCCGGAAATCCAGCGCTGTAGCCGCGTGGAAATTGCCAAGCCGAACGCCAGGCTGGCCAGCAGCACGGCGCCCAGGATGACCAGGTAATCGCGCAGCCAGCCGGACAAGTCATGCTGTTCCTTGACGAAGACCGTGCCCACCGGTTCCTGGGTGCCGGCGATGGCCTTAAAGATCGTCAATTCCGCACCATTGAAATACACGCCGTCGGTGCCCGGTTTCGCAGGTAGCAGCTTCGCTTGCGCCGGATCGCGCGCATAGCTGGCAAACAGCGCGCCTTTGCTGGTATAGATGGCGGCCGCCGTGACGTTTTGCGCCGCCCGCAAATTCGCCAAGTTCTCACTGGCAACCTTGGCGTCGGAAAATTCCAGCGCCGTGACGCTGCCCTGGCCCAGCAGGTTTGCCAGCGCATTGAGTTCCGCCGCGGTCTTGGCGCGTGCTTCGTGGAAATCGTGGTAGAGCAGGGCGGCGCCTGCCATCAGCAACGTGCTGAGATTGGCCGCCAGCACCAGCAACAGCAGTTTCTTGCTGATGGAGCGTACGTGCAGTAAGCGTTTCATGATCAACGTCCTTCGATCCGGTAAGCCACGTCCAGCAGGCGCGAACTGATTTTCAGGCGGCGCGCTTCCGCATGGGACAGCGATACTTCGAAGCGGATGCGTTCATCAACCTGCACCAGGTTGATGATGCTGCCGGCCGCCAATGCGCCGGCCGATTCCGTCATGGTCAGAACCGGCAGCGTGGCGATGCTGTCAAACAGGTTACGCGCATTGCGCGCCGAGTGCTCGCCGATATACAGTAATTGCAAACCGGACAGAGCGGCGCCCGCTGCGAGCTGGCGCACCTGGACCGGGCGACTTTTAAGCGGATAGGCGGCGCTCAGTTTCTTCAGCTCTTCCGCCACGTTGTCGGCGTCGATGATGCCAATCGTAAATGGTGCGCCCACATCGGTGGACGGCCAGTCGATATAGGCGGCCAGCTTGTAGATATAGCTGGCCTTGATCTTCGCTTCCGCGTCGGCCTGCGCAGTGTCTGCCGCATCGGCCGCCGCCGCCCACAGCATGGCGGCCATCAACGGGAACGTGCGGCGGGTCGTGATCATGGCAAGTTCACCGTCAAGGTCAGCGCCACCGTGCGTTCGATGCGTATGGGAACGGTGGTCGCGCTGGAGCGGAATTCCACGTGTCCCTTATGGAACAGGTCGGTTCCGCTCAGGCGCAATTCCATTGTCGGCGACACGCGCCAGCCCAGCCGCAAGTCCACTGCCGTATACGCCGGGACGGCCGGTGTCGCCAGCGCGCCGACATGGCGCACGGCCACGTCGGCTTCCCAGGCGGCGCCGATATTCCACCTGGAGGCGGCGCTGAACTGGCGGCGCGGATCGTTGCCGGGCGGTGCCGCGGCAACGGGTCCTTGCCATTGCTGGTGCTGCACCAGCGCGCCTGCATCCAGCGTCCATCCGGCGACGGGTTGCCAGCTGCCCCACGCTTCCAGGCCCGTGCTCCGGGCGGCAATCTGGTTATCCAGCACGTTGCCGGCAGCCGTGGCGCGCACGCTGCGCAAGCGGTGGTCGCGGCTGTGGAACAGCGTGGCCGACCAGGTCAGCGACGGCTGCGGTGTGGCGCGCCACCCGATTTCCACCTTGTTGGCCAGTTCGGACTGGAAATTCGCGCCGCCTGCATAGAAATAGGGCGGCTTGGCGGGCGAATACAAATCCGTGTCGAGGCGCGATGGCGCACGCACCACGCGCGCCAGGCCGGCCCACAGCGTGTGCCGCTCGCCGGGATTCCAGGCCAGCTTGACACTGGGCAGCCATTCCACGCCCGTGTGGTCATTCGATTCCGCCCGGATCCCGCCGATCAGCCGCCAGCCTGGCGCCAGTTCGCGCTGCTGCTGCGCGAACAGGTTAGCCCAGTGCATCACGCGCCGCGCGGGCAGGAAGGACAGCAAGGGAGAATTGCGCACGTTGTCGCGGGCCAGCCGGTAACCGGCGCCGATCACGGTTTCCGTGCCGCCCCGGCTGACCGTGTAGCGCACTTCGCCATCGGCCGTCGTCAGCGATTCGCCATACGTGCGGGGGATGTCGCGGCCCGTATAGTCCAGGTAAGTCTGCATGCTGAAGCGCGCACCGTTCTCCAGTGGGCGCTCCCAGTGCAACAGCAGGTTGGCGCCGGAAAGCGCGGTCTCGACAGGCCCCCCGAGGTTTTCTGTACCCCGGTACAGGTCGCCCATCAGGCTGACGTCGCCGTGCGCGCCGCGCCAGTCGGTGCGGAAGCCCGCCTGCTGGCGCCGCCAGGAGTCGGACAGGGGCACGCCGTTGATACGCTGGTCATGTTGCCAGCGGTCGCCGCCCGCATACACGCGGTAATGGCCATCTCCCATTTGGCCGCCCTGGCGCACGGCCACGCCGCTGACATCGCCGCTGGCGGTTGCCTGCACCAGGACGCCGGTGGTCTTTCCAGTGTTTTTCGTGATGATGTTGATGACGCCATTGACGGCATTGGTGCCCCAGATCGTGCCGCCCGGGCCGCTGATGACTTCGATGCGGTCGATATCGGGCAGCATCGTGGTTTGCGCATCCCAGAACACACCGGAATACAGCGGCGTATACACAGTGCGGCCATCGATCATGACCAGCAGCTTGTTGGCCGTGCTGGAATTGAACCCGCGCGCCGTGATGGCGTATTGCTGGGCGCTGATGCGCGCCACCAGCAGATTGGGCGCAAGCCGCAGGATTTCCGGCAGGCTGTGGGCGGCGGAACGCCGGATGGCGTCGGCCGTGATCACGTACACGGAGGCGGCGGCGTCGGCCAGCCGTTCTTCTTTCTTCGATACGGACGTCACGCGGAAGCCGCTTAATTCTTCCAGCGACATCTGGAAGTATTCATTGTTTTGTTCCGCTTCCAGCGCGCACGCCAGCTGCGGCGCCAGCAGGCACAGCATCAGGTATGCGGTGCGCTTAACGATCAGGTTTTGCGCTGCCATCCCTACCTCCTGTCTTCGGCATTGCTGCCGGCAGCCATTTTCTGGGGCTGCTGTTTCCAATTAAACATCGAAATGAAGATAAAAGGAAAAGCCGTTCAATCGTGCATCCGCGGAAAATTTGTGATGCTTTTTTTAGCGATCTGTGCAGGGAGATCATTCGTGAGGGAATTACGCAGTCGCTACTTGCAGCAAGCTATTGAAAATGGTTTTTGCCCTTTGGATATTGGCAACACGGATATGAAAATTGTCGTGAACAAACCTTTGCGGATGGTCGTCATACAACTGCTATAATCGTAAGAAGTACAAAATCCGCTCCGCCATCGCCATGAACGACATCGCCGCCGCCTTCCAGCCTCCGAAGAAACGCCACCGCAACCTTGCGCAAGGATTGGTGGAAGCCATCACGGCAAGCATCAAGGGCGGCGAACTGAAGCCCGGCGACAAGTTGCCGACGGAATCGGTCATCATGGATATGCATGGCGTGTCCCGCACCGTGGTGCGGGAAGCGATTTCCCACTTGCAGGCGGCGGGACTGGTGCAAACCAAACACGGCATCGGCACCTTCGTGCTGGAACCGCCGGCGCAACCGCTGCGTATTTCCGCCGATACCGTGCGCACCATCGGCGATGTGCTGGCCATCCTGGAATTGCGTATCAGCCTGGAAACAGAAGCCGCGTGGCTGGCCGCGTCGCGGCGCAGCGACGCGCAACTGGCGGCGATGGGGGAGGCGCTGGCCCGTATCCGTTCCGGCGGTTCCGTGGAAGCGGACGTGCAATTCCACCTGCTGATCGCGCAAGCCACGGGCAACCGCTATTTCGTCGATATCCTGACGGACCTGGGCACGCACATCATTCCCCGCGCCCGCGTCAATACCGCGCACCTGGCGCATGACGATCCCGCGCAATACCTGGAACGCGTCAACCGCGAACACGAGGATATCTACGACGCGATCAGCCGCAAGGACCCGGAAGCGGCCCGCGCGGCCATGCGCACGCACCTGTCCAACAGCCGCGAGCGGCTGCGCAAGGCCCAGGAAAGCATCGCCGGCGCCGCCTAACCGCCACACCCGAAAATAATTCACGTTCATCGCTTGCCTCGTCATCGTTATAGTTGTACGATGTCATACAACAAGCGAGCATGGTGCCGCTGATCACCGAAAACCTGGAGAGATGTCATGCAACCCAATGAATTAAAAACCATCCTGTCGTCCGGCCTGCCATCGTTCCCGGTGACGGACTTCGACGCCCAAGGCAATTTCAACAAGAAAACCTACGCGGAGCGCCTGGAATGGCTGGCGCCATACGGCGCCAGCGCGCTGTTCGCCGCCGGCGGCACCGGTGAATTCTTTTCGCTGACCCAGCCTGAGTACAGCGAAGTCATCAAGACCGCGGTCGACACCTGCCGTGGCAAAGTGCCGATCCTGGCCGGCGCCGGCGGTCCTACCCGCGTTGCCATCGGTTATGCGCAGGAAGCCGAGCGCCTGGGCGCGGCCGGTATCCTGTTGATGCCGCACTACCTGACGGAAGCTCCGATTGACGGCCTGATCGCCCACGTGGAAGAAGTCTGCAAATCCGTGAACTTCGGCGTGGTGGTGTACAACCGTAACGTTTGCAAGCTGGACGCGAACGCGCTGGAAAAGCTGGCTGACCGTTGCCCGAACCTGATCGGCTTCAAGGACGGCATTGGCGATATCGAGCGCATGATGCAGATCTGGCGCCGCATGGGCGACCGTTTCAGCTACCTGGGCGGCCTGCCGACCGCGGAAGTTTATGCTGCGGCCTACAAAGCCATGGGCGTTCCGGTGTATTCTTCGGCCGTGTTCAATTTCATGCCGAAACTGGCCATGGACTTTTACCACGCTGTCGCTACCGACAACCATGCCGAGCAAAACCGCATGCTGGACGAGTTCTACCTGCCGTACCTGGAGATCCGTAACCGCAAAGCAGGCTATGCCGTCAGCATCGTCAAGGCCGGCGCCCGCCTGGTGGGTCATGACGCAGGTCCGGTCCGCGCACCACTGGTGGACCTGACTGAGGCAGAATGCGACATGCTGGACAAACTGATACGCGCACAAGGCGCCCAATAATTCAGGGCCACAAGCCCGCAACATTCTAGGAGCACACATGCAGATTTCTGGTGAAATGATCATCGGCCGAACCACCGTTCGCGGCCAGCAAGGCACTGTCAAAGCCATCGACCCGTCCCGCAACGAGCAGATCGAACCTGCGTTCGGCCTGGGTGGCGAAGACGAGTTGCAGCAAGCTTGCCAGCTGGCGGAACAGGCGTTTGACCGTTACCGTGAAACTTCGCTGGAACAGCGTGCGCGCTTCCTGGAAACCATCGCCGACCGCATCATGGACCTCGGTCCTGCACTGATCGAACGGGCGATGGCGGAATCCGGCCTGCCGCAAGCCCGCCTGGAAGGCGAACGCGGACGCACCTGCACGCAGTTGCGCCTGTTCGCCAAGGTGGTGCGCGACGGCCGCTTCCTGACCGCGACGCTGGATTCGCGCCTGCCGGAACGTGTACCGCCGCGTCCCGACCTGCGCCTGCGCAAGATTGCCGTGGGCCCGGTGGCCGTGTTCGGCGCAAGTAACTTCCCGCTGGCGTTTTCCGTGGCAGGCGGTGATACCGCGTCGGCACTGGCCGCAGGCTGCCCGGTCGTCGTCAAGGCGCACTCGGCCCACCTGGGTACGTCGGAACTGGTGGGCAAAGCTGTCCAGCAAGCCGCCATCGAATGCGACATGCCGGAAGGCGTGTTCTCGATGCTGATCGGCTCCGGCGCCACCATGGGCCAGAACCTGGTGGCGCATCGCGCCATCAAGGCGGTTGGTTTTACCGGTTCCCGCCAGGGTGGCCTGGCGCTGGTGCGCACGGCCAATGCCCGTCACGAACCGATTCCCGTCTACGCTGAAATGGCGTCGATCAACCCGGTATTCCTGTTGCCGGGCGCACTGGAAAACGCGCCGAAAATCGCGCAGGCTTTCGCCGATTCGCTGACCCTGGGCGCAGGCCAGTTCTGCACCAACCCCGGCATGTTGGTGGGCGTGGACAGCCCGGCGCTGCAGCAATTCGTCGATGCGGCGGTGGGTTTCCTGGGCGGCAAGGCGCAGCAAACCATGCTGACCCCGGGCATCCATTCGGCTTACACGTCCGGCGTGGACAAGCTGGCGTCGATTCCCGGCGTGAAACTGCTGGCCTCGGGCCTGGGTGGCGATTTGCCGTGCGGCGCCATCGCTTCGCTGTATGAAGTGGACGCCGACGCCTTCCTGTCGAACCCGGAGCTGGAAAGCGAAATCTTTGGCCCATGCTCGCTGCTGGTCCGTTGCCGCGACCAGGAGCAAGTGCTGCGCGTGGCCGAACACCTGGAAGGCCAGTTGACGGCCACCGTGCACGCCACCGGCGCCGACATCGGCTTTGCCGGCAAGCTGTTGCCGACGCTGGAGCGCAAGGCCGGCCGTATCCTGTTCAACGGCTTCCCGACCGGCGTGGAAGTGGCGCATTCGATGGTGCACGGCGGCCCGTTCCCGTCGACGTCCGATCCGCGTTCGACGTCGGTGGGCGCCTCCGCCATCGACCGCTTCCTGCGTCCGGTGTGCTACCAGGAAGTGCCGGCCGAGCTGCTGCCTGCGGCGCTGCTGGACAATAACCCGCTGGCCATCCCGCGCGTGGAAGACGGCGACCTGGTATGGAACGCGTGATCCATCAAATAAGCGATCTCATTTGCAAGACGGGTGAAAGCCCGGTCTGGGACGCCGTCGCCGGCGCCTGGTACTGGGTCGACATCCCGCAACGCACGGTCTGGCGCATGGACGGCGCCAGCGGTGCGCTGCGCAGCTGGACCACGTCGGAAATGGTGGCGTGCATCGCGCCCCGTGCCGGCGGCGGCCTGGTGGCGGGCATGGAATCGGGCTTGTACACGCTGGTGCTGGGCGAATCGTCCAGCGCGGCGGAAACCCTGCTGTGCCATGCCGGCGGCCTCGGTCCAGGCTTGCGCTTCAACGATGGCCGCTGCGACCGGCAGGGACGTTTCTGGGCCGGCACCATGTTCATGGACATGGCGGCCGCCAATCCGGCCGGTGTGCTGTATTCGCATGACGGCGCCGCGCTGTCCGCGCCGTTCGTCGATGGCTTGCTGACGCAAAACGGCCTGGCCTTCGCGCCGGACAGCCGCACCATGTATTTATCGGATTCGCATCCGCAGCGCCGCCTGGTGTGGGCGTTCGATTTCGATGCGGAGTCCGGCACGCCGTCGAACCGCCGCGTGTTTGCGGATTTGAACCAGCAGGTGGGCCGTCCCGATGGCGCCGCCGTCGATGCCGATGGCTGCTACTGGACGTGCGCCAACGATGCCGGTTGCCTGCTGCGGTTTACGCCCAGTGGAAAATTGGATCGCCGCATCGATTTGCCGATGCTGAAACCGTCGATGTGCGCATTCGGCGGGCCTGACATGGAGACGCTGCTGGTGACGTCGATTGTCTCCGGCAAACCGGAAGATGCACGCTGGGGCGGGGCGGTGATTACGCTGCGGCCCGGTGTGAAAGGGATCGCCGACGTTCCTTTCAGAGGCTAGGACACGCGCCGGAGTGTTGGCTGGTTTCCGTAGGGCGGTTTTCGCTGCAGGCGAAAGCCGCCATGCAAGCGCCGCCACCAGCTCCTGCCGCACCGTTTCGCAGGCATGGCGGCTTTGCCTCCGGCAAAACCGCCCTACGTTTCACGAACGCAGGAGCAAGCATTGAACGCAGTCCTCCGCATCGCCGCGTTGTCGCTGTCTTTCCTCGCACCTGGTGCGCATGCCGCGCCGCCATCCCCCGTCTACACCAACCCCATCCTGCATGCCGACTATTCCGACCCGGACGTGATCCGCGTCGGCGACATGTATTACATGACGTCGTCCAGCTTCAACAGTTCGCCCGCCTTGCCGCTGCTGCAATCGCGCGACATGGTGCACTGGGAACTGGTGGGGCATGCGGTGCAGCGGCAACTGCCGTTGGACGTCTATGCGCAGCCGCGCCACGGCGACGGCGTCTGGGCGCCATGCCTGCGCTACCACGATGGCAAATTCTGGATTTTTTATCCGGACCCGGATGTCGGCGTGTACGTGACGACCGCCACGGGTTTTACCGGGCCGTGGAGCGAGCCGCGCCTGCTGTTGGCCGGCAAGGGCGTGATCGATCCCACGCCGCTGTGGGATGACGATGGCAAGGCGTATTTGTTGCACGCCTGGGCGAAAAGCCGCGCGGGCTTCAATAACGTGCTGACGTTGCGCCGCATGGCGCCCGACGGCTCGCGCATGCTCGATGAAGCGGGTCCGGTGGTCATCGATGGCAACAAGTTGCCGAATTACCGCACATTGGAAGGGCCCAAGCTGTACAAGCACGACGGCTGGTACTACGTATTCGCCCCGGCCGGCGGCGTGGAAACAGGCTGGCAATCCGTCTTCCGCTCGCGCCGCATCGACGGGCCGTACGAAGACCGCATCGTCATGGCCCAGGGCATTTCTCCCGTCAATGGTCCGCACCAGGGCGCATGGGTCCGTACGCCGCAGGGCGAAGACTGGTTTTACCACTTCCAGGACAAGCGGGCCTATGGCCGTGTCGTGCACTTGCAGCCGATGGCGTGGCAGGATGGCTGGCCCGTGATCGGTATCGACCGCGAGGGTAAAGGGACGGGCGAGCCGGTCATGACGTACCGGCCGCCGGTGGCGGCGGATACGCGCATGGCGATGCCGCCATCGTCCGATGAATTCAATGCGCCGGTATTGGGCTTGCAGTGGCAGTGGAATGCCAACTGGCGGCCCGAGTGGTATTCGCTGACGGTGCGCCCGGGCTGGTTGCGCCTGCAGGCGTGGAGCGATGCGGCGGGTGCGCGCAACCTGTGGCATGCGCCCGCCGTGCTGCTGCAAAAGCTGCCTGCCGAGCGTTTTACCGTCGATGCGCTGGTTGATGGCGCCGGCCTGGCCGAAGGCGGCAAGGCGGGCTTGCTGATGTATGGCATGGATTACCGCTGGATTGGTGTGCGGCGTCATGGCGGCAAGTTGATGGTGGTTGCCGCCGGCTGTGACAAGGCCAACAAGGCGTGCACTGAAAAGGATGAGGCCGTTGCGCCGCTGGCGGGCAATTCCGTGCACCTGCGGATGGCAGTCGCGGAGGGCGGCGTCACGCGGTTTTCGTACAGCGCCGATGGCGTGGCGTACACCACGGTTGGCCAGCCGTTCACGGCGGCGATGGGGCGCTGGGTGGGGGCGCAAATGGGGTTGTTCAGCATTGCGCCGGCCACCGCCGCGGGCTACGCGGAGATCGATTACTTCCGCGTCAGCCCGGCCAACTGACCCCGTCAGCCCGCCAGCTCCGCGTTGTGCACCTTGCCGCCGATGGTCACATTCTTCAGCTTCAAGCCTTTCACGTTGTACAGGTACCACGGCGCCTTGTCGTTCACCGGCGTACCGAAATCGCAGTCGGTGACGGTCACGTTGGTGACGGGCAGTACGGCCGGCATTGGTTGCGGGCCGTTGTAGTCGGACGCCACCGGTCCCAGCACGACAATCGCCTGGTAGCACGATGCTTTCCTGCCGTCCTTGGTGTCCACATTGCCGACCTTGACGTTCGAGATGTGCACATTGCTGACCACGGGCGGACGGGTACGCACGCTGTCCGCCGTCGGCGTGTAGTCGCAATCGAAGGTGACGACGGCGCCGGCCGCCGTGGCCACCGTGCGCGACGCGATCGGGGAACCCGGCAGCGATGCATAGAACGACGGCGACGTTTGCACGCCGTTCGGGATCGAGATATTGCGCACGTAGAAATTGCGCAGGTAGCCGCCCCGGTTCATGTTGGTCTTCAGGCGGATCGCCGTGTTCAGCGGGTTGGTTTTCCAGTGCTTGTTTTCAAACACCAGGTCTTGTGCATACACGTTCTGGATACCGGCCGCCATTTCACTGCCGAGCGTGACAGCGCCATGGCCCGCGTGCATCGTGCAGTTCTGGATCACGATGTTTTGCGACGGGCCGTATTGCGTATCCTGGTTCTTGCCCGCCTTGATGGCGATGCAATCGTCGCCCGTGTCGAACATGCTGCCTTCGATCAGCACGTGGTCGCATGATTCCGGATCGAAGCCGTCGCTGTTCGGGCCGTGGCTGTTCATGTTCACGTTGCGCAGCACGATGTTGCGGCAGTGGACCGGGTGGTGTTGCCAGAACGGCGTGTTGGTCACCTGGTAGCCTTGCAGCAGCACGTTGGTGCAGCCGATGATGTGGATCATCGACGGACGCAGGAAGTGGCCCAGGCCGAACACGCGGCGCGGCAGCGGCACGCCGGCCTCCGACAGCGCCGGCAGGTAGTGTTCATCGGCGCGCCATTTATTGCCGTCGCCCTGGATCAGCTTGCGCTCATCGTCCGTCAGGTTGGGCGCCACGTCCGCCAGGGATTTCGGGTTGACGGGGTTTTCCATGTTGGCCGCGATCGAGCCGGGCTTGTAGCCGGGCGTATTGGTTTGCGACACCGCGTTGATGGTGCGGTTCTTGCCCTTCCACGTCCACCAGCAATCCGGGCTGTCCGCGAACGGCACGCCACCCTGGCCATTGAGGATGCTGGTCCAGTCGTCGCCCGTCAGCGCGATATTGTCCTGGCCATAGGCGTAAATCATCGATGCGAAATTCAGGCAATCGTTGCTCTGCCAGCGCGTGATCACCAGCTTGCCGTTCTTGCCGCAATCGAATTCGCCATATTTCGCATAGTCTTCCGGGTTGTTGCTGAAATAGACGTGCGCGCCTTTATTCAAATGCACATTCACGTTCGACAGCAGCACGATGGGGCCGGCGCAATACCAGTTACCGGCGGGGATCACCACGCGCCCGCCGCCCGCCTTGTGGCACGCGGCAATCGCGTCGCGCAAAGCCGGATAACAATCCTTCGAACCTTTGACGGGGGTATCGATCAGCGCTTCGTCGTCATGCGAGACCCACGCCTTGACTTTCGTCAGCTGGCACTGGCCGGCGCCGAAATCCGTCACGAGGAAATCCTGCTTGCGGAACGACGTCGGGTTGGCCAGCTTCTTCGCGATCTCCGCTGCGCGCAGCCACGGATCGGGTTCGGTGGCGGCGATGGCGGGCGCGCCAGCCAGGGCCATGGCTGCAGCCGGCGTGGTCTTCAGCAGCGTGCGGCGCGAATGATTGATGGTGAATTTCATGGTGTTTAATTTTCGTAAATGTTGTTGTATTCGGCCAGGAAGGGCGCGGCAGGCTGCGGCGCGCGCTGGTAGCCAAGGTCTTTCACGGGATCGATGCCGGCCGCCTTCAGGTTAGCCCAGTAATCGTCCGAATTGAATTGCGCGGGGCGGTAGGGCAGCGTGCCGTTGCGGTTCCAGTCCGACCACGGGCGCTCACGGTTGATGTGGCGGCCGATGCGGGAATTCATCACCACCATCTTGCCCACGGTTTCCAGCACGTTCGGCGTGATGGTGCCGTTCGGTGCGGCATAGGCGCTGACGTCGCCAAGGACGCAGCGGTAACCCTCCACCGGGACCTTGCCGTACGGCGTGCACTTCTGGTTGTGGAACCACTGGCGCGCCAGGAAGAACTGGCCGGCCAGTGCGTTTTTCGAACCGTCATGCGTGAACGCGGACTGGTCGAACACGAAGCCGTATTTCGACAGGTAGCTGGTGTTGGGGGCGCCGACATAGGCGGTGGTGCGGTCGCCCAGCGTGCGGATTTCCGATTTGAGGAAATAGGCGGTGCTGTCGCCGAAAATGAAATCCACATCGCCTTCGATGTACACGTTGTGGAAGAAGCTGCGCACCGTATCGCGCTGGCGCTGGTGGACGTCGCGGTTTTTCAGGTACAGCGTGTCCTGGAAGCCGATCAGGCGTACATTTTCAAACTGCACCTTGTCCGCGCCTTCCACTTGCAGCGCCACGGCCTGGTGGTGCACCACGTTCTGTTGCGGGTTCACGTCGCTGCGGCCGCACGGTCGCTCGCCGCATTCTTCGCGCGCATTGCCGGTGTCCTTGTTGTAGCCGTTGGCGATGGTGAGATTGCGGGCCTGGAAACCGTGGTTTTGCACCCACATGGTTTGCGAGCCGCCGGTGCCGATATTGCCTTTGCCCGCCGCCGCGCGCTCCCTGACCAGTGCGTGCATGGCTTGCACGTCCGCGTGCGCTTGCGCGAAATGCGGACCATATTGCGCCGCGTAAGCGTCCGCCGCGACGGCGGCGTCCAGCCTGGCCGTGATGACGGTGTCGGCGGCTTGCCTGCCTTCGCCATACAAGGTGATGGCTACGGAGGCGGCCGGCACGTACACCAGTTCGCGGTACACGCCCGGCTTCACCAGGATGTAGACGCGCTTGCGCTGGCCGGCGTCAAGCAGTGCGCGCGAGACGGCCGCCTGCACCGTGTTAAACGTGCGCACGCCATCGGCTGGCGCTTTCGCATTGACGATATACGTTGGCGTGAACGGTGCGTTGGTGGCCAGCGGATCGGCCAGCGGGTCCCATGGGTCGACCCTCTCGCTGCCCGCCACGCCCACGTATTTCAACACTTCCTTGTACGTGAATTGCGCCGCCTGCGCGGCCGTCAATTGCGGGCGGGCCGTGCCGGTGGCGGCCGTGGGACCGGCAGCCGTGCTGCTGTCCCGGGCCGCAGGTTGCGCATCGGCGCCGTGGACTGCACCGTGCACCACCAATGTGGCCAGCAGGCAAGCCAGGCGGCGCACCGTCATGGCTGGCCCTCGGGACGGAATTGCGTGGCCGTGACCGGCAATGCCGCCTTCAGTTCACGCTCGACCATGCGGGCAAAGTACATGGCGCCTTTCGGTCCCACGTGCGTGTAATCGAACGCGCTTTTTGCGGCGCCGGCGGGTTCGACTTTGGCCAGGTCAGCGGTGGCGGCGGGAGCGGCGGCGGGCTTGGGTTCCACCGCCAGCGTATCGGCTTCCGCTTCGCCCATGGCTTGCACGGCGGCGACACTGTCCGCATTCAGATCCAGCAGCGCAACCTGCTGTTCGGCCGCCACCTTGCGGATCGCGTCCGCCCAGGGCGCCAGGTTGTTTTCCAGGATCTTGTTCTTGAAACTGCGGCGTGTCAGCGGCGTCACCAGCACGGGAACGCCGCCCAGCGCTTTGACTTCCTGCACGTAGCGCGTCATGTTGACGGGGAATTCCGTCACCAGGTCCGTCGAGCGGCCGGGCTTGCCCGGCTGGTCGTTGTGGCCGAACTGGATCAGCACGTAGGTGGCGCGGTAAGCGCTGGCGCCTTTCAGCAAACCCTGCACTTCATCCCAGCGGCCTTCGGCGCGGAAGCTGCCGGAGCTGCGGCCGCCCTTGGCCAGGTTGATGCACGTGTCGGCGCGGATGACGCGCGCGCAGAACGCGTCGCCGTAACCGCTGGCCGTGGCCATGGTGGAATCGCCCACCAGGATGAAGCGCACGGGTTTGTTTTCCGCGGCGTGAATGGAAAAAGCGGCGCCTGCATACAATGCCAGCGCCGCGGTCATGGAATTCAGTTTCATCGGATCCCCGTTGGGCCACGACGCTGGATGGGACCAGCGCCGTGGCCCGTATGCTTAGAAGTTATAAGTCGCGCGCAGGTTATACGAACGGCCGATCGGGCTGGCAGCGCTGCTCAGGTAGCCGAACGAATAGCCACTGTGGTTGGTTGCCGGCGGAGCCGAGTCGAACAGGTTCGTCACACCACCCGTGATCACGATGTTCTTGAAGCCCTTGTACGTCGCCGTCAGGTTCCATGGCTTGTACGAATTGATGTCGCGCCAGTATTGCTGCGCCACCAGGTTCTGGTCTTCATACTTCGAGTTGTAGTTCTGCGTCATTTGTGCCGACCAGTTGCCCAGCGCCCAGTTCAGCTTCAGCGTGTGCTTCCAGCGGTACGTGATGATCGGGAAGCTGCTGGTGGTGCCGTTGCTGGCCAGGCCGAAGCGGCCCACGTTCGAGACGAACTCGGAATCCTTTTCCAGCTGGTTGTCGAACTGGGTCAGGTAGGTGCCGTCGAGCTGCACCTTGAAGTCGCCCCAGGTCGACGAGCGCGGGAACGAATACGATGCCGAGAGGTCGATACCGGCCGCCTTCTGGCCGCCCAGGTTCATCGTCACATTCTTGATGTAGTTGATGGTGCCGTCGGCGTTACGCACGAAGAACGACTTGTACTTGTCCGGGTACAGGAAGTACACCTGCTCCGGCAGGTTGGCCAGCATGTCCGTCATGCGGATGTTCCAGTAGTCGGCCGACAGGGTCAGCGACTTGGTTGGCTCGACCACCACGCCCAGGGTCCAGCCTTTGGATTTTTCCGGTTGCAGGTCGGCGTTGGAACCGGTCTGCTTCGGCAGGGTCGCGTTGCACACTTCCGACGCCACATAGCCTGGCAATGCCTTGCCGGTGCCAGCCATGCCTGGCGTGCCGCCAGGGCACAGTACCGGGTCATCCCACTTGGCCGACGTGCGGGTGGTGGCGCCAGGCAGGCGGTAGCCGTAAGCGTCGAACAGCGTCGGTGCGCGGAAGCCCGTGTTGGCCGAACCACGGAACATCAGCTGTTTCGAAGGCTCGTAGCGGAAGCTGGCTTTCGGATTGAAGGTGTTGCCGAAGTCGCTGAAATGGTCGTCGCGGCCGGCAAAGTTCAGGGTCAGCTGCTTGGTCAGCGGGATGTCGATCTCCGCGTAGATAGCGGCCACGTTGCGCGCGCCTTCGCCATGCGATGCGCTCGAGTTCAGGTACGTCACGTCATTCTGGATCGCCAGTTTGTCGTCACGCGTGGTTTCGCGGTGGAAGTCCAGGCCGACGGCCACGTTCATTTCGCCGCCGGCGAGGTTCATCAGAGGACGGCTGGCGTTGAAGTCGACACCCGTGTACGTGGTGCGCGAATCGCGGTTTTTCTGGCCGTCGACGGAAACCGATTTCAGGTAATCCAGGCCGGTCTGGTCTTGCAGGCCGAATGGATTGAGCGCGCCGGATTTCAGGCCGTCCAGCAAGCCCTGGCCGCGGAAGAAGCCGTTCTGGTAATAGTTTTCACGGTCGCTGATACCGATCACGAGGCCGGCACGGGTATCCCAGTTGCCCCAGCGATTTTCGTCGGAGACCGCCAGGCGCTGGTTGATCTGCTTGTCTTTTTGTACGGCCACGCCATAGTCGGCCACTGCCCACGTCACGGTCAGCGGTTCGCCTTTCAGGCCCGCCACGGCAGGCACGCCGCCGGCGCCGCCCGGATACCATTTGCTGCTCGATGGCAGGATGGCGGACACGCCATTGACGGCGACCGCATTGGTCGGGTTACGCGCGGCCAGGATCTGTTCCGTGCCCAGCGCGTAATCGATGGTGACCGTGTGGTCTTCCGAGAAGCGCTTGGTGGCCTTGGTGTAGAACGTCACCTGCTGGTTGGCGTGCAGTGCGGTGCCATATTCGTTGGCGTTCAGGATACACGTGTTTTTTGCGCCCTGAATCGACGATGGCGCCAGGCAGCCGGCCGAGTAGTACGGGTTTTGCGCGGTCTTGTTGGTGGCCGTCGTGAAGTTGGCCGGGGTGGCGTTGCCGCCGCTGCCCAGGGTCGGGGCGCGACCCAGTTCCGTCAGCTTGGCAGCCGACGACAGGTCGGCGCGGTCTTTTGCCGCCAGGCGCGAACGCTGGTGGGCGTCGACGGTGGCGTACACGTTCCAGCCATCGTTGGCCAGGTTGCCCATGCCGTACGTCAGCGTGACGCGCTGTTCGTCGCCGCCGCCATTCTTTTCAGGCTGGATGTATTGCGCCGTGACGGAACCGCCTTCGACGTCGCGCTTGGTGATGAAGTTGACCACGCCGCCGATCGCATCGGAACCATAGATCGACGATGCGCCGTCGCGCAGGATTTCCACGCGCGACAGGGCGCTCATGGGAATCACGTCGAGGTTGGCATACCCGGCGGCAATCGCCTCGTTCGCCAGGCGGCGGCCGTTCAACAGCACCAGCGTGCGGTTCACGCCCAACCCGCGCAAGTTGATGTTGGTGCCGGAACCGGCGTTAGACGGCGCCAGCGATGCCGACTGCGGCAGCGCCATCATCACGTCCGCCAGGGTGGTCATGCCGCGCTCGACGAATTCCTCCGCCTTGATGGACGACACCGGCAGCGCTGCTTCAGCCGCGAGGCGCTTGATGGACGAACCGGTGATTTCCACGCGCTGCATTTCCTCTGCATGGACGGAGTTGACCAGGGTCAGCACGGCGAGGGTGATGGACGTCAGCAACAGGCGTGGCTGCGCAGGGCAAGGCTTGTTCATAGTTATGTCTCCTTCAAAATTCAAGAAAAGTTATGCGCGGCGTTTACTTGCGGCACCTTGCCGCCGTCGCCATTCGCTACTTGGAGCACCTCGCGTACTCCGTGCCGTTGCCAGGAGGGCGCCTGCCTGGGCGCCGAGCTTGCACACGGTCGATAACTCTTTCGGGTGTCCGTCTTTTCTGTGAGGCGGTACGGTCCCGGGTATTGCAAAACTCATCCGCGCGAAAAAGTCCTCGTCACGCGCTCCAGATGGGCGCGCATGGCTTTTTTCGCGGCGGCCGCATCGTGCGAAGCAATCGCTTCAAAGATGTGGCGGTGATCTTTCAGGGTTTCCTGACGCAATTCCTCGGTCTGGAAGTGTTCTTTCAGGCGGTGCCACAGGTGGCCCCGCTGGTCCCACAAATACGACAGCGATCCGACCAGCGCGCTGTTGCCCGTGGCGCGCGCAATGGCCAGGTGGAAGTTGCGGTCGGCGTGTTCATTGCTGGCCTTGTTCGCGTGGCTGGCTTCCATTTCCTGTACGGCTTTCAATATCGCATCGATCGCGCCGTCGGTCGCCACGCGGGCCGCAATGGCGGCGATTTCCGCTTCGATCAGGCGGCGTGCCGACAACACTTCGAACGGACCCGGGCCGGCTTCCGGCAGCGCCGCGTCCTGTTGCAGTTCGCTGACATAGACGCCGGAACCGCCCCGCACCTCGATCGCACCGCCCAGTTCCAGCGCAATCAGCGCTTCGCGCAGCGAGGCGCGGCTGACGGACAGCTTGGTGGCCAGGTCCCGCTCCGACGGCAGGCGTTCGCCCGGCAGGATGCGCTCTTCCGCGATCAGTTGCTGGATGCGGTCGGCCACCACGCGGTACAGCCGTGGCTCGTGGCCCGTGGTTTCCTGCGCTGCGCCGTGTTTTTTTTGAAGTGCGTTCATGGCCTGGGTCACTGAAAGATTGATCGACTTGCTGAGCGATTTTGTAAGGCGTCTTGAGCAATTTCATAATTTGGTCAGGCCATTCTAAGGTGGTCAGACCAAATATGCAATCTGGACTAGCCAAATTTTTTTTTCTGGGGCATACTGAATTGGACGGAACACAACACCCAAGAAGGAAAGACACATGAATGCAGCGTCCAGCGCGAACAGCCCGCGCTACATCCTGATGCACGAAAACGACAACGTGGCCATCGTTGTCAATGACGGAGGTTTGAAGGCGGGCGCTGTGTTCCCGGACGGCCTCACGTTGCTGGAGGCGGTACCGCAAGGCCACAAAGTCGCGTTGCGCGACATTGCCCAGGGCGACCCGGTGATCCGCTACAACGTCACGATCGGCTATGCATCGTCCGACCTGAAAGCGGGCAGCTGGATCGCGGAACCGCAGGTGACGTTGCCGCCGGCGCGCGAGTTGACGGGCCTGCCGATCGCGACCCAAAAGGCGCCGGCGATGGACCCGCTGGAAGGCTATACGTTTGAAGGCTTCCGCAATCCGGATGGCAGCGTGGGCACCCGCAACATCCTCGCCATTACCACCACCGTGCAGTGCGTGGCGGGCGTGGTCGAGCATGCGGTCAAGCGCATCAAGGCGGAGTTGCTGCCGAAGTTTCCTTATGTCGACGACGTGGTGGGACTGGAACATACGTATGGCTGCGGCGTGGCGATCGACGCCCCGTATGCCGACGTGCCGATCCGCACGCTGCGCAACATCAGCCTGAACCCGAACTTCGGCGGCCAGGCCATGGTGGTCAGCCTCGGTTGCGAAAAGCTGCAGCCGCAGCGCCTGTTCCCGAAAGGCTCGATTGCCATCCAGTCGGCCGGAGCGGACCCGGACTTCGAACCGGCGCTGGTCTGCCTGCAAGACCAGGGCCACGTGGGCTTCCACTCGATGATCGATTCCATCATGGCGAAGGCGGAACAGCAGCTGGACGTATTGAACCGCCGCCGCCGTGAAACGGTGCCCGCATCGGAACTGGTGGTGGGCGTGCAGTGCGGCGGCAGCGATGCGTTTTCCGGCGTGACGGCCAATCCGGCCGTCGGTTATGCGACGGACTTGCTGGTGCGCGCCGGCGCCACGGTGATGTTCTCGGAAGTGACGGAAGTACGCGACGGTATCGACCAGCTGACATCGCGCGCCATCAATGCCGACGTGGCCAATGCGATGATCCGCGAAATGGACTGGTACGACCAATACCTGAAGCGGGGCGGCGTCGACCGCAGCGCCAATACCACGCCGGGTAACAAGAAGGGCGGCTTGTCGAATATCGTGGAAAAAGCCATGGGTTCCATCGTCAAGAGCGGTTCCAGCCCGATTTCCGGCGTGCTGTCGCCCGGCGAAAAGCTGAAGCAAAAGGGCTTGATTTACGCGGCCACGCCGGCCAGCGATTTCATTTGCGGCACCCTGCAACTGGCGGCCGGCATGAATTTACACATTTTCACCACGGGCCGCGGCACGCCGTACGGCCTGGCGGAATGCCCGGTGATCAAGGTCGCCACGCGCGACGACCTGGCCCGGCGCTGGCATGATTTGATGGACGTGAACGCGGGCCGCATCGCCAGCGGCGAAGCCACCATTGCCGAAGTGGGCTGGGAAATGTTCCGGCTGATGCTCGATGTCGCGAGCGGCCGCAAAACCTGGGCCGAGCAGTGGAAATTGCACAATGCGTTAGTACTGTTTAATCCGGCGCCAGTGACCTGATAACGTTATGGCATAATATCGTCATACGACATCGTACAACTAGAATTGGATTGAAGGGGAACAGACTATGAGCAAACCATTCAAACGCATTTTGCTGACCGGTGCCGCCGGCGGCCTCGGTAAAATCCTGCGCGACCGCATCAAGCCCTGGGCCGACGTCGTGCGCCTGTCCGATATCAGCGACATGGGCGAAGCGCGCGAAGGCGAGGAAATCGTCCGCTGCGATTTGTCCGACAAGGCTGCCGTCCTGAACTTGCTGGAAGGGGTGGAAGCGGTGCTGCACTTCGGCGGCATTTCCACGGAAAACACGTTCGAAAACATCATGTTCGCGAACATCCAGGGCACGTACAACGTGTACGAAGCGGCCCACAAGCATGGCGTGCGCCGCATCGTGTTCGCCAGCTCGAACCATGCGATCGGCTTCCACAAGACCACGGAACACCTGGATGCGGAAAGCCCGACCCGCCCGGATTCCATGTACGGCCTGTCGAAAGTGTTTGGCGAACAGCTGGCCCGCTATTACTGGGACCGTGCCGGCATCGAGACCGTCTGCCTGCGTATCGGCTCGTCGTTCCCGGAACCGAAAAACCCGCGCATGATGGTGACGTGGTTCAGCTACGAAGACCTGGTGGAATCGCTGCGCTGCTCGCTGATGGCGCCGCGCGTCGGCCACACCGTGTTGTACGGCATGTCGGACAACGATGGCGTGTGGTGGGATAACCGCAAGGCGGGCCATATCGGCTTCCACCCGAAAGACAGTTCACGCCAGTTCCGCCACATGTTCCCGGACACGGGCGCATATCCGGCGCCGGACGATGCGGCGACCCTGTACCAGGGCGGCGGCTTTATTAATGACGGGCCGATGTACAAGTAAAAATCCGTAGGGCGGATTGGCTTCATCAAGCCGCCATGTGCGCGCCGCCGCTATGGCAAGCGCTGGTGGTAACGCTGGCATGGCGGCTTGGCTCGCGCCAAACCGCCCTACGGAATAGGCGCCGCAGCCTGCGTCGGCTGCTAATCAGAACTTAAACTGCAACATCACGATCACGCTGTTGTAAAACGCGTGCACGATCTCATTTGCCCCATTGCGCCCTGGCGCAGATGCGTTACCAGCGGATTTGCAACCCCACGATCGTCAGGTTATAGATGGCGTGCACCACCATCGGCGCCAGCAGTGACGTGCTGCGGCCATGCGCCCACGCCGTGCACAGGCCCAGCACGAATACCGGCACCATCGAACCGGATGGATGGACGATGGCGAAAATCGCGGCGCTGCCCAGCGCCGCCGCCAGCGACGGCAGCAGCCGCCGCAATCCCGCGTGGATCAAGCCGCGGAAAATGAATTCCTCGAACACGGGGGCGGCCAGCACGGCCATGGCGATGAACCACAGCGAGCCCGTCACCGGTTCCCGCTGCCACACCGTCCCCTGCAGCATGTGCAGATACGCATAGCCGAAGGCGCTGGCAACCGCGCCCGCCACCAATCCTGTTTTCAATGCATCGCGTACGGCTGCCGCCGCGCTGCCATGCAGCACGATGGCCAGCACGGACGGTACCCCGGCCGTCTTGTAGCGCCAGTATACGAGCCGCATGGCGCCATACACGAACGCGCCAGCCATGGCGAACGCCAGCGCCACGTCGCGCGCATTGGCAGGCTTGCCCCGCGTGAGCAGCAGCAACGCCAGCAATTGCGTGACAAAGAACGTAATCGCGGCGATCAAGCCGTCGGACAGCGCCACGCGGGGCGGCGGCGATGCGGCCGGGTCCAGCAGATAGGGCAGGGCGTCGCGCGCTTTTTGCCACAGCGCCAGTGACAGGCCGCTGGTCAACACCATGATGGCGATGGTCTGCAGCCATTCCTGCGCGTAGATGCCGTACACATACAGGCTGCACAGCAGCATGTACAGGTACGAATATGTGGGACGGATGCGGGCATGGGTTTCCTGCGCCAGCGGGTCGCAGGCGAACACGCCCAGCGACACGGCAATGCCGGAAAAAATCACCACGCCGGCCAGTGCAATCATGGCCAGCCATGCCAGCTGCCAGCTGAAGACGGGCTTGAAATACA
This sequence comes from Pseudoduganella rivuli, assembly GCF_009674485.1. Classification (GTDB taxonomy): domain Bacteria; phylum Pseudomonadota; class Gammaproteobacteria; order Burkholderiales; family Burkholderiaceae_D; genus Rugamonas; species Rugamonas rivuli_B. The sequence goes on along the minus strand of NZ_WKJJ01000009.1, from coordinate 66,897 downwards.
GGCCCGCGGCAAACACCAGCAGCGGATACGACAGCGCCAGCACGCCCCATAGCCGGGCCTTTTCCTTCAACATGCTTTCCAGCGAACGGGGGAAGGTGTACAGCATCCACAGTGCATTGCCTTCCGTGTTCAGCGTCTGGAACGCGGACAGCATCAGCACGTAGCTGCCGATGCCAAAGGCCACGGCCGCCATCAGGTGCTGGTTTTCGCCGATTTGCGCGAACGATTGCAACTGGTTGTTGAACACCAGCTGGCTGCCCACGATCACCACCGGCACCAGCAAGCTTTGCACGAGGAAGTTGCGGTCACGGCTCAGCAGTCGCAGTTCGCGCCGCTGCAACGTCGTACCCCAGTGCTGCAGGCGGGCCAGCAGTCCCTGGTGCGCGCCATCGTCATCAGCCGGCGCGGCCGTGCTGGCCTTGCGCGTCGTGCTTTCACGCGAACCGCCGCCCACCACGCCGGCGCGCAACTGGTGCTGCAGCACGGCCACGCCGGCCATCATCAGGATAAAGGTTTGCGCCGCCAGCAAGGTGGCCGCCATGGCTGCCTGCTGCAACGTGTGCGCCGTCAGCGCCTGCACGGCCAGGCCGGGCGGGGTCCACAATGTCCAGGCGGGGAAGTGGCGCGCCCAGTCGTAGGTGAAGGAGCCATACCCCATCATCGAATACGACATGGCCATGTACATGATGGGCAGGCAGACGACGGACGCCAGCGCTTGCAGGTTGCGCAATTGCGACGGCGCCAGCGACAGGCGCATGCCGGTATCGGCCAGTGTGCGCGCCAGCGCGGCCAGCATCAGCAGCAGGCACGCGGCGACGAGGCCGCTGAAGACCGACAGCCAGCCATGGCCGCCATACCACGCCAGTACGATGCAGGCCGGCCAGACGGACATCACGCCGCTGGGGTTGGCGACGGTGCGCTCCAGCAGCCGGCCCCATAACAGTGCCTTGCGCTGTACGGGCAGCGTGACCAGCCATTCCAGGTCCCATTCCGCCTGCGCCAGTTCGCGGCTGCTCAGCGGCATCAGCACGGCCACCAGCCACAGCATCAGCATTTGCAGGGTCGCGGCGGCGGCCAGTTTGGTGCTGAATGCCGTGGCTTTGAGGTGGTCCATGATCAGGTATTGCACGGCCGGGTTGTTCTTCAAGGTCACGGCCTTCATGCAGGCTTGCGAGTGGTCGATGGCGCAGTGCAGGTTGACGATGGAACCGTTGAGGATATTGATGACGCCGACCATCATCAGTGCGCCCACGATGGGCGACAGGATCCAGTACACGGTACGCTTGCGCTGCGTGCCCGTGCGTTGCGCGCCTTTCTTCTTGCGCAGGCTGAACGCATTGACCATGTTGAACATGCGCAGCAGGCGCACGCGGGTCAGCAGCCACACGGAGCGGGCCGCGCTGTTCGGCATCGGGGACGTCATTGCGTCGGCTCGCCGGCTTCGTCGGTAATCTTCAGGAACACCTGTTCCAGCGAACTGCCGCTCGAGGCGGCGCCCCGCAATTCATCGAGCGAGCCGCACGCGACCAGCGAGCCGCGGTGGATGATGCCGACGCGGTCGCACAGCTTTTCCGCCATGTCCAGCAAGTGCGTCGACACGAAGATTGTCGTGCCCTGGGCGGCGGCGGCCAGCAGGCGCTCCTGCACGTCGCGCGAGGCGCGCGGATCGAGGCCGTTGATCGGTTCGTCCAGCACCAGCACCTTGGGGTTGTGCACCAGCGCGCACGCCAGCCCCAGTTTTTTCTTCATGCCCATCGAGTAATTGACGGCGAATTCTTCCGCCGCCTCGTCGAGCCCCAGTTCGTGCAGCATGCGGTGCGCGCGGCCCCGTGCTTCCGAGCGCGAATAGCCATGCATCTCCGCCACGAATTGCAGGATTTCGCGGCCGCGCAGATAGTCGTAATAAGTGGGGATGTCAGGCAGGTAGCCGACGTGGCGTTTGACTTCGGCCGCATCGAGCTGGCAATCGAGGCCGTCGACGAGCACGCGGCCCGCGCTGGGCACCAGGATGCCCATCAGCATGCGGATGGTGGTGGTCTTGCCGGCGCCGTTCGGCCCCAGGAAGCCGAACACTTCGCCGCGCCGCACCTGCATGGTCAACGGTTTGACGGCTTCGAAGCCGCCATACGATTTGGTGAGTCCCTGGAAGTCAATCATTGCCGCCCCGTTCCGCAAAAGTTTGCATGAATTATAAGGCGGGGCGGCAATCGCGGTTAGTGGCCTAATGCCATCAAGAAACGATCGGTGCGGGGTTTCCAGTTGCCTTCGATATCCGCCGAGACCAGCACACGTTCCGCACGGCCGATCAGCAATTCGCGCGGCACCAGGCCGATGTAGCGCGAATCGTTGCTGTTGTTGCGGTTATCGCCCAGCATCATGAACTGGCCGGCAGGGATGGTGATCGGGGCGAAGCTGCGCTTGCCCGACAGAATTTCCGGCAACAGCTGGATGCGGTGTTCCGCGGCGCCTGCTTTTTCCGTCACTTGCACAGCTTGCAGCTTGCCCACATTGGCGATGGCTTCCACGCCATCTTGCGGCAAGGTGTACGACGCGGGCTGGCCATTGATGGTGAGGCGGTCGTTTTCCATCGAAACCGTATCGCCCGGCACGGCAATGATGCGCTTGATCAGGCGTGTGCCGTCGGACGGCGACGAAAACGTCACGATATCGCCGCGCTGCGGCTCGCCCAGGTGCGTGACGACGACGTCGGTCAGCGGCACTTTCAAGTCGAACGCCAGGCGGTTGACGAAGACGACATCGCCTTCCAGCAAATTCGGATGCATGGAAGCGGAGGGAATGGGATTCCAGTCGGCCACCGCGGTACGGAACAGGCCGAACATCAACATGAAGGCGATAAATCCTTTATTGTCGCGTACCCAGGTTTTCATTGATTTACCTCAATAGTGATGTGTGGTGCAAACATCATCGTCGGCAAATCTTAAACCGTGCTTAGGCAGCCCCGGCTCACGCGCCGACGGCGGCCAGCATGCGTTTTTCTCCCTGCGGCGCGATGGCCAGCGCCCGGCTGTCCAGGTCCTGTTCCACCCAGCCTTTTTTCAACGCCAGTTGCAGCAGCGCGGCGCCCAGCGCGCCGCCGATGTGCGGCTTGCGTTCACTCCAATCGAGGCATGCGCAGGCGAAGCGGCGGCGCGACCGGCGCAGCGCCGCGACGTCGATGCCCAGTGCCGAGCAACCCTGTTCGCCACTGGCCGTCAGTGCATAGCCGTCGGCTTCGTCGCGCAGCCAGCCTTGTTCCGCCAGCCGGTCGTGCAATTGCACGGCGACCTGGCCCGCCATGTGGTCATAGCAGGTGCGGGCGCGGCGCAGGCGGTCCGGCGTGCTGGGTTGAAAGCGGGGGCGCGGCACGCCCGCCACCACCAGCAGCGCTTCCAGCGCGGTCGCCACCTGGGCGTCGGCCAGCTGGTAATAGCGGTGCCGGCCCTGCGCCAGCTGGCGTACCAGGTGTTCTTCTTTCAGCCGCGCCAGGTGGGCGCTGGCGGTGGACGGACTGACCTCGGCCACGGCGGATAATTCGGTCGCCGTGCGCGCATGGCCGTCGAGCAGGCTGCACAGCATGCGGGCCCGCGCCGGTTCCGCGATCGCGCCCGCGATCCGGGCCAGTCGTCCATCCGCACCACCAGGTTCCGCTGCATCCATGTTTCGCTCTCCATCGAATTATCCCGCGTTCACGTGCAGCATACTGCAACGCATCAATCACGCAAAGGAGAAGCGAATGGACGCCATCGCGGCAGTCACGCATGAGCAACCGTACCCGTATTACGCCCGGCTGGCGGCGCGTCCCGGGCTGCATTACGACGACGATTTGCGCCTGTGGCTGGCGGCGCATCCTGCTACCGTGATGGAAGTGTTAACCCACCCGGCATGCCGCGTGCGTCCGGTTGCGGAGCCGGTGCCTGCGGCGATTGCGGGCGGCGCGGCGGGCCACGTATTCGGTGAACTGGTGCGCATGAATGACGGCGCGCGCCATGCGGCGCCCAAGCTGGCGTTGCAGCGCGCGCTGGCGGCGCTGGACGCGGCGCAGGTGCAGCGCACGGCGTGGGAAACCGCGGTGGCGCTGGCGGAGCATTATCCGGTGCAGACGGCGGCCGGCCTGTCGGACTGGCAATTTGCCGTCCCGGTGCAAACAGTGGCACGCTTGCTGGGCTTTGCCGATACGGCGAAGGTGGCGGCATGGATGGAGGAATTCGTCGCGTGCCTGTCGCCGCTCAGCAGCGCAGTACAGCTGGACCGGGCGCATGGCGCGGCACAGGCGCTGCTGGACAGCTTGCGCGCGCTGGTGCAATTGCCGCAGCCGGGCAGCTTGCTGGCGCTGGTGCTGGCCGAGGCGGAAGCGGCAGGCTGGAAGCGGGCCGACGCGATCCTGGCCAACCTGGCGGGCTTGCTGTCGCAAACCTATGAAGCGACGGCGGGACTGATCGGCAATGCCGTCGTGGCGCTGGCGCAAGGCGCGCGGCATGACGGCGACCTGGCGGCGCTGGTGCGGCACGTGCTGCGGGAGGATCCGCCCATCCACAATACGCGGCGCTTTGTCGCGGAAACGGTATGCATTGGCGGCGCCGACGTGCAGCCGGGGCAACCGATCCTCGTGCTGTTGGCCGCGGCGGGCAGGGCGGCGGAAGCCGCGGCGCCGTTGTATGTTTATGGTCATGGCGCCCACGCCTGCCCGGGGCAGGCGCTGTCGCAAACCATTGCCTGCGCCGCGCTGGGCGTATTGCTGGCGCGGGGACCGCTGCCGCCGCTCGCGTGGCATTACCGCCCGTCCGTCAATGCCCGTATTCCCGTGTTCAAGGAGCGTTCATGATCGCCGTGATTTTCGAAGTGTGGCCCCACGAAGGGCGCAAGCAGGATTACCTGGACCTGGCGGCCAAGCTGCGGCCGCTGCTGGAACAGATCGATGGCTTCATTTCCGTGGAACGGTTCCAGAGCTTGACGGACCCGGGCAAGATGCTGTCGCTGTCGTTTTTCCGCGATGAGGAAGCCATCCTGCAGTGGCGCAATATCGAAGCGCACCGCGCCGCGCAGGAAGCGGGGCGCGGCGGCGTGTTTGACGAGTACCGCTTGCGGATTGCCGGCGTGATCCGCGATTATGGATTGCGGGACAGGGAACAGGCGCCGCAGGACAGCAGGGCGAGGCACGCCGCCGACACGTGACGCAAAACCCGTAGGGCGGCATTTACAATGCCGCCATGCATGCACCGTGTTGACGCATGCAGGCGGGCGGTTACAGCGGCGTCTCGATGTCAGTCCCGGAGCTGCTCAATGCCCCTTCTTCTGCACCAGCGCGCTGCCGACGCCATGCCGCTTGCCCTCGCTGACGGCCGTCACCGTTCCATCGGCGTTGAACACCAGCGCATTGGCCGCCCCGATTTCCGCCACGTCCGCCGCCCAGCGGCGGCCATATTTTTCCTGCGCCAGCGCGGCCGGCGTCCCCGAATAACCCGGCTCGATATGGGTGGCTTCGCCATTGCGTTCCGACAGGCGCGGCGCGTCGATGGCCTGGTCCATCGTCATGCCCAGGTCGATGTGGTTGACGATCGATTGCAGCACCGTGGTGATGATGGTGGCGCCGCCCGGGCTGCCGATGGAAAACGCGGGTTTGCCATCCTTGAACGCGATGGTCGGCGACATGCTGGAACGGGGCCGCTTGCCCGCTTCCGGCACGTTCGGATGGGGGCCGGAGAAATCGAAGTCCGTCATTTCATTGTTCAGCAGGAAGCCGTAGCCGGGCACCGTGATGCCGCTGCCACCCCATGATTCAATGGTGTACGTGTAGGCGACGATGTTGCCGTCCTTGTCGGACACGGTCAGGTGCGTGGTATGCGCACCTTCTGCCAGCAGCTTGGCCGTAACGGGACGCAGCGGCACGCTCTGGTCTTGCTGGAATGGATACGGATCGCCTGCCGTGGCGACTTTGCCGGCGCGGGTCGGGTCGATCAATTCGCGGCGGCGCGCCGCATAGGCTTTGCTCAGCAGCCCCTGGACGGGCGCTTCGACGAATTCCGGGTCCGCCAGGTAGGCATTGCGGTCGGCAAATGCCAGGCGGGCTGCTTCCATGTACAGGTGTTCGACCTTATCGCGCGGCATGGATTTCAAGTCGTAGCCTTCGAGGATATTCAGCGCTTCGCCGATCGCCACGCCGCCGCTGGACGGCAGCGGCATGCCGGCCAGTTCATAGCCGCGGTAGGTGTAGCGGATCGGCTGGCGCAGGCGCGCTTCATAGTTGGCCAGGTCCGCCATGGTCATGGCGCCGGGACGCACCTTGCCGCCCGGGTGGTTGACGGTATCGACGATGGCGCGGCCGATCTTGCCTTCATAAAACACCTTGACGCCGCCGGCCGCCAGTTCGCGGTACGCCCTGGCCAGGTCCGGGTTGCGCAGCAGGGTGCCGCTGGGCAGCGCCTTGCCGTTGCGCAGGTACAGTTGTGCGGTGGCGGGGAACAGCGCGAATTTCGCTTCGTTTTCCTTCACCAGGTGCGTGAAGTTGTCGTTGACCTTGAAGCCGTTTTGCGCGACCGCGATGGCCGGTTGCAGCACCTGTTTCAGCGACATGGAGCCATAGCGGTCCAGCGCTTCATGCCAGCCCCGCACGGCGCCCGGCACACCGACCGACATGCCGCTGGCCACGGCTTCGTCAAACGGGATTTCCTTGCCGTCCTGCTGGAAGACGGTGGGCTTGAAATTGGCCGGCGCCGTTTCGCGGTGGTCGATGGTGATGACGCGCTTGTCTTTTGCCAGATAAATCATCATGAAGCCGCCGCCACCGATGCCGCAGCTGAACGGATCGGTCACACCCAGCGTGGCGGCGGCCGCCACGGCGGCATCGACGGCGTTGCCGCCTTTATTCAGGATGGCCATCGCGGCCTGCGACGCGGGTTCGCTGATGGTGGCGACCGCGCCGCCGGTGCCGGTGGCCACCGGGGTCTTGGACCAGGCGGCTGCCGGCAGCGCGGCGATGAGAAGGGAAAGGGTCAGTGGACGAAGGACGGTGCGGGTAGCGGTCTGGGTCATAGGCTCGGGTAGTTTGCTCTAGGAAATATCCACCCGTAAGCTTACCTTATATGCCGGCGGCGGCGCATTCAGCGGTGTCGGCTCGGCCGGCTCCAGCGTCCCGAGAGTAAATTTCAAGCCTTGCTGCGTTGCGTTATTGCTGCCATTCGGCATGTCTTCCGCCAGCACGAACTGGCTGGACTGGCCGCCGTGCGTGAGGATAAACGTGAAACTGATGTAACCCTTCCACACGCAGACGGCGCCGGGGCGGCAGCGGCTGTCGTTGACCTTGTCGAGTTTCAGCGTGGTGTTGGGGGCGAGGTTGACGGTCTGTCCGGGGGCCAGCACATAGGTCTGGCTGACTGGCTTGGCCGGGCCGCCACCGCTTTCCGCGGGACTGATACCGCAAGCGGCAATGATGCCGGCGCAGACAATGGCGCTGCATAGCGAACTGATGAAACCAGGCTGCATATTCATCTCCTTGGGCCGTAAAACAAGGGTTGGCTGACGGGTGAAAATATTAACCAAATTACATCAAAATAGGCGCACGGTTGAGATGGCGCCGGAAAAGCAAAACCCCTGGGAGAATTGCTTTACGGGCAATTCTACGCCAGGGGCGTTGTGCGGTGCGGAATATCTGATCAAACGTACGGCGTCAGCGCAGTCTTCATTTTCTTCAGCGCAGCCGCTTCGATCTGGCGGATACGCTCGGCCGACACGCCGAATTCTTCCGCCAGCGTGTGCAAGGTGGCGCCGGAACCATCATCGTTGGCCAGCCAGCGCGCTTCCACGATGCGGCGGGAGCGGGCGTCCAGTTTCGACAGCGCGGTTTCCAGGCCTTCCGAATGCAGGCGCGTCACTTGCTCCGCTTCCAGCACGCGGGTCGGTTCGCTCTGCTCGGACGACAGGTAAGCGATCGGCGCGAACTTGTCATCTTCATCATCGGTCGGCGATTCCAGCGCGATATCGCGGCCGGACAGGCGCGTTTCCATTTCAATCACTTCTTCGCGCTTGACGTCCAGCGTCTTGGCCAGCTGGTCGATCTGGGCCGGCGTCATCGCATCCAGGCCCTGCTTGTGGCTGCGCAGGTTGAAGAACAGCTTGCGCTGGGCTTTGGTGGTGGCCACTTTCACCAGGCGCCAGTTCTTCAGGATGTATTCGTGGATTTCCGCCTTGATCCAGTGCATCGCATACGACACCAGGCGCACGCCCTGATCCGGGTCGAAGCGCTTGACGGCTTTCATCAAGCCGATATTGCCTTCCTGAATCAGGTCGGCATGCGGCAAGCCATAACCGAGATAGCCACGGGCAATCGATACCACCAGGCGCAAGTGCGACAGCACCAGTTCCTGTGCGGCGCCCAGGTCATTGTTTTCCTTCAGGTTACGGCCGAGGCGCACTTCGTCGTCGTGGCTGAGCATAGGCAGGCGGTTGACCGCCGAAATATAGGCGTCCAGGTTCCCCAGGTTGCCACTGAACCCGAGGCCGAGTGCGTTTTTACTGGCAGGTACCAGCGCAGCAGTTGCGGTCATCGTCGTCATTCTTTTCCTCGCTCAAAGCGTATTTAGTTGGAAGCATCTTGCGCCGTGTCTCTTAAAGCTTGCTTAACAGTTGCGTTGCATCAAGAAACACGGGAGTCGGACATATATTAGCACTCTCCCTTGGCGAGTGCCAATCGCCTGTAGCAATGAAATTAATAGCAATCGTCTATCGATGCAGTCTACGCGATGATCTTTACCAAATCGTAGTTAATTTACAACGTTTGAGGCTTGTCAATAGCGTCAGGATATCGGCGGAAGGTAGAGAACGACTGTGCGTGAACGCACGCAGGCGGCTTTGTAAAAGCCGCCCAGCGGAAGCCGCCATGTCGGCAATAAGTTAACTTAGTTTGGCCAAATGGCGCTGCACGGACAGCGAGGCGCCAACCAGGCCAAGGCTGGCCGATAACGCCAGCAGCCCCGCGGCCGGCAAGGCCGACAGCGGCGCCAGCCGGAATTCCGACGCATACAGCCGCGCAAACTCGGCAATCGCGGTATTCAGCGGTCCCAGCGCCAGCGCCACGCCGCCCAGCGCCAGTCCGCCCGCGCACAGGCCCAGCAGGGCGCCCGTGTAATAGAAGGGGCGGTGGATGAAGGTATCGGTGGCGCCGATCAGCTTGGACACGAGGATTTCTTCCCGCTGCGTCAACACTTGCAGGCGGATGGTGTTGAACACCACCGCCACCACCACGGTGCCCAGCGTGGCCGCCAGCAGCATCAGCGCCAGCTTGAGGATATTGATCAGCGCGGCCAGGCGCTTGACCCACGCGGAATCGATTTGCACCGTGTCCACGCCGGGCAGCAGGCGCATCTGTTCAGCCAGCACGTCCACGTCGAGGCCGGTGGCGGCCGTGCGGAAGGCGTCCAGTTTCACGATGTAGCTGTCCGGCAACGGGTTGTCACCCAAGGTGGCGAGCACGTCGGACAGGCCGCTCTTGTCTTTCAGGTTATCCAGCGCCTTTTCGCGCGGCACGAAGATGATTTTCGCGTCACGCGCCAGTTCGCGCAGCGGCGTGGCCAGCGTGGCGGCCTGGTCGCGCGGCACGTCCTGCTTGACGAACAGGCTGATTTCCGGATCGACCGACAGTTGTTCCGACAGCGGACGCACATTGTCCAGCAAGGTCATGCCCATGAAGGGCAAGGCCAGCGCAATCGCCACCACCAGGATATTGAACAGGAAGCTGCCGGGCGCGCGGCGCACATGCACCAGCGCGGCGGCCAGTGCGAAGCCATGTTGGCGGAACCAGTTGGTCATTCGAGGGCTCCCTGGCGCAGGTGGATGACGCGCGCGGCCGCATCCAGCACCACTTCATCGTGGGTGGAAATCACGCACGTCACGCCGACCGAGTGGAAGGCCCGCAGTGCATCGAACACCCGTTCCGCGCTGGCGCGGTCCAGGTTGGCCGTGGGTTCGTCGGCCAGGATGATTTGCGGACGGTTGACGATGGCGCGCGCAATCGATACGCGCTGCTGTTCGCCGCCGGACAGCGCCAGCGGCAGCGAGTTGGTGCGGTCGCCCAGGCCCACTTTATCCAGTGCCGCCCGGGCCCGCTGTTCCGCCTGAGCACGGGGCGCGCCCGTCACCATCAACGGCATCATGACGTTGGCCAGGATGGAACGGTCGTTCAGCAAGCGCTGTTCCTGGAAGATCAGGCCCAGGTTGCGCCGCAGGAAAGGCACCCCCGCAGCTTTCAGGCGGCCGATATCCTGGCCATTGACGATCACGTGGCCGGAGCTGGGGCGCTCCATGGCGGCGATCATTTTCAGCAAGGTGGATTTGCCGGCGCCGGACGGGCCGGCCAGGAACACCAGTTCGCCCTTGTTGATGGTCAGCGAGACGTCGCGCAGCGCGGTCGCGTCCGGCCCGTATTGCTTGGTCACGTGCTGGAATTCGATCATCGGGATTATCCCAGCAAGGCGTCGACGAATTCCGCCGCATTGAACGGTTGTAAATCTTCGATGCGCTCGCCGATGCCGATGAAATACACGGGCACCGGTCGGACGCGGGCAATGGCGGCAATCACACCACCCTTGGCCGTGCCATCGAGCTTGGTGATGATCAGGCCGGACAGTTGCAGCGCATCGTCAAAGGCTTTGACTTGCGCCAGCGCGTTCTGGCCCGTGTTGCCGTCGATGACCAGCAAGGTTTCATGGGGCGCGCCTTCCAGGCCCTTGCCGATCACGCGCTTGATCTTCTTGAGTTCTTCCATCAGGTGCAACTGCGTCGGCAGGCGGCCCGCCGTGTCGATCATGACCACGTCCATGCCGCGCGCCTTGGCCGATTGCACGGCGTCATACGACACGGCGGCCGGGTCGCCCGATTCCTGCGAGACCACGGTGACATTGTTGCGCTGGCCCCAGATCATCAACTGTTCGCGGGCGGCGGCGCGGAACGTGTCGCCGGCCGCCAGCAGCACGGATTGGTTATGCATTTGCATATGCTTGGCCAGCTTGCCGATGGTGGTGGTTTTGCCGGCGCCGTTGACGCCGGAAATCATCATCACCAGCGGCTGGTGTCGCCCCAGTTCGAACGGCTTTTGCAGCGGCAGCAGCATTTCCACCATCAGCGCCTTCAACGCTTGCTTGACGGCGGCCGCATCGAGCAACTTGTCTTCCTTGACCTTGCGTTTCAGCGCCGCCAGCAAGTATTCGGTGGCGTCGATGCCGGCGTCGGACATCAGCAGGGCGGCTTCCAGCTCGTCATACAGGTCGTCGTCGATTTTTGCGCCGACGAACAGCAGCGACAGGTTGGCCGACGTTTTCGACAAGCCTGCCTTCAGGCGCGACATCCACGACGGTTTGTCCTGTTCCGGCATGGCCATGGCGCTGGTATCGATGGGCGGCTGCGTTTCCGGCGCCAGCGGGGCGGCCGGGACCGGCGCCGGGGCGGCAACCGGTACGGCGGCGGCAGTGGCTTCCGGTACAACGGGCGTCGAAACGGGAACGGCAGCCGGCGCCTGCGGCGCTGCAGTGACTGCGGGATCGGGTTGAGCGGTCTTTTTCTTGAAGAAACTGAACATTGGTGTGCGGTAGGGGGGCTTCAAGCGGATCCGGCAGGGCGCCGGAAAATCAGCCGGTATTCTACCAGAGCGCTACTACCGCAGCGCTAACCGGGGGCGAGGCGGCCGGCCGCCGCCCACCGGCCGGGGCGGGCCATCAGCCCTGGCTGCGGACGCGCAGGCGCCAGTCATTGATGCCGGAAGCGATTTCCGGCAAGTCGTAGACGCGCAGGAATGGCGGCGGACGTTTGCGCAGGACGGCGCAATGGCCGCCGGCCCAGATTTCCACCGTGGCCGGCAGGCGAGCGCGCAATTCTTTCAGCCCGTCGAGCGCCTGGCGCGGATTCATCGATGCCGACAACGACAGGGCGACGATATCGACGCCCAGCGCGCGGGCCGCATCGGCAATGTCGGGGACCGGCGTTTGCGTGCCCAGCGAAATCGCGTGCGCGCCTTCGGCGGTAAACAGCGCTTCCGCCATCAGCAAGCCCAGGCCGTGACGCTCTTGCGGCAGCGTGGTCAGCAGGATGCGCGGGCGCGGCGCGCCATTGTGGTTGGTATTTGCCTGCGGTACGGAAAAGATCGCGCTGCGCATCACCATTTGCAGCGATTCGGCAAACAAGTGTTCTTCAAATACCGCGAAACGGCCCGAAGCCCACGCATCGCCCACCAGCGCCGTCAGTGGCGTCACCAGGTCGATGACGAAGCTTTTCAGCCCCATGACCAGCAGCGCCTGCGACAGTTTGCGGCGCAATGCATCCATTTGATGGGATTTGCACAAATCCAGGTAGACCTGCAATTCCGGATGATGTGGCGTGCGGGTACGCGATTTGCTGTTGTCGGCGGCTTTTTCGGCCAGCGCCTGCAATTCTTCGGGGCTGTAGCCGATCACTTTGCCCGGACGGAAGCCCAGGTCGATCAGCCTTTTCACGAGACGCAGCTTGACCACCTGGTCGGTCGGGTAGACGCGTTCGCCAAACGGATCCCGCAGCGGTTGCGGGAAATCGTAGCGGCGCTCCCAGACGCGCAAGGTTTCTTTGGCGACACCGGTGTCGCGTTCGACATCGCTGATCGTACTGGGGACAGTCAATGGGGCCTCAGTGTTCATGTTCCTTAAATCGGCTACGGGTTTGGGGGAGCCGTGTACTGTTTTTGTCGGGGCCATCCCCGTTGTGCGAGTGCATTCTACTCGCGTTTCGCTAGAGAAAGTGGGGCGGTAAACCTGTGGTTTTCCCTCTGAAAACGCCAGTTAAACCCCTTGTCCACGACACATGGCGGCCATGCAGAACTATGGGCAGGATTCGCTGCAATGTGCCGGTTTTGTGCTGGACAAAAAACTTGGAAAATATGTGAAAAAAATCTGGCTATTGTTGTTTCCGGCTGTACTGGTATTCATCCGGGCCGGGAGCGAGGAGGAAGACGGCGGGGCACTTATGTTAACGATAGGCCAGATCGCGGGCGAATCAAGCCAGGGATTTTTCTGTTGCCGCACCGAAATAGAGCGGACGCACAAAATAAGGGCACAGATTTGCTATTGCGGAAAATACTTATAACAAATGAATACAAGCAAAATTAGCAAAATTAATGTATAAATGATGCGTTTTGCTTCAATTTGCAGTTTTAGCCACGCTTTCCCGCTGCTGCGCACAACGAGCAGAACCCGTGTCCCACAGGGCCGCACGGGTGCCAGGCTGACACTTGATTGAATGTCAAACGGCCAGTATAGTGCCGCCTCCGAAGCGTTGACGCTTCGGAAAGTCGGCGGTAAGGGCCAAGATAAAGTGAGTGTTGTGTAGCATATCCGCCACAACACACGGCATTCGGGGAATGCTGACACGCATAAGTAGCGCATCACGATAGTGCGCTGACAAGGACAGAATACAGGCCTGCAGTAATGCCGGCTTTACACATTTTTGCAACACAAACTGAAGGAAACTCGTAATGAAAAAAACTCTGATCTCCCTGGCAGTTCTGGGTGCAATGAGCGGCGTAGCTCACGCGCAATCCAGCGTCACCATCTACGGTATCGTTGATGCCGGCCTGGTGAGCGAGCGCGGTGGCAAAGCAGGTAACGTAACGAAGGTAACCAGTGGTGTTGGTAGCGCTTCCCGTATCGGCTTCCGTGGCACGGAAGACCTGGGCGGTGGCCTGTCCGCAGTATTCACGCTGGAAGGCGGCTTTGCAGCCGACACCGGCGTAGGCGACGCAGCTGGCCTGTTCCAGCGCCAGTCGTTCGTTGGCCTGGTTTCGAAAGAAGCCGGTTCCCTGACCCTGGGCCGTCAGTACACCCCAATCTACAACGCCCTGTCGCAAGTGGCTGACCCATTCGCAGCCGGCCTGGCTGGTTCCGCCAAGAACCTGTTCGGTGCATCGGGCGGCAACGTACGTTACAGCAACGCTGTTAACTACAAATCGCCATCGCTGAGCGGTTTCGCTGTTGAATTCCAGTACGGCGTGGGCGAGCAATCGCAAGCCAACGCTGGCCGCCAGCTGGGCGCCGGCCTGTCGTATGAAAACGGTCCGTTGAAAGCACGCGTTGCTTACAACAACCGCAATAACAACACCGTTGGCGCCGTGCCAGTCGGCATCGGCCACAGCACCCTGGCTGCCGCCAACTATGACTTCGGTGTCGTGAAGGCTTTCCTGGCTTACCAGGATGACAAAGGCGCGCTGACTTCGCCGATCCCTAACCCAACCGCGTACACCGCCGCAGCTGTTGCCGCTTCGAAAGACAGCGACACGATTCTGGTTGGCCTGACCGCACCAGTTGGCGCCAACGGCACCGTGATCGCTTCGTACATCCGCAAGGACGACAACGAAGCCGCGAACCGCGACGCTGACCAGTGGGCACTGGGCTACTCCTACGCCCTGTCGAAGCGCACCAGCACCTACGCTGCTTACGCCAAGATCAAGAACAAGCGCGGCGCCAGCTATACCGTTGGCAACAACACCGAAGCTGGTTCGGGCGACAAAGCCTTCAACCTGGGCATCAAGCACACCTTCTAATTTCTACCCTGTAGAGATTTAGCAGCCTGAAAACGGCGGCTTGCGTTGGCAAGCCGCCGTTTTTTATGTTGCAATGCAATTATGAAAACAATTCACCGTCTTGTGGCCATCGTCCTGATGGCGTCGTGCGTTGCGATCGCCGCACCCAAAATGACCGGCAAGCCTGCGCCTGGTCTTTTCCGCTACGGGATGGCGGTGTATTCGGACTTGTGCATCCACAAGGAGAGCGGGGAATTCGGCGGGCAGCGCCTGACAGTGCAGCGCTTTGCCGAAGTCGATACGGTCATTTATGAATACACGGCCGGTGGCCTGAGCTGGCCGATCATCGCCGACGATGTACAGGTCGGCCCGCAAGGTGACAAGATGATTTTCACCCTCCAGGTGGAAGGGGAAGAAAAAACCTTGAGCGGGACGTTCGCGGACAATGGCGACACGTTCGTGCTCGATGGCGGCCATTGCGGCCAGCCCGACACGCCTGCCCGGTTGAAGAAAGTCACGGATTTCGGACGCAACCCGCCGCCGTGCAAGCCGTGCCCGGCGAAGAAGGCGGCGCCGCAACCGCCGCAAACGCCGGAACCGGCCGGTAAACCGGCGGCGCCGGGTGCGCCGCATGAGCCGCCGGCGCGTCCCGCGGCGGCGCGCGAGACGCAATCGGCCTGACACGGCCATGGCGGCCGGGCGCATTGCGCGCCGCGGCCACAGGCTGGCTTATTTCCCCGCTTTAGCCGCTTCGGCCTGCTTGCGGATGGTATCCAGCGTCGCCCCCGGCGTGATCAGGTTGCCGTCATAGCGCAACTCGATCACGAACGGCAGGTTCTTGCTGCGCGTGTAATCCAGCGCGCGCTCCAGGGCCGGGGCGAATTCTTCCGTCGTGTTGACGGCTTCGCCGTGGCCGCCAAACGCCTTGGCCAGCGCCGCGAAGTCCGGGTTGTGCAATTGCGTACCCGAGATGCGGCCCGGGTAGTGGCGTTCCTGGTGCATGCGGATGGTGCCGAACATGCCGTTATTAAAGACCAGGATGATGACGCCCGCGTTGTATTGCACCGCCGTCGCCAGTTCCTGGCCATTCATCAGGTATTCGCCATCGCCGGCAAACGTCACCACGGTGCGGGATGGATCGATGATTTTCGCTGCCACGCCGGCCGGCACGCTGTAGCCCATGGCGCCGCTGGTGGGCGCCAGCTGGGTGCGCATGGCGCCGTAGCGGTGGTAGCGGTGCGCCCACGTGGCGTAATTGCCGGCGCCATTCGTGATGATGGTGTCCGGCGGCGTCATGCGGTCGATCTCCTGCACCACTTGCCACAGGTTCAACGGGGCGTTGTTATCCTTGAAAATGGCCGGCTGCGACTGCCATGCCGCCAGTTCCGCGCGTGCTTCTTCCACCGAGCCCTGCCATGCGCCGGCATCGACCGGCTCCATCGCCGCCAGCATGGCGGCCGCTTGTGGCATGCCGCTGCCGATCATCAGTTCGGCCTGGTAGACGCTGCCCAACTCTTCATTGCTGGCGTGGATGTGCACCAGGCGCTGTTTCGGCACCGGGGACGTCAGCAACTCATAGCCGCTGGTGGTCATTTCGCCCAGGCGCGGGCCGACCACGATCAGCACGTCCGCATTTTTCACGCGGGCCGCCAGTTTCGGGTTGATGCCGATACCGACGTCGCCCACGTAGTGGGGGTGGTTGTTGTCCAATAAATCCTGGAAGCGGAAGGCGCACGATACCGGCAGCTTGTTCGCTTCGGCAAAGCGCGTGATGTCCGCGCACGCCTGTTCGGTCCAGCCGCCGCCGCCCAGCATCAGCAATGGGCGCTTGGCCTCGGCCAGCATGGCGCGCAGTTGCGCGATCTGTGGCGCCGATGGCGCGCCGTGCACTGGCTGGTAGCAGCCCGTATCGGCCACGGCGGCCTGCGTGGTCAGCATGTCTTCCGGCAGGGCCAGCACCACCGGGCCGGGACGGCCGCTGGTGGCCACCTGGAACGCGCGCGCCATGTATTCCGGGATGCGGTCGGCGCGGTCGATTTGCGCCACCCATTTCGCCATCTGGCCATACATGCGGCGGTAGTCGACTTCCTGGAACGCTTCGCGGTCCATGAAGTCGCTGCCGACCTGGCCGATAAACAGGATCATCGGGGTGGAATCCTGGAATGCCGTGTGGACGCCGATCGATGCGTTGGTGGCGCCCGGACCGCGGGTGACGAAGCAGATGCCGGGTTTGCCCGTCATCTTGCCGTAGGCATCGGCCATGAACGCTGCACCGCCTTCCTGGCGGTTGATGATGAAGCGGATGCCGGAGTCGTGCAATGCGTCCAGCACGTCCAGGTAGCTTTCACCGGGCACGCCGAAAGCCGTGTCCACGCCGTGGATTTTCAGGGCGTCGACCAGGATCTGGCCGCCGCTGCGGGAAGGATGCGTCATGGTGGTTGTACCTTATAGTGGATCCGATGCGGCATTCTATGCTTCGCCATGCGTGGCGGCTTTTGAAAGAGCGACATCAAATTTCACAAAATGGGACGTAATCCGTTAAGCGCGCCGCGCGTTTGGTACAATATGCCCGGAAGCAAGCCAGACAGTCGCTGGCGGGGGCAGCAATGCCACCGCGGGAGGAAGGTCCGGACTCCACAGAGCGGGGTGACGGTTAACGGCCGTCCGCTGAAAGTCCGCAAGGATATAAGGCGAGGAATAGGGCCACAGAGACGAGCGTATTAAGTTACGGTGAAACGCGGTAACCTCCACCTGGTGCAATTTCAAATAGGCACGCGATGATGTTGCTCGCGGAGCGTGCGGGTAGAAAGCTTGAGCGGCGGAGTAATCCGTCGCCTAGAGGAATGGCTGTCATAGCACCTTCGGGTGCCGTAACAAAATCCGGCCTATCGGCTTGCTTCACTGATTACTACCGATGAAGAAATATATCCTGGCCCTGGATCAGGGCACGACCAGTTCGCGCGCGATTCTGTTCGATCATACGGGCACGCTGTGCGGCAGCGCCGCGCAGGAATTTCCTCAGCATTACCCCCAGCCCGGCTGGGTCGAACACGACCCCAACGAAATCTGGAACAGCCAGATCACCGTGGCGCGCAAGGTGCTGCACGACCATCACGTCGACCCGCACCAGGTGCTGGCCATCGGCATTGCCAACCAGCGTGAAACCACCATCGTCTGGGACCGTAAGAGCGGCGAACCGATTGCGCCCGCCATCGTCTGGCAAGATCGCCGTACCGCCGCCATGTGCGAGCAATTGCGCGCCGACGGCAAAGCCAGGATGATTTGCGAACGCACCGGCCTGGAGCTCGATGCGTATTTTTCCGCCACCAAGATCAAGTGGATCCTGGACCATGTGCCCGGCGCGCGCGAACGGGCGCGCCACGGTGCACTGGCGTTCGGCACCATCGATACTTGGCTGGCGTGGAAATTGTGCGGCGTGCACGTGACGGACGTGTCGAATGCGTCGCGCACCATGCTGTTCAATATCCACCTGATGCGGTGGGACGCGGATTTGCTGCACCTGTTCGACATCCCCGAAGAAATGCTGCCGCAAGTCGTGTCGTCCAGCGAGGAAGTGGGCAACACGAAGGAATCGCTGTTTGGCGCCGCGATTCCCGTGGCCGGCATCGCGGGCGACCAGCAGGCGGCCACCTTTGGCCAGGCGTGTCATACGCCGGGCATGGTCAAGAATACTTATGGCACGGGCTGCTTCATGCTGATGCATGCGGGCCGTCACGCGCCCGTATCGCACAACCGCCTGTTGTCGACGGTGGGCTGGCGTGTCGATGGTGACGTCGATTACTTGCTGGAAGGCAGCGTGTTCATGGGCGGCGCCACCGTGCAGTGGCTGCGCGACGGCCTGGGCATCATCAAACAATCGTCCGACGTCGAGCCGTTGGCCGCCAGCGTGCCGGACAGCGGCGGCGTCATGCTGGTGCCGGCTTTCACGGGACTGGGCGCGCCGCACTGGGATCCGTATGCGCGCGGTTCGCTGCTGGGACTGACCCGGGGCAGCACCGCCGCCCACATTGCCCGCGCGGCGGTGGAATCGATTGCCTACCAGAGCGCGGAATTGCTGATGGCGATGCAAAAGGACGTGGCGCTGCCGCACCGCAAAATCCCCGTGGTGGAAGTGCGCGCCGATGGCGGCGCGGCCCGCAACGACATGCTGATGCAATTCCAGGCCGATTTGCTGGGCGTGCCCGTGGTGCGGCCGAAAGTCACGGAAACCACGGCGCTGGGCGCCGCTTATCTGGCGGGGCTGGCCGTGGGTTTTTGGGAAAGCCGCCAGGAAATTGCTGCGCAGTGGCAGTGCGAGCGCCGTTTCGAACCGGTGATGGGCGCGGATCAGCGCCAGGCATTGCTGGCGCGCTGGGCCAAGGCTGTACAGCGGGCTCGCGACTGGGATGCGCCGCTGTAAATAGCCTTTATCGGCAACATTGTTAAAACCCTGATGCTTGCCCGCAACACTTTGCGGCGGAATCGCGCTGCGGTCGCGCGCACGATTGCCGTGCCATTGTCGATCTGCCTATACTTTCCCACTTACCAGGAAGAATGTGCGGGCATGGAGGAGATGTGGGCGTGGAAAGCGGGCCGCAACGGCCATTCAATGTCGAACTGGCAGCCATCGAAACCCTGTTCGATGCGCTGACGGACGTGGCATTTTTCGTCAAGGACCGGGAAGGGCGCTACCTTGCCGCCAACCATACGCTGGTGCGCCGCTGCGGCCTGCGCCACAAGCAGGATTTGGCGGGCAAGACCGTGCTGGAAGTGCATCCGCGTCCCCTGGCGCAAGCGTACCTGGCGCAAGACCGGCAAGTCATCGAAGCTGGCTGCACCATCAAGCAGCACCTGGAATTGCACTTGTATCCCAACCGCCGCCATGGCTGGTGCCTGACGCATAAGACGCCGCTGCGCGATGAGGCTGGCGCCATTATCGGCCTGGTCGGTACGTCGCATGACCTGGGGTTGGCGGACGAACACCATCCGGTTTACCGCAAGATTGCCGGGATTGCCGCGCATATCCGCGAACATTACCGCGAACCGCTGTGCCTGCAGGCGCTGGCGCACGATGCGGGTCTGCCGCTGGCGCGCGTCGAGCGGCTGTTCCGCCGCGTGTTCCACTACAGTCCGCGCCAGTTGCTATTGCAGTCGCGCCTGAACGGTGCGCTGGCGATGATCGAATCGGACCACGAGCGCAGCATTGCCGATATCGCGGGCGAGTGCGGCTACACGGACCACAGCGCCTTTTCCCGCCAGTTCAAGGCGCTCACAGGGCAAACGCCGGTGCAATACCGCGCACAGTGCAAAAACGGCAACGGCCGTGCACCCGCCAAGGAATCGCTGCTGGCGGCGCTGATGTAAAACACGCGTAAAGCTATCAAATCCTAAGCGAACGATAGTACAAAAGGGGCCAGGCCCCAATGTGAAAGGGCCAGGCCCCGATGTGGTTTTTTCGGCGCAGCGCCTGTGCCGATCCTGTCAGCCTTCCTGTCTAAATAGGACGAACCGCGCATCCCGCTCCGGCGGGATGTATTTCCTGCAAGCTTGCCACGCTAGTATGCATTTGCCCGGGGCGGCCGACCCGATGGCGCCATCCAACTAGCCTGAAGGAGCGGTATCCCATGCACCAACGTTTTTCGCTGCACACTGTATCCCCGATCGCCCTCGCGGTCGCCCTGGCCTTTGCCGCCGGTTCGGCCTTTGCCGGCGGCCAGCCGGTGCCGGCCCAGAACAATGCCCATGACCATAACGGCCGCCTGACGCAGCCGCCCATGCCGCGCGAACGCCAGACCCTGCCGCCATCGGAAGAGCAGGTGCGCTACAACTTGTCGCCCACCAACAAGCCTCGCACCGACCTGTTGCCCCGCAATCAGTCCGCCAAACAAGCCACGACGCTGGCCGCCACGCCGGATTGCAAGGACATGAACAAGATGGCCACGTACAGCGGTGCGGCGCTGGCCGATTACCTGGTGGGCTTGCCGGATTACGAGTGCACGTACCCGCTGTTTTCCGTGGCCGGTACACAAGCGGCCACGATCTTCTCGGCCGCCAACATGAATGCGGTGGTGAGCCGCCTGACGCAACTGCAGCCAGGCTATAACGCCACCAACATGGCCGTGGTGAACCTGGTGCTGTACCTGCGCGCCGGTTATTACGTGGCCAGCAGCGGCGTGATTCCCGAGCCGTCCGCCAGCCTGAAAACCGCGCTGCGCCTGCCGCTGGTCCGCCTGATCGAAAGCAACGCGCTGTACCAGCCGAATGCGGCGGCGCCCACCACGGCGGGCGAAGTGCTGCGTCTCGTCACCAACATGCATGACGAAGCGTACTTCCTGCCCAGTATGAAAGTCGTCATCACCCGCTTCACCAACCGCAGCGGTTATCCGACCGCCGTGGAAGCGCTGAAAAACAGCAGCGCCAGCGGCGGCCTGACTGGCGCGCTGACCGTGCTGTTCCGCGCCCACAGTGATGCGGCCGGCGTGCAGTTGCTGCAAAACGATATTTCCTACGCCAATACGCTGAACGCCTTCATCGTCAACAACAAGTCCGCGCTGCTGGGCACGGGCTATGCGTATCAGCTCAGCGATACGGCCAATGAAAACTTCCGCTTCATGCAATACGCAGGCTTGAAGCCGGCCGTGAAAGTGCAGGTGAAAAACACGCTGGCCACCAGCACCATGACGGGCGCGGACAGCGACCTGTGGCTGGCGGCGGCCGATGCCGTCAAGTATTACGACAATGCCAATTGCGCGGAGTACGGCACCTGCAACTATGAAAAGACGCTGGCCGACACCATCCTCAAATACAGCAAGCAGTGCAGCCCGACACTGAAATTGCGCGCGCAGGACATGACGGAAGCGCAAATGCAGGAAGTGTGCACGTCGCTGGCCACGGAAGAGGGCTATGTGCACGCGATGCTGAAAACCAACCGCACGCCGGTGGCGCAAGACAACAACACGTCGCTGGAACTGGTGGTGTTCGACGATTACACCAATTACAACAAGTACGCGGGCAAGCTGTATAACATCAGCACAGACAATGGCGGCATGTACCTGGAAGGCGACCCGGCCGCCGCCGGCAACCAGGCGCGCTTCATTGCGCACGAAGCATCGTGGCTGCGCCCGACCTTCAAGGTGTGGAACCTGGAGCACGAATACGTGCACTACCTCGATGGCCGCTTCGACATGTATGGCGACTTCACGCTGGGCACGTCGGTGCCGACCGTGTGGTGGATCGAAGGCATCGCGGAATACCTGTCGCTGAAAAACAATAACCAGCCGGCCATCGACATGGCGCGCAGCCGCACGTACAAGCTGTCGGACATCTTCAACAATACGTACAGCATGTCCGATTACCAGAACCGGGCGTATCGCTGGGGGTATATGGCGGCGCGCTTCATGATGGAAAAACACCGGCCGGACGTCGATAACGTGCTGGGCAAGTTCCGCATTGGCGATTATTCCCGCTACCAGACCTTCATGGGCCAGATCGGCACCGCGTATGACGCGGAATTTGCCGCCTGGGCCGATGCGGCCACCACGGCGGGCGAACCCACGCTGCCGAACGACGATCCGGGTGCGAACTTGCCGAATTGCGCGTCCAATACGCAACTGGGCAAGAATTGCGTGATCCGTAATATCGGCAATGCCAGCGGCTACCGCTCGTACTTCACCCTGATGCTGCCGGTCGGTGCGAAAAACCTGAAGCTGGCCACCCGCAACGGTACCGGTGACGTCGACCTGTACGTGGCGGCGGACCATTGGCCGGTGCCGGGCAATGCGGATTACTCGTCCGTCAAGACTGGCAACGCGGAAGATGTGTCGGTGGCGTCGCCGCTGGCGAACCGCTGGTATTACGTGACGATCGACGCCAAGGGGCCTTACAGCGGGGTATCGCTGTCGGCGACTTACGAATAATGTCGACTAGGTAATATGAAGCAACCCCGTCCCGGCAGCGTGTCCGGGACGGGGTTTGCCGTAGAAGGCGGCGTATAATAGCGGCAGTCCGAATGGATAGTTTCTACCATTCAATTGTATATACAAGTTAATGTTGTTAAAGTAAATTCTCACTTCGTCCAGAACAAACTCCGCCATTCAGCCCGGTAGCTGCAAAGTGCGCCGGCGCGCCAGTTTCAGCAAGAATTGACCCCCTAAACACCTGTCAACTGCCCGTCAAGTACCAGTTTCCCGTGTCGCTAGCTTGCTACTAGTCTGTTGTCTGATGGCAACTGTATGACTTTATTTTAATTTTTTTCTTGACAGGCATTTTGTAATTATGAAAAGGAAAACGGGGTGAAAACAGATGAGGTACCACTTGCAGTATTCATGCTAAGTATCTAATTTCACGGCATATTTTAGTTCGACGCTGGTTCAGGTGTCGGCGCTAAGTCCTTAATTTCATTCATAATTTCTCCTTTTTTCCAATTGGAAAGCGCTTGACCACTATCTTGCCATCCTCTAAAGTGGTCAACTGTGTGAAAAAGTGTAGTTTTGTGGGATTTTTTGGCGGGGTCAGCGCCATGCACACCGGCTCAACGAATTCTCAGGTCATCAAAGGTCAACCGTGTTTCAAGGCGCTTCCGCGATCACTCTCGATGCGAAAGGCAGGATGTCTATTCCTGCCCGGCATCGCGACGCACTGGCACTCCAGTGCGAAGGACGCCTCACGCTTACCAAGCATCCGGACGGCTGTTTGCTGATGTATCCACGCCATGTTTGGGAAGCCAAGCGCGACCAGATCGCCGCGTGGCCGATGTCGGCCCGTGGCTGGCAGCGTATTTTGTTGGGCAATGCGGTGGACGTGGAAATGGATTCCGCCGGCCGCATCCTGGTCGCGCCTGAACTGCGCGACGCCGTGGGCCTGGGCCGCGACGTGATCCTGTCCGGCATGATGACCCACTTCGAAATCTGGGATCCGGCCAAGCGCGCCGATAACGAAGCGCAAACCATCGAGGCAGGGATGCCCGATGCCCTGTCGGATTTTTCTTTCTAAGGCCCGCTCAATGACGATTACTGCGGTGCCAGCATTCCAGCATCGTACGGTGCTGTTAGATGAAGCGGTCGACGCCCTCGAACTGGGCGGCGAGCGCGCCAACGGTATTTATATAGATGGTACGTTTGGCCGCGGCGGCCATACACGGCTGATCCTGTCGCGCCTGGGACCGCAGGCGCGGTTGATCGCGTTCGACAAGGATCCGCAGGCGATCGCCACCGCCGAACAAATCAATGACCCGCGCTTCACCATTGTCCACGACAGTTTTGCCACCATGGCCGCTGCGCTTGCCGAGCGCGGCATTGGCCAGGTCGATGGCATTTTGCTGGACCTCGGCATTTCCTCGCCGCAAGTGGATGATGCTGCCCGGGGCTTCAGCTTCCGCAATGACGGTCCGCTGGACATGCGCATGGATACCACGCGCGGCCAGTCGGCGGCCGAATGGCTGGCGGTGGAATCCGCCGAAAACTTGGAAAAGGTGATCAGGGATTATGGCGAAGAGCGGTTTGCTTTTCAGATTGCAAAGGCGATTGTTGCTCGCCGAGAAATCGAGCCGATTTCAACCACACGACAGCTTGCCGGTATCGTGGCAGGGGCGGTCAAGACCCGTGAAAAAGGCAAAGACCCGGCCACCCGGACTTTTCAGGCTATACGCATCCACGTCAACCAGGAACTCGAAGACCTGGAGGCCGGTTTAAGCCAGGCCTACGACTGCGTGGCGCCGGGCGGCATTTTGGCCATCATCAGCTTCCATTCGCTGGAAGACCGCATGGTCAAGCGCTTCTTTGCCAGCAAGGCCAACGTGCCGCAGCCGGACCGGCGCCTGCCGATCCGCGCAGTGGACTTGCCGCAGCCGGAAATGAAGTTGCTGGCGAAGATCAAGCCTTCGAATGAAGAGGTGGAAGCCAACCCGCGCGCCCGTTCCGCCGTCATGCGCGTCGCCCGCAAACTGGCTGGAGGCGCCGCATGAGTTTCAAGGTCAATGCCGTGCTGGCCGCCTTGCTGGTAGCGTGCGCGCTGTCGCTGGTCAATGCGCAATACCAGGCGCGCCACCTGTTCATCGACCTGGAGCGCGCGCAGCGCCAGGCGCGCCAGCTCGATGTCGACTGGGCGCAATTGCAGCTGGACCAGTCCACGCTGGGCAAGCACGCCCGTATCGAAGAAATCGCGCGCCGCGACCTGAACATGACGCAGTTGACGGCGAACCGTACGCAATACCTGACGGCAGGTGAGCAATGATGCGTTCCGGCGGAGCTAACAGCGCGCGCGTGGCCCGTTCCAAGGGCGTGCAGTTTTCCAAGAGCCCCATGCTGGCGGTCAGCCTGCCGCCATGGCGTTCGCGCGTCGTGCTGTTCGCACTGTTTGCCGCCTTTGCCGCGCTGGGCATCCGCGCCATCTGGCTGCAGGGCTTGTCGACCCAGTTCCTGCAAGACCAGGGCGAGTTGCGCTATGGCCGCACCCTGGAATTGCCGGCCACGCGCGGCAATATCCGCGACCGCGACAACCAGGTGCTGGCGTCCTCCGCCGAAGTGCGTGGCGTGTGGGGCGTGCCGAGCGAATTGCTGAAAGAACCGGCGGACAAGCTGCGCGCGCTGGCGACGTTGCTGGAAATGTCGGAAGCCGAACTGCGCGGCAAGCTGGAAACCAAGCAGGCGCAAGTCGACGCCAAGCGCAAGCCGGACGACAAGGACAAGGACAAGCAGGTGCTGATGTACCTGAAGCGCCAGGTCGAAATGGACGTGGCGCACCAGATCACGGCGCTGAAGCTGGACGGCATTGAAATGCGCAAGGAGTACAAGCGCTACTACCCGCAGGGTGGCGTGATGTCGCACGTGATCGGCTTCAACGACCTGGAAGACGTGGGCCAGGAAGGCATGGAAAAGGCGCAGGAGTCGTGGCTGAAGGGCAAGCCGGGCAGCCGCCGTGTGATCGTGGACCGCCTGGGTCACATCGTGGAAGATGCCGGCACCATCAATGAGCCGCACGAAGGCAAGGATTTGATCCTGTCGGTCGACAGCAAGATCCAGTATATCGCGTTCACGCAGCTGAAGAATGCTGTGGAAAAGTTCAAGGCCAAGGCCGGTGCCGCTGTGGTGCTGGATGTCCATACCGGTGAAGTGCTGGCACTGGCCAACTATCCGACGTTCGAACCGAAGGAAGCGCGCACCTTGCGTGGCAGCGAGCGTGAAGTGTTGCGTAACCACGTGATGACGGACACGTTCGAGCCTGGCTCGACTCTGAAACCGTTCACGGTGGCGCTGGCAATGGACACCGGCCGCATCAAGCCAAGCACGTATATCGATACGGGGCCTGGTAGGTTTGTCATCAATGGCGCGCCCGTCACGGACACCAAGCCCCATGGCGTCATCAATGTGCAGCAGATTATCGAAATGTCGTCGAACATCGGCACGTCAAAGATCGCACTGTCGATGCCAGCCCAGGAAATGTGGGAAATGTTCACCAAGGTGGGCTTTGGCCAGCAGCCGAAATGGGGCTTCCCGGGCGCAGTGGCGGGCCGCGTGCGCCCGTACAAGTCGTGGCGTCCGATCGAGCAGGCCACCATGAGCTACGGTAACGGTATTTCCGTGTCCGTGATCCAGCTGGCGCGCGCCTACCTGATCTTCGCGCGCGACGGCGACATCATTCCACTGTCGTTCCAGAAAGTCGCGGCGCCGCCGGTGGGCACGCAGGTGATCAAGCCGCAGACGGCGCGCCAGATGCGCGAAATGCTGGAAACCGTGGTGTCCGGCAAGGACGGCACCGCCAAGCAGGCGCAAATCGCCGGCTACCGTGCGGGCGGCAAGACCGGTACCGCTTATAAAGTGGTCAACGGCCGCTATGCGATGCCCCGTAAATACATTGGTTCGTTCGCCGGCATGGTGCCGATGTCGAATCCCCGTTTCGTCATCGCCGTCATGATCGATGAACCAACCCAGGGCGGCCACTATGGCGGCCAGGTTGCCGCGCCCACCTTCGCCGCCGTCGCCGCCAACGCGCTGCGCTCCAAGAATGTGCCGCCCGATTCGAACGTGACAGAAATCGTGGTGCCAGCCGACAGCGGACCGGAGGCCATGTAATGCAGAACATGAACCCGACAGACATCAGTAACTGGATCAAACAGCAAGCCGCGGTAGGCGACAAGGCGGGCAAGCTGACATCGGACTCGCGCCGCGTACAGGCGGGCGACGTCTTCTTCGCCTATCCGGGCGACGGCAAGGATGGCCGCGACTATATCGCCGCCGCGATTGCGCAGGGCGCGTGCGCCGTGGTGCTGGAAGCGGCGGGCGCGCAGTGGGATGGCGCGTGGAACGTGCCGCACCTGGAAGTGGCGGACCTGAAGCGCCAGTCCGGGCCGATCGCCCACGCGTATTACAACCAGCCCGACGCCGCCATGTATACGGTGGGCGTGACGGGCACCAACGGCAAGACATCGTGCGCCGTGTGGCTGGGCCAGGCCATGAGCCGCCTGGGCAGCCAGACTGCCGTGATCGGCACGCTGGGCGTGGGCATGTTCCGCGCGCGGGGCGAAGCGGACTTCGATCCGACCGGTTACACGACGCCGGACGCCGTGCTGCTGGCGCAAAAGCTGGCGGAAAGCCGCGATGCGGGTGCGCAGGCGCTGGCCATCGAAGTCACGTCGATCGCGCTGGACCTGGGCCGCACGGACGGCATGCACTTCGATACGGCGCTGTTCACCAACCTGACGCGCGACCACCTGGACCATCACGGCAGCATGGCGGCCTATGAAGCGGCCAAGATGAAGCTGTTCGACTGGCCCGGTTTGAAAACTGCCGTGGTCAACCTCGACGATCCGGCGGGACTGCGCATTGCCCTTCGCCTGGCGGCCCGCGCCGCCGCCGGCGAGATTGCCGTCATGGGTTACACCTTGCAGGAAGCCGCCGCGCAGCCGGATATCGCCAATGTCGCCATGCTGCGCGCCACGCAGGTGCGCACGCGCAGCGCCGGCACGGAATTCCACCTGGATTGCCCGCAAGGTTCGGCGCACGTGCGCACGCAGCTGGTGGGCCAGTTCAATATCAGCAATGCGCTGGCGGTGCTGGGCGCGCTGCTGGCGAAAGGCACTGCCTTGCGCGCGGCGGTGGACGCCATCGAAGCCATCGTGCCCGCGCCGGGCCGCATGCAGCAGGTCGGCGGCGCCGATGCGCCGCTGGTGGTCATCGATTACGCCCACACGCCGGACGCGCTGGAAAAGACCCTGTCCACGTTGCGCCTGGTGGCGCAGGAGCGGGGCGGCCAGCTATGGTGCGTGTTCGGCTGCGGCGGTGACCGCGATCCGGGCAAGCGTCCGCAAATGGGCAAGATTTCGCAGGCGGCCGACCACGTGCTGGTCACCAGCGACAATCCCCGCAGCGAAGATCCGCACGCGATCATCGCGCAAATCGTGGCCGGCATGGATGCGAACCACCCTTCGTCCGTGTTCCAGGCGGTGGAAGACCGCGCCGCCGCGATCCTGTCCGCCGTCAAGCACGCGGGCAAGCAGGACGTGATCCTGCTGGCCGGTAAAGGCCACGAACCGTACCAGGAAATCAAGGGCCGCAAGATGCCGTTTTCCGATGCTGACCACGCGCAACTGGCATTGAGCGCGCGACTGACGATGATGAGGCCGAATTGATGCGCGCGACACTGAGCCAGCTTTTGCCAGCCCTGACGTCAGCCAGTGGATCGGGCGCCGTCTTGCACGGCGCCGATGTGCATTTTGAAGGCGTCTCGACCGACACCCGCACCGTGGCGGCCGGTTCGCTGTTCGTCGCCTTGCGCGGCGAGACCTTCGACGCCCATGATTTCCTCGCGCAGTGCGCGGGGAAAGGCGTGGCGGCGGTTGTCGCGGAACAGGTGCCGGACGGCTTCCCGCTGCCGGCGCTGATCGTGCCGGACACGCTGCAGGCGCTGGGCCGCATTGCGAACTGGTGGCGCGGGCATTTCAGCATTCCCGTGATCGGCGTCACGGGCAGCAATGGCAAGACCACCGTCAAGGAAATGATTTCAGCCATCCTGGCGGCAAGCCATGGCGACGAAGGCCGCCTGGCCACGCGCGGCAATTTGAATAATGAAATCGGCGTGCCGCTGACCTTGTTCCGGCTGAACGAACAGCACCAGTCGGCGGTGATCGAGATGGGCATGAACCATCCGGGCGAAATCGGCCGCCTGGCCGCCATTGCGCAGCCGACCATCGCCATGGTCAACAATGCGCAGCGCGAACACCAGGAATTCATGCATACCGTGGAAGCCGTGGCCCGAGAAAACGGCGCCGTGCTGGCAGCGTTGCCGGCCGATGGCGTGGCCGTGTTCCCCCGCCACGATGAATACACGTATGTGTGGCAGGAACTGAGCGCGGGCCGCCGCACCTTGACCTTCGGCCTGAACAAGGAGGCGGACGTCTCGTGCTCGCACCGCGCCGGCGATTTCGGCAGCCAGATGTTCATCTCCATCCGTAAAGCCGACGGCGACCTGGAGCAGTTCTATGTCGGCTTGCAAGCCGCCGGCGAACACAATGTATTGAATGCGCTGGCCGCTGTCGCCTGCACCTATGCGGCGGGTGTTCCAGTGGAACAGATCAAGCAGGGCCTCGACCATTTCGCACCGGTCGCGGGCCGCCTGCAAAAGAAGACTGCCGCCAATGGCGCGGTGGTGATTGACGACACGTACAACGCCAACCCGGATTCGGTCCGGGCCGCAATCGATGTGCTGGCCAAAGCGCCGGCGCCTCGCGTGCTGGCGTTGGGCGACATGGGTGAAGTGGGCGAGCAGGGCCGCGAATTCCACGAAGAGATTGCCGCCTATGCCGCCGCCAAGGGTATCGAGCATGTGCTCGTCACTGGAGAGCTGGCACGCCATATGGGCACGGTAAGTGGCGTGCAGCACTTTGAAACATTCGACTCGCTGCTGTCCGCACTGACAGCAAAGGTAACGCCGGATGCAACTGTATTGATCAAGGGCTCCCGCTTCATGAAAATGGAACGGGCCGTGCAGCATTTGATTGGGCAACAACAAGCTACAAAGGAAACACACTAATCATGCTGCTCTGGCTCGCACAAACGTACCAGGACGTATTCAGTCCCCTGCGCGTGTTCAATTTCATCACTGCGCGCGCAGTGTTCGCGACCATCACCTCGCTGGTGATCGGCCTGTGGGCAGGTCCGGCTGTGATCCGCAAATTGACCGCGATGAAATATGGCCAGGCCGTGCGTACCGATGGTCCGCAAACCCACCTGAAAAAACACGGCACGCCGACCATGGGCGGCGTGCTGGTGCTGATCGCGATCGGCACGTCGACCCTGCTGTGGTGCGACTGGTCCAATCGCCTGATCTGGCCCGTGATGGTGGTGACCCTGGGCTTTGGCGCCGTCGGCTGGGTCGACGATTACCGCAAGGTGGTGCGCCAGGACCCGGAAGGCATGCGCTCCGCTGAAAAGTATTTCTGGCAATCGCTGGTGGGCATCGGCGCCGCGCTGTACCTGGCGTTTTCCGTGTCCGCGCCGACGCCGGCCAAAGTGTTCGAACTGTTCTTCCAGTGGGTGCAGTCGGGCTTCTCGATGGATTTGCCGCCCAAGGCCGACCTGATCGTCCCGTTCTTCAAGACCATCAGCTATCCGCTGGGCGTTTGGGGCTTCATCGCGCTGACGTATTGCGTCATTGTCGGTTCGTCGAATGCCGTGAACTTCACCGATGGCCTGGACGGGCTGGCGATCATGCCCACCGTGATGGTGGGTTCCGCGCTGGGCTTGTTCGCCTACCTGACCGGCAGTTCCGTGTATTCGAAATACCTGTTCATCCCGTACATCCCGGGCGCCGGCGAATTGATCATCTTTTGCGGCGCGCTGGCCGGCGCGGGGCTGGCCTTCCTCTGGTACAACACGCACCCCGCGCAAGTGTTCATGGGCGACGTCGGCGCACTGGCGCTGGGCGGCGCGCTGGGCACCATCGCCGTCATCGTGCGCCAGGAAATCGTGCTGTTCATCATGGGCGGCGTATTCGTCGCGGAAACCGTGTCCGTCATCATCCAGGTGGGCTGGTTCAAGTACACGAAAAAACGCTATGGCACGGGACGCCGCGTGTTCCTGATGGCGCCGCTGCACCACCACTTTGAGCAAAAAGGCTGGAAAGAGACCCAGGTCGTCGTGCGGTTCTGGATCGTCACGATGATGCTGGTGCTGTTCGGGTTGTCGACGTTGAAGTTACGCTGATGCGCTGCGCTGATATGGAAAAGCTCTACGACGGAAAAAAAGCACTGGTGCTGGGCCTAGGGGAATCGGGCCTGGCAATTGCGCTTTGGCTGGCGCGCCAGGGTGCGCACGTGCGCGTGGCCGACACCCGTTCCGCCGACGCGGTCGGCGCACGCCTGTCCGCATTGAAGGACAGCGTGCCCGGCGCGGAATTCGTTTCCGGCCCGCTGAACATGGAACTGTTGTTCGGCATGGACTTCGCCGTCACCAGTCCCGGCCTTGCTCCCGGCCGCGAATTGATTGATATTGTCTCGGCCACCACGGCGGCAAAAATCCCGCTGTGGGGCGAGATCGAACTGTTTGCGCAGGCGCTGGCCGCGCTGAAAGCCTCCACTGGCTACGACCCGAAGGTCGTGGCGATTACCGGCACGAATGGCAAGACCACGGTGACCAGCCTGACGGGCCAGTTGATCCAGCGCGCCGGGCTGACGGCGCGCGTGGCCGGCAACATCTCGCCGGCGGCGCTGGACGTGCTGCGCGAAGTCATCGACGCCAATGAACTGCCGCAGGCCTGGGTGCTGGAACTGTCCAGTTTCCAGCTGCATACGACGTACAGCCTGAACGCGCATGCGGCCACGGTATTGAACGTGACGCAGGACCACCTCGACTGGCACGGCTCGATGGATGCGTACGCGATGGACAAGGCGCGCATCTTCGGCGCGGACACGGTGCGCGTCCTGAACCGCGACGACGCCGTCGTCATGGCGATGGCCGACCCGGTCGGCAGGAATGTCACGTTCGGCCTGAACGAGCCGGTGGCGGCGGACAGCTTTGGCTTGCACAACGAGCGCAATGTGACGTGGCTGGCCACGGCGGTGCCGGACGAGGATGCGGAACCGAAGAAGCGCCGCAAGAATGAACCGGCTCCTGAAGTACCGACCACGATCAAGAACCTGATGCCGTCCGACGCGCTGCAAATCCGTGGTTTGCATAACGCGTCGAATGCGCTGGCGTCGCTGGCCCTGTGCCGCGCCATCGGCTTGCCGTTCGCGCCGCTGCTGCATGGCTTGCGTGAATACAAGGGCGAGCCGCACCGCGTGGAATTGATCGGGTCGATCAACCAGGTCGAGTATTACGACGATTCCAAGGGTACCAATGTGGGCGCCACGGTGGCCGCGCTGAATGGCCTGGGCAAGAGCTTCGGCGGCGCGCACCAGCGCCTGGTGCTGATTGCCGGCGGCGATGGCAAGGGCCAGCAATTCGATCCGCTGGCCGAGCCGGTGTCGCGCTACGTGCGCGCCGTGCTGCTGATCGGACGTGACGGCCCGGCGATCCGCGCCACGCTGGAAGCGAACGGCGCGCTGGCGGCCGACGCGATGGTCGATTGCGGCACGGATTTACCGGCAGCCGTGAAGCTGGCCGCCAAACTCGCGCAGCCGGGCGACGCTGTCCTGCTGTCGCCCGCGTGCGCCAGCCTGGACATGTTTAAAAACTATGCGCATCGCGCCCAGGTGTTTATCGACACCGTGCGCGACGTGGCGCTGGACGCCGGACAGGAGCTGTAATCCATGGCCTTCCAGCTGCCATTCCGCTTCGGTTCATCTTCCGGTTCGACGGCGATCGACAGCCGCGCGCGCCCGTCGAAGATGATGGAGTACGACCAGTTGCTGGTATGGGTCGTGTTGATCCTGTTGCTGCTGGGGATGGTGATGGTGTATTCGGCATCGATCGCGCTGCCGGATTCGCCCAAGTATGCGGCGTACAAGAATAATTACTTCCTGGTGCGCCAGGGGATCTTCATCGCGATCGCCATCATGGCCGCGCTGTTCACGTTCCGCATACCCATCGCCACGTGGCAGCGGACCGCGCCGTACCTGTTCATCGCCACCCTGGGCTTGCTGATGCTGGTGTTCATCCCGGGCCTCGGCGTGTCGGTCAACGGCGGCAAGCGCTGGATCACGCTGAAAGTGTTCAACTTCCAGCCGTCCGAACTGATGAAAGTCGTGATCGTGCTGTACGCGGCCGACTACACGGTGCGCAAGCAGGAATACATGCACAAGCTGACCAAGGGATTCATGCCGATGGCGCTGGCCGTCAGCTTTGTCGGCATGCTGCTGTTGCTGGAGCCGGACCTGGGCGCGTTCGGCGTGATCGTCTGCATCGCCATGGGCATCCTGTTCCTGGGCGGGATCAATGCGATCTGGTTCGGTGGCATCGGCGCCATGCTGGTGACGATCTTCGTGACGATCATTGCGCTGTCGCCGTTCCGGCGCGCCCGTTTCTTTGCGTACCTCAATCCGTGGGAAGAGGGCAATGCGCAAGACAAGGCGTACCAGTTGACGCACTCGCTGATCGCCTTTGGCCGTGGCGAATTCGCTGGTGTGGGCCTGGGCGGCAGCCTCGAAAAGCTGCACTACCTGCCGGAAGCGCACACGGACTTCCTGATGGCCGTGATCGGCGAAGAACTGGGGCTGGCCGGCGTGCTGGTGGTGGTGGCCATGTTCTACTGGCTGATCAAGCGCGCCTTCGATATCGGCCGCCAGGCCATCGCCATCGACCAGACCTTTGCCGGGCTGGTGGCAAAAGGCATCGGCATCTGGATCGGCGTGCAAACGTTCATCAACATGGGTGTGAACCTGGGACTGCTGCCCACCAAGGGCCTGACGTTGCCGCTGATGAGTTATGGCGGCACCGGCATCGTGATCAACTGCGTCGGCCTGGCGATCCTGCTGCGGATCGACTACGAGAACCGCGTGCTGATGCGGGGTGGCCGAGTATGACGCAGCGTAAATTGATGATCATGGCGGCGGGTACCGGTGGGCATATTTTCCCGGGGCTGGCGATTGCGCAGACCATGCGCGCGCGCGGCTGGGACGTCAGCTGGCTGGGCACGTCGCACGGCATGGAACAGGACCTGGTGCCGAAACACGGCATCGCGATGGATGCGATCCATTTTTCCGGCCTGCGCGGCAAAGGCTTGAAGCACACGGTGACCGGCGTATTCCGCATGGTCAAGGCGTTTGCCGACTGTTTCGCGTATCTCGGCGCTCGTCGTCCGGACGTGGTGCTGGGCATGGGCGGCTACGTGACGGTGCCGGGCGGTTTGATGTCGCGCCTGCGCGGCGTGCCGCTGGTGCTGGTCAATGCGGATGCGGCGCTGCTGTTGTCGAACAAGACGCTGGCGCCGATGGCGCAGCAGGTGTGTTTCGGCTTCCCTGCCGATTTCGGCAGCGCGGCCGGCAAGGCTGCCGTGACGGGCAATCCCGTGCGCAAGGAGATCATCGATACGCCGGCGCCGGCATTGCGCTACGCGGACCGCAGCGGTCCGCTGCGGGTGCTGGTGGTCGGCGGCAGCCTCGGGGCACGGGCGCTGAATGAAGCGTTGCCGGCGGCGCTGGCGCTGCTCCCGCCTGATCGCCGCCCGGTGGTGACGCACCAGTCGGGCAAGGCCAATATCGATGCGCTGCAAGCCGGCTACGCCAAGGCGGGTGTCGCGGCGACCGTGGTGCCGTTCATCGACGACATGGCGCGCGCCTATGCGGACGCCGACGTGGTGATTTGCCGCGCGGGCGCCATCACGGTGTCGGAATTGACTGCGGCCGGCGTGGCCAGCGTGCTGGTGCCGCTGGTGGCGTCGACCACCAGCCACCAGCGCGACAACGCACGCTGGATGGCAAAGCAAAATGCGGCGATCCACATGCCGCAAACGGAATTGAATGCGCAAAGCATGGCGGCCTTGCTGGAAACGCTGACCCGCAGCGCGTGCCTGGCCATGGCCAATGCCGCGCGCGCCGTGGGCAAGCGCGATGCGAACGACGCCATCGCGGATATTTTGGAACACGCGTCCTTGAAAAGTTTGGAACGAATTCGGGTAAATAAGTGAAGCACAAAGTCAAAAACATACACTTCGTCGGGATCGGCGGCAGCGGCATGAGCGGCATCGCGGAAGTGCTGCTGACGCTGGGTTACAACGTGTCGGGCTCGGACCTGGGCGCGAACGCGGTGACGCAGCGCCTGTCCGACATGGGCGCCACCGTGCACCAGGGCCACGCGGCCGATTACATCGGCAACGCCGATGCCGTGGTGACGTCGACCGCCGTCAAGGAAGACAATCCGGAAGTGATCGCGGCGCGCGCGCGCAAGATTCCCGTCGTGCCGCGCGCGGTCATGCTGGGCGAGTTGATGCGCCTGAAGCGCGGCATCGCGATTGCCGGCACCCATGGCAAGACCACCACCACCAGCCTGGTGGCGTCCGTGCTGGCGCAGGGTGGCCTGGACCCGACGTTCGTCATCGGCGGCCGCCTGACGGCAGCCGGCGCCAACGCGAAACTGGGCACGGGCGACTACCTGGTGGCGGAAGCCGACGAATCGGATGCGTCGTTCCTGAACCTGGCGCCGATGATCGAAGTCATCACGAACATCGACGCGGACCACATGGAAACCTATGGCCACGATTTCGAAAAACTGAAGCAAGCGTTCGTGCAATTCACCAATTGCCTGCCGTTCTATGGCCGCGCCATGCTGTGCATCGACGATCCGCACGTGCGCTCCATCATCCCGCACATCAGCAAGCCGATCACGACGTACGGTTTCCATGAAGACGCGGAAGTGCGCGCCGTCAATGCGCGCGCCGATGGCGTGACGATGCGCTTTACCGTGCTGCAGGAAGGCTATCCCGACCTGGATGTGGTGCTGAACCAGCCCGGCATGCACAACGTGCAAAACGCGTGCTCGGCAATCGCGATTGCCCGTGAAATCGGAATCGATGATGCCGCCACGCAGGCGGGGCTGGCCGGCTTTGCCGGCGTGGGCCGCCGCTTCACCCGTTATGGCGACGTCGCCATTCCCGGTGGCGGCAGCTTCGCGCTGGTCGACGATTTCGGCCACCACCCGGTGGAAACGGAAGTCACGCTGGCCGCCGCGCGCGCCGCCTATCCGGGCCGCCGCCTGGTGCTGGCGTTCCAGCCGCACCGTTATTCGCGCACGCGCGACCTGTTTGAAGATTTCGCCCGCGTGCTCAGTTCGGTCGACGTGCTGGTGCTGGCCGACGTGTATGCGGCCGGCGAAGCGCCGATCGTGGCGGCCGATGGCCGCGCGCTGGCGCACGCGATCCGCGCCCGCGGCAAGGCGGAGCCGGTGTTCGTTGAAAACATTGCCGACATGCCGGAAACCATCATGAACGTGGTGCGCGATGGCGACGTGGTGCTGACGATGGGCGCGGGTTCCATCAGCGGCGTACCGAATAAATTGACGACTTATCAGAAGGCTGCATAACGTGAGCGCTCCACAACAACCTGTTATCCCATTGCCTGCTGACGAGGCGAAGGCGTTCGGCAAGGTCGGCGTGCTGTTCGGCGGCCGCTCGGCCGAGAGCGAAGTGTCGAACATGTCCGGCAGCGGCGTGCTGGCCGCACTGAAAGCCAAGGGCATCGATGCGCACGCATTCGACCCGGGCCAGCGTTCGCTGGCGGAACTGGCCGGCGAAAAATTCG
Source organism: Pseudoduganella rivuli (assembly GCF_009674485.1). Lineage (GTDB taxonomy): Bacteria > Pseudomonadota > Gammaproteobacteria > Burkholderiales > Burkholderiaceae_D > Rugamonas > Rugamonas rivuli_B. Next base: position 30,700 of record NZ_WKJJ01000009.1, on the reverse strand, counting down.
ACCGCGTGTTCATCGCGCTGCACGGCCGCTATGGCGAAGATGGCAGCATCCAGGGCGCGCTGGAATTGCTGGGCATTCCGTACACGGGCAGCGGCGTGATGGCCAGCTCGGTCGGCATGGACAAGATCACCACCAAGATCCTGTGGCTGGCGCAAGGCTTGCCGACGCCGAAGTACGCGGTATTGAACGCCCAGTCGGATCTGGGCAAGGTTGTGGCGGACCTGGGCTTGCCGCTGATCGTCAAGCCGCCGCATGAGGGTTCCACCATCGGCATCACCAAGGTCACGGAAACGGCCGGCCTGCAGGCGGCGTATGACGCGGCCGCCGCGCTGGACGACGCCGTGCTGGCGGAAGAATTCGTCACTGGCCGCGAATTCACGGTGGCCGTGCTGGGCGCCGGTAACGGCGCCCGCGCGCTGCCGATCGTGGAAATCGTCGCGCCGGATGGCAATTACGATTACCAGAACAAGTACTTCACCGACGATACCAGGTATTTCTGCCCGGCTCCGCTGGACGGCGCCATCGCTGCTGAAATGCAGCGCATTGCCGTGGAAGCGTACCGCGCGGTCGGTTGCGAAGGATGGGGCAGGGTCGACGTGCTGTTGCGCGCGTCGGATAACCGCCCGTTCCTGCTGGAAGTCAATACGTCGCCCGGCATGACGGGGCATTCGCTGGTGCCGATGGCCGCGCGTGCCGATGGCGTCAGCTATGAAGACTTGTGCGTGGAAATCCTGCGCACGGCGCGGCTGAAGATCGGTACGAAAGCAACTGAAGCAAGCAAGGGGTAATGAATAGTGTGGCATGACGTGAAAGCCCTGAACGCAACGGCATCCGGCCTGTACGCCGCGGTGGCGCTCGCGTGCGCGGCTTCCGGCGTGTGGTGGGTGTCGCAGCGTCCCATGTTCGACTTGCGCACGATCCGCATCGAGACGGTGGAAAAGGCGGAATTGCGCCACGTGAACCACCTGACCTTGCGCGCCGGGACCGAGGGCCGCATCCAGGGCAACTTCTTCACGGCCAACCTCGATACGGTGCGCCAGGCGTTCGAATCGGTGCCATGGGTGCGCCGCGCCAGCGTGCGGCGCGAGTGGCCGGATCAATTGATCGTGGCGCTGGAAGAACATGAAGCCATGGGAACCTGGGGCGAAGATGGACGCCTGCTGTCGGTCAAGGGCGATGTCTTCACGGCCAACCTGGCGGAAGCGGAAGAAGACCAGGAGCAGATGCCTGCGTTTTCCGGACCGGAAGGCAGCGAGCACGAAGTGCTGGAACGGTTTGCCGAATTGAAGGCGTGGTTTGCACCTGCCAAGCTGGTGCCGGAAGGGCTGGACCTGTCTGGACGCTATGCGTGGACCGTCAAGCTCGATAACGGCGTCAGCGTCGAACTGGGACGCGAACAGTCGAAGACCATGCTGAAAGAGCGGGTCGACCGGCTGGTGCGGATCTGGCCACAGCTGGAAGCGCGGGTGCCGAATATCGAAGCGATCGACATGCGTTACCAGAATGGCCTGGCGTTGAGTGCACAGGGACTGAAGATACCGCCGGAAGGCAAAGCAAAGCGTTAAAGCTGGGCGTTAAGCAAAAGAATTCAAGCATACAGGCAAACACAGATGACAAAAGACGCGAAAAACCTGATCGTCGGTCTCGACATCGGCACCTCCAAGGTGGTGGCGGTCGTGGCCGAGGTGATGGGCGATGGACGCCACGAAGTGATCGGGCTGGGCCAGCACGAATCGAAAGGCCTGAAAAAAGGCGTGGTGGTGAACATCGAAGCCACGGTGGAATCGATCCAGCGCGCGCTGGAGGAAGCCGAGCTGATGGCCGACTGCAAGATCCGCAACGTCTATGCGGGCATTGCGGGCAGTCATATCCGCAGCTTCAATTCCAGCGGCATGGTCGCCATCAAGGACAAGGAAGTCACGGCGACCGACGTGGCGCGCGTCATTGAAACCGCCAAGGCGGTTAATATCCCGACCGACCAGCAATTGCTGCATACGGTGCCGCAGGAATTCATCGTCGACAGCCAGGAAGATGTGCGCGAGCCGATCGGCATGAGCGGCATCCGCCTGGAAGTCAAAGTGCACATCGTCACGGGTGCGGTGAGCGCCGTGCAGAACATCGTCAAGTGCGTGCGCCGCTGCGGCCTGGAAGTGTCCGACCTGATCCTGCAGCCGATGGCGTCGGCGGACGCCGTGCTGACCCCGGACGAAAAGGAACTGGGCGTGGTGCTGATCGATATCGGTGGCGGCACCACCGACGTGGCCGTGTTCTCGGATGGCGCGATCCGCCATACCGCGGTCATTCCCATCGCAGGCGACCAGATCACCAACGACATCGCCATGGCGCTGCGCACGCCGACGTCGGAAGCGGAAGAAATCAAGATCCGCTATGGCGTGGCCAAGCAAGTGCTGGCCGACCCGGGCGAACACCTGGAAGTGCCGGGCCTGGGCGACCGCGGTCCCCGCAACCTGTCGCGCCAGGCACTGGCCGCCGTGATCGAACCGCGCGTGGAAGAACTGTTCGCGATGGTGCACCAGGTGGTGCGCGAATCCGGTTACGAAGGCGTGCTGTCGTCGGGCATTGTGCTGACGGGCGGCACCTCCATCATGCCGGGCATGGTGGAAATGGCGGAAGACATATTCCTGAAGCCGGCGCGCCTGGGCACGCCGGACTACCGTGGCCAGCTGGCCGACGTGGTGCGCAGCCCGCGCTACGCGACCGTGCTGGGCCTGCTGTTGGAAGCGAAAAAGCAGTACCTGCGCGGCCACATCGTGACGCGCCAGGATGGGTCGGTGAAAGCGGTGTGGCAGCGGATGAAAGAATGGTTCCTCGGGAACTTCTGAGACGCCGTGTGGCGGTCAGCAGTAAAGGTTTGTGGTAAGCGCGTAACAAAGCATTGGGCAGCAATTTAAAAAAAGCAGCACCAAAAAAGATTTTTTCAAAAACGGACAGATTTTTTATATAACATCGCAGTTTGCCCGCGCGGGCTGTAGAGACTGGCAGCGCGGCAAGCAGCATCAATCAGGAGCACATCATGGAGTTCGATATGGTCGATAACGCATCACTGGGTACTGTCATCAAGGTCGTCGGCGTCGGCGGCGCTGGTGGCAACGCGGTCCAGCACATGATCAACAAGGGCATGAGCGGCGTCGAATTTATCGCCGCCAACACGGACGCGCAAGCGCTGTCGACGTCGAAAGCCGACAACGTCATCCAGATCGGCGAGACCGGCCTGGGCGCGGGCATGAAGCCGGACGTGGGCCGCCAGCTGGCGGAAGAATCGCGCAAGCGCATCGAAGACGCGCTGCGCGGCGCGCACATGGTGTTCATTGCTGCCGGCATGGGCGGCGGCACCGGCACCGGCGCGGCGCCGATCGTGGCGGAAGTGGCGAAAGCCCAGGGCGCACTGACGGTGGCCGTGGTGTCGAAGCCGTTCTCGCACGAAGGCCAGAAGTGCATGGATATCGCGGAAGAGGGCCTGGAGCAGTTGGCCGCCAACGTCGACTCGCTGATCGTGATCCTGAACGAAAAGCTGGAAGAGATTTACGAAGATGAATCGCTGATCGAGTGGTTCCAGCACGCCGACGACGTGCTGAACAACGCGGTGGCCGGTATTGCCGAGATCATCAACGTGCCTGGCCACATCAACGTCGACTTCAACGACGTCAAGACCATCATGGGCGAGCAGGGCAAAGCCATGATGGGCACGGCAACGGCGTCCGGCGTGGACCGCGCCCGTATCGCAGCCGAGCAGGCAGTGGCATCGCCGCTGCTGGACGGCGTCGACCTGTCCGGCGCGCGCGGCGTGCTGGTCAACGTGACGGCGTCGCGTGGCCTGAAGGGTAAGGAAATCAAGGAAGTCATGGCCGCCGTGCGCGCCTTCGCGGCGCCGGACGCGTCGATCGCACAGGGTATCGCTTACGACGAGTCCATGGGCGACACCATCCGCGTGACCGTGGTGGCGACCGGCCTGGGCAAAGCCAAGAAACACGTGCAACTGGTACAGCAGCCTGTGCTGCGCACCGGCACCGGCCCGCTGATGCCATCGGCATCGCTGGGCGGCGCGGCAGCCACCGGTACCGTCACCATGGGTGGCGGCATCAGCGGCGGCGGTTCCGCACTGGACGGCATGAAAGCGCCGGCCGTGTGGCGCCGTGAATCGGCTTCCGAGCAAGTGCGCGCCATGGAAAAAAATGGCATGGAAACGTACGACATTCCAGCGTTCCTGCGCAAACAGGCTGACTGATCAGGCTGATGTAAAAAGTCTGGCGGACGGGTGCGGTAACTCCATGCCGCAACCCGCCGCACGTTTTTGACTGCTCCAAACGTTTTTGTTGAACCTCTGGCATACTTGCGGGTCTGTGCCAGGGCATGCCGCGCGCTTGCGCGGCTTTTTTTTTGAAAACTAAAGAGGAGTCACTGAAATGACCATCAAGATTGGCGACAAACTGCCGGAAGGCACCCTGTCCGAATTCATCGAAACCGAAACCGAAGGCTGCTCCCTCGGCCCGAACACCTTCAAGGTGGAAGACTTGGTCAAAGGCAAGAAGATCGCGATCTTCGCGCTGCCTGGCGCCTACACCCCAACCTGCTCGGCACAGCACGTGCCTGGCTACGTGAAAAACGCCGAAGCGCTGAAAGCCAAGGGCGTGGATGAAATCTGGTGCATCTCCGTGAACGATGCGTTCGTCATGGGCGCCTGGGGCCGCGACCAGAAAGCCACCGGCATCGTCCGCATGATGGCTGACGGCAATGCAACCTACTCGAAAGCACTGGGCCTGGACGCGGACTTTTCCAAGTTCGGCATGGGCACCCGCTCGCAGCGCTACTCCATGCTGGTGGAAGACGGCGTGGTCAAGCAACTGAACATCGAAGAAGGCGGCAAGTTCGAAAAGTCGAACGCTGAAACCCTGCTGGGCCAGCTGTAATTCCAGACTGATCCAATGACAAACGGCGCCCGTGTGGCGCCGTTGTTCATTATCCCGCGGCTTTTTTCCGGCTGCGTTTTTTTGGCGCCAGCATCACACCCGTGCAATTGGCCGCGCCGCAATAACAGGCAAACGCTTTCTTGATGGCCGGCGTATGCCGCGCTTCATAGATCAGCGCGTAGTTGTAGTTGAGTTCTTCATCCTGTTCGATGTCGCGCAACGCGTGGATGAACACGCGGCCATCTTCTTCATACGCTTCGCAATTCGGATCGCACGAGTGGTTGATGAAGCGCGCATCGTTGCCGTTGCTGCCGCCATCGATCAGGTTGCCGTCGGCCAGGCTGAAAAAGAAGGTGTGATTGACGGGGCCGCCGGACGCTTCCGCGCGGCGCGCGGATTCGTCGCTGCTGATGATTTCGCCCGTGTATTCAATGATGCGTTCGCCCGCTGCAATGGGCTGGCGCGCAAACACGCCGCGGCCGTGGACGGGGGATTCTTTGACGATATAGAGTGGGGTGCGCATGGCCCCATCTTACCAAGTTCGGGCAAGGACTGTCAGCCGCTGCACTGTCAGTCGTTACACCCAGCCATCGTCATGCAGCACGACCCGCGTAAAGTAATCGATGTTGGCGCGCGTGGCGTACAGCAGCGGCGGGATCAGGAAGGCCATGGCGGCCAGTCCGCCGTGCGCCAGGCCCAGTGCGTCCAGCAGCAGGCGCGCCAGCAAGACCAGCACCCACGACAGCAGCGCCAGCGTTACGCCTTTTTTCCACATGCCCATGGCGATGTAATAAACCGGACCCAGCACGAATGCCGGCAAGTTGAAGCGCACCACGGCGCGCTCCGACAGTGTGAGTGCGATCGATTGCGGCATCGCGGCGCCGCCCGCCTTGTGCAGCAAGGCAAAGCGCGTGCGCCACGCATCGGAAATGGCGGGCAGGGCAAGCGTGGCGGCCGTGACATCGGCGCCGCAGTTGTAGCAGAAATCTGTCGTGTCGGACGCCTGCGAGCCGCAATGCTGGCAAAACGGCATAACGATCCTCGAAAAATGTATTTACATAATGATAGCGGGCCGACATGGCGTAAAAATCCGCGCTTTGTCACAGTTGGCGATTTTTCAGGCACCGGCAGTAATCAAGTTGCGTTGTTATAATCAAGTGCTCTGTATCAGCAAGGAGCCATCCTGACTTCCCCAAATGAAAACCTGCGCAGCATCTACGCGATGCTGACCGCGGTGGCCATGTTCTCGCTGATGGACACGGCCATGAAAGTGCTGTCTGCAACCTACCCGGCCATGCAAGTCACAGCGCTGCGTTCCCTGTCTTCCCTGCCGCTGGTGTGCGCCTACATTGCGTACCGTGGCAAATTCGGCGGCATCTTCAAGATCCGCTGGTCGCTGCAATTGCTGCGTGGCGTGCTGGGCATCGGCATGCTGACGTCGTTTGCCTATGCGCTGAAATTCCTGCCGCTGGCCGATACCTATGCGATCTTCTTCATTGCACCGGCGCTGATCACGGCGTTATCCGTGTTCATCCTCAAGGAAAAAGTCGATGGCCGGCAGTGGGGCGCCATCGTCGTGGGCCTGATCGGCGTGCTGGTGGTGCTGCGCCCGGAAGGGGCGAGCTTTATTTCCGTGGCGGGCCTGGCCGTGCTGGGCTCGGCCGCCTGCTATGCCGTGTCGGCCATTGCCAGCCGCATCCTCAGCCGCACGGACGCCAACGAGCACATCATGTTCTGGCTGCTGGTGATGATGGCGATCGGTTCGCTGGCGATGATCGGGGACCAATGGGTGGCGATCCGGCCGCAGGACTGGATCGTGATCGTGGCGCTGGCCATCACGGGCTTCCTCGGGCAACTGGCGATCACGGTGGCGTTCAGCCGCGGCAAGGCGTCCACCGTCGCGCCGTTCGAATACTCGGCGCTGGCGTGGGGCGTGGCGATCGACTGGCTGCTGTGGCAAACCCTGCCGGATGCCTACACGTTGATCGGCGCCGCCATCATCATTGCCAGCGGCATTTACCTGGTGCGGCGCGAAGCCGTGCATGCGGAGTCCGAACATCCATAAAAATGGCTGGCGGAACGCTCACCCGCCAACTTCGCTATAATTTTGGGATGTTAAAACAACGCACTATCAAAGAAAAAGTCACGACCACGGGTGTCGGCCTGCATTCCGGCACCAAAGTCGTGCTGACCCTGCATCCTGCCGCCGCCGGCACCGGGATCGTGTTCCGCCGCGTGGATTTGAACCCGGTCGTGGAATTCCCCGCCAGCGCGATGGCCGTGGGCGATACCCGCATGGCGTCCGTGCTGATCCAGGATGGCGCCCGCGTGTCCACCGTCGAACACTTGATGTCGGCCTGTGCCGGCCTCGGTATTGACAATCTGTACATCGACGTCAGCGCGGAAGAAATCCCCATCATGGACGGTTCCGCGTCGTCGTTCGTCTACCTGCTGCAGCAGGCGGGTGTGCAGGAACAGGACGCCGCCAAGAAATTCATCCGCGTCATCAAGCCGGTCGAAGTGCGCGACGGCAAGGGCGCCAGTGAAAAATGGGCGAGACTGTCGCCACACAACGGTTTCAAGCTGGACTTCTTCATTGAATTCAACCACCCGGCGGTGGATGGCACGGCGCAATACGCGTCGGTCGACTTTGGCGACGTCACCTATGTGCAAGCGATTGCCCGCGCCCGCACGTTCGGCTTCATGCAAGACGTGGAAATGTTGCGGGGCATCGGCCTGGCGCGCGGCGGTTCGCTGGAAAACGCCATCGTCATGGATGAATACCGCATCCTCAACGCGGATGGCCTGCGCTACGACGATGAATTCGTGCGCCACAAGATCCTCGACGCAATTGGCGACCTGTACCTGGTGGGTCACCCGCTGGTGGCCAGCTATGAAGCGCACAAGTCCGGCCACGCGATGAACAACCTGCTGCTGCGCGAATTGCTGAAGCACCCGGATGCGTATGAAATCGTCACCTATGACAGCCTGGCCAGCGCGCCGGAATCGTACGTGCGGCAAATGACGCACGAGTGGGAACCGAATTAACCCCGGAAATCAGTAATCCGGCCGCTCGCGCCGTTTTTGCACCATTCTCTGCAGCGCCGCGATCAGCGGCGCGTTTTGTTTGCTCTGCTCCAAAGTCTGGCTCAGCGAATCAAACGCATCGACGGCCGCTGTCGACAGCGACAGCGGGCGCGTTTCCGGCTTGATTTCCACCGCCTTCATCATTTGCACGCGCAGGCGAACGTTGTTAATTTGCCACCCCCGCTTCAGCAGCGCATCCTGCAATTTCGGCACTTGCTGCTTCAGTTTGGCCGCCAGCGCCGTGTTCGGTGCGGACAGCAGCAGCACGCCCTGCTCGAACGCCAGCACGTCGCACTGGCTGAACATGGCGGGCAGGGTGGCGGCGCAATCCTGTTGTAAAGATGCCATGCGCTCGACGGCCGGCAGCAGGGCGGCCAGCTTGTTGTCCCGCTTGAGAAAATTGGTGGCTTCCTGCGGGGCACGCGACTTGATGTAGGAATTCGTAAAACGCATGGGCGCCACCTTACCACACGACGCGGGGCTTTTTAACGGCCTGTCCGCTCACTGCACTATTGTTAAAATGCCTTCCGTCCCAATGTGGCCCAACATGGCCCATGCGTGGCTCTGGCGGCATGATAAAATCACCGGTCTTTTGCCCCTGGCAAGCCGCAAACAACCGCGTATTTACACACGATAGCTCTTTTAACGGCGTTAACCAATGTCCTTACTGACCCAGATTTTCGGCAGCCGCAACCAGCGACTGCTCAAGCAATATCAAAAAACGGTACGCGAAATCAATGCACTCGAGCCGGCCATGGAAAAGCTGTCGGATGCCGAGCTGCAAGCTAAAACCCCTGCTTTCAAGGCCCGCATCGCCAACGGCGAAGCGCTCGATGCCCTGTTGCCGGAAGCGTTCGCCGTCTGCCGCGAAGCGTCCAAGCGCGTCTTCAAGATGCGCCACTTCGACGTGCAGCTGATCGGCGGCATGGTATTGCATTACGGAAAAATCGCTGAAATGGGTACCGGTGAAGGTAAAACGCTGACCGCGACCTTGCCGGCCTACCTGAATGCACTGTCCGGCAAGGGCGTGCATATCGTGACGGTCAATGATTACCTGGCGCAGCGCGATGCCGACACCATGGGCAAGCTGTATGGCTGGCTGGGCCTGACCACCGGCATCAACCTGTCGCAGATGGAACACGCCACCAAGCAGGCGGCCTACGCGTCCGACATCACGTACGGCACCAACAATGAATTCGGTTTCGACTACCTGCGCGACAACATGGTGTTCGAAGCCCGCGACCGCGTGCAGCGCGCACTGAATTTCGGCATCGTCGATGAAGTCGACTCGATCCTGATCGACGAAGCCCGTACCCCGCTGATCATTTCCGGCCAGGCGGAAAACCATACCGACCTGTACTACAAGATCAATGAAGTGCCGAAACTGCTGACCTTGCAGGTGGGTGAGGAAACCCCGGACGGCAAAGGCAAGATCGAAGTGCCGGGCGATTACACGAAGGACGAGAAATCGCACCAGGTGCTGCTGACCGAAGCGGGCCATGAAAAAGCCGAAGGCATCCTGGTCAAGATGGGCCTGCTGCCGGAAGGCGCATCGCTGTACGATTCCGCCAACATCACGCTGGTGCACCACCTGTACGCGGCGCTGCGCGCGCACGCGCTGTACTTCAAGGACCAGCACTACGTGGTGCAAAACAATGAAGTGGTGATCGTCGACGAATTCACGGGCCGCCTGATGACGGGCCGCCGCTGGTCCGATGGCCTGCACCAGGCGGTGGAAGCCAAGGAAGGCGTCAAGATCCAGAACGAGAACCAGACCTTGGCGTCGATCACGTTCCAGAATTACTTCCGCATGTACGGCAAGCTGGCCGGCATGACGGGTACCGCCGATACCGAAGCGTACGAATTCCAGGAAATCTATGGCCTGGAAACCGTGGTGATTCCGCCGAACCGTCCGTCGCAGCGCAAGGACAAGCAAGACCAGGTCTACAAGACCAACAACGAGAAGTACAACGCGATGCTGATCGACATCCGCGATTGCTACGAGCGCGGCCAGCCCGTGCTGGTGGGCACGACGTCGATCGAAAACTCGGAACTGCTGTCGGGCATCCTGACCGGCGCCGGGTTGCCGCACAACGTGCTGAATGCGAAACAGCACGCCCGCGAAGCGGAAATCATTGCCCAGGCGGGCCGTCCGCAAGCGATCACCATCGCCACCAACATGGCGGGCCGCGGTACCGACATCGTGTTGGGCGGTAACGTGGAAAACCAGATCAAGTTCATCGACGCCAATCCGGAATTGTCCGATGCCGACAAGGCTGCGCAAGCCAAGGCATTGCGCGATGGCTGGCAGGCGCTGCACGAAAAAGTCGTGGCGGCCGGCGGCCTGCACATCGTCGGCACCGAGCGCCATGAATCCCGCCGCGTCGACAACCAGTTGCGCGGCCGCGCCGCGCGCCAGGGCGACCCCGGTTCGTCGCGCTTCTACCTGTCGCTGGACGACCCGTTGCTGCGCATCTTCGCGGGCGACCGGGTGCGCGCCGTGATGGACCGCCTGAAAATGCCGGAAGGCGAACCAATCGAAGCGGGCATCGTGTCGCGTTCGATCGAATCCGCGCAGCGCAAGGTCGAAGCCCGCAACTTCGATATCCGTAAGCAACTGCTGGAATACGACGACGTCGCCAACGACCAGCGTAAAGTGATTTACCAGCAGCGTAACGAATTGCTGGAAGCGACCGATATCTCGGAAATGATCACGTCGCTGCGCCAGGGCTTGTTCACGGACGTGGTGCGCGAATACGTGCCGGCCGAATCCGTGGAAGAGCAGTGGGACTTGCGCGGGCTGGAAAATGCGCTGGCCAACGAATGGATGGTGCCGGTCCAGCTGCAATCGATGCTGGCCACCGAGCCGAACCTGACGGACGACGACATCGTCGAACGCGTGCTGGCGGCGGCCGATGCCGTGTACCAGGCCAAGGTCGACGTGGTGGGCAAGGAATCGTTTGGCGGCTTCGAGCGCAACGTCATGCTGCAAAGCGTGGACAGCCACTGGCGTGAACACCTGGCGGCGCTGGACCACCTGCGCCAGGGTATCCACCTGCGCGGCTATGCGCAAAAGAATCCGAAGCAGGAATACAAGCGCGAAGCGTTCGAACTGTTCGGCACCATGCTGGACTTGATCAAGAACGAAGTGGTGCGCCTGGTGATGACGGTGCGCATCCAGACCCGCGAGGAAATCGACGCGGCCGAAGCGGCCATGCAGGCGGCGCACGTGGAAAACGTGCGCTACCAGCACGCCGACTTCAACCCGGACGCGGCGCCGGAAGACTTGCTGGCGCCGAGCAGCCAGGGCGGCATCTCGACGGAAATCGAGGCGCAGCTGAGCCTGGGCGTGAAAACCGGCCGCAACGACCCGTGCCCGTGCGGCAGCGGCAAGAAATACAAGGCTTGCCACGGCAAGCTGGCGTAAAAAAACCGGGGCTTGCCCCGGTTTTTTTCAGCCCCAGGTGTTACGCGGCGGCGGCGGCGGTGGTTGGTATGGTGGCCACTGGCGCTGTTTGCATGGCCAGCGGCAGGTGCTCCTGCAAATCCAGCGCATTGCACCACTGGCGCCAGTTGCCATTGGCGACATCGACGATGTCGAGCAGCACGCGCGTGTCGAGTTGCAAGCGGCTGCTGGTGGCAGCCATTTCCGCGACCAGCGCCTTGCGCTCGCCTGGCTGCGCGAGGTACAGGCCTGCCATGCAGGAAGCCAGTTGCAGCAGGCGCGCGAGATGGCGCGTGTGGCGGTCGGTGGCCATGTGCGGCGCTTCCTGGCACAGCACGGCATCGGAATAGATATGGCCCAGGCGCCAGCTGCGCAGCAGGGCGGCGCCCATCGACAAGTGGCTGTAGCCATACAGCGCCGATTCGCGGCGCAGCAAGGTCGATACCGGCGCTTCGCGGCAATCGCGCAACAGTTTGGCGTACGAGCGGGGACGGGCGTTGGCCAGTCCCAGGCTGCCGATACCCGCCAATAAGCCCTGGCAAAACAGTTCCGGCCCGGACGCGACCGGCATTTCCGACGTCAGCGCCTGTGCCGCGCACGCCATGGCAAACGCGTGCGACCAGTAGCGGGTGTAATTGAAATCCGCGCACGCGCCGCGGCGGTGCTGGTGCAGCAAATCCAGCGCCAGCGCCAGCTGCGATGTGGGAAATGCCCCCACGGTATTCAGCGCCTCCGCCAGCGTGCCTTCCCGGCCGTTTTGGCCGGCCAGTGCCCGCACCGCATAATCGAGCGCGGGAACGTCGGCAATCCGGTCCAGCAGCGGACCGGTATCGTCATCGCCGGACTGGCACAGTTGCATCAGTTCCAGCGTGTCCCGCGTGGGAGACGGCAACAGGCCGGCGGCTTTTAACTCGGCGAAATCAATCAGGTCATTCATGGCGGCTTCTCCAGATACCGGCTGCGGCTTTGCTGTGCGCCGATTCGGGTTCATAATGGGCAATGCATAATTGCAGTGGATCAATTTTATCGAATTTTTCGCAAATTCAGCAAATTTGATTAATTTGTTTTTTCTATCGAAGCCGCGAAACAGCGGTGAGGTTACTAATTCAGAGGATGGCAATGGCGGCTGACGAGGTATGCACAACACAGAAAGCAGCGGAATTGCTGGGTATCTCGGTGTCTTCAGTGCAACAGTTGGTGGAAGCTGGCGTGATCGAAGCATGGAAAACCAAGGGCGGCCACCGGCGCATCCCGCTGGCTGCCGTGCATGCCTATAAAGCCGCGCCGCAAACGGGCTTTGCACGGGCCGCTGCGCCGGCGCCAACGGCCATGCCGGACGTCCATGCGCCCGTGTCCGTGCTGGTGATCGAGGACAATGCCATGCAGCGCGCCCTGTTCGAGCGCCAGCTGGCGCAGTGGGACGTGCCGATCGCCGTGCGTTTTTGCGAAAACGGGTACCAGGCGCTGATTGAAATCGCCCGTTCGCAACCGGATATCCTGCTGGCGGACATCGTGATGGAAGGTATCGATGGCTATGAAGTCATCAAGACCATCCTGGGCTATCCGGAACTGGCGGACATGAATATCGCCATCGTGTCGTCGCTGGAACCGGATGCGCTGGAACAGCGTGGCGGCGTGCCGGATGGCGTGGTGTTTTTCCCCAAACCTGTCAATTTCGATGAAGTGCGCGGCTATGTGCGCGCCTGCTGCGCCCAGACCATGCGCAAGCGCATGCGCCACGCCGCCCAGGTTTCCTAGCATGGCTTACCGGCACATCGACCCGTCCAAGCTGCTGGCGACAGTAGGCGGCGATGTGGCCGGCTACCGCCAGCTGGCCGGCATTTACCTGGCCACCACTCCCGCCATCCATGAGCAATTGCAGCAGGCGCTGGCCGGCGGCGATTGCCAGCGCACCGCGCGCGCCTGCCATACACTGAAGACCAGCGTGCTGCTGGTGGGCGCCAGCGAATTCGGTGACATGCTGCAGGCGCTGGAGCGTTTTGCGCAGCATGACGAACAGGCGGTGCTGCCGCTGGCTCGCGCGGAAGTGGCGCGTTTGTTCAGCCTGGTGGAAGAGGAAGTGCGGCAGAGCCTGTCGGATTAAACCCGGCTCACTGGTTCAACTTGGCGGGCGAACTTTTCGGCACCGTCACCCGCACCGTGGTGCCCCTGCCCGGGCTGGATTCCACGGCGATGCGCCCGCCCAGTCCCCCGGTCACGAGGTTGTACACGATGTTCATGCCCAGTCCCGTGCCGCCATGTCCCATCTTGGTGGTGAAGAACGGGTCGAACACGTGGCGCCGCACGTCTTCCGGCATGCCGGCGCCGTCGTCGCTGAACGTGATTTCCACCATGGCGCCATCGAGTTCCACCGCGCGGATCGTGATGGCGCCATGATCGCGGCCTTCAAACGCATGGGCCAGCGCATTGTTCAGCAGGTTGGTGAAGATCTGGTAAAAACTGCCCGGATACGAATCCAGTTCCAGCGCCGGCGGAATGTCATAGGTGGCCGTGCAATGGGCGCGCGTCAGGCGCGGCGTGTACGTGGCCATGGTGTCGAGCACCACGGCCAGCAGGTTGAATTCGCGGCGCTGGTCATTGGTCTGGTCGACCGCGATTTGCTTGAACGACGCGATCAGGTTGGCGGCCTTTTGCAGCGAACTTGAGATCAGGCCGGACGCCATCCGCACTTCATCCATGTAGGCGCTCAGCGCCGTGCGGCGCAGCGTGCCGCCGGACAGTTGGGCCTCGAAGGCGTGGACCTTGTCGGCCAGCGCGGTGGACGCCAGCAGGCTGTTGCCGATCGGCGTATTCAATTCATGCGCAATGCCGGCCACCAGCGAGCCCAGCGACGCCATTTTTTCCGACGCGATCAGGTCGTGCTGGGTTTGCTGCAAGGTTTCCAGCGCGCTTTCCAGGTCGGCCGAACGCTCCCGCACACGGGTTTCCAGCGACACATTCAAGTCTTCCAGGTCTTGCTTGGCCTTGACTTCGGCCGTCAAGTCCAGCAGCGCCCAGATGATGGCGTCGGCGCCGCCCAGCGTGAAGGTGGACGACCAGATCGCCACTTTGCCGGGGGTGCCATCCTTCAGCACGATACCGGCGATTTCGCCATACACGGCGCCGTCGCGCATGTACAGTTGCCACACCCGTTCCCGTTCGCCCGGTTCCGACCAGAATTTGACTTCGTTGGAGCGGCGGCCGATCAATTGCTCGGGACCATAGCCGAAGACGCGCGCCAGCGCCTGGTTGGTGCCGATGATGCGGCCGCTGCGGTCGGTTACCGTCAGCGGCACCGGCGTCATGTCGAACAGCGATTTGAAACGCGCTTCCGATTCCGACAGGCGCTGTTCGGACGCTTCCAGCTGCTGCAACCGTTCGCGCAGCGCGGCGCCCATGGTATTGAGCGAGCGCGCATACACTTCGATTTCGTCGCCGGCGGTATCGGGCAGCGGGCGGCCGAACGTACTCTTGAACATGTGTTCGGCCTGTGCCGTCAGCGTGCGCAGGCGCCGGCCTATGCCTTGCGAAAACATGTAGAACAGCAGGATGCCCAGCCCCAGGCCGGCCAGCGAAATCAGGCCCGATTGCAGCAGTACTTCATCGCGCGCCTTGGCCAGTTCGCTGGTGGACAGGCCGAAATTGAGCGATCCGACCTTGTTATCCTTGAGCAGGATGGGGGCGCGCGCGTGCAGCGTATCGCCTTGCTGCCACGTGCGCACGCTGTTGAAGCCGTCACCGCCGCCGGAGCGCAGGATGGCGGGCAATTCGGCGGGGCGCTGGCCCGCCGTGGTGACGGGCCGCTCATGCGCATCGAGGATGACGATATAGCGCATGAAGCTGTCCTGGGGATCGGACAGCATTTCAGTCCAGTAATTGGTGAGTTCGCCCAGGCGGCCCGTGTTGGCATACGGGCTCAGCGTCAGGTTCAGGGTCACCGCATATTCGTGGGCGACCCTGACGGCGTTGCGGTTGACGGCCTGGTCCATCAGGCGCAGGCTGTTGCCGATCAAAAGCGCGACCACCACCGCCTGCACGATGGCACTTAAAACGACGAATTTCGCGCGCAGCGACAGGCTCATTCCGACTCCCTGCAATCGGGACGCCAGCCGTCCCGCGAAGCCAGCAATATACCCGATGTGCAGGGGCCGGTGCGAAGCGGCGCGCAGTTCGCCCTTTATTGCAGGGTCAGGATGACCTTCACCGTGTCATCAACGGCCGACTTGTCGATATAGCCGATGGCCTTCGGATCGTCCGCCACGGCTTTTTTCACGTCCGCATTGGACTTGTATTCCTTGGGCGGCGTGGCCTTGCCGGTAAACACGAGCTTGGACCAGATGGCCTTTACCTGGGCCGCGTCCTTGTCGGTCAGCTTCTGGTAAAACTCATTGCGGATTTGGGAACCTTCAGCCTGGTCGATCGGCGTAAACATGTTCGACTTCCCCAGGAAGAACTGGGACGCCTGTTCCGCAAACATGCGGGTGGCGGGGTTTTTCTGGCTGACGATGACCACGGTTTCCGCTTGCGCCGGCAGGGCGGACAAGGCGGCGCCGGCAACCAGGAGGCTGGCAAGCAGTTTGTTCATGGGATGCCTCCGTTGGTCAGAACACATAATCCAGGCTGGCGCCGATCACCGTCACCGAGTCTTTCAGGCCGGCGGCCGGACCGTAAATCAGCGAACCGGTCTTGGTCTTCGGTTTGACGCGGTCGACCTGGAATTTCAGCGCGGCGGAGCTGGCGAAGTTCCAGCGCACACCCACCAGGTTGCTGTCCTGTTCTGACGCTTGCAGCAGGCCCCGTACGGCAGCCGACAGTGCGCCGCTGGCAGGGAAGCCGGCCGGCAGCGTGATCTTGGTGCTGGCGCCCTTGACCGATGCGTGCGCATAGTACGGCAGGAATTTGCCGATGCGGTAGGCGCCCATCAGGTACCACGCATCCGTTTGCGGGATGTAGACCGGATCGATGGCGCGCCGTGCGCCGAATTCGCCTTGCAGCACGATGTTGTTCCAGTCCATCGTCATGCCGACCGCATCGAATTTCATTTTCTTGCCGGCGCCGGTGACGCCGAAGTCGGCCGCCAACTGCTTGAAACCGACCGCAGACAAGGTGGCGGTCAGCGAATTGATGGGGACGATGTCATCGCTGTGCAGCGTGGTTTGCAGGTGCGCGTAGCGCACCGTGACGGGACCATATTCCGCCGACATGCTGACGCCCATGGCCGGAGCGCGGTACTTGGCGACCGACGCGGTGGCCGGCAGGAACAGCTTGCCGGACGACGTGCCGACCACGGCTTGTACCGTGACGTTGGTGTCGCCGAACGCGTGCTGCCAGTTGACGTCGGCGCCATCGATGGATTCCAGCGGCACTTGCCCGTACAGTTCCACCGGCGGGCGCATCATGGTGTTGGCGTAGCCCACGTTCTGGTAATCGGAAATCAGGAAGGTCGGCAATTGCACGCGGCCCACGCGCACATTGATTTCATCGGTGGCGCGGTATTTGACGAACGCCCACGTCAAGTCGCTGGTAAAGGTCGGGCTGGTGTTCTGGCGCGTCAGGACTTGCGCGGTGGCGGACAGCTGGTCCGTGATCTGGTACGTGGCTTGCAAGCCAAGATTGGTGTCCAGTCCCAGGCGCCAGCCATCGGCGACGCCTTCGGCCTGGTTGTAGCGCACGAATTGCGCCTTGTCGGTATCGCTCTTCGCCACGCCGAGAGTGCCGAAGCCACTGATGCTGAGTTTGCCGTCATCGACGAGGGCCGCCTGCGCGTGTGGTAAGGCCATCAGCGCGGCCAGAACAGAAGTTGCCAGGGTCAGTCGTTTCATCCAGTCCTCTTTAAGTCGCAGCGCCGGTTGGCGCGTTTGTCACCTTAGCGAATTTTTCATCCTGCACATAGGAAACTCGCACCAGACCGGTATCCCATGTGGTTTTTCCTCAACGTCCAGCGCGCAAGCCGGACGCTGAGGTTGTTTCGATGACAAATTGCTTATTGCAGGGTCAGGATGACTTTCACCGTGTCATCCACGGCGGACTTGTCGATATAACCAATGGCTTTCGGATCTTCCGCCACGGCCTTCTTCACCTCGGCATTGGACTTGTATTCCTTGGGCGGTGTGGCCTTGCCGGTAAACACCAGCTTCGACCACAGCGCCTTGACCTGGGCCGCATCCTTGTCCGTGAGCTTTTGATAAAACTCGTTGCGGATATGCGAACCTTCGGCCTGGTCGATCGGCGTGAACATGTTCGATTTACCCAGGAAGAATTGCGATGCCTGTTCCGCAAACATGCGGGTGGCCGGGTTTTTCTGGCTGACGATCACGACGGTTTCAGCGGCGGCGGGCAGGGTGGCGCAAGCCAGTGCGGCGGCGGCCAGGGTAGCCATCAACTGTTTGATTTGCATGTGCATTTGTATCACCTCAACCTTAGAAGACGAAATCGACGCCAGCGGCGACCACGGTCACGCTGTCTTTCTGGCCTGCGGCCGGCGCAAAGATCAGTGCACCGGATTTGACCTTCGGCTTGACGCGGTCGACCTGCACTTTCAGTGCGATGGATTTGGCGAAATCCCAGCGCACGCCGACCAGGTCGGACGATTGTTCGGCCGCCGTCAGCAGGTTGGTGACCGCGGCGTTCAGCGGCGGGATGCGGGTCAGGGCGGCAGGCACGGTGACCTTGGTGCCGGCGCCTTCCGACGCGGCGTGCGCGTAGTACGGCAACACCTTGCCGAAGCGGTAGCCGGCCAGCACGTACCAGGCGTTGGTTTGCGGCACATACACAGGTTCCTTGGCGCGGCGCTGTGCATATTCCGTCTGCACCAGGACGTTGTTCCAGTCGACGATGGCGCCGACGGACGTGAACGTCATGCGCTTGCCGCTGACCAGGCCGATGTCCTCGCCCAGTTGCGCGAAGCCGACCGATTTCAGGGTGGCGGCCAGCGTATTGATCGGCGTGATGTCATCGCTGTGCATGTTGGCCGACGCGTGGCCGACGCGGAACGTGACGGGGCCGTGTTCGACCGTCATGCTGATGCCCGCCAGCGGTGCGCGGTACTTGGCGACGGAGCCGCCGGCCGCGGCCAGGAACAGCTTGCCGCTGCTGGTGCCGGCAAACGCCTGCACCGTCAGGTTGGTATCGCCGAACGCGTGCTGGTAATTGACGTCGGCGCCGTCCATGCTTTCCAGCGGTTGCTGGCCATACAGTTCGACCGGCGGACGCATCATGGTGTTGGCATAGCCGACATTCTGGTAATCGGAAATCAGGAAGGCCGGCATCACCACGCGGCCGACGCGGACATTGATTTCATCGTTGATCTTGGCTTTGACAAAGCCCCAGGTCAGGTCGGTGGTGAAACTGGTGCTGGTGTTCTTGCGGGTCAGTACTTGCGCGGTGCCGGACAGCCAGTCGTTGACCTGGTACGTCGCCTGCAGGCCCAGGTTGGAATCGAGGCCGATGCGTACACCGTCCTTGACGCCGACGGCCTGGTTGTAACGGGCAAATTGCGCCGTATCCGTATCGCTCTTGGCGGCGGCCAGGGTGCCGAAGCCGCTGATGGACAAATTGCCGTCTCCCAGCGTCGCCGCCTGTGCCTGTACACCCAGCGCCGCGAGGATCGCTGCTGCTAACAGTTGTTTTTTCATTGTGTGTGCTCTCGTGTTGTATTTATAGGTGGTACGGACACGCGCGGTGCCGTGCGCGACGTAACCTTATTGGAATTCGCGTCGCGGTTAAACCGTCCGGTCTAAAAACTGAACGATAGTTCTAATTTTTGTGGCATTTTTCACCTCATTTTGTGAGTTTTTTGATATTTTTCTGTGGAAAATACGCATTGCCATTGTGGTTTTGTTATCGGGCCCGTATCTGGCCTGCTTGCGGCGGCAACGTGGCGCGGCAGGCATTACAATGTCGGCTTTTCCATCTCCAACACACGAGGAACCCGCCCATGGCCGTCAATTCCCCCCTCCCGGTCGCTGCCGACCTGAAGCCCGTCGCCGGCATCGATATCGGTTTTGCCGAAGCCGGCGTCAAGAAGCCGAACCGCAAGGATGTGCTGGTGATGCGCCTGGCCGATGGCGCCACCGTGTCCGGCGTGTTCACGCTGAACCGCTTCTGCGCGGCGCCGGTGCAGATTTCCAAGGCCAACCTGGCCGCCGTGAATGCGGGCGGCAAGCCGATCCGCGCGCTGCTGGTCAACACGGGCAACGCCAACGCGGGCACCGGTGAGGCGGGCCTGGCCAATGCGCAGCAAACCTGCGCGGAACTGGCCAGCCTGCTGGGCTGCGATGCGCAGCAAATTTTGCCATTCTCGACCGGCGTGATCCTGGAGCCGCTGCCGGTCGCCAAGATCGTGGCGGGCTTGCCGGCCGCCGTGGCGGGCCTGACCGCCGACAACTGGTACAACGCGGCGGAAGCCATCATGACCACCGATACGCAGCCGAAAGCCGGGTCGCGCACGGTGAACATCGCCGGCCACACCGTCACGCTGACGGGCATCTCCAAGGGCGCCGGCATGATCAAGCCGAACATGGCGACCATGCTGGGCTACCTGGCGTTCGACGCGAAAGTCGCACAGCCGGTGCTGGACGTGCTGGTCAAGCAAGCGGCCGACCAGTCGTTCAACTGCATTTCCATCGATGGCGATACGTCGACCAACGATTCGTTCATGCTGATCGCGACGGGCGCCGGTTCGCTGGTGGTCGATTCGGTCGATTCGCCGGAATACAAGGCGCTGGCCGCCGCCGTGACGGAACTGTCGGTGTTCCTGGCGCAAGCCATCGTGCGCGACGGCGAAGGCGCCACCAAGTTCATGACCATCACGGTGGAAGACGGCGCGTCGGTGGAAGAGTGCCGCAAGATCGCTTATTCGATCGCCCACTCGCCGCTGGTGAAAACCGCGTTCTTCGCGTCCGACCCGAACCTGGGCCGCATCCTGGCCGCGATCGGCTACGCGGGCGTCGATGACCTGGACGTGTCGAAGATCAACCTGTACCTCGATGACGTGTGGGTCGCGAAAGATGGCGGCCGCAATCCGGACTACAAGGAAGAAGACGGCCAGCGCGTGATGAAGCAAAGCGAAATCACCGTGCGCGTGAAACTGGCGCGCGGCGCTTCGACGGCAACGGTGTATACCTGCGACCTGTCGCACGACTACGTCAGCATCAACGCTGACTACCGTTCCTGAGATGGCCGCGATGGCTACCACGTCGCTCGAACAATTCCTGCAGCGTGCCGAAGCGGTACTGGCGCGCGTGGAAGCGATCCTGCCGCAGGCGCCGCGCGAGCCGGACTGGAACCTGTCGTTCGCCTACCGCTGGCGCCGCCGCCACGGCGCGGCCAGCCAGTTGCAGCCGGTGCGCAGTGTGGCAAAGATCGCGCTGGACGACTTGCACAACATCGCGCGCCAGAAGGAAGCGATCGAGCAGAACACGCGCCAGTTCGTGGCGGGCCGCCCGGCCAACAATGTGCTGTTGACGGGCGCGCGTGGCACCGGCAAGTCGTCGCTGATCAAGGCCTGCCTGAACCGCTTTGCCGGCGACGGCTTGCGCCTGATCGAAGTGGACAAGGAAGACTTGCACGAACTGGGCGACATCGTCGACCTGGTGGCGGGACGTCCCGAGCGCTTCATCATCTTTTGCGACGACTTGTCGTTTGAAGAGGGCGAGAGCGGCTACAAGGCGTTGAAGGTCGCGCTCGATGGTTCCGTGTCGGCGCAATCGGACAATGTGCTGATTTACGCGACGTCGAACCGGCGCCACCTGATGCCGGAGCGGATGTCCGATAACGCGACCTACAAGCATGACGAGGATGGCGACCTGCATCCGGGCGAGACGGTGGAAGAAAAGATTTCACTGTCCGAGCGGTTTGGCTTGTGGCTGTCGTTTTATCCGTTCAAGCAGGACGATTACCTGGACATCGTGTCGTACTGGCTCAGGCACTTCGGCTGCACGGATGCGCAGGTCGAAGAGGCGCGCGGCGAAGCGCTGCGCTGGGCGCTGCAGCGGGGTTCCCGCTCCGGCCGCGTGGCGTGGCAATTCGCGCGGGATCATGCGGGGAAGATGGCATGAGTATCGTCGACGTGGCGGTAGGGGTGCTGGTCAAGCCGAACGGCGACGTGCTGCTGGGCCAGCGCCCGGCCGGCAAGCCGTATGACGGCTATTGGGAATTTCCGGGCGGTAAAGTCGATCCGGGTGAAACCGTGCTGGAAGCGCTGAAGCGGGAATTCCTGGAAGAGCTGGGTTTAACCATCCACAGTGCGCAGGAATGGTGCGGCGTGGAACACGTTTATCCACACGCTCACGTGCGGTTGCACTTCTATCTCAGCCGTGACTGGAGCGGGGAACCGCAAAGCCTGGAAGGGCAAGCCTTCGCGTGGCAGGGCGCGGTGGGCGTGGAACCGTTGCTGCCAGCCACGATTCCACTGCTGGAGTGGCTCGAACAGATCCGCCACGATCCAACCGCACTGCCATAAATGCAGAAGACTATCGTTCCATTAGCGAACGATAGTCCTTTTGGGGCCAGGCCCCAAAATATCGAACGATAGTTCTTTTGGGGCCAGGCCCCAAAATATCGACTAGTTTTGTGCGGGCAGGAATTATTCTTCGTCGTTGGGATCGACGGGGGGAGCAGCGGGGATCGTGTATTTTTCTTCGGCCCAGGCGCCCAGGTCGATTTGTTTGCAGCGTTCGGAACAGAACGGGCGGTATTTGTTCTTTTCAGTCCACTCCACTTTGGCGGAGCACGTCGGGCATTCAACTACGGCAGTCATGTTACGTCACTTCAAAAATTACAGAGCGTCAGCTCGAACGGGATATCGTCTTCCAGCGGGCGCGGCTTCAAATCGCCCCCCTGCGTGGTAAAGCGTACCCACAACATATATTTATTCGCAGAAATTTCGGGAATCGCGCCCAGCGTATCGTCCAGCGTCAGGCGCAGCATTTGATAAACCTTGCCTTGCAGCATTTGTTGATAACTGCCGGAATTGGCGATCATTTTCACGGGGCCGCCGGAATCGCGCAACAAGCGTAATACCAGGCCCAAGGCATCGAATAATGGCGCCAGTGGGCCAAACCAGCCGGCAATATCGTTAAAGCGGGCTTCCGCCGAACGCTGCTGCCACGCGTAATACGACGGCAAATCAAATTCGCAGGCGCCGCCGGGAATAATCGTGCGGCCGCGAATGCTCATCAGCCATTCATTGTCCCGGACATTCTGGCCGGTTTTCCCCTGTGCCGCCACCAGCGCGCTGGAAACCGCGTCCAGTTCGGACAGCACGGCATCCAGCATGTCGGCCTGGACATTGGGATTCGAGCGGTAACCCAGCAAACTTTGACGCTGGCGTTCCAGTTCTTGCAGTAAATCGGACTTTAAATCGGCGCGGCCAGCCACTTCCAGCATGTCGAAAATCGTCGCCAGCGCGACGTGATGCTGCATCGGGTGTTCCTGGTGCACAAAGAATTTGAATTTCTCATACAGGTCTTCCAGCCGCAACAACGTGCGTATGCGCTCGTTGAAAGGGTATTCGTAGACAATCAAAATGACTTCCCTCTAAAGATGGGCCTGAAAGAATTCCGTGATTCTGAACCAAGCTAGCCGAAATTACAAACGTTGCGACGGTATTGTTATCGTTCCTGCTGAAAATGCCAGGTATAAATCGTGGAAACGGGCAACTTGTTCCTCCAGTGCACTTAATTCTCCGCCATTATTGATGATATCGTCCGCTGCCGCCGCACGTTGCGCCCGCGTCGCCTGGTTGGCCATGATGGCCAATACCTGGTCTTCCGCCAGGCCATTACGGGCCATCACGCGGGCCACTTGCACGGCTTCCGGGCAATCGACCACCAGCACGCGCGACACGCGCTGCTTCCAGTTACCGGATTCCACCAGCAGCGGCACGTCATAGATCACGTAAGCGCCTGTGGCGGCTGCTGCGGCGGCCAGCGCCGCGTCGCGGATGCGGGGATGCAGGATGGCTTCCAGCCGCGCCTTGGCCGTCGGATCGGAAAATACCAGCGCGCGCATTTTAGCGCGGTCCAGCGCGCCGTGTGCGTCCGCATACTGCGCGCCGAACTCGGCCACGATGGCCGGCATGGCCGGTCCATGGGGTCCTGTCATGCTGTGGGCGATCTGGTCGGTGTCGACGATGGTGGCGCCGCGCGCGGCAAACAGGCGCGCCACCACGCTCTTGCCGCTGCCGATGCCGCCCGTCAGCCCTACGGTGAAAGCGCTCACGTCATTGCCCCAGCACGGCGGCCAGCAATGCCTGCAACGGCGCCTTGTAGACAATGGCGATCAGGCCCGCCGCCGCCAGGTAAGGGCCGAACGGAAACTTGTAACCGAATCCGGCGCGCGCCATGATCATCTGGATGACGCCGAATACGGCGCCGGAAACCGCCGACAGGATGATGATAATGGGCAGCATGGTCCAGCCCATCCACGCGCCCAGCGCGGCCAGCAGCTTGAAGTCGCCATAGCCCATGCCTTCCTTGCCCGTCGCCAGCTTGAACAGCCAATACACGCTCCACAGGGCCATATAGCCTGCCGCCGCGCCGATCACGGCTTCGTCCAGCGGCACGAACAGGCCTTTCACGTTCAGCAGCAGCCCGATCCACAGCAGCGGCAACGTCAGCGCATCGGGCAGCATCATGGTGTCCAGGTCGATAAACGTCATGGCGATCAGCAGCCAGGCGAACACCAGTACCGCCATGCCGGTCCAGCCGCTGCCGAAGTGCCACACCAGCCCGGCGGACACCAGCCCGGTAAACGCTTCGACCAGCGGATAGCGGATGGAAATGCCGGCCTTGCACTGGCTGCATTTTCCTTTCAGGACCGCATAGCTGATGACGGGGATATTTTCCAGCGCCGTGATCTGGTGCCCGCAATGGGGGCAGGCCGAGCGGGGCATCACGAGGTCGTAGCGGTCCGTATGGGGCAGCGGTTCTTCGCGGATTTCCGCAATGGTGTTGTCGGTTTCACGCTGTTCCATGATGGGCAGGCGATGGATGACGACATTCAGGAAGCTGCCGATCAATAGACCAAAGATGCCCGCGGCAAGCGCGGCAATCAGGGTGGCGGGCGGGGCAAACAGCAAGAGTTCCTGCATCGGTAGGGTTCCGTTGGTTGGTTTTCTTCGTATATTAAGGGAAATACGGGAGACCGGCGGCAGTCAGCGACGGCCGCCGGTTCGGGACAGGCAGTACCGGGCTTACACCACCGAACCCAGTTTGAAGATTGGCAGGTACATGGCCACCACCAGGCCGCCAATGATGGTGCCGAGGATCACCATGATCAGCGGTTCCATCAGGCTTGACAGCGAAGCCACGGCTTCGTCGACTTCTTCTTCATAAAAGTCCGCCACCTTGCCCAGCATCGAATCCAGCGCACCGGATTCTTCGCCGATGGCCACCATTTGCGTGACCATGGTGGGGAAGACGTCGGCATTTTGCATGGCCACCGTCAGGCTGGTGCCGGTCGAGACTTCGTTCTGGATGCGCTTGGTCGCTTCCAGGTACACGATATTGCCGGACGCGCCACCGACGGAATCCAGCGATTCCACCAGCGGCACACCGGCCGCGAACATGGTCGACAGGGTCCGGGTCCAGCGCGCCACCGTGGCCTTCCTGATCACCTCGCCGAAAATCGGCAACTTCAGCATCAGCACGTCCATGGCGCGCTGTACCTTGGGCGAGCGCCGCCACGCCTGGAAGAAGAAGTAAATCGCGCCGAAGATACTGCCGAAGATCAGCCACCAGTACTGGACAAAGTATTCCGACACGGTCATCACGAACAAGGTCGGCGCCGGCAAGTCCGCGCCGAAGCTCTTGAACACTTCCTTGAAGGCGGGCACCACCCAGATCATGATGACGGCCGTGACGATGAATGCCACGCCCAGGATCGACACCGGGTAGGTCAGCGCCGATTTGATCTTGGCCTTCATGGCCAGGGTTTTTTCCTTATAGATCGCCAGCCGCGTCAGCAAATCTTCGAGGATACCGGCCTGTTCGCCGGCGCCCACCAGGTTGCAGAACAGCGGGTCGAAATACAGGGGGAATTTGCGGAACGCCTGGTTCAGGCTGGTGCCGGTTTCAATATCGGCCCGCAAGTCCATGATCATTTTCGCCACGGACGGATTCGAGTGGCCCTTGCCCACGATGTCGAACGATTGCAGCAGTGGCACGCCGGCCTTCATCATCGTGGCCAGCTGGCGCGTAAACAGCGTGATGTCCTTGTCCGTGATTTTCTGGCCGGCCCGGTAGGTCTTTTTCTTGACCTTGGTGACCATGATGCCCTGGCGCCGCAAGGTCACGTTGACCACGGCTTCGCCGCCGGCGCGCAATTCGCCCCGCACGGTTTTGCCGCTCTTGTCCTTGCCTTCCCAGGCGTACACGGATTCCTTGACCGGTCCGCCCGCGTTGCTCGATGTGGCCATATACTTTCCTTACTCGTTGGTGCAGCCGAGCACTTCTTCCAGGCTGGTCAAGCCATTCTTGACTTTGACGAGGCCGGACTGGCGCAGCGATTTGACGCCTTCTTTTTCCGACTGTTCGGCGATTTGCATCGCATTGCCATGGGCCAGGATGATGGCTTCAATGGCCGGCGTGATCGGCATGATCTGGTAGATGCCGACCCGGCCCTTGTAGCCGCCGCCGTTGCAGCGCTCACAGCCGACGGGGCCGTAGGGTTTCCAGCTGCCGTCCAGTTCCTCTTCCTTGAATCCGGCCTTCAATAACAGGTCGCGTGAAATATCGACCGGCTGCTTGCAGGTGCATAAACGCCGCGCCAGGCGCTGCGCGGTAATTAAAATCACGGACGACGCGATATTGAACGGCGCCACGCCCATGTTCATCAGGCGCGTCAACGTCGACGGCGCGTCATTGGTGTGCAACGTGGAAAATACCATGTGGCCGGTCTGTGCCGCCTTGATCGCAATATCGCCGGTTTCCAGGTCGCGGATCTCGCCCACCATGATGATATCCGGGTCTTGCCGCAAAAACGCTTTCAGCGCGACAGGGAAGGTCAGGCCCGCGCGGTCGTTGACGTTCACCTGGTTCACGCCCGGCAAGTTGATCTCGGCCGGGTCTTCCGCGGTCGAGATATTGATACCGGGCTGGTTCAGGATGTTCAGGCACGTGTACAGCGACACGGTCTTGCCGGAGCCGGTCGGACCCGTCACCAGCACCATGCCGTACGGGCGGTGGATGGCGTCGAGCAGCAATTGCTTCTGGTCCGGATCATAGCCCAGCGAATCGATCCCCATTTGCGCCTGTGTGGCGTCAAGGATACGCATGACGGTTTTTTCGCCAAACAGCGTCGGCAGCGTGGACACCCGCAAATCAATGGTTTTCGTCGGTGACACGATCAGCCGCATGCGGCCATCCTGCGGCACGCGCTTTTCTGAAATATCCAGCTTGGCCAGCACCTTGATGCGCGATACCAGCTTGTCCTTGATGGAGACCGGCGGCTGCGCATGTTCGAGCAGGACGCCGTCGACGCGGAAGCGGATGCGGTAAAACTTTTCAAAGGGTTCGAAATGCAAATCCGATGCGCCCAGGTTGACGGCATCCATCAGCATCTTGTTCAGGAAGCGCACGATCGGCGCGTCTTCCACGTCGGTCGCGCCCGGGTCGGCGCTGGTTTCCGCCGGCGCTTCCTGTTCTTCCGCGAACTGGATGTCTTCCTGGTCGCCCGCCAGTTCATTGAGGCTTTGCTCGGCGCTGCGGCCCAGCGACGCCAGCAATTGCAGCAGGCTGTCATGCGGCACGATCACCGGCTCGACGGTCGACTCCGTCTGGAACTTGATCTGGTCCAGCGCCTGGGTATTGGTGGGGTCGGAAATCGCCACCGCCATCTTGTTGCCCCGTTTCGACAGCGCCACCACGCGCTGCGCCATCATCAGCTTGGGCTCGATGATTTTCTGCGGCAACTGGTCGACGGCAAAGGCCGCCAGGTCCATCATCGGGTAGGCGAAGGTTTCCGAGCAAAAGCCCGCCAGGTCGCGGGGGGAGATCGAGCCGCTGGCCAGCAGCGTGTCAATGAAGGGCTGCTTGTCCGTTTGCGCTTTTTTTTGCAGCGCATCCGCCTGCACTGGAGTCAGGCGGCCCGCCTGCATCAATGCTCGCGCCAGCCCTGGCAAGGGCGGGCTGGACGCCGGATTGGGTTGGACTGCAGCCATAAAAGCGCGCCGTTAGGAAAACTGCAAGATTGATAGTCAGGCTCGAAGCCATCCGCCGATGATGCCTGTAGGCATCATTTTTGTAAAGGAGCGGTCCAACCGTGCGCGCGGCCTGGCGACGTTTCAGCTGCGCGGACGTATCAATTTCACGACTTTGATCGACTGGTTCTGCACTTGTACCACCTCGACCACGCACCCACCCGTTTTGACGCTGATGGGCGCTTCCGGAATGTCTTGCAAGTATTCCAACAGCATCCCGTTCAGGGTTTTCGGCCCATCCAGGGAAAAGTTTAATCCCAGACGCTTGTTAATGTCACGTAATGCCACGGAACCTTCCAACAGGCAGTCGCCCTGGGCGCTCCACGCGAACGAATCTGCCCGTGCGGCGCCCGGCGTGGATGTGGTGAATTCGCCAATCATCTCTTCAATGATGTCGTCCAGGGTGACGAGACCCTGCACTTCGCCGTATTCGTCGACGATGATGCCCAGGCGTTCCTTGTTTTCCTGGAAATACTGTAATTGCGTCAGCACGCCCGTATCCTGGGGAATGAAATACGGCTCCGTCAGCAGCGCGCGGAAGTGGTCCGCCGTCAGTTCGTCTTCCTGCGTCAGCAGCGCCATGGCTTTGCGCACGTGCAGGATACCGGCGATCTGGTTGATCTCGCCTTCATAGACGGGCAATTTGTTGTGGTAGCACGTGGTCAGCTGGCGCTTGATTTCCTCGACCGGGGCGGCCAGGTTCAGCGCTTCGATGTGCACGCGTGGCGTCATGATGTCTTCGACGGAAATCGCTTCCAGGTCGAACAGGTTGAGCAGGATGCTGCGGTGTTTTTGCGGCATGGCGTTGCCGCCATCCAACAACAGCGTGCGCAATTCGTCCGGCGACAGCCGCGCATCGTGCAGCGGCGTGCCCATGCGGATGCCGAACACCCGCAGCACCGTGCTGGTGAACAGGTTGATGAACCACAGCAGCGGACGGGCCGCCGACAACAGCGGGCGCAGCAGCATGGCGGTGGGCAGCGCGATTTGTTCCGCGTAGGTGGCGCCGATCATCTTGGGCGAGATTTCCGCAAACACCACCAGCAGGAACGTCATGGCGGCCGTGGAGCCGACCACCAGCCACTCGTCATAGCCAAAGGTGTGGATGACGATGGCGGTGACCAGCGCGATGGCGGTGGCGTTGATCAGCGTATTGGCGATCAATACCAGCGACAGCAGTTTATTGGTGCGTTCCAGCAGCCACAGCGTGGCAACGGCGCGCCGGCTGCCGCGCTTGGCCTTGTGGCGCAGGCGGTGCCGGTTGGCGGCCATCAGGGCGGTTTCCGCCATGGCGAAAAACGCGGAACACAGAATCAGGAAAGCAAGCGCAGTCAGTTGCGCCCATATGGGTACGGTATCCAATGGGTCACCGTGTAAAAGCAGGCATGGGAATGGTCAATCGGCAGGGGCAGGAACCGGCCCGTAGCGGTGGCCGCGAGGCGCGGGTTCGTGGATTTTAAGGCAACTGGTGTTACCCGGCAAGCTGACTGGACACGTGCAGGAACCGCCGTGCCGGGCCATGCAGGCGCGCGCGGCCGTGGAAAAATTCGGCGTAGATTAAATCTCCCCTGATGAGGAGATGGAAATGAGTGTCTTGCACGAAACAATCCACGGCCGCGTGGTCGGCCGGTTTTTGCCAGTGCTGTGTGCACTGGCGCCCATCGCCACTGTCCAGGCTGCCGTACTGGCAGCGGGCCCTGGCAAGACGTATGCAACGCCGTGTGCCGCGTTCGCGGCCGCGCGTACCGGCGACATCGTGGAAATCGAAGGCGCCAATACCTATAGCGGCAATGTCTGCTACATCGCCACCAGCAACCTGACGATACGGGGCGTGCGGGGCCGCCCGAAAATCGATGCGGCCGGCAAGAATGCGCAAGGGAAGGCCGTGTGGGTGATCGGCGGCAGCAACGTGGTGGTGGAGAACGTGGAAATCTTTGGCGCCAAGGTGCCGGACAGGAATGGCGCCGCGTTCCGTATCGAAGGCACGAACTTCACGCTGCGTAACAGCTTTATTCACGACAATGAAAACGGCATCCTGTGCGGCGCCAACCCGAATTCCAACATCGTGTTGGAAAACAATGACTTCGGCCACAACGGCGATGGCAGCGGCCAGACCCACAATGTGTATATCGGCGCCATTGCCAGCCTGGTATTCCGCTATAACTATTCGCACGATGCGGTGATCGGCCACAACCTGAAATCCCGCGCACTGGTCAACACGGTGATTTACAACCGCTTTTCCACCCTGGCTCCAACCGAGCAGGGCAGTACGGCGGCGGGCCGGCCCAGTTATGAAATTGATTTGCCGAATGGCGGCACGGCGTACGTGATCGGCAATGTGATCCAGCAACCGGCGGCTTATGAAAACAGCACCCTGCTGTCGTATGCCAGCGAAGCCAGCAGCGGCGCCGCCGATGCGCTGTATATCGTCAACAACACCTTCCTCAACGATGGCGCCAACGGCATCTTTATCAACGTGCATCCCCGCATCACGAAGCCGGCGCACATCCAAAACAACCTGTTTTCAGGAAGAGGGACACTGGCCAGCCAGGCGGCCGCCACCTTGCAAACCAATTACAAGGCGGACCAGGTGGCATTCGTGAACCGTGCCGCGTACGACTTGCACCCGCTGACCAATCCGCAAATCACGGGCGCCGGTTCGGAACCCATCGTGCCGCCGACCGGCGTGGCATTGCGGCCCGTGATGGAATACCAGCACACGGCCAGCGCGGCGCCACGGCCGCCGGCAGTCAAGCTCGATATCGGCGCCTATCAGACGGGCGCCCCGGCCGTCACCGTGTTATCCGCGGGAACCAGGAAGCCGTAGCGCTTCTTTCCGAAAAAAGTGCCAGGGACTTCCAACTGGAATTCACGTCCCTGCCACTTTTTTGTTAAAGGAAACGCTTATTTTTGGTTCTTCACGGATTGCCGGGAAACGCTGCTTTGATCTTCAGGAAGAAGAATTCCGAGTCGCGATAGCCATAGGCCATCCGTTTCATTACCTTTATCTTGTTGTTGATGCCCTCGAGCTGGCCGGTA
>NZ_WKJJ01000099.1 GCF_009674485.1 Pseudoduganella rivuli | reverse complement strand
CATTAAGCTAACCAGTACTAATTGCCCGTACGGCTTGTCCCTATAACCTTGCCGGTTATACGCATTTACTCGATGATGAGTTACCCAATTTACTTCTTCCGGATTGCAGTTGCTGGCCACAGCCAGTGACGCGACAAGTCAAAGCCTGATGACCATAGCAAGTCGGTCCCACCCCTTCCCATCCCGAACAGGACCGTGAAACGACT
>NZ_WKJJ01000098.1 GCF_009674485.1 Pseudoduganella rivuli | reverse complement strand
AGTCGTTTCACGGTCCTGTTCGGGATGGGAAGGGGTGGGACCGACTTGCTATGGTCATCAGGCTTTGACTTGTCGCGTTACTGGCTGTGGCCAGCAACTGCAATCCGGAAGAAGTAAATTGGGTAACTCATCATCGAGTAAATGCGTATAACCGGCAAGGTTATAGGGACAAGCCGTACGGGCAATTAGTACTGGTTAGCTTAATG
>NZ_WKJJ01000097.1 GCF_009674485.1 Pseudoduganella rivuli | reverse complement strand
GGTTCTTCACGGATTGCCGGGATGAGCATGCCGTAAACGCAAGAGAGCAGTAAGGAAGAGTTATTGTGTTTGTGCGACCAAACCCAAAAACTAAACCACTGCTCTCATGGCAAATCATAGTCTCAGCCTCCCATTCTGGGAAGGCTTTCTCGTCTCATCCATGGATGTTGAGGGCAATCAGCTGCAGGTGCGCCTGATCGCTGATCCGCAGTTCCCGCTGAT
>NZ_WKJJ01000096.1 GCF_009674485.1 Pseudoduganella rivuli | reverse complement strand
ACCGTCGTATGATGCGATGGGGGGACGGATCGCGGAAGGTTGTCCAACTGTTGGAATAGTTGGTTTCTGGTTCAGAGAAGGCACTTAGGCAAATCCGGGTGCGGAATTCAAGGGACTGGGACGAGCGCCTTTATGGTGCGAAGCAATCGGAAGTGGTTCCAAGAAAAGCCTCTAAGCTTCAGTCATACGAGACCGTACCGCAAACCGACACAGGTGGGCGAGATGAGTATT
>NZ_WKJJ01000095.1 GCF_009674485.1 Pseudoduganella rivuli | reverse complement strand
GATTCGTGACTGGGGTGAAGTCGTAACAAGGTAGCCGTATCGGAAGGTGCGGCTGGATCACCTCCTTTCTAGAGTAGGCTGTCCGCCTAATGCTCACACTTATCGACTGTTCTAAAGAAGAACGAAAGCATGTTGGGGCTGTAGCTCAGCTGGTTAGAGCACCGTGTTGATAACGCGGGGGTCGTTGGTTCGAGCCCAACCAGCCCTACCAGTTACCAAAATGCTGTAGCAAG
>NZ_WKJJ01000094.1 GCF_009674485.1 Pseudoduganella rivuli | reverse complement strand
CGCATCATACGACGGTGCAGGAATATTAACCTGCTTCCCATCAGCTACGCATCTCTGCCTCGCCTTAGGGGCCGACTCACCCTGCTCCGATGAACGTTGAACAGGAAACCTTGGGCTTACGGCGTGGAGGCTTTTCACCCCCATTATCGCTACTCATGTCAGCATTCGCACTTCTGATACCTCCAGCATCCTTTACAAGACACCTTCGCAGGCTTACAGAACGCTCTCCTACCATAT
>NZ_WKJJ01000093.1 GCF_009674485.1 Pseudoduganella rivuli | reverse complement strand
GGCTTTTCACCCCCATTATCGCTACTCATGTCAGCATTCGCACTTCTGATACCTCCAGCATCCTTTACAAGACACCTTCGCAGGCTTACAGAACGCTCTCCTACCATATCCTTACGGATATCCGCAGCTTCGGTGACTGGCTTAGCCCCGTTACATCTTCCGCGCAGGACGACTCGATCAGTGAGCTATTACGCTTTCTTTAAATGATGGCTGCTTCTAAGCCAACATCCTGACTGTTTTAGCC
>NZ_WKJJ01000092.1 GCF_009674485.1 Pseudoduganella rivuli | reverse complement strand
ACACCTTTAATTACACCAGCAACACCGTCACCGATCCGCTTGGTGCGCAACGCGGTTACGGTTTTTCCACGGTGCGCAACCGCCAGGTGCAGACCGGCATCAGCCAGACCTTTGGCACCACCAAAGTGTGGACGGAGGAATCGTTTGACGCCAATGGCAACCTGCGGTCGACCTACGACTTCAATGGCGTGCGCACGTTGCGCACGTTCGACCTCGTGCGCAACCTGGAATTGACCAGGGTGGACGGATTCGGTA
>NZ_WKJJ01000091.1 GCF_009674485.1 Pseudoduganella rivuli | reverse complement strand
TGGCCTACAGCTGGGTGGCAATGGACAGCGGCACGCCGGCTTATCTGTTGACCGGTGTTGCCAACAGCTTCGGCCAGTCGCTGCAACTGGCCTATA
The DNA here is from genome assembly GCF_009674485.1 of Pseudoduganella rivuli. Taxonomy (GTDB): domain Bacteria; phylum Pseudomonadota; class Gammaproteobacteria; order Burkholderiales; family Burkholderiaceae_D; genus Rugamonas; species Rugamonas rivuli_B. Next base: position 159 of record NZ_WKJJ01000091.1, on the reverse strand, counting down.
ACGGGCAGGGCCGCCTGGTCGGCATGACCGATCCGGCGGGCAATCTGTACCAATACGAGTACGGTCCGAACGGCCTGGCCGCCGTCACGTATCCCGGGGGAGGCCGCCGCCAATACCTGTATAACGAAGCGGCGCTGGTGGCCGGCGCGCCGGCATCCT
>NZ_WKJJ01000090.1 GCF_009674485.1 Pseudoduganella rivuli | reverse complement strand
ATGTGACGGAGTTTAACGTCGCCGGGGACAAGCTCTACTTGTCCCCCGTCATGGACCTATACAACGGAGAAATCATCGCTTTTGAAACGGCCCGGCGCCCTGCCTATCAATTGGTAGGCTCCATGCTGAAGAAAGCGTTGGCAAAGCTCTCCCCCAAGGACAAACCATTGCTGCACTCCGACCAAGGATGGCAATACCGCATGCCGGCATATCGACGGGCGCTGCGGCGCAGCGGGGTACAGCAAAGCATGTCGC
>NZ_WKJJ01000008.1 GCF_009674485.1 Pseudoduganella rivuli | reverse complement strand
AACGCCGGCGCCGCGGCGGGGGCCGCCGCAGCGGCCAGCGCGGGCGGCAGCAGCGCGCCGGCGGCCAGCAGGATTGCAAGGATCTTCATGTCGACTCCTGTGGCCGGCGCGTCAGCGCGAACCCTGGTTGGCCAGTTCTTCCGGGCCGAAATAGCTGACCGGCAGGCGCGGGATGGCCTTGTACTGGGTCGGCAATTCATTCGACGCCGCGTTCAGCAGGTAAGCGCCGGTTTGCACGTTATAGGTGCCCCACATCACGCTGCCGATCACGGCGGGGAAGTCCGGCGCCAGCAACGTCAGCGTGTAATTGCTGCGCCAGATCTGGCCCTGCGCGTCATAGCCGTCGGCCAGGATGGCTTGCCACGTGTCTTCGTCCAGGTAATAGCGGCGCTTGGCGACCACGTGGCGCTTGCCCGGCGCCACCGTGGCTTCGACTTCCCACACGCGGTGCAATTCCCAGCGCACCAGGTCGGGGTTGAGGAATTGCGGGCCGACCAGGTCGGCGATCTTGGCGCCGGCCGCGCGGTTGTTGTTGTACGGGATGTACATTTCCTTCTTGCCCACCAGCTTCAATTCGTGGTGGTCGATCGGGCCGAACATCATGAACGCTTCGTCGAAGAAGCCGATCCCGGACGTCACCGAGTCCGGCGTGTCGTACGCCACCGACGGCGCGCGCCGCACGCGGCGCTGGCCCACCAGGTATTGCCACAGCGCGCGCGGCGATTTTTCATTCAGGCCGTCGTGCGCCAGGATGCCTTCGCCCGCTTTCGATGCCGGAGCGCGCGTGATCAGGCGGCCGTACTGGTAAGGGCCGTCCATTTTTTCCAGGCTGCCGTCCTTGAAATAATACGGGCGCATGATGGTTTGTTCCGCCTCGTTGGCCAGCGAACGCTTGCCGTCCGGCGTGACGATCCACGTGCGGGTGGCATAGATCGCGGTTTCGCCGGTCCATGCCAGGCGGTGGTTCCACACCGCTTCATAGCCGGTTTTCGGGATCGGGAACGGCGTGCCGCCAAACGCGCCGTCGACGCCATAGCCGCCGTCGACGGTCTTGGCGCGGGTGGCGTTCTTGAACGTGTTGTCATACACCCAGTTCGGCGCGCCGCCGGTGCGGTGGGTCGGGTAAATGTCCAGCCGGTAGTTGGGATACTTCTTCAGCATGGCCACGGTGCCGGCCGACAGTTTCGCCGCGTACTGGTCGACGTTCTTGCCGGTGATGGCAAACAGCGGCTTTTCCGCGGCAAACGGGTCGGGGCGGGCGTCGCCTTCCTTGTAACCGGCGGGGACCTTGCTGTAGACGCCTTCCCACGCGGGGATGGTGCCCTCCTTGTTGCCGGCTTTTTCCGCGCCCAGCGGCGTCAGCGTGGATTTCAGCGCGGCCGCTTCCTCGGGGCTGACGGCGGCCATGGCGTGCGGCGCCAGCGTGGCGCAAGCCAGGGCGATCGCGGTGGACAGGGTGGTTGCGTATGCTTTCATGATGGGTTCCTTCAGAACGCGCGTTTGATATTGAACGAGATGTAGTTGCGGTCCTTGAGCGGCTGCGCATAGCTCAGGATGGGCGTATCGGTGGCGGGGTTGTTTTTCAGGAAGACGCCGGTCTTGCCCAGGAAGCGCACGTAGCTGATGCCGAACTTCCAGTCCTGCTGGTAGCTGCCATTGATGCCGATATTGAAATCGCCGCCATGCGCGCTGCCGCCGTTGAAGTTGAAGATGGCGGACGAGCGTCCGTCGATGTTGTAGCCCAGGCCGATCGGCACCGTCAGGTCGAGGCCGTCCATGACCTGGTAATACGCCGGTTCAAAGATCATGCGCATCGATGTCGCGTCGCGCGTGGTGTTGGGGTCGAGCGAGCCTTTGAAGGCGACGCTGGTGGTGCGGTTCCATGCCAGCTCGCCCAGCAGCGCGCCGCCCTGGAACAGGCTGTTGGTTGGCAGCACGTAAATCGCCGACAGGTTGGCGTGCGCCGTGTTGCCGACGGCATAGGCCGGATTGCCGCTATTATTGGCGGGCACGCCCATGCCCTGGCGCGACAGGAAGTTCGGCGTGGGATCGCTGACCAGCGGACTATTGCGCCGTACCGACACTTCGGCCGCCACGTTGAAGCCGCCCAGCACCGTGCTGGCGCTGGCGCCGAAGGTGCGGATACCTTCCGCGTAGACCGCTTGCACGGTGGCCGGCGCACCGGGCGGGAAGGCCGGCGCGAAACCCAGGTAGAAATACGGCGTCTTGTCGTGGTAGCGCGCCGCGTACAGGCCGTATTCGACGTCGGAGCCGGCCGGCGTGAATTTCAGCTGCAAGCCGCCCTGGCCGGAATTTTTCGCTTTCATGTCCGGCTGCGTGTAGAACGCCGGCGCGCCGGAATTGGTGGGGGCGACCAGGAAGGCGGTGGCGCCGGCGCCGGCCGCGTCGTATGCGCTCAGATAGCTGCCCACGCCGGGAATGCGGGTAGGGCGCCATTCGAACTGGTAATAACCGCCCAGCGACAGGTTGGGCGCCAGTTGCAGCTGGCCGGACACCTGGTTCACGGGGCGCAGGATTTCCTTGAATTGCGCGCCCGGCACCGACAGCAGCTTGACCAGGTCCACCGGGCCCTGCGCATTGGCGATGCCGTTGGCGCCGAAGAACAGGCTTTCGCCATACTGCAGCGTGTGGCGGCCCACGCGCAGCGTGCCGGGCATGTCGCCCAGGCTGCCTTTGCCGAACACGAAGGCGTCCAGCAATTCGGCATTGCGGCCGTGCAGGATGCGCGTGCCCTTGGTGAAGGCGTTGCCGGCATAGCCGTCCAGCACGCCGGCGTTGCTGGCGGCCGACGCATTGTCGTTGCTGCCGGTATAGGCGCTGTCATACCAGGCCGCCGCGCTGACGCGCAAGCCGGCGTTGCGGGTGCCGGCGTCGAATTCGGTCAGCCAGTCGACGCGGCTCGACACCACGCCCTTGTTGCGGAAATTCTGGTTGCCGTCGTCCAGGTTGAAACCGGTAAAGTCGGCCGGGCCATAACCTTGATAGCCGCCCGCCAGCAGGCGCGGGTCGGCATCCTTGAGGCGGTATGCCATGCTGTACTTGAAGGTATTGTTCCACGTGACCTTGACGTCGGAACCGGTGTCGAATTCGTACGCGTGCGCCGATGCGCCAAAGGCGGCCAGCGCGAGCGCAAGGATGGTGGGCCGCAGCGGCGGCCATGTGCGTTGCAGTTTCATTGTCTCCCCCAGGGGTTGTTTTAGATGTGTGGACTGCGGATGCTGCGGGTATTGCGGTTGCTGCGGATTCAGACGTAGGTCGAGGCCAGCCCGCCGTCGACCGGCAGGTTGACGCCGCTGATCCAGCGCGCGGCGTCCGAGCACAGGAACAGCACGGCCGGCGCCACTTCGTCGGCAAACGCGGGGCGCTTCATGCGCGCCGAATCGCGCTGCACGCGGTCTTCGCCCAGCATGGAGACGAAGTCGCCCAGGATCGGGGTGAAGACCGGGCCCGGCGCCACGCAATTCATGCGCACCGACTTTTCCAGGAACCAGCGCTGCGATTGCGCGAACGACCAGACCAGCAGCGCTTCCTTGAAATACTGGTAGCAGGTGTCCTGGTGCACCGGATGGTCGCGCAGCCACGCGGCGCCGGCGTCGAAGCCTTGCGTGGCGGCCAGTTCCTTGTGCTGCGCGAGCCGCTGCGGCCATTCGGCGCCCAGGATGGACGCGATGTTGACGATGGACCCGCCGGCCGGCATGCGTTCGAGCACGCGTTCGGTCAGGTGGCGCAAGCCGAGGTAATTGACGCGCGCCACCAGTTCCATCGGCGCGGTGCCGGGCACGCCGGCCACGTTGCACAGCGCGTCGACCTGCGCCGGCAATTGCACCACGGCCGCGTCGATGGCGTCGGTGTCGCCCAGGTCGGCCTGGATGAAGCCATCCAGCGTCAGGCCGGGCGGATTGCGGTCGATGCCGATCACGGTGGCGCCGCGGGCGCGCGCCAGGCGCGCGCTTTCCGCGCCGATGCCGGAACAGGCGCCGGTGATGACGATGGTCTTGTTGAGTAAATCCATGGTGTCTCCGTTGGGGTTGTCAGGGTGGAAAACAGTCAGAACGGGTAGCGCGGCGCTTCGCTCTTGATGGTCAGCCATTGCCATTGCGAGAATTCGTCCCAGTCGGCCGGGCCGCCGTGGCGGCCGCCATTGCCGGACGTGCCGCTGCCGCCGAACGGCGCGTGCACTTCGGCCAGCACGGTCTGGTCATTGACGTGCGCGTGGCCGCAAGGCACGTGGTTGACGATGTGCATGGCGCGCGCCAGCGACGGTGAAATCACGCCCAGCGCCAGGCAGCCTTCGGTGTCTGATGCCAGCGCAATGGCGTCGGCGTCGCTGTCGAACACCGTGATGGAGGCGACAGGGCCGAACAGTTCCTCTTCGAAGCAGCGCATGCCGGGGGTGACGCCATCGAGCACGGTGGGCTGGTAAAAGCGGCCGTCGTGGCGGCCGCCGGCCAGCAGGCGCGCGCCGGCGGCGATCGAATCCTGCACGATGCCGTGCAGGCGCTCGACCTGGCGGCCATTGATCAGGGGGCCCAGCGCCACCGTGCCGCTCATCGGATCGCCGACGGGCAGCGTGCTGGCCTTGGCCAGCAAGCGTTCCGTGACGGCGGCGGCGATGCCCCGCTGCAGCAGGATGCGGCCGGACGCCATGCAGATCTGGCCCTGGTGCAGGTAGGCGCCCCAGGCCACGTTGGCGGCCGCGATGTCCGGGTCGGCGTCGTCGAGGATCACCAGTGAATTCTTGCCGCCCAGTTCCAGCGATACTTTTTTCAGCGTGCGCCCCGCCAGTTCCGCCACGCGCCGGCCGACCGCGGTGGAACCGGTGAACGACACCATGGCGATGGCAGGATGGCTGCACAGCGCTTCTCCGGCGTCGGCGCCGCCCGGCAGCACGTGCAGCACGCCTTTCGGCAAGCCGGCCGCTTCGAAAATGCGGGCGATGATGACGCCGCCCGTGACCGGCGTTTGCAGGTCCGGCTTGTGGACCACGGCATTGCCCATGGCCAGCGCCGGCGCGATCGAACGGATCGACAGGATCAGCGGGAAGTTAAAGGGAGAAATCACGCCGACCACGCCGTGCGGCACGCGCCGCGCCATGCTGAACTGGCCGTGCGGCGCGGCCAGCAACTGGCCCTGCGGCTGCGTCAGCATGGCGGCCGCTTCGTGCAGGTGGGCGGTGGCTTCGCGCACTTCCAGCTGCGCCTTTGGCAGGATGCCGCCGGTTTCGCGGGCGATCCACGCGGCCAGTTCGTCGCCGTGCTGTTCCAGCAAGGCGGCCGCCTTGCGGAAGATTTGCGCGCGCTGCTTGTAATCCATGGCGGCCCAGCCGCGCTGGGCGGCGCGCGCGGCCAGCGCGGCGCGCGCCACGTCGTGGGCGTCGGCCAGGCCGGTGGCGCCCAGCGTGTCGCCGGTGGCGGGTTCGATGATGGGCTGGCTGCCGCCGTGGGCGGCGATCCAGTCGCCGTCAAAGACCTTGCCGTGCCAGGTGCTGTCGTGCAAAAACGCGATCGTGCCGGATGCGTCCATTGTTGTCTCCATCGGTTGAGTTATGTGGTTTTTGGGAAAGGAATAGCGAGTTCCATGCCAGAGCCCGGCAAGGGTGCTTGTGCCGCACTGCGATATCAGGCTAAATGCTTATATTTAATAATTAATTTTCCTGGGCGGCGCGGAAGTGCTGCAGTGCAGCAGCGAGGTGGATGGCGGAAAAATTTCATCAAATGATCAAAGCCGCACGCGCCGTTGTACTATTTGATGAAAAGGGGGAGGCGTATGGCAAACGTGCAACAGGTATCGCTGGCGGAAATGGCCAGGGGCGGCGGCAAAATCCTGAACCGCGGCGACAGCGCGCACATGAACGCGGGCGCGCCGCCGACCTTGGACGATTTGATGCAAAGCCTGCAGTTTTCTCCCGGCGACGGGCGCATCTGGCTCAACGGCCAGCGCATGCAATTGCTGCACACCAGTTCACTGGGCAACCTGCGCCATGAATTGATGGAGAGCCTGGGCATCGAAAAGACGCGTGGTTTGCTGACGCGGGTCGGCTATTCCGCCGGCGTGCGCGATGCGCAATTGTTGCGCGAGCGCTGGCCGGGGGCGGAGCCGGCGGCGCTGTTTGCGGCCGGTCCGCGCATGCACGCGCTGGAAGGGGCGGTCAAGGTCGAACCGGTGCACTTCGAGTTCGACGTCGAGCGCGGCACGTATCACGGCGAATTCCTGTGGCATCACTCCAGCGAAGACGAAGCCCATATCGCGCACTTCGGCATCGGCACGGAACCGGCGTGCTGGATGCAGACCGGCTATGCGATCGGCTATACCAGCGCGCTGGTGGGGCGGCTGATCATTTACCGGGAAGTCGAATGCCAGTCGATGGGCCACCGCCACTGCCGGCTGGTGGGCAAGCCGGCCGACGAGTGGGATGACGTCGAGGAAGACCTCAGTTACCTGAACGCGGAAGAATTCGTCAGCACCAATGCGTACGGGCAGCGCGCCACATCGAAAAACACGGCCGTGCTGTTCCCGGCCGCCGGCGACGACGCGGACCAGGAGCGGCAAATGGTCGGGGTGTCCTCGGCATTCAACGCGGCGTGCCACATGCTGCGCCGGGTGGCGCCGACCGAGGCCACCGTGTTGTTTACCGGGGAATCCGGCGTCGGCAAGGAAATGTTCGCCTCCATGCTGCACCAGATCAGCCGCCGCAGCCAACGGCCTTTCGTGGCCGTCAATTGCGCGGCGATTCCGGAAACGCTGATTGAATCGGAATTGTTCGGCGTCGAACGGGGCGCGTTTACCGGCGCCTCCGAGTCGCGCCCGGGCCGCTTCGAACGCGCCGCCGGCGGCACCTTGTTCCTCGATGAAATCGGCACCCTCAGCATGGTAGCGCAGGGCAAGCTGTTGCGCGCCTTGCAGGAAGGGGAAATCGAGCGCGTGGGCGGCGTGCGCACGTTGCGGGTCAATGTGCGCGTGGTGGCGGCCACCAATGTCAATTTGCGGGAAGAAATCCGCCAGGGGCGTTTCCGCGAAGACTTGTTTTTCCGGCTGAATGTATTCCCCATCCATTTGCCGCCGCTGCGCGACCGGCGCGAAGACATTCCCCTGTTGATGAGCTATTTCCTGCGCCATTACGGGCAAAAGCACCAGCGCCGCCTGACCGGGTTCACGGCGCGCGCGGTCGATGCGCTGCTGAACTATGCGTTTCCCGGCAACATACGGGAGCTGCAAAACCTGGTGGAGCGGGGCACGATCTATGCCGACGAGGATGGTCCGATCGACTTGCCGCACCTATTTACCAGCGGCGAAGAGGCGGAGCAGTCGTATTTTTCGCTGAGCGTGACGGGGCGCCTGCAGCAGCGCGATGGTGCGCAGGGGGCCGGCGGCGCCAGCCCGGGGCGGCAATTGCTGGACCTGGTGCCCGGCATGCTCAACCCCGGCGGCGCGTGGTCGCTGGACCAGCTGGAACAGACGCTGATCGCCGCCGCCGTGGAACAGGCCGGCGGCAACCTGTCGGCCGCGGCGCGCCTGCTGGGCCTGAGCCGGCCCACGCTGGCATACCGCATGCGCAAGATCCACGAAGCGGGCGCGCCGCCGGACAGCCCCGGGGAGTAAAACGTTGCCGGTGCGGATGCGCCACGCGTGCGGGGGGCTGGCTGTATAATCTGCCAACCCGCGCGCCGGAGTCTCCGGCATGCCCTTCTCCCCACCACTAAAGAACAACATGGCTTCATCCAACGATAACGTCAGCATGGCGCTGTTCTGCGACTTTGAAAACGTCGCACTGGGCGTGCGAGACGCCAACTACGAAAAATTCGATATCAAGCCAGTGCTGGAACGCTTGCTGCTCAAGGGCAGCATCGTGGTCAAGAAATCCTATTGCGACTGGGACCGCTACAAGGGATTCAAATCGGCCATGCACGAAGCGAATTTCGAGCTGATTGAAATCCCGCACGTGCGCCAGTCCGGCAAGAATTCCGCCGACATCCGCATGGTCGTCGATGCGCTCGACCTGTGCTACACGAAGTCCCACGTCAACACGTTCGTCATCATTTCCGGCGATTCCGACTTTTCGCCGCTGGTGTCGAAACTGCGCGAAAACGCGAAAAAGGTCATCGGCGTGGGCGTCAAACAATCGACGTCGGACTTGCTGGTGGCGAACTGCGATGAATTCATTTTCTACGACGACCTGGTGCGCGAACGCCGCCGCGCGGACGCCGCCAAGCGCGATACGCGCGAAGGCCAGGGCGCCAAGCGCACGCCGGAAGAGGAAAAGCGCCGCCGCGAAGAAATGGACAAGCGCCGCACGCAGGCCGTGGAAATGGCCGTGGAAACGTTCGATGCGCTGGTGGCCGAACGGGGCGATTCCGGCAAGATCTGGGCGTCCGTGCTGAAGGAAGCCATCAAGCGCCGCAAGCCGGACTTCAGCGAGTCGTATTACGGTTTCCGTACCTTCGGCAACCTGCTGGAAGAAGCCCGAGCGCGCGGTTTCCTGGAATTCGGCCGCGATGAAAAATCCGGCGCATATGTGTACCGCAGTTCCGGCGTGCCGGTGCTGGGCGCCGATGGCGCCGCCGCTGTGGTGTCCGCCGATGGCGTGACGCCGGGTGCGCCGGCCACCCCGGCGGCGCCGGGCGAGGCGGCCGACGGCGCGCAGGGCCGCCATGAAGGCGGCCGTCGTGGCCGCAACCGTGGCCGCGATCGCCGTCCATTCCCGAACGCCGGCCGGATCAACGAGGAAACCCCGTCCGACCTGCAACTGGCGCAGGATGAAAACGCGTATGCGGCAGCCGAGGCGGAACATGCGGCCGACGACGCCGTGTTTGTCGCGCATCCGGAAGATGCGGGGCAGGAGCAAGGCGGCATGGCGGCCGATGAAGCCGCCATCGACGTGGACCTGGCCCAGACGGCAGCGCAAGCGGCCGAGCAGGGCAAGCGCAAGCAGCCGAAATTGCCTGCGCGCGCGGCCAAGGCAGCCAAGATGAAGGCGCAGCAAGCGGCCGCCAAGGGCGAAACGCCGGCTGCACCAGAACCTGTAGCGCCGGCCGAACCGGCCACCGTTTCCGACGTGACGGTCGCCGTGGTGGCCGACGTTGCCGCGGAAACGGCGGCGCAGGATGCGGCGGAATCGGCACAGGCGGCGGAAGCGCCGGAAGCCGGCGCCGCCAAGGCGGGCAAGGGCCGCGGCCGTACCCCGGCGAAGGGGCGTGGCGGCAAGGGGACGGCGCGCGGCGCCAAGCCTGAGGCAACCGGCCAGGCTGCCGCACAGCCGGCGCCCGATGCACAGCATGCGCCAGCCGCACAGTCGGCGCCAGCCGCAATGGTGGATGCCGTTGCACCGTCGCAGGAAGCTTCCGCGCCGGCGGAAGGCGCCGATGCCGCCGCCAAGCCGGCCCGCAAGCCGTCGTCGCGCGGCCCGCGCCGTCCGCGCAAGCCGGACGCCAAGCAGGGTAGCTGACCTGCGCACCACGCGCCGTCCGCACAGGCGGCGCGATTTTCTCCCATGGCATGGCGAAAGCCTGACCGCGCCTTGCCTCCGGGACGCCGGTAATCGCGCAAATATTCGATAGCACCCTGACAATGCCTGCCATCCCGCCGTTGTTGCGGCCCGCCACGCCCGGCCGTACAGATTTACTGCCGTGCACTTTGCTGCCATACTGCCAATTCGTATAAACATTTTGGCAGTGTTTTTAACACTGTCTGCTGGCGGCGCGCATGGCAATTCTTTCCGAGATCACGCTTTATCCCATCAAATCCTGCGCCGGCATGGCGCTGCGTTCCGCGACCGTGACCCGCGCCGGGCTGATGACGGAACAGATTTATGACCGCGAATGGGTGGTGGTCGATGAAAACGGCAATGCGATGACACAGCGCGAACATCCGCGCATGGCGCTGATCGTGCCGAAACTGAAAGCCGATACGCTGGAATTGCGCGCGCCCGGCATGCTGCGCCTGGAAATCGAACTGGGGCTGCCCGATCCGGAACTGGCGCCGACCCTGCAGGTGCGGGTGTGGGACGATACCGTGCTGGCCTACGATTGCGACGCCACGACCGCCGCCTGGTTTTCCAGTTTCCTCGGCGTGCCGTGCCGCCTGGCCCGATTCCACGCGAATGCGCACCGCGCCGTGTCGACCAAATGGACCAATGGCGTCGAGGCCACGACCTTGTTTTCCGATGGTTATCCAATCCTCGTGGCGGGCAGCGCATCGCTAGAGGACGTCAATGGCAAGCTGGCGGCGGCGGGACGCGCCCCGTTGCCGATGAACCGCTTCCGTCCGAATATCGTGATCGCGGGCGTGGAAGCATTCGAAGAAGATTATGCGGAATCGCTGCGCATTGGCGATGTGCTGCTGAAACCTGTGAAGCCGTGCCCCCGCTGTCCGATGCCGTCGGTCGACCAGGCCACGGGCGAGGTCGGGCCCGATCCGCTCGATGTCATGCAGGCTTACCGCGCCAAGGAAGAGGTGGATGGCGCCATCTGCTTCGGCATGAATGCTATTGTCCTGGAAGGCGATGGCCAGCGGTTGCAGGTGGGGCAGGAAATCGAGGTCACGCTGGCGTTTTAAGGGATGGATATGGCCCAATCGACAATGCCCGAACTGGCGGAAGTCCTGGCGGAAAACCAGGCGCTGCGCTCGCGCATGGCGTACCTGCTGGAACAGGCCGAGCGCAATCATTCGATCATGATGCGGCATCAGGCGTTCGACCTGGATATCGTGGGGGCCGCCACGTTCCAGGAGCTGGTCAGCCGCATCTTCCGCAGCCTGCCCGTCATTTCCGACCTCGACGCGGTGACCCTGACCCTGCTCGATGAAGACGCCGACATCCACACCGTGATGGGCAAGCTGGGCGTCAATTTTGCGGAATTTCCGGACTTGCTGTTTGCCGACAGCATTGATGCGCTGGGCATCACGCTGGGCGACCGCACCGAGGATGCCGGTCCGCCCAAACCCGTGCTGTGCATGTACGACCCGCTGCGCCATGCGCACGCGTTTCCCAGCCCTCCGCATGGGTTGCAAAGCGTGGCGCTGGTGCCGCTGCTGCGCAACAAGCGCATCATCGGCACCCTGAACCTGGGCAGCCACGACCCGACGCGCTTTACGCCCAGCATGGCGACGGATTTCGTCGAGCACATGGCGTCCATCATTGCGATCTGCCTGGAAAACGTCATCAGTAACGAAATGCTGAAGTACATCGGGCTGACGGATTCGCTGACGGGCGTCTACAACCGCCGCTACATGGACCGCCGCCTGCTGGAGGAAATTTCCCGCGCGCGCCGCCAGAATTACGACATTTCGTTCATGTACATCGACATCGACCACTTCAAGCGCGTCAACGACACCATCGGTCACCAGGGTGGCGATGAAGTGCTGCGCGAAGTGGCGGCCCGCATCAAGAATGAATTGCGCCTGTCCGATTCGCTGGCGCGCTTTGGCGGTGAAGAATTCGTGGTGTTGCTGATCAATGCCAATCTGGACAGCGCCGCCTTCGTGGCCGAACGGATCCGCGCCAGCATTGCCGCCAGCATGATCGACGTGTCGCCCAGCGTGCAGATCTCCGTCACGGCGTCGCTGGGCGTGGCGTGCCTGGACCGCAGCGTGCTCGATACGCCGGTGGAAGCGGCCGCGATGGAATTGATTGCACAGGCCGATGCGGCGCTATATCAGGCGAAAGACGGTGGCCGCAACCGGGTGATCAGCTTCCGGCCGGCCGCCTGAGGCCCTCCGGCCTTGCCCTTGGCCCCAAATGCGTAGGGCGGTTTTGCGCAGCAAAGCCGCCATGCCGGCGGCAACGTGATGCCTGCATGGCGGCTCGATAAACCCGATCCGCCCTACGGTGCCTGGCCCGTCATGCCAATAACTGGCTCTCTGCCCGGGCCACGGCATCGGCCGAACCCCGCACCACGACGACGTCCCCGGCTTCGAGCTCCGTATCGCCCGTCACATTGACCCCGCCCTTGCCGCGCCGGATCGACGCGATATCGGCTCCCATGCCGCGCAAGCCCAGTTCGCGGATGCGCTTGCCGATGCAGGACGCGTTTTCTCCCAGGGGGATCGAGTGCAGGCGCACCAGGTCGGCGTCCTCGCCCGCATCGCTGGCGCCATGGAACCAGCCGCGCAGCGACGCATAGCGCGCATCCCGCGCCGCCTGCACGCGGTGCACCACGCGCCGCAGCGGCACGCCCAGCATCACCAGCGCGTGCGAGGCCAGCATCAGGCTGCCCTCCATCAGTTCCGGCACCACTTCGGCCGCGCCGGCCGCTTTCAGGCGGTCCAGGTCCGTATCGTCGTGGCTGCGCACGATGACCGGCAAGGTGGGCGCCAGTTCATGCACCAGGTGCAGCACGCGCAGTGCGGACGGTGTGCTGGCGTACGTGATCACGACGGCGCTGGCGCGGTAAATACCGGCCGCCACCAGGCTTTCGCGCCGCCCCGCATCGCCATACGACACGCTGGCGCCCGCCGTCTGTGCTTCCTGCACCCGCTCCGGGTCCAGGTCGAGCGCATGGTACGCAATGTTTTCCTCGGTCAGCAGGGTCGCCAGGCTTTGGCCGCTGCGGCCGAAACCTGCCACGATCACGTGCTTTTGCTGGGCCATGGTGCGGGTGGCGATCTTGGTCAGCGCCAGCGATTGCATCATCCATTCATTGCTGGAGATTTTCATCACCAGGTTGTCGGACTGGGCGATGATGAAGGGCGCCAGCAGCATCGACAGCACCATCGACGCCAGCACCACCTGCACGATGAACGGGTCCATCAGCGCCATGCCGCCGGCCAGGTTCAGCAACACGAACCCGAATTCGCCCGCCTGCGCCAGCGCCAGGCCGGTGCGCATCGAGACGCCGTCCGACGAGCCGAACAGCTTGGCCAGGCCCGCGATCAGGGCGAATTTCAATAGCACGGGGCCGGCCAGCAGCACCAGCACCAGCCACCAGTTGGCAATGACGAGGCTGACGTTGAGCAGCATGCCCACGTTGATGAAGAACAGCCCCAGCAGCACGTCGCGGAACGGTTTGATGTCTTCTTCCACCTGGTGCTTGTATTCGGTTTCCGAGATCAGCATGCCGGCCACGAACGCGCCCAGCGCCATCGACAGGCCGGCTTTTTCCGTGATCCACGCGGCGCCCAGCGTGATCAGCAGCAGGTTCAGCATGAACAATTCCTGCGAGCGCCGCTTGACGACGATGGTGAACCAGCCGCGCACCAGCTTCTGGCCCACGAACAGCAGCAGCACCAGCACCAGCGTGGCCTTGCCGGCGGCCCAGGCCAGCGTTTCCGCCAGGTCGTCCGGATTTTTGGCCAGCGAAGGGATCAGGATCAGCAGCGGCACCACGGCCAAATCCTGGAACAGCAGCACGCCGATGATTTTGCGGCCATGCTCGCTTTCCAGTTCCAGCCGTTCCGTGAGCATTTTCACCACGATGGCGGTGGACGACATGGCCAGCGCGCCGCCCAGCGCAAACGATGCCTGCCAGCCGATGTGCAGGTTCGGCAATTGCACGGACAGGATCCAGCCCAGGCCCATGGCGGCCACGATGGTCAAGGCCACCTGCGCCATGCCCAGGCCAAACACAATGTTGCGCATTGCCATCAGCTTGGGCAGCGAGAATTCCAGCCCGATGGAAAACATCAGGAAAACCACGCCGAATTCAGCGAGGATATGGCTCGCTTCGCTCTGTTCGGCCAGTCCCAGCGCATGGGGACCGATGATAATGCCGACGGCCAGATAGCCCAGCATCGGGGGAAGGTGCATCATCCTGAACGCGACCACGCCCAGTACAGCGCTGCCTAGCAGCAAGAGGGTCAGTTCAAGCGGTGAAAACATTCAGTCGTCGATCCCGTGCGGCGTTTCCGTTGTTATTCAGGACTGGCAAGTTTTTTGCTTACGCAATTCGGCTATACTTCCGGCATGAGTGTAACCGATGAAAAACCTATGCTGAAAGCTTTTGACAACAAGACTGCGGAGCGCGCGCTGCAACTGGCCCGCGAAACCCTGCAAATCGAGGGCGATGCCATCGCCGCCCTGCATGCGCGCCTGGCCACCGACGATAGCGTGGGCAAGGCGGTCGCAATGTTGCTTAATTGCAAGGGACGTGTTGTCGTGTCCGGCATAGGCAAATCCGGCCACATTGCGCGCAAGATTGCCGCGACCCTGGCTTCCACCGGCACCCCGGCGCTGTTCGTGCACCCGGCCGAAGCCGCGCACGGCGACCTGGGCATGGTCACGGCCGAGGATGCGTTCATTGCCATTTCCTATTCCGGCGAGAGTTCGGAACTGATGGCGATCCTGCCCGTCGTGAAACGCATGGGCAGCATGCTGATTTCCATTACCGGCAAACCAGGCTCGAGCTTGGCGGAGCTGGCGGACGTGCACCTGGACGTGTCGGTGGAAAAGGAAGCGTGCCCGCTGAACCTGGCGCCGACCGCCAGCACCACCGTCACCCTGGCGCTGGGCGATGCGCTGGCCGTCGCGCTGCTGGACTTGCGCGGCTTCAAGGAAGAAGACTTCGCCCGCTCGCATCCGGGTGGTGCGCTGGGCCGCCGCTTGCTGACCCACGTGCGCGACGTCATGCGCACGGGCGATGCGGTACCGGCCGTCAAGGCGGACGTGCGCCTGCCGGACGCGCTGCTGGAAATCACGCAAAAAGGCATGGGCATGACGGCCATTGTCGATGACGATGGCAAGCCGCTGGGCGTGTTCACGGACGGCGACTTGCGCCGCATGATCGAGAAAGTGCAGGATTTCAGCAAGGTCGTCATCAAGGACGTCATGCACGTGAATCCGCGCAGCATTTCGCCGGATAAGTTGGCCGTCGACGCGGTGGCCATCATGGAACAATTCCGCATCAACCAGATGCTGGTGACGGACGATGCCGGCAAACTGGTGGGCGCCCTGCATATCCACGACCTGACCCGTGCCAAGGTGATTTAATGAGCAAGGCTTACGATCTCGGTAACGTGGCGCGCGCCGCGAAAATCAAACTGTTTATCTTCGATGTCGACGGCGTGCTGACCGATGGCAGCCTGCATTACGGTCCCGAAGGTGAAATGATGAAGACCTTTCATGTGCAGGATGGCCTCGGCATCAAGCTGTTGCAGGAAGCAGGCATCCTGACGGCCATCATCAGTGCGCGCCGTTCGCCGATCGTGGTGGCGCGGGCGCGCGACCTGGGCATTGAATTCGTGCACCAGGGCGGTCACGACAAGCTGACGCCGTTCATGGATTTGCTGAACAAGACGGGCTTGCGCGCGGACGAAGTGGGCTTCATCGGCGACGACGTGGTCGACTTGCCGATCCTGTCGCGCGTGGGTTTCGCGGTGGCCGTGCCGAACGCGCGCGTCGACGTGCTGAGCCGTGCGCACCACGTGACGGAAGCGCATGGCGGCCGTGGCGCCGTGCGCGAAGTGTGCGAGTTCGTGCTGCGGGCGACGGGCAACTATGACAAAGTCATGGCGCAGTTCCTGGTATGAATTCGGGTAAATAAGCATGCGCAAGGAAAAAACCGCGCACCGCTGGCGCCTGGGACTGACGCTGACCGCCGGCGTACTGTTTGCGTTCGGCTCGTTGTGGCTGGTGCAATTGCTGAACCGTAGCGCCGATGACATGCAGGCGGATCTGCGCGCCAACGAGCCGGATTACATCATCGAGCAGTTTTCCGCCGTGCGCATGGGCAAAGATGGCAAGCCCAGCTACATCGTGTCCGGCGACAAGCTGGTGCACCGTCCGATCGACGATGCATCCGATATCGACAAGCCGGTGGTGCGCAACATGGCGGAAGGCCGGCCGCCGATGGACATACATGCGGCGCGCGCGCGCGTGGATGAAAACAATACGCGCGTGACGCTGAAAGACAATGTGCGGGTGGACCGTGCCGCCAGCGGCAAATCTGCCGCGATGGTGATGACCACGCAGGCGATGACGGTCTATCCGGATGAAGACCGGATGGAAACGGACCAGCCGGTGCAGGTGGTGCAGGGCGGCGCCAGCATGACGGCGCAAGGCATGCGCGCCAATAATGCGACGCGCGAAGTGCACCTGCAAGGCCGAGGCACCCTCGTGATGCCGCCGAAGGCGCAACCTTGAATATATGGAAGTGATGACGTATGGCGATTAAATACTTTGCGGCCACGGCCGCGCTGCTGCTGGCAATGGGCGCCAGCCACGCGGAAAAGGCGGACTCGTACAAGCCGACGGAAATCCAGTACGACACGGCCGACCTGGACGACGTCAAGCAGATCCGCACCTTGCGCGGCAATGTCGTGCTGACGCGCGGTACCCTGCGCATGAAGTCCGACAAGGCCGTGGTGACGCAGGACCCGGAAGGCTACCAATACGTGACCTTGACGGGCGTGCCGGGCAAACCCGCCACGTTCCGCCAGAAGCGCGACGGCGAAGGCGAGCAATGGGTCGAAGGCGAGGCGGAACGCATCGATTACGACGGCCGCATCGAACTGGTCAAACTGTTTTCGAAAGCCCGCATCAAGCGCCTGGAAGGCAGCCGCCCCAGCGATGAAGTGGCCGGCGAATTCATTTCGTATGACAGCCGCAAGGAATACTTCGCCGTGCGCAATACCGTGACGGGCGACAGCAAACCGGGTGCGGGCCGCGGCACGATGGTGATCCAGCCGTCCGCCAAGCGTCCGCCGCCGGATGGCGCAACGCAGCCCGAGGCGGGGAAATAAGATGGCGCAGGCGGAAATTCAGGCGGCGACGCGAGCCGCGGCACAAACCGCGGCGCCGGAGCAGGCTGCCAACTGCGGCAGCACGCTGCTGGTGCGCGGCTTGCAAAAGTCGTATGGCAAGCGCCAGGTGGTGCATGACGTGTCGCTGCAGGTCGAATGCGGCGAAGTGGTGGGCTTGCTGGGACCGAACGGCGCCGGCAAGACCACGTCGTTTTACATGATCGTGGGCCTGGTGCCGTCCGACGCGGGCAGCATCGACATTGCCGGCAAAGATGTGTCGTCGATGCCGATCCACCAGCGCGCGGCGCTGGGCCTGTCCTACCTGCCGCAGGAAGCTTCGGTGTTCCGCAAGCTGACGGTGGAAGAAAACATCCGCGCGGTGCTGGAGATCCAAAAGGTCAACGGCAAACCGCTGGCGAAGGCGGAGATCGACGAGCGGCTGAACCGGCTGCTGGCGGATCTGCAAATCGAGAAATTGCGTGAAAACCCGGCGCTGTCGCTGTCTGGCGGCGAGCGCCGCCGCGTGGAAATCGCACGCGCGCTGGCCACCAATCCCCGCTTCGTGCTGCTGGACGAACCGTTTGCCGGCGTCGACCCGATCGCCGTCATCGAAATCCAGCGCATTGTCCGTTTCCTCAAGGAGCGCGGTATCGGTGTGCTGATCACTGACCACAATGTGCGCGAGACGCTGGGTATCTGCGACCGCGCGTACATCATCAACCAGGGCGCCGTACTGGCCTCGGGCCGTCCGGACGATATCATCGCCGACGAATCCGTGCGCCGCGTCTACCTGGGTGAACATTTCCGTATGTAGAAAATCCGATGAAACAGTCACTGCAACTTCGCACTTCGCAGCACCTTGCGCTGACTCCCCAGTTGCAGCAGTCGATCCGCCTGCTGCAATTGTCCACGCTGGAGCTGCACCAGGAACTGGAACAAATCCTCGGCGAAAACCCGCTGCTGGAGCGCCTCGACGATCCGCTCGACCACTCGGTGCGCCTGCTGGCCGATGGCGCCATCAGCGCACCCGTGCAAAACGGTGCGGAAGCCACGCCGGATACCCTGCAGCCGCCGCAGGAAGGCGCGGCGCCCGCCGACGGCGAACAGTCCTATGAAGCCGGCGCCGATGGCGACGGCGATGCATCCGGCGCCGCCGAAGGCGACAGCGACTGGGGCGACGTCGGCCGCGCCAAGAATCCGGACGATGACGATTCCCGGCCACAGATCGAAGCCAGCCATTGCACGTTGCGCGAACATTTGCTGGAACAGATGCGCGTGACGGTCACGGAAGAGCGCGACCGCATTTTGATGGAATTGATCATCGACGCGCTGGACGACAACGGTTACCTGGAAGAGACGCTGGAGGAAATCCATGCCCGCCTGCCGGAAGAGGCGGAAGTGGAGCTGGATGAACTGCGCACGGCGCTGGCGCTGCTGCAATCGTTCGATCCGTCCGGAGTGGGCGCGCGCAGCGCGTCCGAATGCCTGGCGTTGCAAATAAAGCAATTGCCGAACGTGCCGCTGGTGACGCGCCGCATGGCGCTGACCATCGTGGAAAAGCACCTGACATGGTTTGCCCAGCGCGAATTCAACAAGCTGAAAAAAGCCCTGGATTGCGACGATGAGGATTTGCGCGAAGCGCAAGCCGTGATCCGCCTGTGCAATCCCCATCCGGGCGCGGAATTCGCTTCGGACGTGTCGGATTACGTGGTGCCGGACGTGGTGGTGAAAAAAGCCCGCAATGGCTGGCAGGTGACGCTGAACAATGATGTCATGCCCCGCTTGCGCGTCAATGCCATGTACGCCAATCTGTTGAAGCAGGGCAAGGGCGAGTCCGCGATGGGCGCGCAGTTGCAGGAAGCCAAGTGGCTGATTAAAAACATGCGTCAGCGCTTCGATACGATCTTGCGCGTGGCGCAAGCCATCGTCGAGCGGCAAAAGAATTTCTTCTCGCACGGCGCGGTTGCGATGCGGCCCCTTGTGTTGCGTGAAATTGCTGATACACTGGGTCTACACGAGAGCACTATTTCTCGCGTAACAACTCAAAAATACATGCTGACGCCCCATGGCATGTTTGAGTTGAAATACTTCTTTGGCAGCCACGTCGCAACGGAAGCAGGAGGAGAGGCGTCCTCCACGGCGATACGGGCGCTGATCGTGCAATTGACAGGAGCAGAAGACCCTAAAAATCCATTATCCGACAGTAAGATTGCGGACATGCTGGGGGAACAAGGCATGGTAATTGCGCGACGAACTGTTGCCAAATATCGCGAAGCATTGAAAATCCCGCCCGTAAGTCTGCGCAAAGCTCTGTAGTGTTACTGGGTTCCCCTGCGCGCCACAGCACAACTGCGATGCGTACGAACCTTCATCTTTAGGAGTGTGTATGAATCTCACCATCAGTGGACATCATCTCGAAGTGACCCCCGCGATTCGCGAATACGTTCAGAACAAACTGGAGCGCGTAAAACGTCATTTCGATCAAGTAATTGATATTGCTGTCATCCTGACTGTAGATAACCTCACCGAGAAAGAGAAAAGGCAGAAAGCCGAGATCAATTTGCGAATGTCCGGCAAGACCGTGTACGTGGAGAGCCTGTCGCAAGACTTGTACGCCGCCATCGATACGCTGGTCGACAAACTGGATCGCCAGGTCATGAAATACAAATCCAAAGTACAAGAGCATAACCACACGGCGATTAAACATCTCCCGGATAATTACGACGAGCCGGCCGCTACCGCATAAGCGGTCCCCGGCATACGGACGAAAAGGGCGCATCAGGCGCCCTTTTTTGCGCCTGCTCTGCTGCCGACGCTACAATAGCTTTCTTTTAACTTAGCGATCCCCGTCATGAGCGAACACGTCCTCAACCACGTCGTTACCCACGTCAGCAATGGTACCGGTTTCATTACGCTGGACCGTCCCAAGGCCCTGAATTCCCTGTCGCTCGACATGGTGCGCGCCATGACGGGAATCCTGCTGGCCTGGCGCGACGATGCGCAGGTGGCAGCCGTGGTGATCCGCAGCAGCAGTGAAAAAGCCCTGTGCGCAGGCGGCGATATCCGCTTCTTCCACGATGCGGGCAAAGCCACGCCGCAGGGCGGCAGCGCGCTGCTGGAAGACTTCTTCACGGAAGAATATGCGCTGAACCACTTGATCCATTACTACCCGAAACCGTATATCGCCGTCATGGATGGCGTGGTCATGGGCGGCGGCATGGGCATTGCACAGGGTGGTCCCGGCTGCGGCGTCCGCATCGTCACGGAGCGCACGAAGATGGCGATGCCGGAAGTGAATATCGGCTTGTTCCCGGACGTGGGCGGCAGCCACTTCCTGTCGCATGCGCCGGGCCGCCTGGGACGCTATCTCGGCGTCACGGGCGTGACCGTGGGCGCGGCCGACGCGCTGTACGTGGGCCTGGCCGACCACTTCGTGCCGGTGGCGCAATTACCGGCGCTGGCGGCATTGCTGGACACCACGCCGGGCGCGCAATTAGTTCAGCGCATTGCCGATTTTGCCGCGCCGTTCCGCGCGCAGGCCGGCGTGGCGGCAATGGAAACTGAACGCGCTGCCATCGAGCGTCATTTCGCGCCGGCGTCCGTGCCGGCCATGATGGCGTCGCTGGCGGGCGACAGCAGCGAATTTGCGCAGAAAACACTGAAGGTCATGCAGGGCCGCTCGCCGCTGATGATGTGCGTGACGCTGTCGCTGCTGGACCGTGGCGCGTCGCTGGACGTGGCTGATTGCCTGCGCATGGAGCGCAATGTGGTGCGCCGCAATTTCGAACATGGCGAAGTGCTGGAAGGCGTGCGCGCGCTGGTGATCGACAAGGATAATGCGCCGAAGTGGTCGCCAGCGTCGCTGGACGACGTGACGCCGGCCATGGTGGAACGCTTCTTTGAACCGGCCTGGCCGGCATGGGCGCATCCGCTGCGCCACCTGGCGTAAAAGACCAGGGCCTGCCGCCAGGGCAGGCCTTTTACATTACGACTGTTCGCGGTGCCGCAACACCACGCGCTCACTCTGGTGGAAATGCCGCGCCAGCCGCTCCGCCATGTACACGGAGCGGTGCTGGCCGCCGGTGCAGCCGATCGCCACCGTCAGGTAGCTGCGGTTGTCGCCCTTGAACGATGGCAGCCACTTGGTGATGAAGTCGCGGATATCCTTGAACATTTCTTCGGCGCTTGGTTGCGCATCGAGGAAGGCGATGA
Organism: Pseudoduganella rivuli; assembly: GCF_009674485.1. Taxonomy (GTDB): domain Bacteria; phylum Pseudomonadota; class Gammaproteobacteria; order Burkholderiales; family Burkholderiaceae_D; genus Rugamonas; species Rugamonas rivuli_B. The sequence goes on along the minus strand of NZ_WKJJ01000008.1, from coordinate 321,100 downwards.
CCGGCGCGTCGCGGCCTGTCATCGGTCGCAGCGCGAGGTCGTAATACGGGTTCGGAATGGCGCGCACGTCGAACACGAAGTCCGCATCGAGCGGCACGCCCAGCTTGAACGCGAACGATTCGAAGAACACGGTCAGCGGCGCGTTTTCGCTTTGCACCAGGTCCTTGACCCAGGCGCGCAGCTTGTTGGCGCTCAGTTCCGACGTGTCGATCACGTGTCCCAGCTGCTCGATCGCCGACAGGCGTTCCCGCTCTTCCAGGATGCATTCGATCAGGGTGCGGCGCGCGGCCGGATTATGGCCTGGCTTCAGTTCGTGCGACAGCGGGTGGCTGCGGCGCGTTTCCGAGAAGCGCGCGACGAGGGAATGGGTATTGGCCGTCAGGAACATGATTTTCACGTCATGTCCCTGCACGCGCAGGTCGCTCACGACACCGGGCAGGCTGGCCAGCGATTGGGAGCTGCGCGCGTCGACGGCGACGGCCAGTGCCTGTGTCCCTTCGTCAGCCAACTGGGTGACCAGGTGGGCCAGCAAGCCAGGCGGCAAATTATCGACGCAGTAAAAGCCCGTGTCCTCGAGGACGTTCAGGGCGACGGATTTTCCGGAGCCGGATATACCGGTAATGAGCACGATTCGCATAGGTATTGATAATACCTCAATGCCTACCGATAGTGCTCGCGCTGATCGCTACCGTTTTGCACTCCAGGCCGCCGCTTAATCGCCGGACATGGCCTGGCGCTGGCGCTCCATGAATTCCTGTAATGTATCGATGCCCCGCAGCTGCAAAATTGTATTGCGCACCGCGGCTTCCAGCAGCACCGCGATGTTGCGGCCGGCCGCGACGGGGATCACGACTTTGCGGATCGGCAGGCCCAGCACGTCTTCGGTCGGGAACTGGAACGGCAGGCGCTCCACTTCTTCTTCCAGCGCGGAGCGGCGCACCAGGTGCACGATCAGTTTCAACCGCATCTTGCGGCGCACGGCGGTTTCGCCAAAGATGGCTTTAATGTCCAGCAAGCCCAGGCCGCGCACTTCCAGCAAGTTTTGCAGCAGGGCAGGGCAGCGGCCTTCGATCATGTTGGGCGCGATGCGGGCGAACTCCACCGCATCGTCCGCCACCAGGCCATGGCTGCGGGAAATCAGTTCCAGGCCCAGCTCCGATTTGCCGAGGCCGGAATCGCCCGTGATCAGCACGCCGACGCCCAGCACGTCCATGAAGACACCGTGCATGATGATGCGCTGCGCCAGTTTCTTCGACAGGTAGACGCGCAGGAAGTCGATCACCTGCGCCGCCGGCAGCGGGGTGGAAAACAGGGGGATGTTTTTCTCGTCGCAGATCGCCAGGATGTCTGGCGGCGTTTCCAGGCCTTGCGCAATGATCAGCGCGGGCGGGCCGCCGGCGATCAATTCGCCAATCACGTGCGCGCGCGTCAGCGATTTCAGGCGCTGGTAATAATTGATTTCCTGGTGGCCGAACACTTGGATACGGCCCGGGTGGATGGTGTTGAGGTGGCCAACCTGGTCGGCGGCGGAGGCGACGTCGCCGGAAATCAGGCGTTCGCCGCCGGGAAACCCGGCGAACCACCCCAGCTGCAAACTTTCACGATTATCGTCATACAGGCGTTGGATCGTCAGTGGCGTTTGCAGCATGGTCGTTCAGTTCAGGATGGCAATCCTGACAGTTTAACCTGCGGCTTGCAGGCTGGGTTGCCAATTCACGATACGCGAATATACGGATTGCGGATCAGGGTCCGTCGCCAGCGCCGTGCGGAACGCATCATCCGAAAACATTTCGGCGATTTCCGACAGGATTTCCAGGTGCTGTTGCGTGACATGATCTGGAATCAGCAGGAAGAACAGCAGGCTGACCGGCTTGCCATCCGGCGATTCAAAGGGAATCGGCTCCGCCAGCCGGACGAACGCCGCCAGCGGCGATTTCAAGCTCTTCATTCCCTTGATGCGCCCGTGCGGTACCGCCACGCCGTGACCCAAACCGGTCGATCCCAGGCGCTCGCGCGCAAACAGGTTGTCGGAAACGGTCGAGCGGGCAATGCCGCAATTGTTTTCAAAGATCAGGCCGGCTTGCTCGAAAGCTCGTTTCTTACTGGACACTTCTAAGTCCAGTTGCACGTTTTCGAGTGAAAGGATTTTGCTCAGGTTGTTCATAACGCGACGTGGAATGGTGCGGCGCACAAAGGTGGCTTGCGAGCAGAATTATAGGCTTGTTTTTCAGCCGTGTAACATGAATTCGCTCGTGCCAAGGTCGTAGCCACTATCCGCCGCAGTCCGCCAGGGGCAGGCCGTAGCATTGTTAAAAATACACACTGGCACGGGTAAGCTCTCCGCACGCACTTTTCAGTGTAAACGCCAGATATTTACCTGAGAGAATGCGGTTTCGCCAACTTTTCAACGTCTAACTGAGTTAACGGCAGCAGCTTAGAAAACTGCAATAGTTCTTGACTCATTGTAAGACAATTTTGAGGCAGGTGATACACGGCTGAATTTGCTTGCGCTAAAAACTGACACATTCCTGGCATCTATCGCCGGCTGGTGGTCAGTATGGCAAGCCATGATGAAGGGAATATGGAGGCGGCACGGCTGTGCCGCAAGGGGGCGGGCTGGACAGGATGCCAGCCCCGGAGGTGGTCAGCGGCCCCGCGCGTACTTGGCCCAGAAGCCCCGTGGTTCCTTGCCGGCGTCGCCGCCTTGCTCCGCTGGCAACCCGTGCTCGAGATGCTGGACCTTTTCTTCCAGCATTTTAATCAGCTGGTCTTTATCGTCGAGCCGGGCGCGCATTTCACTGGTGACCTGGTCTTTTACTTTGCGCAATTCCGCTTCCAGCGCAATGATGCGCTCCAGCGAATGGATGCGTTCCTCCATGATACGGAACAAACTGTCGTCTTTCGGTACATCGTGGAAATTCGAGGTGGCATGCGTATCAAGACTGGCGGGGGGCGTGATATAGGGCGCGCCGTGCGCATCATTGTTTGTTCCGTGCATGAATAATTGCCCATACACTCGGATCAATTCCGCCGTGTCGAGCACGGATTCGCCATTGGGGGAAATAGCTTTGTGCAAGCGCCCCCGGTCGATATCGCGGTACAGCGTCGCCCGGCCTCGCCGTACCATACGGGCAGCTTCAGAAATGGAAACCAGCATCAGAATCCCTGTCAAAAAGAAATGGCCATGATGAAAACGGCGTCGAACCGACGCCAGCGGTTTTACCAATGAAATGCAATGTTGTCGTAAAAACCATTGCACCCGGCTTCCAGGCGGTGCCGGCTAAAAAGATAGTACCCCTGAAGTTCAGCGCATTTCAAGCACTTTGTTGCTGAGCTAAAACAGTGAATTCTCACTGAAAATCACCGATGACAATGTCCAGGACATTTTAATAAGCCGATTTAAATTGCAGTTATATCGGTATTTAAATCGATTAATGAAAGAAAATATTAACTCGTGCCAAATATTGGCGCGATTGCGCCAATCGTGGGCATAAAAGTAGCCTGAAACGGCGGTTTTTACTGCTTGGGGCGTTGAAATGCAAAACGCCGCTGCCGGGCAATGACCCGGACAGCGGCGTTCGTGAACCGTGCTGAATTACTGGCGGGCGTTACGCAGGTTCGATGGCTTTTGCCCGCTGGTATAGTTACTCCGCCACGGATTAATATCCAGTCCACCACGGCGTGTATAGCGCGCATAAACGGATAATTGCTGTGGTTTGCACTGGCGCAGGATATCCGTGAAGATACGCTCCACACATTGCTCGTGGAATTCGTTATGTTCGCGGAAACCGATCAGGTATTTAAGCAAACTCTCCTGGTCGATTTGCGGGCCATAATATTGGATCTGCACGCTGCCCCAATCAGGCTGTCCCGTGACGAGGCAGTTGGATTTCAATAAATGGGAAATAAAAACTTCCTCGACAGGCTGTTCGTCGAAGTCGGCTTTCAGGGTTTCCGGCTGTGGCGAATAATTATCGACTTCAATATCCAGGCGATCCAATAACACGCCTTCCAGTTCGCCCATGGCCAGTTTATTGAAATCCTGCTGTTCGATAATCGTCACGTGCACGGAAGCACCGGCGGCCGCCGATAAATCCTGCTCCAGCAAAATCTTCAATGCATCCGCATCGGCGACTTTGGTTTGATTAAACGAGTTCAGATACAGCTTGAATGATTTCGACTCGATGATATTGGGCGAGTCGGCCGGTACCGTGATTTTTGCCACCGCCACTTGCGGCTTGCCCCGCATGTTCAGCCACGACAGTTCATAGGCATTCCAGATGTCGACGCCGAAGAACGGCATCGTGCCGGTCAGGCCCAGCTCGTCACGCTTGCCCTGGCGGGGAATCGGGAACAACAGTTCAGGCGCGTAATCCGTGCGGTACGCGGAAGATTTCCCCAGCGGGGACTGGTCGGCAGTGTTGGTCATGGTGTGGACAAAAAGCGATAGGCGAAAGACGAATGGTAGCGCAATTGCGGCATTGCGGCATATGCGTTTTCGTGATGGGGACGGTGAAAGCGATGCATACAGGCGGACCGGGCGGTCCGCCTGGGGAAGACGTCAGGGGGACGTCAGAGGAACAGTTTGTACACGGGATTGGCGCTTTCATCCCAGTAGCGATAGCCCAGGCCGGCCAGGAATTGCGCGAACTCGCCCATTTCATCTTGTGGCACTTGCAAGCCGATCAGGATGCGGCCCACGTCGCCGCCCTGCGAGCGGTAGTGACACAGGGAAATGTTCCAGTTCGGCGCCATGCTGTCCAGGAAGCGCATCAGCGCGCCCGGGCGTTCGGGGAACTCGAAGCGGTACAGCAATTCATCCTTGGCCAGGGTGCTCTTGCCGCCCACCAGGTGGCGCAAGTGCGACTTGGCCAGTTCATCGTGCGTCAAATCCAGCGTCTTGAATTCGTTGGCTTCGAAGCTGCGCGCCAGCGCGGACGATTCGCCCCGGTCGGAAATTTGCACACCGACAAACACGTGCGCTTCGTTGGCATCGCTGATCCGGTAGTTAAATTCCGTCACGTTGCGCGGGCCCACCAGCGAGCAGAAGCGCTTGAAGCTGCCGCGCTGTTCCGGCAACGTCACGGCAAACACGGCTTCGCGCGCTTCGCCCAGTTCCGCACGTTCGGCCACGAAGCGCAAGCGGTCGAAGTTCATGTTGGCGCCGCTGGCAATGGCGATCAGGGTTTCATTCTTGACCGGTTCCCTGGTCAGCGCGGCGCGTTCCACGTAAGCCTTGGCGCCGGCGATCGACAGCGCGCCGGACGGCTCCAGGATCGAACGGGTATCGGTGAACACGTCCTTGATGGCGGCGCACAGGGCGTCCGTGTCAACAATGATGACTTCGTCAACATATTGCTGCGCCAGGCGGAATGTTTCCTGGCCACACAGGCGCACGGCCGTGCCGTCGGCGAACAGGCCGACGTCGGGCAGCGTGACGCGTTCGCCGGTTTTCAGGCTGCGCGCCATGGCGTCGGAATCAAAGGTTTGCACACCGATGATCTTGATGTCCGGGCGGATTTGCTTGACGTAAGCGGCAATGCCGGTGATCAGGCCGCCGCCGCCGATCGGCACGAAGATCGCGTGGATCGGGCCCGCGTGCTGGCGCAGGATTTCCATGCCGATCGTGCCCTGGCCGGCAATCACGTCCGGATCGTCGAACGGGTGCACGAACGTGAGTTTCTGTTCTTTTTCCAGCGACAGCGCGTGGTTGTACGCGTCCGTGTACGATTCGCCATGCAGCACGACTTCCACCGCGGCGCCGCCACGGGAGCGCACCGCATCGACCTTGACTTGCGGCGTCGTGGTCGGCATCACGATGATGGCGCGGCAACCCATCTTGGCAGCGGACAAAGCGACTCCCTGCGCGTGGTTGCCTGCGGAAGCGCAAATCACGCCGCGTTTCAGCTGAGCTTCGCTCAGGTGCGCCATCTTGTTATAGGCGCCGCGAATCTTGAAGCTGAATACGTCCTGCATGTCTTCGCGCTTGAAATAAATTCGGTTCTGGAAGCGCTGCGACAGGGTCGGCGCCAGCTCAAGCGGCGTTTCGTGGGCCACGTCGTAAACGCGGGCGGTCAGGGTTTTCTTCAGATAGTCGATAGTCATAGTCTGCTTGGGTCGTAGGCGCCAGATTGCTGGCAGGGCAAGGACATGCTTTCAACGGCGGGTAACCGAATTGAGGCTGTGCACCTGGCGCCGCGCGGATAGCGCTGGCCGGGTGGGGTAGTGTACTGCTCGATAGTAAATCATGTGCGAAATGGATAATTCGCTGGTTCATTATAATGGGAACATGATTGAATCTTCCATCCGCTGGCTGTTGAACCTGCTGGCCGCGCCCGAAGTCGGCCTGACTTCGGTATTTCTCGTCAGTTTTGTCTCCGCCACCCTGGTGCCGCTGGGCTCCGAACCGGCCGTGTTTGCCACCATCAAAGCCAACCAGGCGCTGTTCTGGCCCGCCATCCTGGTCGCCACCTGCGGCAATACGCTGGGCGGCGCGGTCGACTACTGGCTGGGCTACAAGGCCAAGAGCGCGTTTGCCAAAGAGCGGGAAAGCCGCTGGTTTGCCTGGCTGGCCCGCTATGGCGCGAAAACCATGCTGCTGTCGTGGGTGCCGGGCATCGGCGATCCCCTGTGCACGCTGGGCGGCTGGCTCAAGCTGCCGTTCTGGCCCTGCATCGTCTACATGGCGATCGGCAAGTTCGCCCGCTACGTCACGATGACGTCGGTTTTGCTGTACGTGCCGGACGGTGTCTGGAAATCCATCGCGCATACGCTGGGCGGCTAAGCCCTTCGAAACGATTTAGTCTGTTTTGCCTAATGCCGGTTGCGGCAAACCTTGTTTTGCCGGTATTCGATAATTGGCATCAAATTGCGGTAAGATGAGTGTTTTTCGAATTAATTTTGGTCAATTGACGCTTACGTAACCCCGTCGTCGGCTAAGGCTGTTCCGGCGTGGTGCGGCGCAATACGATAGAATGGCCATCCTTAGGGTCAGTCCGCAGTACATCCATCATGAACGCCCCAGCACAAATCCAAGCATTGCTCGCCGAATCGCCAAATGGTCCCGCACCCACCCGGTTGCGTGAAATCCCTTATAACTACACGTCGTTTTCCGATCGCGAGATCGTCATCCGTCTGTTGGGAGAAGATTCCTGGCGCTTGCTGGACGAATTGCGCGCCGCGCGCCAGACCGGCCGTTCCGCACGCATGCTGTACGAAGTGCTGGGCGATATCTGGGCCGTGCGCCGCAACCCGTACCTGCAGGACGACTTGCTGGACAATCCGAAGCGCCGCCAGGAATTGATCGATGCGCTTCACCACCGCCTGTCCGAAGTGGACAAGCGCCGCATGGCCGTGGACGCCGGAGCCGGCGGCGATCCATCGCGCAGCGCCTCCGTGGAACAATTGCTGAAAGCAGCCAGCCAGGCCGTGGAAAAATTTGGCGAAGAATTCCGCCAAATGTACGACTTGCGCAAGCGCGCCACCAAGGTGCTGGGCCGCTACACGGAAAAGCACAACGTCTGCTTCGACGGCATGAAGCGTATTTCGCACGTGACGGACGCCACCGACTGGCGCGTGGAATATCCGTTCGTCGTCCTCACGCCGGATACCGAAGATGAAATGGCCGGCCTGGTCAAAGGCTGTATCGAACTGGGCCTGACCATCATCCCGCGTGGCGGCGGCACCGGCTACACGGGCGGCGCGATTCCGCTGACGCCGCTGTCGGCCGTCATCAACACGGAAAAGCTGCTGGACATGGGCGCCGTGAAAATGGAAATGCTGCCGGGCGTGGACCGCGAATACGCGACCATTTACACCGGCGCCGGCGTCATCACGAACAAAGTGTCGGAAGCGGCCGAGAAGGCCGGTTTCGTGTTTGCCGTGGACCCGACGTCGGCCCACGCCTCGTGCATCGGCGGCAATATCGCGATGAATGCGGGCGGCAAGAAAGCCGTGCTGTGGGGCACCGCGCTGGACAATCTGGCGTCGTGGAAGATGGTCGATCCGCAGGGCGACTGGCTGGAAGTCACGCGCCTGGACCACAACCTGTCGAAGATCCACGATACGCCGCTGGCCCGCTTCAAGCTGGAGTGGACGCACCCGAACGCCAAAGGCGAAGCCAAGGGCGCGCCGTTCAAGACGGAAATCCTGGAAATCGCCGGCCGCGTGTTCCGCAAGGAGGGCCTGGGCAAGGACGTCACGGACAAATTCCTGGCCGGCCTGCCGGGCATCCAGAAGGAGGGCTGCGACGGCCTGATCACGTCGGCGCGCTGGATCCTGCACAAGATGCCGAAATTCACCCGCACCGTGTGCCTGGAATTCTTCGGCCAGGCGCGCGATGCGATTCCATCGATCGTGGAAATCAAGGATTACCTGGACGGCTTGCCGGCCAAGGGCGAACAATTCAAGACGCTGCGCCTGGCGGGCCTGGAACATCTCGATGAGCGCTACCTGCGCGCCGTGGGTTACGCCACCAAGTCCAAGCGCGGCACCTTGCCGAAGATGGCGCTGTTTGGCGATATCGTCGGCGACGATGAAAACGCGGTGGCGCTGGCCGCCTCGGAAGTGGTGCGTCTGGCCAATACCCGCGTGGGTGAAGGCTTCGTCGCCGTCAGCCCGGAAGCGCGCAAGAAATTCTGGCTGGACCGCGCCCGTACCGCCGCGATTGCCAAGCACACCAACGCGTTCAAGATCAATGAAGACGTGGTGATTCCGCTGAACCGCATGGGCGAGTACACGGATGGCATCGAGCGCATCAACGTCGAACTGTCGATCACCAACAAGCTGCAACTGGCGGCCGAACTGCGCGAATTCTTTGACGCTGGCAACCTGCCGGTCGGCAAGAGCGACGATGCGTCCGACGACAAGGTGGGCGACGCGGAAATGCTGGGCGACCGCCAGCAGCAGGCGCAAGCCTTGCTGGAACTGGTGCAGAAACGCTGGCAAACCATCCTCGACAAGCTGGACCAGCCCGTCGTATCGCTGCGCGACGAGTTGCGCGAGCTGGGCCTGGGCCATCTCGATGCCGTCATCGATGCGCGCCTGGAACGCCAGCCGGACGCGATCCTGTTCGACATCGTGCAAGACCACACGGTGCGCATCAGCTGGAAGCAGGAAATCCGCGCGCAACTGCGCCAGATCTTCAACGGCGCCGCATACAAACTGATCCTCGATGAATGCGCGGTGATCCACAAGCGCGTGCTGCGCGGCCGCGTGTTCGTCGCGCTGCACATGCACGCGGGCGACGGCAACGTGCACACCAACTTGCCGGTCAACTCGGACCATTACGAGATGCTGCAACTGGCGCACAAGGCCGTGGCGCGCATCATGGTGCTGGCCCGTTCGCTGAACGGCGTGATTTCGGGCGAGCACGGCATCGGCATCACCAAGCTGGAATTCCTGACCGAAGAAGAAATCGGCGACTTCCGCAAGTACAAGGAACGGGTGGACCCGGAAGGCCGCTTCAACAAGGGCAAGCTGCTGAATTTGCCGGGCATGGAAGCGGACTTGCGCAATGCGTACACGCCGTCGTTCGGCCTGATGGGCCACGAATCGCTGATCATGCAGCAAAGCGATATCGGCGCGATTGCCAACAGCGTCAAGGATTGCCTGCGCTGCGGCAAGTGCAAACCCGTGTGCTCGACGCACGTGCCGCGCGCCAACCTGCTGTACTCGCCGCGCGACAAGATCCTCGCGACGTCGTCGCTGATCGAAGCGTTCCTGTACGAGGAACAGACGCGCCGCGGTATTTCGATCCGCCATTGGGAAGAATTCGAAGACGTGGCGGACCACTGCACCGTGTGCCACAAGTGCGAATCGCCATGCCCGGTCAATATCGACTTTGGCGATGTGTCGATGAACATGCGCAACCTGTTGCGCAAGATGGACAAGCGCAGCTTCAATCCCGGCAAGAAGGCCGCGATGTTCTTCCTGAACGCGACCGATCCGACCACCATCAACGCGGTGCGACAGGGGATGGAGATTGCCTATAAAGCGCAGCGCCTGGGCAATGACGTGTTGAAGAAATTCGCCAAGGACCAGACCAAGGCGCCGCCTCCGACCGTGGGCAAGCCGCCCATCAAGGAACAGGTGATCCACTTCATCAACAAGAAGATGCCGGGCAACCTGCCGAAGAAAACCGCGCGCGGCTTGCTGGACATCGAGGACAACAAGGTGATCCCGATCATCCGCGATCCGAAGAAAACCACGGCCGATTCGGAAGCCGTGTTTTACTTCCCGGGCTGCGGCTCGGAGCGCCTGTTCTCGCAAGTGGGCCTGGCCACGCAAGCGATGCTGTGGAATGTCGGCGTACAGACGGTGCTGCCGCCGGGTTACCTGTGCTGCGGTTATCCGCAGCGGGGCGCGGGCGATTTTGATAAAGCCGACAAGATGGTGACGGACAACCGCGTGCTGTTCCACCGCATGGCCAACACCTTGAACTACCTGGACATCAAGACCGTGGTGGTGTCGTGCGGCACTTGCTATGACCAGCTGGCGGGTTACGAGTTCGAGAAAATCTTCCCGGGCTGCCGCATCATGGATATCCATGAATACCTGCTGGAAAAGGGCGTCAAGCTGGAAGGTGTCGCAGGTACGCGCTATATGTACCACGACCCTTGCCACACGCCGATGAAGATGCAGGACCCGCTGAAGACGGTGAACGGCTTGATCACCACGGTGGACGACACCAAGATCGAGAAAAACGACCGTTGCTGCGGCGATTCGGGCACCTTGATGGCGGCCCGTCCGGACATCTCGACGCAGGTCCGCTTCCGCAAGGAACAGGAAATGGTCAAGCACGCGGACAAACTGCGCGAAGATGGCTTCACGGGCGAAGTCAAGGTGTTGACCAGCTGCCCGGCCTGCCTGGGCGGCGTATCGCGTTACGGCGAAGATGCCGGCACCACGGCCGATTACATCGTGGTGGAAATCGCCAAGCATTTGCTGGGCGAGAACTGGATGCCGGATTATGTGGCGCAAGCCAATAACGGCGGTATCGAACGGGTGCTGGTGTAATGGCCTGTGACTTGTGCAACCTGCTCGCCAGCCCACCGGCCGATGTGCTGGTGTGGCGGGACGCGCAAGTGTCCGTAGTGCTGGTCGACGAACCGCACTATCCGGGCTTTGCGCGCGTGATCTGGAATGCGCACGTCAAGGAAATGACGGACCTGGCGCCCGCCGAGCGCGACCACGTGATGCGGGTGGTGTGGCAAGTCGAAGCGGCGCAGCGTGCCGTCATGGCGCCCGATAAAATCAATGTGGCCAGCTTTGGCAACATGACGCCGCACGTGCACTGGCACGTGATTCCGCGCTTTGCCAGCGACGTGCATTTCCCCCAACCGACCTGGGGCCCGGCCCAGCGCGAGCCACATCTACAAGAAGTGGCCGCACGCCGTGCCCTGCTGCCGCAATTGCGCGCAGCCATCATTGCCAATCTCGACCAATGAAAAATCCCACCGGCCTGACTGTCCACAGCAAATCCCGCATCCTCGAAGTGGCTTTCGACGATGGTGCATCGTTCAACATTCCGTTTGAACTGTTGCGCGTGTATTCGCCGTCGGCGGAAGTCAAGGGCCACGGCCCGGGCCAGGAAATCCTGCAAGTGGGCCAGCGCGACGTCGGCATTTCGGCGCTGGACCCGGTCGGCAATTACGCGGTCAAGCCGACGTTTACCGACGGCCATAATTCCGGCTTGTTTACGTGGGATTACCTGTACAAGCTGGGCGCCGAACAGGAACAGTTGTGGGCCGACTATCTGGCCAGGCTGCACGCGGCGGGCTTTGAAGGCGACTCCGGCCGCGAACCTGGCACGGTATTGCCGTCCGCGCCGAAGGCGCACGGCTGCGGCCACAAGCACTGACCGGCATCGCCCCATGCGGCGTGAATGCCACGCCGCCCCACTATGTCCTGAACAACCCTGCTAACAACATGGTATTGTAGGCACCTGTTTCCCTGACATGTGTGCCGATGCGCCAGTTCGTCCGTTCCAGCCGTTTAATTGTTTTGCTGGGGAGCTGCCTGGTGGCAGCCATGCTCGGCGCGCTCGGCTTTGCGCTGTGGGCTTCGCGGGAACAATCGATCGCCGAGTGGCAGCGCCACCTGTCCAACCTGTCGCTGGTGATTGCCGAACAGACGGCGCAGGAAGTGGCGTCCGGTTACCTGATCTTGGGCAGTATTGTCGAATCCGTGCAGGCGTCCGGCATCAGTACTGACCGGGAATTGCGCGAGCAAATGGGAACGGCGGCAGCGTTCCAGCGCATGGGCGACATGGCCGAGGGGCTGCCGCAAGTCGACGTCATCACCATCGTGGCGGCCAATGGCGATGTGGTGAATTTCACCCGTTCGCATCCCGCGCCCCCCATCAACCTGTCCGACCGCGACTACTTCAAGGCTCACCTGAAGGATCCCAAGCTGGGCGTGTTTGTCAGCGCGCCGGTCCGCAACAAGGGTAACCAGGCGTGGACGTTTTACCTGAGCCGCCGCCTGACGGGACCGCAGGGGCAATTCCTGGGGTTGGCGCTGGTGGGCTTTTCCAGTTCGTTCCTGACCGACTTCTACCGCAAGATCAGCCTTGGTGACGGTGCGTCCGTCACACTGTACCGGCGCGATTTCACGTTGCTGGCCCGTTCGCCTCATGACGATGCGCTGATGGGGAAAGTCAACCGCAGCGGCACGTCGTATCGCGTGATCGAGCAAATGCGCAAGACCGATGGCGTGCTGGTGACCGATGCGCCCCGTTTTTCCGAAGGGGGCAACCGCGTGCAGCGCATGGGGGCGGTGCGGCTGGTGGGGCAATATCCGCTGGTCGTCAATATCACGGTGACGGAAGATTTGTTCCTGGCCCAGTGGCGCAGCTACGCGCAAGTGTTGACGGCCGTGGTGATGGCCAGTGCGGTGGCCATGGTGCTGGCCTTTGCCGGGCTGGTGCGGGCGCTGCGCAGGCGCGAACAGGATATGGAAAAGATGCGCGCGCTGGCCGGCGCCGCGGAAGCGGCCAACCGGGCGAAATCCGAATTCCTGGCCATGATGAGCCATGAAATCCGCACACCGCTGACGTCCATCATCGGCTTTGCGGAAACGCTGGCGCCCTCCGGCGGCGGCATGCCCAGCGCGGAAGCGGGGGAAATCATCATGCGCAACGGCCAGCACTTGCTGACCATCATTAACGACATTCTCGATATTTCCAAGATCGAGGCGGGCCGGCTGGTGCTGGAAGAAGTGCGGTTTTCGCCGCTGGACGTGGCGCGCGGCCTGTTGCCGGCGATCGAGGCCGAAGCGCGCAACAAGGGCATCGCCGTGCGCTTTGACGCGGTCTACCCATTCCCGTCGCACGTGGTGGGCGACCCGACGCGCTGGCGGCAAATCCTGTTCAACCTGTGCGGCAACGCCGTCAAGTTCACGGAGCGCGGCAGCGTGACGCTGACCTTGCATTACGTACGCGAAGTGGGGCGCCTGCAATGCCGCGTCGCCGATACCGGCATCGGCATGACGGCAGAGCAGCAGGCCGGCTTGTTCCAACCCTTCACGCAGGCCGACAGTTCTGTGGCGCGCCGCTATGGCGGCACAGGGCTGGGCTTGCATCTGGTGCAGCAGCTTGCCGTGCGCATGGGCGGCACGGCGCGGGTGCACAGCGCGCCGGGGCAGGGCTCGGTCTTTGAGGTGGACATCTTGGCGCCGCCGGCGCCGGACGCCGAATGGCTGGCGGCCATGCCGGCATGGACAGTCCCGCAGGCGCAGTTGCAGGAACCCGTGTGGCAATTGGCCGGCACCGTGTTGCTGGCGGAAGACGGGCCGGACAACCGCCGCCTGATCAGCGCCTGGCTGGCGCAGATGGGCCTGGCGGTCGACACGGCACCGGATGGCGCGCGCGCCGTGGAGCTGGCGCTGGCCGGTCATTATGACGTGGTGCTGATGGATATCCAGATGCCGAACATGGATGGCGTCCAGGCCACGCGCCTGTTGCGCAGCACCGGCTACGCCACACCCATCGTGGCGCTGACGGCCAACGTGATGGCGGAAGACCGCGAACGCTACAGGGCGGCGGGCTGCAACGAATGCGTCGCCAAGCCGGTGGATTTCGCCGAGCTGGGCCGCCTGCTGGCCGGACTGCTGGCGGCAAGCGCTGCGGCACCGGCGCCGCTACCCTATGCGCAACTGGAAGGCTATGACGATATGCGGCGCCAGTTCGAAGCGCGGCTCAAGGCTGCGCTGGCGGCGCTGGCCGGCATGGTCGCCGCCCATGCGCACGCCGAAGGGCGGGAGATTGCCCATATGTTGAAGGGGAGCGCGGGCAGCTTTGGTTATCCGCGCGTGACAGAACTGGCTGCTGAGCTGGAGCAGGCATTCGTGGCTGGCGATGGCGCGCGGGCCGCCGCCGTGCTGGCAGCGATACAACAACTCGACGACGTGCGGCGTTTGCTGGCGCAGCCGGCCTGAAAGGAAGCCATGGTAGACAAGAACCGTATCTCCGTATTGATTGCCGACGATGAAGCGACGATGCGCAACCTGCTGGCGTCCGTACTGAAGAGTTGTGGCTACAGCAATTTCCTGCATGCGTCCGACGGGCAGCAATCGATGGAGCACCTGCGCACGGGCGACAAATCATTGCGGCTGGCTTTCCTCGATATCGACATGCCCGGCTTCAGCGGGCTGGAAGTGCTGGAAATGGCGCGCCAGACGCGGCCCGGCTGCGCGTACGTGATGGTTTCCGCCCACAGCGCCATCGATAATGTCATTTCTGCAATGAATCGCGGTGCGGCCGGGTTTGTCGTGAAACCCTATACACCGCAAAAGATTGCCGACGTGCTGGCCAAGTTCGAGCGGGAAGCGGGCTGAAAGGGGCGGCGGACCGTTGGCGCTTGTATAATGCAGGCAAACTCAACTGGCTCCGCACTATGACCAATACTACCCATTTCGGCTATAAAACCGTCAACGAAGCAGATAAAGTCAAGGAAGTCGCCAAGGTCTTCCATTCCGTGGCGGCCAAGTACGACGTCATGAATGACTTGATGTCGGCAGGCCTGCACCGTTTGTGGAAGACCTTTACGATCGCCAATGCCGCCGTGCGCCCCGGCTTCAAATGCCTCGATATCGCGGGCGGCACGGGAGATTTGGCCAAGGCGTTCGCGAAACAGGCGGGGCCGACGGGCGAAGTGTGGCTGACCGACATTAACGAATCCATGCTGCGCGTGGGCCGCGACCGCCTCTTGAACAAAGGGATGGTCACCCCCACCTTGTTGTGTGACGCCGAGAAATTACCGTTCCCGGACAATTATTTTGACCGTGTCAGCGTGGCCTTTGGCTTGCGCAACATGACGCACAAGGATGTGGCGCTGTCGGAAATGCGCCGCGTGCTGAAGCCGGGCGGCAAATTGCTGGTGCTGGAGTTTTCCAAGGTTGCCGAGCCGCTGCAAAAGCCGTACGACTTGTATTCGTTCTCGGTATTGCCGTGGCTGGGCCAGAAAATCGCCAACGATGCGGAAAGCTACCGGTACCTGGCGGAATCGATTCGCATGCATCCGGACCAGGAAACCCTGAAAACCATGATGCAGGATGCGGGCCTGGAGCGGGTCCAGTATTACAACCTGACGGCGGGTGTGGCCGCTTTGCACACCGGTATCAAACTGTAAGAAAGAGCTGCCATGAACATGAAGAAATTTTTGATCGGCGCCACGCTGGCGCTGTCCGCTGCCGCCATGATCGGCGACGCGCTGGCCCGTCCGATGGGCGGCGGCAGGTCGATCGGCCGCCAGTCGCAAAGCGTCAGCAACATGCCGCGCCAGGCGACGCCGCCTGCCGCGCCGCCGGCCAGTCAAGCCGTTCAGCCGGCCCGCGCGCCGGGCGCCGTGACGCCACCGGCAGTGCCGCCGAAGCCGGCCAGCCCATGGAAAGGTATCCTGGGCGGCGCGCTGCTGGGCCTGGGCCTGGGCGCCCTGTTGTCGCACTTCGGCCTGGGCGGCGCCCTGGCCAGCGCCATCAGCTCGATGCTGATGATTGCCCTGCTGGTGGGTGGCGCGTTCCTGATCTGGCGCTTGATCCGCAGCAAGATGTCGCCACAGCAACCGCAGATGGCCCCGGCTGGCTACAGCAATGCATGGCAGCAACCGCCTGCCGCGCCGGCGCCGGACTATAACCTGCCGCCACTGCAGCCTGCCGCGGGCGGCCTGAACCTGGCCAAGCCGGGCGATGCGCCAGCCGCCGCGCAAGCACCGTGGGGCGTGCCGGCCGACTTCGACGCGGCGACGTTCCTGCGCCACGCCAAGGGCAATTTCATCCGCCTGCAAGCGGCGTGGGATAAAGGTGACGTGGCCGATATTCGCGAATTCACGACGCCGGAAGTATTTGCCGAACTGAAGATGCAAATCACGGAACGCGGCGGCCAGGCCGATTACACGGACGTGGTCACCATTGAGGCGGAATTGCTGGGCATTGAAAACGATGGCCGCGATTACCTGGCCAGCGTGAAGTTCTACGGCACCATCAAGCCGTCGCCGACCGCCCTGGCGGAACCGTTCCAGGAAGTGTGGAACCTGTCCAAGCCTGTCAGCGGCAACGCCGGCTGGCTGCTGGCCGGTATCCAGCAACTGGCTTGATCGCCCGTCCTCTGTAGTAAGATCGAGACCGCCCGAATTTCGGGCGGTTTTTTTTCTTTTTCTGCCCGCAAGCATGCCATCGCCGATCCCACCGAATTTGCCATCCCCGCTGGCGCCCGTCGCCGCCACCATCAACCATTTGCTGGCCCAGGAGCCGTGGGCGCGCGAGGCGCTGCGCCAGAACGCGGGCAAGGTCGCCTGCATCGACGCCAGTCCTGTCGTGGTGCGCCTGCAAGCCACCAGCGATGGCTACGTGGACGTGGCGGCGGGCGATACGGCCGCCAACGTGACGATCAAGGTCAAGCTGTCCGACCTGCCGCTGATCGCGCAAAACCGCGACCGCGCTTTTTCCTATGTGCAACTTGAAGGTGACGCGGATTTTGCCAACACGATTTCGCAACTGGTGAAATCGCTGCGCTGGGAAGCGGAACACGACCTGGAAAAGCTGGTTGGCCCGGTCGCGGCCGTCCGCATGGTGGAAGGGGCGAAATCGCTGTTTGGCGCATTCCTGGCGGGCAACCGCAAACTGGCGGAAAACACGGCGGAATACCTGTTGGAGGAAAATCCCGTGCTGGTCCGGCCGGACGTGACGGACGGTTTCGGCGCGGACGTGACGCGCTTGCGCGACGACGTCGAGCGCTTCGCCAAGCGCCTGGCCAACCTGGAAAAGAAACTTGCGCAACGCGGCGCTGCTTAACCCACACATCGGAACCTAGATGATCCTGAAATTCCTGAGGCTGCTGAAAATCCTGCGCGTCGCCCTCCGCTACGGCCTCGATGAAATCGCCATTTCCGGCCTGGACGTGCCGCGCACGTCGCGCCTGATGGACGTGCTGTTCTTCTGGCGCGACATTTCCGCGCCCCGTGGCCGCCGCCTGCGCATGGCGCTGGAAGAACTGGGTCCGATTTTCGTCAAGTTCGGCCAGGTGCTGTCGACGCGGCGCGATTTGATTCCCGCCGATATCGTGGAAGAGCTGGCGCTGCTGCAAGACCGCGTGCCGCCGTTCGATTCCGACCTCGCCATCGCGCAAATCGAGCGCTCGCTGGGCGGCCACCCGGACCGCCTGTTTGCCACGTTCGAGCGTATTCCCGTCGCGTCCGCCTCGATTGCACAGGTGCACTTCGCCACGCTGAAAGACGGCACGCAGGTGGCGGTCAAGGTGCTGCGCCCCGGCATGCGCCAGTCCATCGACAAGGACGTGGCGTTGATGCACCTGGCGGCCGACGTGGTCAGCCGCCTGTGGGAAGACGCCAAGCGCTTGAAACCCAAGGAAGTGGTGGCGGAATTCGACAAGCACTTGCACGATGAGCTGGACTTGATGCGCGAAGCGGCCAATGCCAGCCAGTTGCGCCGCAATTTCGCCGATGGCGACTTGCTGCTGGTGCCGGAAATGTTTTGGGATTACTGCTCGCCCAGCGTGATTGTCATGGAGCGCATGCATGGCATTCCCGTGTCGCAAACGGAACGCCTGATCGAAGCGGGCGTGGATTTGAAAAAATTGTCCAGCGACGGCGTGGAAATCTTCTTCACCCAGGTGTTCCGCGATGGCTTTTTCCACGCGGACATGCACCCAGGTAACATCCTGGTCTCGATCGACCCGGCCACCTTTGGCCGCTATATCGCGCTGGACTTCGGCATCGTCGGCACGCTGAACGATTTCGACAAGGATTACTTGTCGCAAAACTTCCTGGCCTTCTTCCGCCGCGACTATAAGCGGGTGGCCGAAGCCCACATCGAGTCCGGCTGGGCGCCGAAGGAAACCCGCGTCGATGAACTGGAATCGGCTGTCCGCGCGTGCTGCGAACCCATTTTCGACCGGCCGCTGAAAGATATTTCGTTTGGCCAGATCCTGCTGCGCCTGTTCCAGACGTCGCGCCGTTTCAACGTGGAAGTGCAGCCGCAACTGGTGCTGCTGCAAAAAACCATGCTGAACATCGAAGGACTGGGCCGCCAGCTGGACCCGGACCTGGACTTGTGGAAGACCGCCAAGCCGTACCTGGAACGCTGGATGGCGGAGCAGGTGGGCTGGCAAGGCATGCTGGAGCGCCTGAAGTCGGAAGCGCCCCGCTACACGCACGTGTTGCCGCAATTGCCACGCCTGGTGCACCGCGCCTTGTCCGTGGCCAGCGAGCCGGATAAAAATGATGAATTGCTGCGCACCCTGATCGACGAACAGCAGCGCACCAACCGCTTGCTGAGCTTTATTGTCTACTTTGCCGGCGCCTTCATACTCGGTGCGGTGGGACTGCGCGCGTACATGCACTGGCGGGGAGTGATGTGATGGATGCACTGGAGTTCAACAGCCGCGACCCGATGTCGCCCGCGTTCTGGGATGAACGTTTTGGCAAGCATTTCACGCCATGGGACCGGGGCGGCATTCCCGAACGCTTGCGCCAGTTCGTCAAGGATACGGCCCATGGCGCCGCGGCGGCGGGCTTGCCGTTGCCGGCGACGCTGATTCCCGGCTGCGGTTCCGCCTACGAACTGGCCTACCTGTCGGAAGCGGGCTGGGACGTGACGGCCATCGATTTCTCGCCGGCCGCCGTGGCTGCCGGCAAGGAAGCGGTCGGGCCGCAGTGGCAGGACCGCGTGGAGGAGGCGGATTTCTTCGCGTGGCAGCCGTCCGCACCGCTGCAATGCATCTACGAGCGGGCCTTCCTGTGTGCGCTGCCGCGCCACCTGTGGCCGCAAGTGGCCGAGCGCTGGGCGCAATTGCTGGCGCCGGGCGGCATGCTGGCGGGATTTTTCTTCTTTGATAACAATCCCAAGGGGCCGCCGTTCGGCATTACCCGCGCCGAACTCGATGCGCTGCTGTCGCCGTACTTCACGTGCGTGGCGGACGAACCGGTGTGGGATTCCATCCCTGTTTTTGCCGGCAAGGAACGGTGGATGAGCTGGTTCCGTGTCTGAACCGCCGCGGCCGCCGCGCCAAAACTGACGCCGGGCGGAAAAAAGGCTTTATAATTCAGGGTTTTTGATGTTTTTTGCGGAGTAAAGATGCCTATCTACGCCTACCGCTGCGAGGAATGTGGCCATGCCGATGAAGTGCTGCAAAAGATTTCCGATCCGCAGCTGACGGATTGCCCGGCCTGCAGCAAATCCAGTTTCAAGAAGCAGCTGACCGCCGCTGGTTTCCAGTTGAAGGGAACCGGCTGGTATGTGACGGACTTCCGTGGCGGCTCCGCGCCGGCCACCGGCGTGGCGAGTGCGCCCAAGACCGACGCCGCCGCGGCTGCCCCGGCGACGGAATCGTCGTCCGCGTCGTCTGCCGCTCCTGCTGCACCGGCAGCGGCGCCCGCTGCCGCCACCAAACCCGCAGCCTGAAGGCGAAAGGACCCCGATGCGCAAGTATTTCATTACCGGTTTGCTGATTCTGGTACCGCTGGCGATTACCGCCTGGGTACTGAACCTGGTCATCAGTACGCTGGACCAGTCGCTGTTGCTGGTGCCGGAACGCTGGCAGCCACGCACGCTGATCGGTTTTGATATTCCCGGCCTGGGCACGATTTTGACGTTCATTATCGTGCTGGTGACCGGCTTGCTGACCAATAACCTGGTCGGCAATTACGTCGTGCGCATGTGGGAAAAGCTGCTGCACCGCATTCCCGTGGTCAGTTCGCTGTATGGCAGCGTCAAGCAAGTGTCGGATACGCTGTTTTCGTCGTCCGGCAATGCTTTCCGTAAAGCGGTGCTGATTCCCTATCCGCACCAGGATTCGCGCACGATCGCCTTCCTGACCGGTGTGCCGGGCGGCGACGTGAAGAATCACCTGGATGGCGACTACGTCAGTGTGTACGTACCGACCACGCCGAACCCGACGTCGGGATTTTTCCTGATGATGGCAAAAAAAGATGTCATCGAGCTCGATATGAGCGTCGATGCCGCCCTGAAATACATCGTTTCCATGGGCGTGGTTGCGCCTGAATGAACCAAATTAACCTGAACTGAGAAATAACATGTCTATGCGCACTCATTACTGCGGCCTCACCACTGAAGCCCAGCTCGGCCAAACCGTCAGCCTGTGCGGCTGGGTACACCGTCGCCGTGACCACGGCGGCGTGATTTTCATCGACCTGCGCGACCGCGAAGGCCTGGTTCAGGTGGTCTGCAATCCGGAGCAGGCTGAAGTTTTCAAAGTCGCTGAATCGGTCCGTAACGAATACTGCCTGCGCGTGACCGGCCTGGTCAAAGACCGCCTGGCCGGCACCGTCAACGCCAACCTGAAATCCGGCAAGATCGAAGTCGTCGCTTCGCAAGTCGAAGTGCTGAACGCGTCCGTGGCCGTGCCATTCCAGCTGGACGACGACAACCTGTCGGAAACCACCCGCCTGACGCACCGCGTGCTGGACCTGCGCCGTCCGCAAATGCAGAACAACCTGCGCCTGCGCTACAAAGTCACGATGGAAGTGCGCAAGTACCTCGACGAACTGGGCTTCATCGACATCGAGACCCCGACCCTGACCAAGTCGACCCCGGAAGGCGCACGCGACTACCTGGTGCCATCCCGCGTCAACGCCGGCAACTTCTTCGCGCTGCCGCAATCGCCGCAGCTGTTCAAGCAGCTGCTGATGGTGGCCAACTTCGATCGCTACTACCAGATCACCAAGTGCTTCCGCGACGAAGACTTGCGCGCCGACCGCCAGCCGGAATTCACGCAGATCGACTGCGAAACGTCGTTCCTGAACGAACAGGAAATCCGTGACCTGTTCGAAGACATGATCCGCAAAGTGTTCAAGAACACGATGTCGGTCGACCTGCCTAACCCGTTCCCGGTGATGGACTTCTCCGAAGCCATGGGCAAATACGGTTCGGACAAGCCGGACATGCGCGTCAAGCTGGAATTCACCGAACTGACCGACGTCATGAAGGACGTGGACTTCAAGGTCTTCTCCGGCGCCGCCAACATGAAAAACGGCCGCGTGGTCGGCATGCGCGTACCGAAGGGCGCGGACATGCCGCGTTCGGAAATCGACGCGTACACCCAGTTCGTCGCCATCTACGGCGCGAAAGGCCTGGCGTACATCAAGGTCAACGAGAAAGCCAAAGGCCGTGACGGCCTGCAGTCGCCGATCGTGAAAAACATCCACGACGCGGCCCTGGCCAAGATCCTGGAACTGACGGGCGCGCAAGACGGCGACCTGATCTTCTTCGGCGCCGACAAGGCCAAGGTGGTCAACGATGCGATCGGCGCGCTGCGCGTGAAGATCGGCCACTCCGAGTTCGGCAAGGCCAACGGCCTGTTCGACGACGTGTGGGCGCCGCTGTGGGTGATCGACTTCCCGATGTTCGAATACGACGAGGAAGACGACCGCTGGACCGCAACCCACCACCCGTTCACCGCGCCAAAAGACGGCCACGAAGACATGCTGGAAACCAATCCGGGCGCCTGCGTTGCCAAGGCTTACGACATGGTGTTGAACGGCTGGGAACTGGGCGGCGGTTCGATCCGTATCCACCGCGAAGAAGTGCAGTCGAAAGTGTTCCGCGCACTGAAGATCGATGCCGACGAAGCCCGCCTGAAGTTCGGCTTCCTGCTGGACGCGCTGCAATACGGCGCGCCTCCGCACGGCGGCCTGGCCTTCGGCCTGGACCGTATCGTGACGCTGATGACCAAGTCCGATTCGATCCGCGACGTGATCGCCTTCCCGAAAACCCAGCGCGCCCAGTGCCTGCTGACCCAGGCGCCGTCGGAAGTCGACGAGAAGCAACTGCGCGAGCTGCATATCCGCCTGCGCACGGCCGAGCCGAAAGTGGCTGGTTAATCAGTCGTGATGGAAAAGGCGCTGCGGCGCCTTTTCTTTTGCCTGCGTTTTGCCTGCATTCTGCATGGATAAGCCTTACAAAATCCCCGAATCCGTCCTGGTCGTGATCCACACGGCCGACCTGCAAGTACTGCTGATCGAGCGTGCCGACAAGCAGGGTTATTGGCAATCGGTGACCGGTTCGCTCGATGCGCCGGACGAGCCGTTACTGACCACCGCGACCCGTGAATTGTTCGAAGAGACGGGCATCGTGGCCGATGGTGAAACCATCGTGCTGCGCGACTGGCATCTGTCGAACATTTACGAAATTTACCCCGTGTGGCGGCACCGCTACGCGCCGGGCGTGACGCAGAATACGGAACACGTGTTTTCCGTCGAAGTGCCGCGCGATATTCCCATCCTGCTCAGTCCCCGCGAGCATGTGAACCACGTGTGGCTGCCGTACCTGGAAGCGGCGGACAAGTGCTTTTCGCCGTCGAACGCGGAAGCGGTGCTGCTGTTGCCGCGGCACGTGACAGCGCAGCGCTGACTGAATGCAGGATTGCCTGCACACCGATTGCGTATTTTGCATAAGGTTTGCCCGTAGAAAAAAACCGTGTGACGATGGCTGCGTCCTTAAAGCGACCGCGCCGCTTCCTCCCGCGCGGCTTCATGTCTACACGGGGAATGGCATGCCCACCATCGCCAATATCAAGATCGGCCAGCGCCTGGCGCTGGGGTTCAGTATCGTGCTGCTGTGCGCAATCGCGCTGCTGGGGTTGGGTTTATGGCAGATGAGCCAGATGCAAACCCTGACCGACGCCATCGTCAACGACGAAGCCGCCGGCCTCGATGCCGCCACCAGCATGCGTGAAAACGGCGGCGCGCTGGCGCTGATCCTGCGCAAGTTGAGCGCCCCCACCGATGTCGCGGAACAGGCGCAGGAAAGCAAGCGCCTGGTGGACACGCTGGCCGCCTATGACCGCGCGCTGCGTCACCTGCTGTGGCACAGCGCCAGCCCCGAAGGGATGCGTTTGCTGACGCAGGTGCAGGCGCGGCAAGCGGTGGTCATGCCAATGCTGGAGCAGGTCAGGCGCCAGGCGGCCGATGGCAATTATTTCGATGCCGCACTGGCCGTGAAGGCGCTGTCGGGCCCCCATGAACAATGGATGGCGGCGCTGAGCCAACTGGCCGACCACCGGCGCGCCGCCATGAAGGAAGCGGCTGCCGCATCGGGCCGGCATTACCAGGCCGCGATGCTGGGCATGTGGTCGCTGGGCGGGCTGGCGCTGGCGCTGGGCGCCGTCATCGCCTGGCTGACCACCCGGACCATCACGGCGCCGCTGCATCACGCGGGCCGCATTGCCGGCGCCATCGCCACCGGCGACCTGAGCCAGGAAATCGGGTCCGCACCGAACGATGAAACCGGCGCCCTGGTGCGCGCATTGCAGACCATGCAGCACCAGTTGATTGGCGCCGTGCGGCAAATCCAGCACGGCGCCTGCAATATCGGCGTGGCGGCCCGTGAAATCGCCATCGGCAATGCCGATTTGTCGGCGCGCACCGAAGCGCAGGCAGGGTCGCAGGAACACACCGCCAGCGCCATGCAGGCGCTGACCGGCGCCGTTGGCAGGAATGCCGGACATGCGCGGCAAGCCAATGACCTGGTGCTGGATGCCGCGGCGGTCGCCGCCACGGGCGGGCGACTGATGACCGAAGTGGTCGACACCATGCGCGCCATCCAGTCCAGTGCGCGCAAGATCGCGGACATCACCGGGGTCATCGATGGCATTGCCTTCCAGACCAATATCCTGGCGCTGAACGCCGCCGTGGAAGCGGCGCGCGCCGGCGAGCAGGGGCGCGGCTTTGCCGTGGTGGCTTCCGAAGTGCGCCAGCTGGCGCAGCGCAGCGCGGCTGCCGCCAGGGAAATCAAGATCCTGATCGGCGACTCCGTCGGCATGGTCGATGGCGGCAGCCGCCTGGTCGACATTGCCGGCCAGACCATGGCGCGCATCGTCACCTCGGTGCAATCGGTGGCGGCCATCATGGCCGATATTGCCGCCGCCAGCGAAGCCCAAAGCACGGGCTTGCAAGACATCAGCCAGGCCATGGCGCGGATGGACGACATGACGCAACAAAATGCCGCGCTGGTCGAGCAGGCTGCTGCCGCGGCCGCCAGCCTGCAAATCCAGGCTGAACGGCTCGAACAGGCGGTCGCGATTTTCCGGCTGGCCCCGGTTCCCTCCACTGTGCCTGTCCAAATGGCGTACCATGTACATACATTCCCCATCGGCAATGAAATCTACTCTTGATGCCGTTATGAAAAAATCATGCCTGCTGCTTGCCTTGTCCGCCCTGCTGGCCGCGGGCGCCCATGCGCAGGATTCGGGCACCCTCAGGAAAATCAAGGAAACCGGCGTCATCTCGATTGGTTTCCGCGACAAGTCCATCCCGTTTTCGTACCTGGACCGGCAGCAGCGGCCGATCGGCTATTCCATCGAACTGTGCGAGCGGGTGGTGGCGGCCGTGAAAAACCGGCTGAAGCTGCCGACGCTGGAAGTGATGTACCGGCCTGTGACGGCGGCCAACCGCATGGCGTTCGTCGCCAATGACATCGTCGACATCGAATGCGGTTCGACGTCCAATACGCTGGAGCGGCAAAAGGAAGTGGCGTTTTCCGTCACCACGTTTGTCTCGTCCAGCAGCCTGATGTCCAGGAAAGCCAACAGTTTCCAGAGCCTGGCCGAACTCAAGGGGCGCACCGTGGTGTCCACCGCCGGCACCACCACCGTCAAGGCGTTGCAGGAATGGAGCCGTGCGCTGGACCTCGACTTGCGCATCATCGCGGCCAAAGACCATGCCGATGCGTTCGCCATGGTGGAGTCGGACCGCGCCGCCGCGTTCGCGATGGATGAAATACTGTTGCTGGGGCTGGCCGCCACGGCGGCCAAGCCGGGCGATTACGCGGTGCACCGCTCGGACTTGCCGCAGGAACCTTATGGCATGGTGTTGCGCAAGCGCGATCCGGAATTCAAGCGGGTGGTGGACGACGCCATCATCGAGCTGTACCGCTCGGGTGAAATCCATCAAATCTACCGTAAATGGTTCCAGTCGCCGCTGCCGAACAGCCGCATCGAATTGCATATGCCGATGAGCGCGGCGTTGCGGCGCGTGGTGGCCGCGCCGACCGATTCGGGCGATCCCGCTGACTACCGCTGACGCGGGCGGCGGTCCGCCCGGGCCGCTCAGCCCGCGTCGGGACGGAAATCGTCGATGACGATGCCGTGCCGGTGCAGTTTGTCGTACAAGGTCTTCTTGCCGATCCCCAGCGTTTCGCACACCGGCAGCGGTTTGCCCTGGTGCGCTTTCAGCGCCTGCTCGATCAGGGTTTTTTCCACCATGTCCATCTGCTGTCCCAGCGTCAGCGGTCCGGCGCCGGCGCCACCTTCGCCGGGCAGGCCCAGCACGAAACGGTCGGCCGCGTTGCGCAATTCCCGCACGTTGCCGGGCCAGTCATGGGCCATCAGCTTGCGGACATGGTCGGCCGGCAGGGCCGGGGCCTCGCGGCCATAGCGGCGCGCCGCCTGCAGCAGGAAGTGTTCGAACAGCAGGGGAATATCGTCGCGCCGTTCGCGCAGCGGCGGCAAGGTCAGCGTGGCGACATTGAGCCGGTAATACAGGTCGCTGCGGAATTTGCCCTGATCGCTCAGCGTCTTCAAGTCATACTTGGTGGCGGCCACGATGCGGAAATCGATCGCCACCTGTTCGTTGGAGCCCAGCCGTTCGATCTTGCGCTCCTGCAGCGCGCGCAGCAGCTTGACCTGGAAGTTCATCGGCATGCTTTCGATTTCATCGAGCATCAGCGTGCCGCCATGCGCGTGCTCGATCTTGCCGACGCGCCGTTTGCTGGCGTTGGTGAAGGCGCCCGCTTCGTGGCCGAAAATCTCGCTCTCGAACAGCGTTTCGGGCAAGCCGCCGCAATTGATGGCGACAAAATTGGCGCGGCGGCGGTTGCTGTGCTCGTGCAGGCAGCGCGCCACGACTTCCTTGCCGGTGCCGGTTTCTCCGAATACCAGCACGTCGGCCGGCGTGTCGGCCAGGTTCAGGATCTGTTCGCGCAGCAGGCGGATGGCGGGCGATTCGCCCACCAGCGTGGCGTCCAGGCCGCACGTCTGCGTGAGTTTGCGGCGCAAGGTGTCGACTTCCAGGCGCAGCGTGCGCTTTTCCACGGCGCGCGTGGCCACTTCCACCAACCGCTCCATCGCATACGGCTTTTCAATGAAATCGTAGGCGCCGTGCCGCATGGCGTCGACCGCCATCGACACGTCGCCATGGCCGGTCACCAGGATCACCGGGATGGCGGCGTCGGTGGCGCAGACCTGGCGCAGCAGGCCGAAGCCGTCCATGCCGGGCAGCCGCACGTCGGTGATCACGATGCCGGGCAAGCCTTCCACGATATGGGGCAGGGCGTGTTCGGCCGACTCGTAGGGTTCCACCGCAAAACCGGCCAGCTCCAGCGTTTCCGCCACGCTGCTGCGTACCGCATGGTCGTCTTCGACGAAAATGATTTTGTAACCTTCAAACATGGGAGATTTCCTCGCAGAGCTGGAGATCGAGTTCAAATGCGGCGCCGCCCGGAATATTCGACGCGCGCAGGGTGCCGCCGAAATCGCGCACGATATCGGCCGAGATGGCCAGCCCCAAGCCCAGGCCCTGACCCGGCAGCTTGGTGCTGAAGAAGGGTTCGAACAGGCGCGCCAGCACGTCGTCGGGGATGCCGGTGCCGCTGTCTTCCACGCGGATATGAGCGCGGCCGCCGGCATGCCAGACCCGTATCGACAGCGTCCTGGCCGGCGCCTCGCGCATCGCGTCCAGCGCGTTGGCGCACAGGTTGATCAACACCTGTTCCAGGCGGTTACTGTCGCACAGCGCGCGCAATCTGGCATCGATGACGGTATGCACGGTGATTTGTTCGGTACGGATGCGGTTTTCCAGCAATAGCAGGGTGGCGTCCACCGCATCGGCCAGCAGGAATGGCCGCAACGCCAGCGGCGTCTTGCGCGAAAAGGACTTGAGCTGTTCGGTCAGGTGGCCCATGCGCTCGGTCAGCGCGCTGATCGATTGCAGGTTCTTTTCGATGCGCGCCATTTCGCCGCGCTTCAACAACAGCTGGGAATTGAATGACAGCGAGCGCAGCGCCGTCAGCGGCTGGCTGATTTCGTGCGTGATGCCGGCCGACATCTGGCCCAGCAGCGCCAATCGGCTGGCGTGAATCAGGCTGTCCTGGGATGCGCGCAACACCTGTTCCGCGTGTTTGCGTTCGCTGACTTCGCGCAGCAATTCCTGGTTCATGTCGTGCAGTTCGGCGGTGCGTTCCGCGATGCGCACTTCCAGCAAGTCATGCGCGCGCTGCAATGCTTCGCGTGCTTTCAAGCGGCTGGCGATGGCGCGCCGGCGCTGCGCCAGGAACAGCCCGAGCAGGCTGACGAAGGCCAGCAGCACGCCGGCGCCGATGGCGTTGCGCAAGGCATTGACGGTGGCGTTGCCGGCGCTGGCCAGCATCACCAGGCGCCAGCCCTGGTGCGGCATGGCGCGGCTCTGGGCCGCATACAGGATCAGTGCCGCATTGGGCCCCTGGCTGCGCAGGACGGCGGTGCCGGACATGGGCAGGCGGGGCGCGTGCTGGTTACGCCATTCGGGCGCGGTGGCGATGATGACCGTGTCGTTTTCATCGACCACCAGCAGCATTTCGTGGCTCGATTGGGTAATCGACGCGCTCCACGTCGACTCGATCGGGTCGAGACTGATCTTGACGACCGCCACGCCCAGTACCGCGCCATTCTGCAGGATCGGCTGGGCAAAATAGTATTCCGGCGTATTGCGTTCCGCGCTGCGTGAAAAGTAGCGCGCCGGCCTGCCTTGCAGGGCTTCCCTGACATAGGGCAGCGTGGACACGTCGCGGCCCATCCGGCTGTCCTGCTGGTACCAGTCGCTGGCAGCGGAAATGTTGCCCGTGCTGTTGACCAGGAACGTCATCATGGCGCCGGCCCGCACGTTCAGGCTGGAGAGGCGCTTGCTGGTCTTTTCCAGCTGCTTCATGTCGTCCGGCCTGGCCAGCAACGCTTGCACATCCTGGTCCATGGCAATAATGCCCGGCAGGTATTCGTGTTTGCCCAGTTCACTTTCCAGTCCGCCCGCATATAAATCGAGCTGGTGCTCCAGCATGTCGTTGAGCTGGTCGTATCCCTGTTGCGCGCTCCATGCATACACCTGCACGACCGCCGCTGCGGCCAAGCCCAGCAACACGGTGCCCAGCGTATATACCAGCGCCGGGCGGTTGAATAAACCAGATCTAAAAGCCAGCAATTGTTGCCTCGGGAAGGTCGGCAGGAAGAATGCCCTGAACATATTACCTTAGAAAATATTTCTAATCATCACTTTTTCAAGGCGATCGGACAGGCAGGCATGGGGCGTATCGAAATCCATACCGCGAATGGCCTGCGCGTGTGGATTTACACACGAGCAGCGAACGAGGCCATTCCCACCGTATTTAAAAATTCATGGTAAATCATGGACATATTTGATTTCCTCCGGCAATTAATCTAGTTGGCATGCAAACTGCTAGTAGAGAGGCAGACAATATCCCGGTGGCCGGTCAAATACTAACGAGGGAATGATGGATACGAGATGGGTCGAAGATTTTCTGTGTCTGGCGGAGATGCGCAGTTTCAAGCGTTCCGCGTTTGCGCGCAACGCCAGCCAGGCGGCATTCAGCCGCCGTATCCAGTCCCTGGAATCATGGATTGGCGCCGAGTTGGTGGACCGCAGTTCCATGCCGCTCAGCCTGACGCCGGCCGGCCATACTTTTCGTTGCGTTGCCGTCAACATTGTCCGCCAGGTTGATTTGGCAAGAAACCTGGTTCAAACACATGGCGAAGCGATAAAGCATATCGCTTAAAAAAACCGGAATTAATTTAGAAGTTCAGTCCAGGCCCAAATAGGCGCCTGTGGATTATTACGCCCTGCGATAACCGCCACCCTTGGTTTATTGCTGGAATGGATAAGTGCATGCGTATTGCCGGTCAAATAAACAATTTGATTCGAATTTAAAACGACACCCCTGAATTTTTAAAACGGAACGGATTTAAATAAAACCGGTTCCGCATAACTAGAAAAAGGACGTAAAAATGAATCGAATGACCATTGCTGCCGCCATTTCCATTTCCGGCCTGTGCGCGGGGAGCGCCTGGGCCCAGTCGACCGTGACTGTCTATGGCGTGGCCGACGCCGCGCTGGTGCGCGAATCGGGCGGTCCGGCGGGCAGCGTGACCAATATCGGTCCGGGCGTGGCGTCCGGCTCGCGCCTGGGTTTCAAGGGCAAGGAAGACCTGGGCGGCGGCCTGGCGGCCATCTTCCAGGTTGAAAATGGCTTGAACATCGACAACGGCTCGGCGGCGCAGGGCGGTTTGCTGTTCGGCCGCCAGGCCTATGTCGGCCTGGCCAGCGCGGCCGGCACTGTGACGCTGGGCCGCCAGTATTCGCCGTATTACAAGGCGTTGCGCGACGTGGCCGACCCGTTCTGCATCGGCATGGCCGGCAATGCGGGCAACATCATGGTGACCAATACCCGGGTCGACAACATGGTGCAGTACGCCTCGCCGCAATTCAATGGTTTGACGGCCGAAGTGGCGGTCGGCATGGGCGAAACCGCCGGCAACAGCGAAAAGAACCGCGCCTACAGCACGGCCGTGTATTACGTGCAGGGCGGCCTGACGGTGGCGGCGGGCTGGTTCCAGCGCCATAACGCAACGGCGACCGACCAGACCCGCAATGCGCTGGTGACGGCGCGCTACCGTCTCGGCGCGGTGGATGTGGCCCTGGGCTATGCGGAAAACCATGGCCTGGCCGGTGCACGCAGCGACGACACCATCGTCGGCGTGATCGTGCCGCTGGGCGCGCACAAGCTGTATGCGTCGTATATCCGCCATGACGACCAGACCGCGGCCGCCCGCAACGCCAACCAGTGGGCGGTGGGCTACACCTATTCGCTGTCCAAGCGCACCGACCTGTATGCCGCGTATGGCCATATCGCCAACAGCAACGGCGCCACGTTCAAGGTCGGCAACGCCACCGAGACCGGCAGCGGCAACGCCGCCACCAACCTCGGCATCCGCCACATTTTCTAAGCCTGATCCGTTTCCTTAACCCCGGGATGGGCCGCTGCCCATCCTGCCCATCCCGCCGGTACGCAGTGCCGGATTTTTCTGGAGTCTGTCTGATGAAATCGTCGAACTATATCGCCGCACTGTTTAGCCTGGGTATGCTGTCCGCCGCCGCGCTGGCGCAAGCGCAGGATGAGGGCGGCACGCTGGCCAAGATCAAAAAGAGCGGGACCATCACGCTGGGTGTGCGCGACGGTTCCGTGCCGTTTTCCTACCTGGACGACAAGCAGCAATATCAGGGCTATTCGATCGAACTGTGCATGAAGGTGGTGACGGCGCTGCAAAAGCAACTGGGCCTGACCGAGCTGAAAGTGGCGATGAACCCGGTCACGTCGGCCAACCGCATCCCGCTGATGGC
This sequence comes from Pseudoduganella rivuli, assembly GCF_009674485.1. Lineage (GTDB taxonomy): Bacteria > Pseudomonadota > Gammaproteobacteria > Burkholderiales > Burkholderiaceae_D > Rugamonas > Rugamonas rivuli_B. The sequence goes on along the minus strand of NZ_WKJJ01000008.1, from coordinate 290,186 downwards.
CAACGGCACCATCGACCTCGAATGCGGCTCCACCACCAACAACCTGGAACGCCAGCAGCAGGTGGCGTTCGCCCCCACCATGTTCGTCGTGGCCAACCGGCTGATGGCGAAGAAATCGTCCAACATCCATACGCTGGCCGACATGAAGGGCAAGACCCTGGTGGCCACCGCCGGCACGTCCACGCTGAAGCAGATGACGATCCTGAACAAGGAACAAAACCTGGGCATGAACATCATTGTCGGCAAGGACCATCCCGAGTCGTTCCTGATGGTGGAAACCGGCCGCGCCGTGGCCGAAGCGAATGACGACATCCTGCTGGCGGCGCAGCGCGCCAATTCGAAAACGCCCGGCGACTATGAAATCACGTCCGAAGCGCTGTCGGTGGAACCCTACGGGATCATGATGCGCAAGGGTGACGCGGCATTCAAGAAGGTGGTCGATGACGCGCTGGTGCGCGTCTACAAGTCGGGCGACGACATGCAGCGCCTGTACCACAAATGGTTCATGTCGCCGATCCCGCCCAAGGGCATCAACATGCGCTTCCCGATGCCGCCGCAACTGGAGCACGTGCTGGCCAAGCCGACCGATTCGGGCGACCCGGCCGATTACGCGGCCGTGCCGGAAGCGCAGAAAGCCGCCACCAAAAAGAAATAACACGCGGGCTGGCTCACTTCACGAATAAGGATAACGTATGAATTACCACTGGAACTGGCGCATCTTCTGGGAAATGGCGCCCGATGGCGCCGGCACCTACCTCGATACCTTGTGGTCGGGCCTGGCGTGGACCCTGGCCACGTCATTGACCGCCTGGCTGATGGCCCTGGCCCTGGGTCTGCTGGTCGGTACCGCGCGCACGCTGCCCAACAAGGCGCTGGCGGCGCTGGCCAACGCGTATGTGGAATTGTTCCGCAACATTCCACTGCTGGTGCAAATGTTCCTGTGGTTCTTCGTGATGCCCGAAGTGCTGCCACAGGCGGCCGGCGACTGGATCAAGGCGCTGCCGAACGCGCCGTTCGTCACCGCCGTGCTGTGCCTGGGCTTTTTCACGTCGTCGCGGGTGGCGGTGCAAGTGTCGACCGGTATCGCCGCGTTGCCGCGCGGGCAGCGCATGGCCGGCACGGCGCTCGGCCTGACCCTGGGGCAGACTTACCGCTACGTGCTGCTGCCGATGGCGGCGCGCGTGATCCTGCCGCCGCTGACCAGCGAATTCCTCAACATCATCAAGAACAGTTCGGTGGCGCTGACCATCGGCCTGATGGAATTGACGGCCAGCGCGCGCGCCATCCAGGAATTTTCATTCCAGGTATTCGAAGCATTTTCCGCCGCGACGCTGATTTACGTGACGGTCAACATTTGCGTGGTGTACCTGATGCACCGCCTGGAAAAGAAAGTCGCGGTGCCTGGCTTTATCGTGGCGGGCGCCGCCTCGGGAGGACATTGAGATGCTCGGCAATTTTGATTTCGACGTGATCGCCCGTTCGTGGGGCTATCTGTTCCAGACCGGCATGCTGTTCACGCTGAAGCTGACGGCGCTGGCCATGGCCGGCGGCATCGTGGTGGGCACCTTGTTAGCGCTGATGCGGCTGTCCAGCATCAAGGCAGTGTCGGTGTTCGCCTCCGGCTACGTCAACCTGGTGCGCTCGATACCGCTGGTGCTGGTGATCTTCTGGTTTTACTTCCTGGTGCCGTATATCGCGGCCTGGGTGATCGGTTCGCCGACGCCGGTGCAGGTCGGCGCGTTCACGTCGGCGCTGATCACTTTCATCATGTTCGAAGCGGCGTATTACTGCGAGATCATGCGCAGCGGCATACAGGCGATTCCGCGCGGCCAGGTCTGGGCCGGCCGCGCGCTGGGCATGAATTATCGCCAGACCATGTCGCACGTCGTGCTGCCGCAAGCATTCCGCAACATGATCCCCGTTCTGCTGACGCAAACCATCGTGCTGTTCCAGGACGTCTCGCTGGTGTACGTGCTGTCGATTCCCGACTTCGTCGGCGCCGCCGGCAAGGTGGCCCAGCGCGACGGGCGCCTGGTGGAAATGTATACGTTCGTGGCGGTGGTGTACTTCGCGCTGTGCTTTGGCTTGTCGGCCCTGGTGCGCCGGTTGCAGCAGCGCGTCGCCATCATTCGGTAACCATCGATATCCCTTCAGTGAGAGAGCAAATGATTAAAATTGAAAACATCAGCAAGTGGTACGGGCACTTCCAGGTGCTGACCGATTGCAGCACGCATGTCCGCAAGGGTGACGTCATGGTGATTTGCGGCCCGTCGGGGTCCGGCAAGTCCACGCTGATCAAGACCGTCAACGGGCTGGAACCTATCCAGCGCGGCAATATCCTGGTCGACAACGTGGCGGTGTGCGACCCGAAGACCAACCTGTCGGCGCTGCGCGCGCGCATCGGCATGGTGTTCCAGAATTTCGAACTGTTCCCGCACCTGACCATCCGCGAAAACCTGACCATCGCCCAGGTCAAGGTGTTGAAGCGCGGCCAGGACGAAGCCAATGCCAAGGGCTTGAAATACCTGGACCGGGTCGGCCTGCTGGCGCACCAGGACAAGTTCCCCGGCCAGCTGTCGGGCGGCCAGCAGCAGCGCGTGGCGATCGCCCGCGCGCTGTCGATGGACCCGATCGCCATGCTGTTCGACGAGCCGACGTCGGCGCTGGACCCGGAAATGATCAATGAAGTGCTGGACGTGATGGTGGGGCTGGCGCAGGAAGGCATGACCATGATGGTGGTCACGCACGAAATGGGCTTTGCCCGGCGCGTGGCCAACCGCATCGTGTTCATGGACCAGGGCAAAGTCATCGAGGATTGCAGCAAGGATGACTTCTTCGGCACCACGCGCTCGCCGCGCGCTGCCGACTTCCTGTCCAAGATCATTCACTAAATGACCCGCCAGGCGCGGCGCTTACCGTTCCGGGCACGCGCCGCTGTTGTCACTCTCCTCGACATCGGTGACGATGCCCTGGTCCACCGTGAAGACCAGCGCCGTGGCGGCGACTGCGCCTTTTTCCATCGTAAAGCAAATGATGGCGCCACGGCTGGCGCGCAATTCACCGCTGATCCACGTGGCGACCAGCGGCGACGTCACGCCTTCGTAGACCGCACCCAGCGGCATATTCGTACCACAATCGCTGAAGTGGGTCAGGTACAGCGTGCTGTCGATAATGGCCCATCGCGCCACCGGCCCGCCCGCGGCGGAACAGTAATTCTGCTTGCGCATGGCCGCAAGCCGGTCGGACGGCGGTACCGGCAGTGATGCCCGTCCGTTCATGAGTACAACACTCTGCCGGCCCTCGTACGTGAGCGCGTCGTGCTGCGGCAGCGTGGCGGATGCGGCGCCGGCCCACAGCAGGGTTGCAAGCGTCGCGAACCGTTTCATGCCAGTTGCTGTTCCAGCGTTTTGGTATAGGGCGTGTCGACGTCGCCCGTATGTTTGGTGGTGACGGTTTCGACCAGCATGATCCAGCATTCTTCCTCCGCCACCGGCTTGTGCTGCGTGGCGCGCGGCACCACGTGCAGCGTGCCTTGATTCAGCTGCACCACCTTGCCGCCTTCATAGTGCATGGCCAGGCTGCCGCGCACGATGAAAAACAGTTCATCTTCGTGTTCGTGGCTGTGCCAGGTGATTTCACCCTGGACTTTGGCCAGCTTGACGTACTGGTCGTTTACCTGGGCCACGACCTTGGGCGACCAGTGGTCGGTGATGGTGGCGAAGGCGGCTTCGAGGTTGACGGATTCGGCGAAGGGATTCATGAATAACGCTCCTTGGTAAAGCTAACAATATAGCGCTTGTCGATGGCCACGGATTGTCTGCCGTTGCTGTGTTTCGGCGCGGGCGGCTACGCTGCCCGCAACGCCATCATTGCCTGCCGCACCCACTCCAGCATCGCCGCATCGATCCAGCCCGGGTCCGTCAGCCCCGGTTCCCTGGTCAGCGCTTCACGGATCTTCGCCTGCGTGGCAGGATTATCTCCAGCGAACGAGCGGAACAGCTCGAACCACTGTCGCGCCAATTCCTGCCCCTGCGGCGAATCCGGCGCATGGCCTTCATCGATCGCTACCCGTACCCGCGCAATCAGCGGCGGCCACTCCTGCGCGCGCTTGCCGATATTGGCGCGGACGAACGCGTATTCATCGTCGTCGAGGTAGCGGCGGTAAATCGCCAGCTTGCCTTCATGCGAAGCATCGATGATGAATTGCAGGATGTCCGATGTGACGCCGGACTGTTCCCGCACTTCCTGATTGTGCTCGTGCAGCGTGTTCAGGCGGGCAAACAGGATCGGATTGGCGCCCGTGTCGTGCACGCTTTTCGCCATCCATTGCCGTGCCAGCACTTGCGCGTCCGGGTCTTGCGGCGTGGCGCCCCGGTCCATCAGCGCGCGCACGGAAGCCACCAGCGCCTTCCATTCAGGCACGGCAATCGCGGCATTGGTATACAGCGGCAATTGCTGCAATTCTTCCGGGGTGAAATATTTGTCGTACATGCTCATGCTCTCCAAAGTGGTCAGCCAGTCGGCCAGGTTCGGTTCCTGTCCCTGCGTCAGCACGCCATGCAAGCGCCGCAAGCGCTCGCGCAACGCGCCGGCCTGCTCGATTTCGCGCGTCAGCATGTCGATTTGCTGGGCGACCACCGATTGCAGGGACAGGTCCGGCCTGGATAGATAGGTTCCGACGTCGGCCAGCGGCAGGCCAAAACTGCGCAGCGCCTGGATCTGGTGCAGCCGGGCGACATCCGCATCGTTGTACAGCCGGTAGCCGGCGTCGGACCGCGCCGAAGGGGTCAGCAAGCCGATAGCGTCATAGTGGTGCAGCGCGCGTACCGTCAAGCCGGTGCGGCGGGCCAGTTCCCCAATTTTCAGCGCCATCGGTGTCCTTTCTCTTCGAACGTGTGACCATCGTGGAGCCTGACGTTGCGTCAGGGTCAAGCGGATCCTACAGGATTTTTCCTGCGGCACAGTCTGTGCGGTGGCCAACCCAGCGCGCCACCGCACAATATCCCCGCAGCAAGCAAGCTGTTGGGGTTAGAATCAATTGCATGAAGATCCGAGTCGCTACCTACAACATCCATAAGGGCATGTCGTACCGCAGCCATCCGCGGGTACACGCGCTCAAGCAAGCCATCGGGCAGTTCGATGCCGACGTGGTGTTTTTGCAGGAAGTGCAGGGCAAGCATGACCGGATTGCTGAAAAATTCGGCAGCGAGGCCAATGGCCACCGGCATTGGCCCACCACGGCCCAGCACGAATTCTTTGCCGGCGACGAGCGCCATTCCGTGTACGGCATGAACGCGGTCTACGACCATGGCCACCACGGCAATGCGCTGCTCAGCAATTTCCCCATCGCGCACTGGACCAACACGGATATTTCCGACCACAAGTACGAAGCGCGCGGCATCCTGCACTGCATTATCGAGACACCGGAACAGCCCGTGCACTGCTACGTGGTGCACCTGGGCCTGTTCGAAGGCAGCCGCACGCGGCAGACGCAGTCGCTGATCGATGCCGTGCGGGAAACCGCGCCCGACAACGAACCCGTCATCATTGCCGGCGACTTCAACGACTGGCGCAATACGTTGAGCGATACCTTGCGCCAGGCGCTGGGCGTGGTGGAAGTGTTCGATGAAATCGGTGCTCATCCCTCGTTTGGTGACCTGGTGCGCACCCTGGCGCGCCGCCAGGCCGCCGTCCGGCCCGCGCGCACGTTCCCGGCGGCCTTGCCATTCTTCAGGTTGGACCGCATCTATGTGCGAGGCTTCCATGTGGAGACCGCGCAAGTCTTGCACGGCCCCGCATGGGCTAAACTGTCGGACCATTCGCCTATCGTCGCGACACTCCAACTGAACTGAAGGACCATGCGGTCGGTCAACTTTATCGCTGATAACGAAGTCAGGCTCTTGCACTGTGGTACGGATTACTTCCCGGCATTGCGGGAAGCGATCGATGCTGCCCAGTACGAGGTGTATTTCGAAACCTATATCTTCGCGGGGGACGAAACGGGGCAATCCGTGCTGGCTGCGCTGAAGAATGCCGCTGCGCGCGGCGTGGTGGTGCGCGTCATCACCGACTGGTATGGGACGGGCCACGGCCAGGTGTCGCGCATGGATGCGGCATTGCGCGAAGCGGGTGTCGAGCACCGCATCTTCAATCCCTGGTTCAAACGGGGCTTTACCCGTACGCACCGCAAGATTTGCGTGGTGGACCGGGAAATCGCATTTGTCGGCGGCATCAACATCAACGACGACATGTTCTGCGATTACGACCACAACATCAGCCTGTCCGCGCCACGGTGGGATTTTGCCGTGGCAGTGCAGGGACCGCTGGTGGCGGCCATCCACAAGGAAGCGCAAACGCAATGGCGCCGCCTGGGCCGGATGAGCATCATCAAGCGCATCGGCCTGCTCAATGAAATGCGCAAGGTGAACAAGATCGCGCGCCAAAGTTCCGTGCAGGCGGGCTTTGTCGTGCGCGACAACTGGCGCAACCGCGCCACCATCCAGAAAGCGTACTTGCAGGCGCTGGGCCGTGCCCGCAAGAGCGTGCTTCTGGCCAATCCCTACTTTGCACCGGGCCGGAAATTCCGCCGCGCGCTGGCCACCGCGGCGCAGCGGGGCGTGGAGGTAGTGCTGCTGATCGGCGTGGGGGAAATCTGGCTGCAGGATGCCGTGGCCCACTCGTTTTACCCGAAATTGCTGGCGGCCGGGGTCAAGGTGGTCGAGTACCACAAGACCCAGTTGCACGCGAAAGTCGCCGTCATCGACGATGACTGGGCCACGGTGGGTTCCAGCAATGTCGATGGCCTGAGCCTGTTCTTGAACCAGGAAGCCAACGTCGTCATCAAGGATGCGGCTTTTTCGCAAAGCCTGCGCCGCCATATCGAAGATGCGATTGCCGATGGTGTCGTCGTCCACGAGCACGAATACGCGCATGTGGGCCGCTTCCGCCGCATCGGCTATGAAATCGCATTCGTCGTGTACAAATTACTGATGCGGATTTTTGCCGCAGAGAAATATGCTTAAAGAAAACGTTCGTATCGATAAGTGGTTGTGGGCCGCCCGCTTCTTCAAGACCCGCTCGCTGGCCATCGACGCGATTGAATCCGGCCGCGTGAAAGTCGGCGGAGAGCGCATCAAACCGGCCCGCATCGTCCACCTGGGCGACAAATTGTCCATCGACAACGGCTCCGACAAATGGGACGTGCTGGTGCTGGGGATTTCAGACCAGCGCCAGGGCGCCCCGATCGCACGCCTGCTGTACGAGGAAAGCGAAGAGAGCATCGCCCGCCGCGCCACCGAGCAGGAGCGCCGCAGGCTGTTCCAGGACCCGGGCGCCGACTACAAGGGCCGCCCCACCAAGCGCGACCGGCGGGTAAGGGGGGGCCTGTTCGACGAATAACGAGGTCCCGCGTGTGTCTCCTGCGCAACAGGCATTTCGTCACAGTTTGCCGGTGCTAGTATGAAGCTGGCCGCTCCCGCAAGAGGACGGCGTCGACAAACACCAGGGAGACGACGATGAAGCAATGGCTGAAAGCGGTCTGGATGTGTTTTGTTGCACTGGCAATGCAAGCGCCCGTGCAGGCCCAGGAAAAGCGCACGCCTGAAGAAGCGGTGGCGATGGTCAAGAAAGCCGTCGCGTACTATAAGGAAGTGGGGCGGGAAAAAGCGATTGCCGAATACAACAACCCGAAGGGCAGGTTTGTCGACGGCGAGCTGTACATCTTTTCCTATGATATGAAGGGCGTCAATCTCGCCAGTCCCAATCCCAAGATCGTCGGCCGCAACATGCTTGACGTGAAAGACGTCAATGGCAAACCTACCGTGAAAAGCTACCTGGAAGTGGCCAATACCAAGGGCCAGGGCTGGGTGGATTTCGTCTGGCCCCACCCGATCACGGGCGCTTTGCAGCAAAAAACCGCGTACATCGAAAAAGTCGACGACATCCTCGTCGCATGCGGTATATACAAGTAGCGTCCATCGCCTTGCCCGGCGGCGTCCGCCGCCGGATGCCATAAAACCGGGCACAGCCAACTGCTGCGACGCACCAATAGAGCGCGATCTCTAACAATCCCCTTTGACTTTTATCACCTGGTGGATAATAGTACGAGCGTTCGCAATTCTTTTCACACGAAGGAAATCCAAGTGGTGGAAAATAAGATTTTCTGACTTGGATGAAAACTTTGAGTGGCAACTATTAATACTTCGATCAAATTTATGCGCAAGGGTGAATTAACTCGCGCAGCCATCCTGGACACGGCGCTGGAATTGGCCAGCCGGGACGGTTTGGAGGGCCTCACCATTGGCTTGCTCGCGGACAAGATGAACATGAGCAAGTCAGGGGTGTTTGCGCACTTCGGTTCGCGTGAAGACTTGCAGCTGGAAGTCTTGAAACTGTATCACCACCGTTTCGAGCAGGAAGTTTTCTTCCCCAGCATCAAGGAAGCGCGCGGTTTGCCCCGCTTGCGTGCGATGTTTGCGCGCTGGATCTCCCGCGTCAGCGAAGAGATCGCGTCAGGCTGCATCTACATCAGCGGCGCCGTCGAATACGACGACCGCCCCGGACCGATCCGGGAAGAGCTGGTGGCGATGGTGTCGGCGTGGCAGGGGGCGCTGCTGCGATGCGTGAAGCAGGCGGTGGAGACCGGTGACCTGAAACAGGACACCGATCCGCATCAGCTGGTGTACGAGATGTACGGCCTGATCCTGGCGGTCCATCACGATGCACGGTTGCTGCGGACTCCCGGCGCCGTCGAGCGTGCCAAAGTGGGCTTTGAACGTTTGATCGAGAATTACCGGAATCCGTAGTCGCCAGCGCAGTTGTATTAATGCGGTAGTACAGGCGGCTGCCAAGCGGCTGTGGGCGAACCGCAGTCAGCTTTCACTTACATTGTTATTTAGCCGTCAGGAGAAAATCATGGGTCAATACGTCGCGCCAATCCGGGATATGCAGTTCGTGCTGCACGAGTTCTTGAAGGTTGAAGAGCAACTGAAAGAACTGCCCACCCACGCTGAAATCGATGCCGACATCATCAACCAGGTGCTGGAAGAAGGCGGCAAGTTCACCTCCGAAGTGCTGTTCCCGCTGAACCACTCGGGCGACCGTGAAGGCTGCACGCACAACGCGGAAACCAAGACCGTGACCACTCCGAAAGGCTTCAAGGAAGCGTACAAGCAGTACGTTGAAGGCGGCTGGGCTGCGCTGGCCTGCGATCCGGAATACGGCGGCCAGGGTCTGCCGCTGGTCCTGAACAATTCGTTCTATGAAATGCTGAACTCGGCCAACCAGGCGTGGACCATGTATCCAGGCCTGTCGCATGGCGCGTACGAGTGCCTGAAAGAACACGGCACCGACGAACAGAAACGCCTGTACCTGCCGAAACTGGTGTCCGGCGAATGGACCGGCACCATGTGCCTGACCGAACCGCACTGCGGCACCGACCTGGGCATGCTGCGTACCAAGGCCATCCCGAACGCCGACGGTTCGTGGGACATCACCGGCGCCAAGATCTTCATCTCGGCCGGCGAACACGACATGTCGGAAAACATCCTGCACCTGGTGCTGGCCCGCGTGCCGGACGCACCGGAAGGCTCGAAAGGCATTTCGCTGTTCCTGGTACCGAAATACCTGCCGACCGCCGACGGCAAGATCGGTGAGCGCAACCCGATCTTCTGCGGCGCGATCGAAGAAAAAATGGGCATCCACGGCAACTCGACTTGCCAGATGAACCTGGACGGCGCCAAAGGCTGGATCATCGGCCAGCCGAACAAGGGCTTGAACGCGATGTTCGTGTTCATGAACGCCGCCCGCCTGGGCGTGGGCATGCAATCGCTGGGCCTGACCGAAGTGGCTTACCAGAACGCCCTGGTGTACGCGAAAGACCGCCTGCAAATGCGCTCGCTGTCCGGCGTGAAAAACCCGGACGGTCCTGCCGACCCGATCATCGTGCACCCGGACGTGCGCCGCATGCTGCTGACCGCCAAAGCCTACGCTGAAGGCGCCCGCGCATTCACGTCGTACGTGGCGCTGCAGATCGACCGCGAACTGCACCACCCTGACGAAGACGTGCGCAAAGAGTGCGCCGACGAAGTCGCGCTGCTGACCCCGATCATCAAGGCCTTCATCACCGACAACGGCTGGATCGCCACGTCGGAAGCCATGCAAGTGTACGGCGGCCACGGCTACATCTCCGAGTGGGGCATGGAACAATACGTGCGCGACGCCCGTATCAACCTGATCTACGAAGGCACCAACACCGTGCAGGCGCTGGACCTGCTGGGCCGCAAGATCCTGATGGACAACGGCGCCAAGCTGCGCAAGTTCGGCGAGAAAGTGCGCGCCTTCGTGGAAGAAAACGGCACCGACGAAGCGATGTCCGAATTCGTGACCCCGCTGGGCGAACTGGGCGAAAAAGTCGGCAAGCTGACCATGGAAATCGGCATGAAAGCCTTCCAGAACCAGGACGAAGTGGGCGCGGCCGCCGTGCCATACCTGCGCGTCGTGGGCCACCTGGTGTACAGCTACTTCTTCGCGCAAATGGCGAAGATCGCACTGGCCAAGCAAGATTCCGGCGACAACTTCTACAAAGCCAAACTGGCAACGGCGCGCTTCTACTTCGGCCGCCTGTACCCTGAAACCGCAACCCAGATCCGTCTGGCACGCTCCGGCGCCGCCAACCTGATGTCCCTGGAAGCCGACCTGTTCTAATCAACTTAGTGGCGCATGAGACCGCTGGTGTTACCAGCGGTCTCAACCGCCATCGACCAAGGAAAAACATGAGCAACTTCAACGTGAAAAAAGTAGCCGTGCTGGGCGCCGGCGTGATGGGTGCGCAGATCGCCGCCCACTGCGTCAACGCCAAAGTACCGGTGGTTCTGTTCGACCTGCCAGGCAAGGAAGGCACGCCGAAGAACGGTATCGTGCTGCGCGCGATTGAAAACCTGAAAAAACTGTCGCCGGCGCCATTCGGCGACAAGGCCGACGCGGAACTGATCCAGGTCGCCAACTACGAAGACAACCTGGAACTGCTGGCCGGTTGCGACATCATCATCGAAGCCATCGCCGAGCGCATGGACTGGAAGCACGACCTGTACAAGAAGGTCGCGCCGCACATCGCGCCAAACGCGATCTTCGCATCGAACACGTCGGGCCTGTCGATCAACAAGCTGGCCGAAGGCTTCTCCGACGAACTGAAAGCGCGCTTCTGCGGCGTTCACTTCTTCAACCCACCGCGCTACATGCACCTGGTGGAACTGATCCCGACCACTTCGACGAAGCCGGAAATCCTGGATCAGCTGGAAACCTTCATGACGTCGACCCTGGGCAAGGGTGTCGTTCGTGCGAAAGATACGCCGAACTTCATCGCCAATCGCGTGGGCGTGTTCGGCATCCTGGCGATCATCCACGAAGCCGAGAAATTCGGCCTGTCGGTGGACGTGGTCGATGACCTGACCGGCGCCAAGCTGGGTCGCGCCAAGTCCGGCACCTTCCGTACCGCCGACGTCGTGGGCCTGGATACCATGGGTCACGTGATCAAGACCATGGAAGACAACCTGCCGAACGACCCGTTCTTCAGCATCTACAAAACGCCTGAAGTGCTGTCCGGCCTGGTGGCCAAGGGCGCGCTGGGCCAGAAATCCGGCGCCGGCTTCTACAAGAAAGTCGGCAAGGACATCCTGCGCCTGGACGCGGCCACCGGTGAATACGTCGCCGGCGGCAAAAAGGCTGACGACATCATCGCCCGCATCCTGAAAGAAAAGGATCCGGTCAAGAAGATGAAGGCGCTGCGCGAATCGACCAACCCGCAAGGCCAGTTCCTGTGGGCGATCTTCCGCGACGCGTTCCACTACATCGCGATCCACCTGGAATCGATCGCCGACAACGCCCGCGACATCGACTTCGCGATGCGCTGGGGCTTCGGCTGGAACACCGGTCCATTCGAAACGTGGCAAGCCTCCGGCTGGAGCCAGGTGGCGCAGTGGGTCAAGGAAGACATCGACGCGGGCAAGGCGCTGTGCAATGCACCGCTGCCGGCATGGGTGTTCGAAGGCCAGGTGGGCGAGAAGGGCGTGCATACCCCTGAAGGTTCGTACTCCCCGGCCACCAAGTCGTTCGCTCCGCGCTCGTCGCTCTCCGTGTACGACCGCCAGCAATTCCGCGCTCCGGTGTTCGGTTCGACCACCGCCGACGCGAAAACCTTTGGCACCACCGTGTTCGAAGACGATTCCGTGCGCCTGTGGCACTCCGGCGACGACGTCCTGGTGGTTTCGCTGAAGACCAAGATGCACGTGATCGGCCCAGGCGTGGTCGCCGGCCTGAAGCTGGCGCTGGCGGAAGCCGAGAAGAACTTCAAGGGCGTGGTGATCTGGAATACCGACGCATCCGAAGGCGGCGCCTTCTCCGCCGGCGCGGACCTGCAATCGGCACTGCCTGCGTTCATGCAGGGCGGCGCCAAGGCAGTCGACCCGATCATTCGCGAACTGCAAGACACCTTCCAGGCCATGAAGTACTCGAACGTGCCGGTGGTGGCTGCTGTTGCCGGCCTGGCGCTGGGCGGCGGCTGCGAAATGATGTTGCACGCTTCCAAGCGCGTGGCGTCGATCGAGTCGTACATCGGCCTGGTGGAAGTGGGCGTGGGCCTGATCCCTGCCGGCGGTGGCCTGAAAGAAGCCGCAGTGCGCGCAGCAACGCAAGCCAAAGGTAACGACATCCTGCAATTCCTGAAAACCGGCTTCACCAACGCGGCCACCGCGAACGTGTCGAAATCGGCCCTGGAAGCGAAGGCCATGGGTTACCTGAAAGAAGACGATGTGATCGTGTTCAACCCGTACGAACTGCTGCACGTGGCGAAAGTCACCGCGCGTTCGATGTTCGATGCCGGCTACCGCGCACCGATCCAGCGTCCTGTGACCGTGACCGGCCGCTACGGCTGGGGCACCATCAAGGGCCAACTGGTCAACATGCGCGATGGCGGCTTCATCTCCGCCCACGACTTCAAGCTGGGCGACATGATCGCCGAGATCGTGTCGGGCGGCGACATCGACCAGGGCAGTGTGGTGAGCGAACAGTGGCTGCTGGATATGGAACGCAAGGCCTTCCTGGAATTGCTGAACCATCCAAAAACCCAGGAACGCATCATGGGCATGCTGCAAACCGGCAAGCCAGTGCGTAACTGATCGCACGCCGGCAGATAGATGTCCGAATTAAATGTCCATTCTTAAACTGGCCTTTAAAGTCCTCTTGAAAGTGAAACCGAGCATGGTGTACGAACGTATCAAGCAGCAAATGATGGAAACCCTGCCGCTGGTGCGCACGCTCGGGATTCACATCGACAGCATCGGCCCCGGCACCGCCGAGGTATCGATGCCGGACGACAGCAAGCTGCACAACCACCTGGGCACGCCGCATGCCGGCGCCCTGTTCACGCTGGCGGAAACCGCGTCCGGCGCCGCCATGGCGGGTGGTTTTGCGGAGCTGATCATGGGACTGCGGCCGGTGGCCAAGGAATCGCGCATCCAGTACCAGAAAGTGGCCAAGGGCGCGACGCGCGCCTCGGGCCGCGTGCCGGGCGACCTGGCCGCGCTGAAGGCGCAGCTGGCCGCCGACGGCAAGATTGCCTTCCCTGTCAATGTCGATATTTTCGACCAGGAAGGCACCCTCGCGGCCCAGGTTCAAGTGGACTGGTATCTGTCGGCGAAACGGTAAGTACGCGATAAGCCGCTAATCGAACACAAAATTCTCGAAAGCACAAAATGAGCAAACAACTCCAAGACGCATACATCGTCGCAGCGACCCGCACCCCGATCGGCAAGGCGCCACGCGGCATGTTCAGCAAGACCCGCCCGGACGACCTGCTGGTCGCCGCCATCAAAGGCGCGATGGCTGCCGTACCGAACCTGGACCCGGCCCTGATCGTCGACGCCATTGTCGGCTGCTCGTTCCCTGAAGCGGAACAGGGCTTCAACATCGCCCGTAACTCGGTGGTGCTGGCCGGCTTGCCGAATACCGTGGGCGGCGTGACCATCAACCGTTACTGCGCATCGGGCATCACTGCCCTGGCCATGGCGGCGGACCGCATCCGCGTTGGCGAAGCCGACGTGATGATCGCCGGCGGCGTGGAATCGATGTCGATGGTGCCGATGATGGGCCACCACCCATCGATCAACATGGACACGTTCAAGGATGAAAACGTGGGCCTGGCGTACGGCATGGGCCTGACCGCCGAGAAAGTGGCGCAGCAGTGGAAAATCTCCCGCGAAGACCAGGATGCGTTCGGCCTGGAATCGCACCGCAAGGCCATCGCCGCCCAGCAAGCCGGCTTCTTCAAGGATGAAACCACCCCGGTGGAAATCATCACCCGCACGCCAGACCTGCGCACCGGTGAAATCAAGGTCGGCAAGCGCGTGGTCGACACCGACGAAGGCGCCCGCGCCGACGCGTCGATGGAGGGCATGGCCAAGCTGAAGCCTGTGTTCGCCGCCAAAGGCACCGTGACGGCCGCAACGTCGTCGCAAATGTCCGACGGCGCCGGCGCGCTGATCGTGGTGTCGGAAAAGATCCTCAAAGAGCACAACCTGACCCCGCTGGCCAAGTTCTCGTCGTTCGCCGTGCGTGGCGTGCCACCGGAAATCATGGGTATCGGCCCGAAAGTGGCGATCCCTGCCGCTTGCGCCGCCGCCGGCATCACCCAGGATCAACTGGACTGGATCGAACTGAATGAAGCGTTCGCCGCCCAGGCGCTGGCCGTGATCCGCGACCTGAACCTGGACACCAGCAAGGTCAACCCGATGGGCGGCGCGATCGCCCTGGGCCACCCGCTGGGCGCGACCGGCGCGATCCGTGCCGCCACCGTGGTGCACGCACTGCGCCGCAACAGCCTGAAATACGGCATGGTCACCATGTGCGTTGGCGCGGGTATGGGCGCGGCTGGTATCATCGAGCGCGTATAAGTACCGCTTATCACTGCTAAAAGGCGCCGCGGAAAACCCGGCGCCTTTTTTTGCATTGGGAACACCGAATGCGTAGGGCGGTTTCCGCGCAGCGGAAGCCGCCATGTATGTGCCGCGTTGACGCATGCATGGCGGCTTCGCCAAGGCGAAACCGCCCTACGGTGTTGGCACCCCATCGAATATTAGACTCATCACACGGAGACGAAATGGATATTCTCACCAGCAAGGCCAACGGCATCCTTACCATCGAATTCAACCGTCCGGAGCGCAAGAACGCGATCACGTCGGCCATGTACCAGGCCATGGCGGACGCCATCAACGAAGGCGAGCGCGATGCCGCCGTGCGCGCCATCCTGATCACGGGCAAGCCGGAAGTCTTCACCGCTGGTAACGACCTGGACGATTTCCTGAAATCCGCGCCGCGCAACGGCGACGATTTCATCAAGCTGCCCGTCTTCCAGTTCATGCAAGCATTGTCCGGCACCACGAAACCGGTGGTGGCGGCCGTGACGGGCCTGGCGATCGGGATCGGCACCACGCTGCTGATGCACTGCGACCTGGTCTACGCGGCCGATAACGCGAAATTCTCCGTGCCGTTCGCGCCGCTGGGCCTGTGCCCGGAATTCGGTTCCAGCGTACTGCTGGCGCAACTGGGCGGCCACGCGCGCGCCGCGGAAAAACTGATGCTGGGCGAGCCGTTCCTGGCACGGGAAGCCTACGACATGGGCCTGGTTTCCAAGCTGCTGCCGGCCGACGAAGTGCTGGCCTACGCGCAGGCGCAAGCGGCCAAGCTGGTGGCCCTGCCGGCATCGTCGATCCGCGCCACCAAGCGCCTGATGAAAGCCAACGGCGCCGATGCGCTGGCCACCGTGATGGCCACCGAAGGCAAGCTGTTCGGCGAAATGCTGCAAGCGCCGGAAGCCAAGGAAGCGTTCACGGCGTTCTTTGAGAAGCGCAAGCCGGATTTCAGCAAGTTCAACTGACCGGTATGAAGGGGGCGGCATTCCTGCCATGCCACCCCTGAAATTTCTGTAGACTTTTTGCTAAAAAACCGATTACACTCCCGTCCCTGCGCATTGTCGCGCAAGACACCACTGTAAGAATCGAGAACAACGTGCCTGTACGCCGCCAACATTCCTGCTGACGACAACGGATTTTCCGCTTGAGCGCCTTCGCTCAACGGGCATAGCTATCTCACGCTTTTCGCGCCCTATCTCCCTGTCGTCAGCTCCCCGTAATTCATCGGAGCATCATCATGACGACAAAATTCATCCAGAACCTGGAGCTGTACAAGTATCCGCGCACTGCGCACGTGGCGGGCTCACGCCTTCAACAAGGCGATGAGGGCCACGTCCCTTATTCAAACATTGCTGGCCGCTACATCGTGGTCGAGGAAAAGCTCGATGGCGGCAATGCGGGCGTCAGCTTTTCGCCGGCCGCCGAACTGCTGCTGCAATCGCGCGGCCATTACCTGACCGGCGGCGGACGGGAGCGCCAGTTCAACCTGTTCAAAAGCTGGGCGACTGCGCATGAAGCGGCGTTGCTGGAGAAGCTCGAAGACCGCTACATCATGTACGGTGAATGGATGCACAAGAAGCATTCCGTGTTTTATGACCGCTTGCCGGCTTACTTCAACGAATTCGACATATGGGACCGTAGCGCCGGCGTGTTCCTGTCGACGGCGAAGCGAGGCGCACTGCTGGCGGATGCGCCCGTGCTGGCCGTTCCCGTGCTGTACCGGGGAGCGGCGCCCCGGAAGCTGGCTGACCTGATGGCGATGATCGGTCCGTCGCTGGCCAAATCACCGGCATGGCGCAGCGTGTTTGAAGCCGTGGTGGCGCGCGAAGGGCTGGATCTTGCGAAGGCGTGGAAGATGGCGGACAAGTCCGACCTGATGGAAGGCTTATACATCAAAGTGGAAGAGGCGGGCCACGTGGTGGACCGGTTGAAACTGGTGCGCAGCGATTTCACGCAGGCGATCCTCGACGCGGACCAGCACCATGCGGCGCAGCCGTTCATCCCGAACCAGCTGGCCGACGGAGTCGATATTTTTGCGCCACGGATTTCGGTTGGATGGCCAGGGGAGGCACGATGAACTACAAAGATTTGCTGAAGCACGTTCCGGCGCCGGGCGAGGTCATCAACCTTGCCTGGGCGCTCGATGCGTTTCCGGCGCTGCGCCTGCTGGCGACAACGCCGCAGGATCCGCACTACCATGCGGAGGGCGACGTCTGGACCCACACGGTCATGGTGGTCAATGAACTGGTAAATGGTGGCGATTATGCCGCGTCGACAGCGGAACAACGGTTTATCCTGTTTTTTGCCGCGCTGCTGCACGACATCGCCAAACCCGATACCACGGTCATCGACGAGGTGACTGGCAAAATCGGCCAGCCGGGACATTCGCGGCGCGGTGCAATCGATGCGCGCATCGCGCTGTGGCGCTATGGCGTGCCGTTTGCGATACGCGAAGCCATTTGCAGGATCATTGCTGTCCACCAGCTGCCTTTCTTTGCCATTGCGGGAAACAAGGGCGGACAGCCGCCCGAATTCCTGATTCGCAAGCTGTCGCATGAGCTTGACCTGCGCCTGTTGGCGGCGGTGGCGGAAGCCGATATGCGGGGGCGCGATTATGTGGGCAAGGCCGACTGTCTGGTCGATATCGAATTGTTTCGGGAATTGGCGCGTGACGAAGGCTGCTATGGCATGCCGAGAAGCTTTGCCGACCTGGCGACGCAAGTAGCCTACTTTCGCGGGGCAGCCATTGCACCGGATTATCCATTCCATGCCGAATCCGGTTCGAACGTGATTGTCATGGCAGGCTTGCCTGCGTCCGGGAAAAATACCTGGGTCGCGAAGCATTGCGCCGCGTTGCCCGTGATTTCATTTGACGATGCGCGCGAAGCGCTGGGCCTGAAACACGGTGACAATGCCGGGGCTGCGGTGCACAAAGCCATCGACGATGCGAAGGCGCTGCTGCGGAACAAAGCCGGGTTCGTGTTTAACGCAACGCACATCAGCAGTTCCATGCGTAAAAAAACACTCGATCTTTTATATGCGTATCACGCCAGCGTGACGATCGTATATCTCGAGCAGTCTGAAGATGTCCTGATGTCGCGTAACACCAAACGGGACACGACACTGACCAACGCGTCGATCAGGCGCATGTTGTTCAAATGGGAAGTGCCGTTGCCGACTGAAGCACACCGGGTTGAATATCCTGCGTAACCAGGGGTGAATAGATTCCGATCTTGCTATCTCGTTGATAAATAAAGGAAAAACTAATTTTTGCATGAATTTGTGAATAGATTCATGCATAGATACTTTTAAGACTCCTGTGACTTAATGTGATGGATCGATCATATTTATATCTTTACTGCAAAGAAAAGTTATAAAAGTGAATGATCTATCACTTTTTGCTGCGGAGAGCCGGGCTAATGCTAAAATGTGATAGAGCTATCACAAGGATTGCCATGCCAGCGCCAACCCCCCCCAGTACCCTCGAAACCACCTCCCAATTAGGCGAACTGGTGCGGGCCATCCGCAAAGAACAGGGCCTGACCCAGCTCGACGTCGCCGGCCTGGCCGGCATGAGCAACCGCTTTGTCATCGATCTGGAGCGCGGCAAGGAAACCCTGCAAATGCAAAAGGTGCTCGATGTGCTGGCGTTGCTGGGCCTGGAAGTCGTGATCAGGAAGAAAGCGTAATGGCCGCGCCAGCCGCTCTTCCGCAAGCACTGTGGGTCTATGGCCCCGGCGGGTTGGTGGGGACGTTGCATCCAACGGAACCGCTTTCCTTCCGTTACAGTGCATCGTGGCTGGCCAATGCCGCCGCTACGCCGCTGCATCCGGGGATACCGCTGGGCGACGAGTTGATCGCTACGCCGTACGTCGCCGCATTCTTTGAAAATCTGCTGCCGGAAGGCGACCAGCGCAAATTGATCAGCCTGCGGGAGCAGGTCACCACCGTGTTCGGCCTGCTGTCGCGGGTGGGGGGCGAAAGCGCCGGCGCTTATGTGCTGTTGCCGGAAGGGGAGTCGCCGCAGGCGCCCATCTACCAATGGCTGACCTGGGAGCAAGTTGATGTGCTGGTGCATGCCAGCGGGGCGCGCGCAGCCGAGCGGGAAGCCATCGAACAGGCCGCGCAGGATATGCCGCGACCGCGCATGTCGATTTCCGGCGCACAGTTCAAAGTATTGCTGTATCTCGATGAACAGGGAAAGCCTGCCCGCCCCATGGGCAATGCCCCGTCCACCCACATCCTCAAGCCGGATATCGTGCGCCACGACATCAGCGTGTTTGCGTCCGCCGTCAACGAAACCATCGTCATGCTGGCTGCCGCGAAATGCGGCTTGCACACGGCGCGGGTGACTTACCAGCCGGTCGCCAACGCATGCCTGGTGGAGCGCTATGACCGCGTGCGGCAGGCGGATGGTTTGCTGCTTCGCGTCTGGCAGGCGGATTTTTGCCAGCTGCTGGGCAAGCCGTCCGACGTCAAGTACGAACACGATGGTGGTCCGTCGTTCGCGGATTGCTACGCCTTGCTGAAAATGTCGGTGCAACCGGCGGTCGACCGCCTGCAGCTATTGCGCTGGCTATTCTTCAACCTGTGCACGGGCAATAACGATTCCCATGCGAAGAACCTGTCGATGATGGCAACCCCGGTGGGCCTGCGGCTCGCGCCGTTCTACGACTTGATGTGCACGCGCGCCTATCCCGGCCTGGGGGCGCACTTCGCGTTCACGATTGCAGGCGAAAGCGAACCTGGCAAGCTGACGCATGAACACCTCGCCGGCTTGTCGCGCACGCTGGGCGTGGCGCCCCGGTATGTGTTGCAACTGGCGACGGACATGGCGCGCCAGACCGAGGCGGCGATTTCCGCCGCCGCCGCCGAAGTCTTGCCGATGCTGGCCCCGGGTGAACGTGTCATGGCGGAACGGCTGGTGCAAAAAATCGCTTCGCTGTCGCGCAGCATCGGCAAGCGGCTTTCCGTACCGGCGTAGCGATACAGCGCTATTCCTTCAGCGTCCGCGCATGCTCATCCATCGCCTTGCGCAGCGTTTGCTGGTACGCGGGGGATTTGCGGATGCGCGCCATCGTGTTCCACAGTTTTTCCATCGTTTCCCGGTTGCTGTCGCGGAATTGTTTCGACACGCCGAGGTAATACGGTTCGTCGGTAAACGGCACCGGCAGCGCCTCGATCTTGCCCGCGTATTGCGGTTGCCCCAGCAGCACGTTGCCGGTAAATTCCGACCCCACGGCCAGTTCCGCGCGGCCGGCCAGCAGTTTCTGGAAATTCGCTTCCAGGCCGCGCGCCGTGTTTTCCAGCGGGACGCCCATTTGTGTCAGGCGGTCCAGCAGCAGGACGGAGCCGAACGGCACCAGCACGGGCGTGTTCAGTTGCGTGAAGCGCGCGCCATCCCACGCCGCCGGTGTCCCCACGCGGCGGAACACCATCGCGCGGATATTGCCGACCGCGCGTGACGGATCGGGATCGTTGCCGTGCATGGGAAAGGCCATGAAGTCGGTCACGGACGCGGAGTAGGGCACGGTGGGAAAACCATCGACCGCGTTGACGCGCACCTCCTCGCGGCAGCGCGTGATGGGCGCCGGCCGGAATTCCACGGTGATGCCGAGTTCCCGGGCGGCTTCCCTGATCAGCACGTCCGCCACGCCGGTTCCTTGCGGCGTGATGTACGGCAGCCGCGAATGTTCATCGGTGCACAGCCGCAACGTGACGGCGGCGGCGGGCGTGGTGGCGAAGGCAAACACGAGGGCGCAGGCTGCGTGGCGAAGCATCGGTAAAGTCCCGGCGGGTGGAATTTACATTCTAGCGTCAGCGCAGTCTTCAGTGCAGCCCGTAGCGGGTACGGATCGTTGCCAACGCGCCACTTTGTTCCAATCGGGTAATAGCGTTGTTGATGCGGGCCAGCTGTTCCTGCGTGGTGCTGGACGCGTTCAGCATCAAGTGGACGGGCGCGCTGAAGGGCACATACGGCAGGGCGGTCAGCGCCACGCCCTGCTGCCTGGCTTCGTGCTGCAGCGCCGCCGCATCGCCCATGATCAATTCCGCCCGTCCGGCGCGGAACATTTGTATCCCCTGGCGGAACGTGCCGAAGGTATTGCGCCACGCGCCCGCATCCTGCGCTGCGGCGGCCCGCGCATAATCGGGCCCATACCAGCCGGCGCGGGGCGCCAGCACGGCGATACGCTGGCGCACGATGGCGTCGAAGCTGTCGATTTTTGCGAATTGCGGCAACTTGTCCGTTGCCGCGAACAAGCCGACCCGTTCATGGCGGTAGGGCGCGGAAAAGCGCGCGTAGCGGCGCCGTTCGTCGGTGCGGGAGGCGGCCAGCATCAAGTCCAGTTTCCCTTGGCGGAACAGGATTTCCCGGCGCAGCGCCGGCAATTCCGGCACCACTTCCAGTGTGCAGCCTGCTTCGCGGATGATGGCTTGCGCCAGTTCCACGTCGGCGCCCGCCGGTTCGCCGCTCTCGCCGCTGTAGATATACGGTGGCCACGATTCGGACGCCATCCGCAAATGGCAGGCGCACGCGGGGATTGCGGCAAGGCATAGCGCAGCAAGGAAAAAGGGGCGCGCGCGCATGGTGTGAACGGGACAGCCTGGAAAGTTTCAATGTGACAGATGCAATGCCTTAATTCAAGTGCATTGTGTGCGTGATAATTCCGCGACGCGCATATCGTTATGACAATTGCTGCGTTGGAACTGGCCCATATGCAAGTTAAGATCGATACAACGTTCTCATCTGCAAAAAAATCATGAAACCTTTGAAATTGCGGGCGCTGGCTTATGCGGCGCTGGCTGCCGGCGCTTCGGTGCAGGCTCAGGCGCAAGACAGTACGCTGGACCAGGTCACCATCGTCGGTTCCCGCGCCAAGGCGCGCACCGTGTTCGACAGCGCGGTTCCCGTCGACCTGTTCAATGCGCGTGAAGTCGCCAACGCGCTGTCGTCCGGCGAAGTCGGGGCGGCGCTGCAAAACCTGGCGCCATCGATCAACTTCCCCCGCATCGAATCGAGCGGCGCTTCCGATTCGGTGCGCGGCATCCAGTTGCGCGGGCTCGGCCCGGACCAGGTGCTGGTGCTGGTCAACGGCAAGCGCCGCCACGCCAGCGCGCTGCTGGATACGGAAAGCAGCTTTGCCGGCACGGTGCCGGTCGACATCAATGCCATCCCGTTTGGCGCCATCGAGCGCATTGAAATCCTGCGCGATGGCGCCGGTGCCCAATATGGCAGCGATGCGGTGGCCGGTGTCATCAACATCGTGCTGAAGAAGGGCCGTAGCGGCGGTACGGCGGCCATCGGCTATGGCGCGAACCATACGGATTTCAAGCCGACCGGGCAAAAACTGACCGATGGCCAGACCACCACCGTCAATGCCGATGCCGGCATCCCCGTGGGCGACACGGGTTTCCTGCGCTTCGGCTTCGACGCGCGCCGCCGCCAGCCGACTGAACGCGCCGGCAAGAGCGACGCGGGCTGGACTTCGTGGAACAGCACGCCAGCCGACCTGGCGCTGGACGGCAAAGTGCTGTTCAAATCCGGCGATGCGCAGCAGGACAGCGGCTCGCTGTTTTATAACGCGCTGGTCCCGCTGGGTGGCGGTATCGATGCGTACAGCTTTGCCACGTTGAACCGTCGCCTGTCCGATGGCAGCGCGTGGTTCCGTTATCCGGGCGATCCGTCGAATGTGCCGGCGCTGTACCCGTCCGGTTACCGCCCCGTCACACATGGCAACAAGCTTGACGCCAGCGTGGTGGCGGGCGTGAAATTCGCGGCAGGCGCGTGGCACCTCGACGCCAGTGCGCGCCATGGCGGCGACCGCTTCCATTACGGCGTGTCCAGCACCGTCAACGCATCGCTGGGTGCGCAAAGCCCCACCAGCTTCCACCTGGCGTCGTTCCGTACGCGCCAGCAAGGATTGAACCTCGACGCCACGCGCGAACTGGATCTTGGCTGGCCGGCGCCGGTCAGTGTGGCGCTCGGCGCGGAAGTGCTGCATGAAGCGTAC
This sequence comes from Pseudoduganella rivuli, assembly GCF_009674485.1. Classification (GTDB taxonomy): domain Bacteria; phylum Pseudomonadota; class Gammaproteobacteria; order Burkholderiales; family Burkholderiaceae_D; genus Rugamonas; species Rugamonas rivuli_B. Next base: position 267,211 of record NZ_WKJJ01000008.1, on the reverse strand, counting down.
CGCACGCTGCCGGGCGATCCGGCGTCGTATGCGGGCGGTCCGTTCACGGATGCGCCGCCCGGCGCGCAGGCGGGGCCGGGCTTGCGGCCGGGCGATGCGTTTGACGGCAGCCGCAACGTGAAGTCGCTCTATGCCGATGCGGAAACCGAATTCGGCGCGCTGTTGCTGGGCGCCGCCGCGCGCTGGTCCGATTACAGCGATTTCGGCAGCGCCACGACCGGCAAGCTGTCGGCGCGCTACAAGGTGGCGCCGGGATGGCTGGTGCGCGGCGCCGTCTCGAACAGTTTCCGCGCGCCCGCGCTGGCGCAGACGGGCTTCCGCTTCGCCACCTTGAACTTCAATGCCGATGGCACGGGCCTGCAGACTGCCGCGCTGTTGCCCGCCACCGATGCGCTGGCGCGCGCTTTCGGCGCGCAGCCGCTGAAACCGGAGAAATCGGACAACCTGTCTCTGGGCTTCGCATGGCGCGCAACGCCAGCCACCAGCTTGTCGGTCGATGCTTACCGCATCCGCCTGCGCGACCGCATCACCCGCACCAGCGATTTGCAGAGCGACGCCGTTAACGCCTACCTTGGCACGCAGGACCGCACCGACATCGGTTCCGTGGCCTTCCTTGCCAACCTGCTGGACACCACCACGCGCGGTATTGATGCGGTGCTGAACCATGAATTGAAAGCCGCTGGCGGTACGCTGAACCTGAGCGCCGCGCTCAACGTCAACAAGACGCGCCTGGACCAGGCCCGCACCAGCTCAACTGAACTGGCAAAGATCGACCCGGCATTGTCGCTGCTGACCGATGGCGGTCTGTTCCGCCTGAAGCACGCGTCGCCGAAAAATAAACTGGTGCTGGGCGCCGACTGGCAGGGCGGGGCAGTCGGCGTGCAGGCGCGCGCCACCCGCTTCGGCGCGCTGCAAGACTTCGTGTACGACAGCGAAGCGCCCGTCGTCGAAGGCGTCAATGCGCAATACTTTGGTCCCGTGTGGACGGTGGACCTGGAAGCGCAATACAAGGTCACGAAACAGTGGACGGTGGCGGTGGGCGGCAACAACCTGTTCGACCGCTATCCGGACCGCGTGCGCCAGACCAATGCGGCGACCTACGGCGGCGCGCTGCCCTATAACTTCATTAATCCGGTGGGCATCAATGGCGCTTACTTCTACGGCAAACTGACTTACACCTTTTAAAACATGAAACTCAAGCACTTCCTTACCGCGGCAGCATTCAGCGCGCTGGCGACGGCGCAGGCGCTGGCCGCCGATGCGCTGGTCTTAATGACCGATTTTGGCACCGCCGATGGCGCCGTTTCCGCCATGCGTGGCGTGGCGTTCGGCGTCGATCCGAAACTCGCCGTGTCCGACCTGACGCACCAGATTCCCGAATACGATATCTGGCTGGGCGCCTACCGCCTGTACCAGACGGCGAATTACTGGCCGCAGGGCACGGTGTTCGTGTCGGTGGTCGATCCCGGCGTCGGCACCACGCGCAAATCCGTGGTGCTGAAAACCAGGGGCGGGCGTTACTTTGTCGGCCCGGACAATGGCTTGTTCACGTTGATCGCGGAACGCGACGGTGTGGCGGAGTTGCGCGAAGTCGATGAAAAGGTCAACCGCCTGGCGGGGTCCGGCGAGTCGTACACCTTTCATGGCCGCGACGTGTATGCCTATGTGGGCGCGCGGCTGGCGTCGGGACAGATCGCGTTTGAACAGGTGGGCCCGGTGCTGCCGGCCGATTCCGTCGTCAAGCTGGCCTATAAAAAGCCGGTCCGGGAAGGCAATACCATCCGCGGCATGATTCCCGTGCTGGATGATAAATACGGCAACGTGTGGACCAACATTCCCAAATCGCAGTTTGCGGAACTGAACATCGCCGTGGGCGATCCCGTTAAAGTGCGCATCCTGCACAACGGCAAACCGGTGGGCACGTATGTCGCGCCGTTCCAGAATACGTTTGGCGCGGTGGCCAAGGGCAAGCCGCTGGTCTACCTCAACAGCCTGCTCGACGTGGCGGTGGCCATCAGCCAGGGCAACTTCGCGCGTCAGCACAAGGTGGGGGCTGGCCTGGACTGGGAAGTCGAGATCAGCAAGGGGAAATAAACCGCCTGCCGATCCCGATCCGGTAACGCTTATGGCCGCGTTAACGTCCACTGCTGGTTGGTGCCGTTATTCAGGTTGTACTGGATGATTTGCGCGTTTTCCGCCGTGCTCTTGTTGGCCACGTCCAGCACCATCCCGGACAGCAGGTTTTTCACCGTGACATAGCCGGCCGCGGGGCTGGCGAAACTCCAGTGCTGGCCATTGCCGGCCCAGTAGCTCCACTGCGCGATATTGGTGCCGGCCGTGGTGGAGTTGTCGTAGTCGTCGAGGCTCAGCAAGCTGTTGGCGTTGATGATGCTGTACTGGCCGTCACCGTGGCCCACCGCATACCATTGCTGGTTTTTCGCGCCGGTATAGGTTTGCTGCTGCACCAGCGCGCCATTGGTGGTGGCACTGCCCGCCACGGCCAGCGCCTTGCCGGACAGGCGCGACTTGATGACGTACGGGCCGTCGCTGACACCGCCGCAGCCATTGAAGTTCGTGAAATTGCGCGTCAGGACCGGCCAGCCGCCGCTATACGTCATGCGCAGGATATCGAGCTTGGCGTTGCCGCTGTCGGTCAGGTCGTAATAGTGGGTCGACACGAAGTTGCAGCCATCCTGTTTCAGCACACCGACGTGCCCCGGCCCCTTGTACTTGCCATCGACATTCGGCAGGATCGTGCGCGTGCCGGAATAAGGCCCGGTGACGGAGGTGGCGCGCTGCACTTCCACGTAGTACGTGCTATCCACGCCCTTGCAGCACGCGCCCCGGTTGACGAACAGGTAGTAATAACCGCCTTCGCGCACGATGTACGGCGCTTCCATGTCGACGCCGCCGCCGCCGAGGATTTTCGTCACGTTGCCGGCCAGCTTGCCCGTCGCCTGGTTGATTTCCGCCACGCCGATGCCGCCAAAGAACGAACCGTATGACATGTACACCTTGCCGTCATGGTCGCGGAACAGGGCCGGGTCGATGGCATTGATTTCCGTGCCGCCGCCGAACGACTCCACCACGATGCCGAGATCGGTCCAGCTGGGGTTTTTCAGCGACGGCGAACGGGCTACGCCGATGGCGGACGTGGTGGTGCCCCATTTCGACACGGAGTAGTACAGGTAGTACTGGCCATTCATGTGGATCACGTCCGGCGCCCAGAACGAACCCGAGAAATCCGGGATTTTGTTGGTAATCCACGACGGATACGTGGAAAACACGGGGGCCGGGCCGCCGGCCCAGTTCAGCATGTCCGTGGATTTCGAATACCAGATGCCGGTGCCGGTGGTGAAGTTGAACCAGGTGTCGCCATCCTTGGTCAGCGTGCCCGGGTCATGGGCGTTCTGCAAGCCTTGCAGGGTAATGGCGGGAGCGGTGGCCGGGGCGAGCGCTGCCGCCGCCAGGCATAGGGATGCCAGCAATTTCTTCAAAGTCGTCTCCTTGTTGTGTATTTTTTGGTGTTGCGGGGATCAGGTTAGGACGGCGCCCGGCGCGTATCCAATCACTTTTTTTCAGCAATCGATACCGGGATTGCTATCATGCTGCAAAGATCCAGGAGACCAGCGCATGACGCAAGCACCCCAGTCCGGCACCCATGTCCACGAATTGCGCCAGGTATTGCTGTGGCCCTTGCGGCTGATGCCGGGCAGCGGCGCGGACCAGACCAGTCGGCGGCCGTGGGAAGTGCTGCAGGCGCTGGGCGAAACGTCGCCGTGGCGCACCGTCATCGACGAATTCGACGGCGATAGCGCCAAATTCCATGAGCGCCATTACAACGAATTCGTCACCTTCCTGCCCTATGTGCAGCGTTTCCTGTATGGCGAGGCGCGCACGGGGCGCGGCGAGGCGGGCGAGGCCAGCATGCGCGTGTTCCGCCGCCACGACGTGGCGCAGGTGCGGGTAACGTCGCGTCCCGGCGATGAGCCGCTGGTGCTGCAAGTGATCCATGCCGACTTGTATTTCTTTTATGACGTCGACGTCGTCATGCTGAACGTCGAAGTGGGCGCCGGCAATTTGCCGCTGGCGCAGGCGCAGGAAGTGCTGTACCGCTTCGGCCGCGGTTATCCGGCCGGCTGGGATGAAGACGGCCAGGCGCTGCACTGCATGCACAAGGTCGAATGGCTCGATGCCCGTGGCAATCCGCTGTCGGTCTCCGATGCGCAAAACCGCGACCTGTTCCTGGCCCACGTTTGCCAGAAGCGCGCGCCGCGCATCGCGTCGCACTGGAAATTCCTGCTCGAACCGCTGGTGTATGACCCGGTGGCGGAACCGGGCGCGCTGCGCTACCGGCAAATCGAGTATTACCGCATGCCCGTGATGGCGTTCCTGTCGGTGGAGGACCCGCAGGCGCTGACGCGCGACGACTTCATCCGGCTGGGGCACGTGATGGGCAACGGCAATGGCGCGTCGCCCTATACGGCGCGGCAGCTGGATGACTTCGAGCAGCAGGTGTGTTACGACCGGTTCTGGAGCCCGGCCGGCGCGGCGCCCCACACGCGCTACCTGTGCAGCGGGTTGTCGCTGGTGGTGGTGGGCGATGCGAAGTCCGAATACTTTTGCTGTCGCGACCGGGGTGTGCTGGCGCAATTCCGGCACCAGCATTTCCTGCTGTTTTTGATCGCGCATTTGCAAAAGTCGTCGCTGCTGATGTTTTCCGACCGGCTGGCCGAAGCGCTCAATTGCCTGAATGTGATGGACGCCAACAGTGTGCGCCGCTTCAAGCGCCGCATCCGCGCATCGTTCGAAGGCTTCCTGCGCTTCACGCACCGCTACTGGTTCAAGGACATTTCCGAACAGGCGCTGGTGCGCGCGCTGTTTGGCATGTGCTCGACGCAGCTGGGACTGGAACGCCTGCACGCGGAAGTCAAGGTGCGGGTGGAGGACATGAACGGTTACCTGGAAGCGGACAGCCTGCGCCGCCAGGCCAATACCGTCGTGCGGCTGACGGTGGTGACGATTTTCGGCCTGATCGGCACCGTCACCACCGGCTTCCTCGGCATGAATTTGCTGGCCGAGGCGGATGCGTCGATGGAGCGGCGGCTGGTGATCTTTGCCGTCACGTTCATCGTCACCACGGTGCTGACCGCCTATACGATGATCAAGTCCAAGCGCCTGTCGGATTTCCTCGACGTGCTGTCCGACGAGCGTTTGCCGTTCTGGACCAAGATGAAGGCGCTGGTGGGCGTGTGGCGGACTGAGAAAGATTAAACAGGTTTATTCACCATCAGCCAGTACACGACGATCAGCGCGCCAAAGGCCGGGAAGCCCAGCAAGGTCCACCACCGCTCGTAGCGCCAGTAGCGCGCGGGCAGCGTGGTGTCGTTGCGCGCCGCCGCGTCCTGCGCCATATCGCGCATGCGCAATTGCAGCCACACGACGGGCAGCCAGCAGGCGCCTGCCAGGCCGTACAGCCACAGCGACATGGCGATCCAGTGCGTGTTCAGCGGATAGCCGGCCAGGTGCATCATCCAGAGCCCGGACAGCGGCTGGATGATGACGGACGGCGTGGTGAACCACCAGTCGGCCCGCGCCACCCACCGCGTGACGACGGCAATGGCTTGCACGTTGCCGCTGCGGTTCGTGAAAAACATGTAGAACGCGGTACCGAAGCCGGTGCCGAACATGAAGGTGGCCGACAGGATGTGCAGCCATTTGGTGGTCAGGTATTCCATTCACTTTCTCCCTTGCAGGCGCCACATCAGCAACAGCAGCGCCAGGATTGGCAGGTTTTTCAACAGGGGGCCGAACGGGTGCAGCCAGAAGCCCGGCAGGCACACGCTCATGATGACGGTATAGCCGCCCACCAGCGCGGCCTGTGCCGGCCATAGCCAGCGCCGTGGGCGCAGCAGCAGTGCGCAGCCGATGGCGGCGTCGAGCACGCTGGCGCCGGCCAGCATGGGCGTTTGCAGCGAAGCCGGCACGCCGCATGCGGCCAGCCACGCAAGACTCTCCTCATGCGGCCAGGCGAACCATGACACGTACGCCGTCCACAGCCACATGACGGCCAGCGCCAGCCGCGCCAGCGGCATGGTCCACGCCAGTACGGCATCCGGCCGCAACGCCGGCGTGGCAAATGTCGCCGGGGTGCGCATGGTGCGCTCCAGCAGCGTGTACATGGCCGACGCGTCGGCAGTGCTGCCGTGCTTGAGCATCGTCAGCGCATCCGGTGTGACGGGGCTGCCCGGGTGCAGGGCGGCAAGGGGCGCCGCCAGTTGCGCCAGCGCCATGGGAATGCGCAGCACCAGCGCGCGCCCGGCCTGCATGCCGCGCCGCAGCTCTTCCAGGTAGGACGGCAACGGCATCGGCTTCGGCCCGACGGCGTCGAGTTTCCGTACATGCCGGTGTTCCGGCCGCAGCAGGGCGGCGATTGCGTCGCACAGGTCGTCGATATGGACCGGCTGGACTTCGCCGGCGGCGGGCAGCGCCGCCACCGGCAGCGAGGCCAGGGCGCGGAACAGCCGGCTGCTGGCGCCATCGTCGCCATACACCAGCGAAGGCCGCACGATCGTGTAATCCAGTTTGCCGGAACGCAGCGCGTCTTCGCCCCGGCCCTTACTGCGCCAGTAGGGCGTGGCGGCATTGGCGTCGCTGCCCAGCGCGGACAGGTAAATCACGCGCCGCACGTCCGCCTGTTCGCAGGCGACAAACAGGGCGGCGGGGATGGCGTGGTGGATCCGGTCGTAGCTTGCATGGTCGGCTGCGCGGAACACGCCGAGGCCATAGATGACGGCGTCGAAGCCTTCGATCGCGGGCAGCCACGCGGACGCATGGTGCAAGTCGGCCATCGCCAGCGTGCGCCACGGGCCATCGATACCGGCCGGCGCGGCGCCGCGGCCGGCCCCCGTCACGTCGTGGCCGGCACGGTGCAATGTATGCAGCAAGTGCCGCCCGATAAAGCCGCTGGCGCCAATCAGCAGGATGCGCATGTCATTTTCCGAAATTTCTGTCGTTACAGAAATAATAGAATGACTGCGCCGTGACGTCAATGTTGCAGCATCGGATACAGCGATGCGACCAGCAATGCCGCCGCCGTGAGATTGAAGATACGGACGGCGCGCGGATCTTGCAGCCAGCCCCGCAGCGCCACGCCACAACCGGCCCAGGCCGCCACGCACGGCGCGCAAATGGCGCCATACACGGCAGCCATCAACATGGCGTCGGCCAGGCCGAAGGCGTGCGGCAGGTAAGTGGTGACGGCGCCCACCGCCATCACCCATGCCTTGGGATTGATCCACTGGAACGCTGCCGCACCCAGGAACGACATGGGACGTTCCGCCCCCTGCGCATTGTTGTCTTGCATGGGGCCGGAGCGGGCCAGCTTCCAGGCCAGCCACAGCAGGTACAGCGCGCCGCCATATTTGAGCAGGGTTTGCAGCGGCGGCACGGCGGTGAAGACCGCGTGCAAGCCGGCGCCCGTGCCCAGTACCAGGATGGCAAAGCCGATGCTGATGCCGGCGATGTGTGGCAGCGAACGGTGGAAGCCGTGGTTCAGGCCGGACGCCAGCACCATGGTGTTGTTGGGGCCGGGCGTGATGGATGAAATCGCCGCGAAGGCGCAAAAAGCGATGAGCTGGTCGGTGGTCATGGGTTACTCCTTGCAGGACACTGTAATGGAATTCCCGGTACAGAACCGGTACAGTCGGCCGCAATACACGCATCGGGTGTACAGGCGGCTTGGCCGATACACTTGTCCGGTTACAAGTACTTACCGTCGATACATTTTTCTCACAGCCCACAAGCGGGCTCGACCGTTAAGGTAGCAACGGCGCTGCACGATGCGCCTCACTTACGGAGAACAACATGGAACAAACCGCTACCCCTAAACGCATCCACCCACTGGTCGCCACGGCTGCCGTATCGCTGACCGTGTTCAGCCTGGCCGGCATCGCCGCCGTGACGGGATTGCTGCCGATGTCGCACAGCGAACCCGCCGCCGTGCAGGCGCAGGCCGGTGCACAGGCCGCCGCGCCGTCGGCGCTGCCGGCCGGGGCACAAGGGCTGGTGGTGGCGCAGGAATCCACCACGGCATCGCAGCAACCGGTGGCGGTGGAGGCGCCCGCGCCGAAACCTGCGGTACGCCATGAAACACCGCGCCGCCACGACACCGTGCGTGACGCCGTGCGGGCGGAAAGCGGCCAGGCGCGCCAGGAACCGCGTCCACAACCGGAGCCGCAACCGCAGGTGGCCGCGCAACCGGCACCAGCGCCGCAAGCCGCACCGCAAAACAGCGCGCTGGGCATCGGTATCGGCGCGGTGGTGGGCGGCTTGATCGGCCACCAGGTGGGCGGCGGCAACGGCAAGAAGCTGGCGACGGTGGCCGGTGCGATTGGCGGCGGTTTCGTCGGCAATGAAATCGCCAAGCGCAACCAGCAGCAAGATCCGCAACCGCAGCAGAAGTAATCCGCGCACATCGGCGGCAAGGGGGGCGGCGGGACGGGCGGGCGCACGATCTGGTAATGTGCTGCTTTTCCCGCAACGCCCAGCCCGCCGCCATGTCTTCTTCCCCCCGCATTCCCCAACTGCTCCAGCAAGCCGTCGCGCTGCACCAGCGCGGCAGCCAGGCGCAAGCCGAAACGCTGTATGGCGAAGTGTTGCGGCTCGATCCCGCCAATTTCGATGCGCTGCATTTGCTGGGCGTGATTGCCCGCCAGGCCGGCGCGGCCGATGACGCCATCCGGCTGATCGGACAGGCGATCGCCGTCGACGGCGGCAAGGCCATCGCCCACTGCAACCTGGGCGCGGCATTGCAGGATGCGCGGCGCCACGAGGAAGCGCTGGCCAGTTTCAACCGGGCGCTGGCCTTGCAGCCGCGCTACCCGATGGCGCTGGCCAACCGGGGCAATGCGCTGCGCCGCCTCGGGCGGCTGCATGAGGCGCTGGCCGATTACGATGCGGCGCTGGCGTTGCAACCGGCGTACGTGGAAGCGCTGTGTAACCGGGGCCTGGTGCTGCACCAGTTGGGACGCCCGGAACAGGCGCTGGACAGCTATGGCCAGGCCTTGAGCGCCGCGCCCGGGCACAGCCCGTCGTATGCGGGCGCCGCCGTCACCCTGCAAAGCCTGGGCCGCTACGATGAGGCGGTGGAAACTTACCGTAACGCGATCGAAGCGGACCCCGACCATGCAGCCGCATGGAGCGCCTACGGCACGCTGTTGCTGCGCCTGGGCGACAGCCAGCATGCGCTCGATTGTCACCAGCGCGCGCTGGCGCTGAAGCCCGGCGATGCGCAGGTGCACCTGCACTACGCCAATGCGCTGCGCGCACTGAACCAGCACGATGCCGCGATCACCGCTTACCGCGATGCGCTGGCTTGCGGCGCCGATGCGGACGCCGTGGCATTCCACCTGGCCGCGCTGGGCGCGCAACCGGCGCCGGCCGCACCACCCGCGCCGTATGTGGCGGCGCTGTTCGACCAGTATGCCGATGGCTTCGACCAGCATTTGCAGCAGGTTCTGCATTACCGCGTGCCGGGCTTACTGATGGACGCGCTGGCCGGCCGCCTGCATGGCGGGTTGCTCGATGTGATCGACCTTGGTTGCGGCACGGGCCTGTGCGGACCGCTGCTGCGGTCCCACGCGCGTGCGCTGGTGGGCGTGGACTTGTCGCCGCAGATGCTGGAACAGGCGTTGCGGCGTGGCGTGTACGATGAACTGGCGTGCGCCGATATCGCCGCCGCCCTGCAGGGCCGCAGCGCCGATGTGCTGGTGGCGGCGGACGTGCTGGTCTACCTGGGGGATTTGCAGCCGCTGTTCCGTGCTGTGCGCAAGGCGTTGCGGGCCGGCGGTGTCTTCGCGTATTCCGTGGAAGCGCAGCAGGGAGAGGGCGACTATGTGTTGCGGAGCAGCGGCCGTTACGCCCACACGGCCCGCTACCTGCACGCGCTGGCGCAGGCGCACGGCTTGACGGTGGACAGTCTCGCCATGCAGACATTGCGGCAGGATGCCGGTGCGGACGTGGCAGGTTACATCACCGTGTTATCGCGCAATCCGTAAGGTTATACGGTCTTGAGCAACCGCCCCTGCAACGCACCCTGCAGCGCCATCCGCAATCGCGGCGCCGCCTGCGCATAGCCATACTGCACGGAGCGGTCATCGAGCTCGGTCAGCGTACGGCGCAACGCCTCGTCCGGTTCGCGCAGCCACTGCGCATAGGCGCGCAGCAGCGCCACGTGGTGTTCGGCCCAGGCGCAGCTTTCCTGCGCGGCCGTGGCCAGCAACTGGTCGGCATAAAAACTCGCGGCCACCAGGTCGCCATCGAGCAGCGATACCTCCGCCGCGCTCAGGTAAAAGCGGTACGCATTGTGCGCCAGGCAATCGCGGTTCAGGTAAGCGGCGCCTTGCAGCAGCGCGCGGCGGCGCACGTCTGCATCGCGCGTAAACAGCGCCTGCGTGCCCAGCACCCACGGCCCGATAAAGTTCTGCAATTGCAGCCTTTCCATTTGCTGCGCGGTGGCGTTGATTTGCCGTTCCGCCAGCGCATGGTCGCCGTTAAGCCAGGTGATGCGGGCCTGGCTCTCCATCAGGAAGGTCTCGAAACGCGAACTGCCCAGCGTGCGCGCCAGTTCCAGGCCCAGTTCGACCTGCTCCGTGGCCGCATCCAGCGCGCCATCGGCCACCAGCGCCCAGCCGGCCGTCATGCGGGAAAACGTTTCAGCGCGGCGGTTGCCGACCTTGTGCGCCAGCGTGGCCGATGCCAGCGCGTCGCTGACGGCGCCTTCCGTATCGCCCAGGTAAATGCGGGTCGAGCCCAGCGCCGCGCGATTCGACGCTTCGATGTGCACGTAGCGGTGCCGTTCGCACATGGCCAGGCACTGGCTGAACAGGTCGAACGCCTTGCGCATGCGGCCCTGCGCATAATACGAATCGCCCACGCCGGACAGGGCGCGGGCCTGGGTTTCGCTCATGTCGGCCGCTTCCGCATAGCGCGCCGCGTCTTCGTGATAGCGGCGGCATTCCGTGTAATTCCCGCGCGGGAAGTAGATATTGCCTTTCAGGTACAGCAGCTTGCCCAGCGCCGCTTCCGCGCCCACCGACAGCGCCAGCGGCACGGTTTCATCGAGCAGCCGCTCTTCCTCTTCCAGCTCTTCCAGGATGTTCAGCACGCCCGCCAGGCCGATCACCGCGTCGATCTTTTCCTGCGGCCGCCCGGACAGCATGATCGCGTGCTGGTAATACTGGCGTGCATTACCCATGTGGCCCATGCCGGTGCTGGCGTGGGCGCGCAGCAGCGCCAGCGTAAAACTGGAAAAACTGGTGGAATCATAGGCGTTGCATGACGATGCCAGGTCCAGCGCCGCTTCGAACTGGTGCCGCTCGAGCCGCTCGCGGATCGCCTGCAGCATCATGTCGAGCGCACCGGGATCGTTGGCGCGGTACAGGTGGTGCGCGCACTGCGCCGCATCGCGCTGCCGCCACGCCAGCGCCGCCACCGCGTGCAGCTGGCGCAATTGCTGCGGATCGATGGTGTCGTAAATGCAGTGCATGACGAGGTCGTGCACGAAGCTGCAGCCATTGTCGGCCGTCTTGCGCAACAGGCTGTCGCGGCCCGCCGCCTGCGGCACGTAGCCACCGTCGCCCAGCGCATCGCGCAGCAAGTCCAGCTCGAAGCGGGGACCCAGCACGGACGCCATGCGCAGCGCCTGGCGGTGCTGGGCCGGCATGCCGTCCAGGCGCGCCTGGATCAAATGTTTCAGGCTGTCCGGCAATTGCTGGCCGGGGCTGGCCAGCAATTGTGTCAGGAACAGCGGATTGCCCTGCGCGCGCTCGACGCAGCGGGCGCGGTAGGCCGGATCGACGTCCGTGAACTGGTCGGCCAGCGCCATCGCTTCGCGCGCCGGCATGGGCGCCAGGTCGAACACAGTCAGGCCCAGGTCCGCCATCTGCTGGCGCAGCGCGCTTTCCAGCGGATCGTTTTCCACGCGCGACGTGATTACCCACAGCACAGGCGCCTCATGCGACAGCGCCAGCAGCGGGCCCAGCGCATCGAACAGGTATGGGTCGCCCCAGTGCACGTCTTCCAGCGCGATCAGTTGCGGTTCCGTCATGGCCAGGCGCAGCACCAGCATTTGCAGTGCGCGCGTCCAGCCCTGGTCGCGCACGTCCTGGCTCATGGCGGCATACAGCGCGTGCTGTTCCGCATCGAGCCGCACGCCGGCCAGCACGTGGTAGAACAGCGCGGTTTCCGGCGGCAGGTACAGGCGCGCCACCAGGTCGGCAATCAGCGGCGAATCGCCGTGCGCCGGTTGCACCCCGAGGCCCAGCAGGCTGCGCGCCAGTTGTTCCAGCGGCGCGCGCCAGCCATGGTCGGCGCCCGCGTGTTCTGCGTGCACGACGCCCGTATCGAGCACTTCGGCCATATGGCAGCGCATGCCGGCGGCGCGCGCGATATCGATGAATTCCTGGGCCAGCCGGCTCTTGCCGACACCCGCCACCGCGCGCACGTACAGGATGTGACCGGCCTGGCTTTCCAGCACGCCTTCGGCCACGGCCTTGAACTGGCGCGTTTCCGCGTAGCGGCCGATCAGCGGCGGCAACTGGCTGGCGTCGCTGGCGGCCGGTTTGCTGAACAGCAGGTAGCCGCTGTCGCGCGCCCCGTCATCGGAAAACAGGAAACGGTGGTCCAGCAGCGGCAGCAGCTTGCGCTCCACATGCAGGGGCAGGCGGAACGGCAGCACGGAAGCGGCGGGGCGGGGCGGCTGGCGCAAGTCCGGCGCGTTGCCGGTGGCGGCGCCCGATTCCCAGCGCGCCAGGCGCATGGCCATCGCGCGCCCGCCGTGCGTCAGCAAATGGCGGTTCAATTCAATCGCGCAGCGCATGCAGCGCTCCGCATCGCTGCGGTACGCCTGCGGCAGCCCGAAGGCTGCCGATACGGTGCAACCGTCGACACCGGTGACCTTGCCGCCGAATTGCTGGACGATGGCGGCAATGTCGCGCACCGCCGCGCTGTCGGCGCCCGGCGGCATGGTCAGTTCCGCGTGCAGCATGACGACATAGCGCACCACGTCGTCATAGTGCAGGTCATACAGCGCCGGCACGCCGGGCGGGATGGGCTGGGCGCCGTGCACGGCGGCGTGGGGTGGGAACAGCGGCAAGTCTGGCGCGGGAACCGCGAAACCGCCGGCCGCATGGCTGTGGCGCCCCGCCGCGGGCGCCGCCGGCGGCAGTGGCATGGCGGCGACGGCATCGCCCGCCGCGGTGGCCGGCGATGCCGCCGCCATCAACTGGTCCAGCTCCACGTCAAACACTTGCGCCAAATGGCGCGCCGTGCGGTACAACACGATTTTGCCGGTTTCCGCGCGTTTGATGGACGCGATCGACACGCACAACTGGTTCTGGAAACACAAGTCGGCCAGCGCCTCCTGGCTCAGGCCGCGCGCTTTGCGCAACCGTTTCAGCAAGGTGGCATCCAGCAGCACGCGGCCGTCTTGCGGCAGCGGCGTTTCATTGTTGTTAACTTTTGAGGCGTCCAGATTCATGGCTCAGGCACTATAGCATTGCCAGTGAGCCCGGGGAGCTTTGCACGCCGCTTACCGCTAATTACCGCTGATAAGCGACCATTCCTGACAACGGTCGCAGCGGCCGCAGGATGCGCTTGCCCATGTTGGGCGACGGATCGTGCGGCGTAAAGCTGGCCGTCAGGCTGTGCGCATTGGTGCCCAGGTAGTTGCCCTGGATCGCCCCCACCACGCGGGCGCCGGATTCGAAGCGCAACTGGCCCACCAGCACATAGGGAACGGAGACGGTGGAATAGGTCAGTGCAATGGCGGCGCGCATCGATGCGTGCGGCGGCACGTTGTACGGGGTGTCGAACGCCCAGGCAGTCTGGCGTGTCACGGCGCAATTGGCCACGTAATCGACGGGTTCGTCGGACAGGATGAAGTCGTCGCCGGACACGCCCGGCACGCCGTGCCGGTATTCGACATCCGGCCCCAGGGTGGCGGCCGGGGTGTTGGTCCATGATGACGTTTCAGTGATGGCAATGGCGCCGGCCAGCGTGTGCGCGCTGGGCGTGGCGGTGTGGTTGGTGACCACTTCGCTGTACTGGCTGGCGGGACTGGTGCGCAATACGCAGGCATTGGCAAAGTCATATTCGATGTGCAGCACTTCCTCGATGCTGAGCACATGGTCGGTGACGCTGGTGGCCCATACCACGCCGCGGCTGTCATCGGGCCCGGTGCCGGCGCGGATCGAGAAATTGCCGTCGTCCTGCATGGCGGCATAAAACTGCTGGCCCTGCGCCGTCATTTGCGTGCCCCAGTGCCAGCCGCAATTGTGGGCCAGGTCGGAACCCTGGTAAATGCAGAAATTGCCATCGCTTTGCACCAGCGCGAAGTAGCGGCCCCGTTCGCCCGCCTTGCGGCTGCACCACAGCACACCCTGCTCTTCGTCCGTATCGATGCCCCGGTACACGCGGAACGTGCCGTCACCCGCCAGTGTCGCGAAAAACAGGCCATTGGCCGAGACCAGGAAATCGCCCACTTGCAGGATCTGGTTCATGGGCAGGCAGCCGGTAAAGCGGCGGCCGCCGTGGGGCGGGAAGGGCGGGGACGCGATGGCGTCGTGGTCGATGAGCTGCATGGCGGTGTCGGTGAATGGCATGCGGCCAGTATCACGGTGCGCGGCGCGAGGCGACAGGGCAGCGCAGTGTCAGTTCGGTATCAGTTGCGGAATGCCGGGGTTGTCACCGAGAATGGACAATCTTGCACTGGATTTTGCCTATGAGCCCGCTTGAAATCGTCGCCAATATCGTCATGGCGCTGGCCATCATCCTGGCCGGCCGCAACAGCATCCACTCGTGGTGGCTGGGCATCGTCGGCTGCGCGCTGTTCAGCGTGCTGTTTTACGGCGTCAACCTGTATGCCGACGTGGCGCTGCAAATCTTCTTTATCGTGACTTGCGTGATCGGCTGGCGCGAATGGGCGGCCGGCGATCATGGCAAGGAATTGCCGATCACGTCCGTCAAACTGCGGACGATGGCATGGATGGCGGCAGCCGGCATCGCAGGGGCGGCAGCGTACGGCCTGATGCTGCACAAGTACACCAACGCGTATGCGCCCTTCATCGACTCGTCCGTGCTGGCGTTTTCCATCATCGCGCAATTGCTGCTGATGGCGCGGCGGGTTGAAACGTGGCCGGTGTGGGTGCTGGTCAATGCCGTGTCGGTGCCGCTGTATGTCAGCCGCGGCTTGAATTTGACGGCGCTGCTGTATGCCGGTTACTTCGTCAACGCGCTGGTGTCGTGGCGCTGGTGGCGCAAGCAAATGCGGGCGTGACCGGCAAGCTCACTTTTTGCCGGATTCTTCCGGCGGAGAACCGGGGGCGCCGCTTGCTGTGCCTGATGCGCGGTAAGCGCTGGGTGTGACGCCCATGCGTTCGCGGAACGCCGTGGCGAAGTTGCCCGCGTTATTGAAGCCGATCAGCAATGCAATGTCCTGGACATCGATTTCCGTCTCGCGCAGCAGTTGCACGCCACGGCGGATCCGTTCTTCGCGGATAAAGGCAAACACCGTCATGCCAGTCTGTTCGCGGAACAGTTGCGACAGCTTTTCACGGTAAGTGCCCACGCTGCGGGCAATTTCAGACAGGCTGGGCAAGGCCGCCAGGTTATCGGCAATCAAGCGCTTGGCGGCGCTGACGAGGACGGCGTCCGGGTTGGCCGGCAGCGCCGGCGCGGGCGGCTGTTCCGCCGCGTCTTTCGGCGCGCGCCGCATCAGGTTCAGGTGCACGTGGATGCGTGCCGCCAGTTCGCCCGGCGTGAAGGGTTTCGAGACAAAGTCCACGCCGCCGATCGACAAGCCCATGATGCGGTCTTCCGCCGCGTCGGCGCCAGACAGGAAAATCACGGGTATGTCATGCGTGGCCGGATTGGCCTTTAATAACCGGCAGCAGGTGTAGCCATCCATGCTGGGCATGCGCACGTCCAGCAGGATCAGGTCGGGCTGCTGGGACAGGGCCAACTGGTAACCTTGCAAGCCATTGAACGCGACGGAGACGCGGTATGGCATTTCACTGAGCAAGTCCACCAGCATGCGCTGCTCGAACGCGGAATCGTCCACGATGAGGATCTTGCGCACGTTGGCATCACTGGAAAGGTACATTTTCTACTGGGGGCTCATCGAAGCATTGAAGCAGTGTTGCATATTATGCCTCCCTTTGAAAAAAATTTGCCGGTTTCTCCGCTTGCAAAAGGATTGTCACTTCCTACAAAAGCAGCAATTTTTTAGCTGGCAAATAATGACTTCTAAGTTGGAAAGTGGAAATCCATTGTTCCCTAAGGAGGAAGTGCAATGAAACATACTGATTTTGGCCGTATGCCATGCCCGATCGCCCGCAGCCTGGGTAAAGTGGGCGAGTGGTGGAGCATCCTGATCTTGCGCGACGCGTTTTACGGGCTGACCCGTTTCGACGAGTTCGAAAAGAGCCTGAAGATCGCTCCGAACATGCTGACCCGCCGCTTGGCCGGCCTGGTCGAAGGCGGTTTGATGGAAAAGCGCCAGTACAGCACCCGTCCGCCACGCTATGAATATGTGCTGACCAAAGCGGGCCGCGACTTCAAACCGGTATTGCTGGCTTTCATCGCGTGGGGTAACGAACACCTGGCTCCGGAAGGCGCCAGCCTGCTGGTGGTGAGCCGCGAAACCGGCAAGCCGGCTGACCAGGTGCTGGTCGACGCGCGTACCGGCCTGGCCATCAACGATGAAGACTACATGTTTGCGGCAGGTCCGGCCGCCAACGAAGGCATGAAGATGCGGCTGGCCGACATGGGCCGCCGCGGCGTCCAATAAGTTCGGCAAGCTTTACAGCTGTTCGTAGACCGCCCTGGCCACCCTGGCCAGGGTGCTCTTGTCCAGAACACCGGACACCGCATAGCCCCACTGGCCATCGATCCAGTAATAGACGCCGACTTGCCCGTCCTGCGCATAACGGAAGGCCGTGTCGCGCCTGTCACCCTTGACGGTGGAAATATATAACGTCAGCCGCTGCCCGGCCGCATCCGCATACATGATTTGTGCGGCTGGCCCCGTGTCGCTTGGCAGGATACGTCCGCCCACCAGGTCGAAACCTTGCTGTGCAAGGCGGGGCGGTTGCAGCGGCATGCTCATCCGCTTTGACAGCCAGCCCGTCAAATGTTCCTGCTGATCCGCCCCCACTTCGACCGGATGGCGCACTTCCGGCAGAGAGACGGCATGCGCCTGCAGGGCGCGTGCCGCCAGCGCCGGTCCCGGCGCGCTGGCGATCAACTGCTGTTCCGCCAGGTAGGCATGGGCCATCCAGCCCAGCACGGCGCTCGATAACATCAGCGCCACACTGGCCGCATAGCGCCGCATCGGCCACAGCCAGCGCGACAGGTTGCGGGTGCGCAGCATCGAGCGGGGAATGGTTTCATCGAGGACTGGGCCATACAGTGCACGCAGCGCGATGTTTTGCTGGCGGTAGGCGCGTAGCCGTTCGCCTTCCTGCTGATTATTTTTCACATAGCTGGCAATGTCGGCCTGGCGCGCCTGTTCCAGCTTGCCGTCGACCCACGCCTGCAATTCCGCTTCCGTAACGGGAATCATTTGACCACCTTCAGCGGCGAGGCGGGCGCCTGCCCCAGCATCGTCAGCCGCAACCGTTCACGGGCCCGCGACAGGCGCGACAGCACCGTGCCGAGCGGGATTTGCAAGACTTCCGCGACTTCTTCATAGCGCATCTCTTCCAGCGCCACCAGCAACAGCACTTCGCGCTGCTCCGGCGGCAATTGCAGCAAGGCCGCCTGCATGTCGCGCATGTCCAGCCGTTCCTGTGACGGTGAGCCGGCAGGGCTGTGGCGCTGCCGCTCTGTATACAAGCCATGCAGGATGTTGAACAGCCAGGGCCGCATATCGCTGCCGCGTCGCCACGTCGACAGCCGGTGCCAGCCGCGTTCCATGGTGTCTTGCACCAGTTCGTCGGCGGCAGCCCTGTCGCCCACCAGTGCACGCGCATAGCGGCGCAGGCGGGGGATGCAGGCTACCAGGCTGTTGCTGTCGTCGGGCATGGCGGTTCCTTCCTGAGGCGGGGGCAGCGCATTTGTATACAAGTATGCCATTGCTTGCCCGAAAGCTGCGGCCGATATGTCCGGCGCGCGTGTACATTGGCAGCATAAAATAACTATCCTGAAAGCGGCGCTTCCAATCCAGAGGAGAACCGTAATGAAACAAGTGAAAATCGCGCTGGCCATTGCAGCCTTGATGAGCGCGGCCGGAGTCCAGGCGCAATCGCTCGCCAAAACCGACCAGGCCATGTTGAAGCAACTGGCGCAAGCCAATATCGCGGAAATTGAAGCCGGCCGGATTGCGCTGGACAAGTCGCAAAACACGGAAGTCAAAGCATTTGCCCAGCAAATGATCGATGACCACAGCAAAGGTTTGCGGGAAGTGATGACGGTCGCGCAGAGCAAGGGTGTGGTGCTGCCCACCGAGCCCGACGCCAAACACAAGGCCATGGGGAAAAAACTGCAGCGCCTGTCCGGTGATGCGTTCGACCGCGAATATGCGGCCCAGGCTGGTATCAGCGACCATAAAGCGACCCATGCTTATGTGCAAAAAGTGCAGTCCGAAGCGAAAGATGCGGACGTGAAGGCGCTGGCGGCCAAGCTGGAGCCCACCGTCGCCAAACACCTGGGCCACGTGGAAACCCTGAGCGCCAGCCTGGATGGGGTCAGCCCCCGTACCGCCGGCACGCCGCCGCCGGTGGGGACGTCGGCCAATGCCGCCGACACCATGGGCGCCACCGCGGCGCCGGGCAATACGGGTTCAGGCCGCGCGGCCAGCCCGGACGCCAGCGCATCGGGCAAGACCTATGGCAAACGCCAGCCGAAAGCCGACAAGACCAGCGGCAATACGGACCACCCGGACAACCCGGCCAACAAGGACGTGCACCCGCCTGTGAAATATTGACGGTGCCTGACAGTGACGGCAGGGGGCGGGTATCGCCCCCTGCTGATGCCGCCTGGCGGCGGCACCGGTAGAATGGCAACCCATGCTTGCCATTTTTGCCGTCACCTTTCCCTTTTTCGCGCTCGTGCTGTGCGGCTATATCGCCGTGCGGCGCGGCATGCTGCCCCTGGTGGCCATTCCAGGGATGAATACCTTTGTGCTGTACTTTGCGCTGCCGTGCATGCTGTACCGCTTTGGCGCCAGTACGCCCATCGCGCAATTGCTGGATCCGGGCGTGTTCACGGTCTATTTGCTGTGCGCGCTGCTGATTGTGGGCATCACGATGGCGGCGACGCTGAGCCACCGCATCGACTGGAACAATGCCGCCTTCGGTGCGCTGGTGGCGGCCTTCCCGAATAACGGCTTCATGGGCGTGCCGCTGTTGCTGGCGCTGATCGGGCCCCGCTCATCCGGGCCCGTGATCATGACCATTGTGATCGACATGGTGATCACGGCGTCGCTGTGCATCGCGCTGTCGCGCGTGGGCAGCGGCAGCGGCCGGGCCGCCGTCGGCAATGCGCTCAAAGGCATGATCAGTAATCCTATGCCGTGGGCCATCGCGCTGGGGGCGCTGACGTCCGCGTCCGGCCTGGCCCTGCCGGGGCCGGTGGCGAAAACCATCGGCTTGCTGGCCGATGCGGCGTCGCCCGTTGCGCTGTTTACCATCGGCGCCGTGCTGGCCCGCTCGCAGATGAGCACGGCCGACGCCACGCCGCTGCGAGAATATGTGCCGGTCGCGCTGAAAAAGCTCGCGCTGCATCCGCTGCTGATGTGGTGTATCGGCCACGCTGCGTTGCGGCTGGGTCTCCCGCTCGATCCGGCGGCGCTGGACGTCATCATCCTGGTGGCTTGCCTGCCCAGCGCCAGCAATGTCGCCATGCTGGCGGAGCGCTTCGGCGCCAACACGGGGCGGATCGCCCGCATTATCCTGGTCTCGACGGCGCTGTCGTTTTTAACATTTTCCGGCGCAGTCGCAGTGTTGCGCTGAACTTGTGGAATAATGCGACATTCCCGATAGTGCACTGCGGCAATATCCGCTAGGAATTAATAAATTGGAAATGTTCGCGCCCGATGATGTGCTGGCGCAATGGGAAGCGCAGTTACCTGAGACACAAGGTAACGCCCGCCTGTTGCTGCTGGCCGAGCTTGCCTGGCATTTACGCCAGCGCGACGTCGCGCGCGCACGCCTGTTGGCGCAGGAGGCGGCCGGGCTGGCCGAGGCGCTGACGGGCAGCCTGCAAGCCACCGCCATCCGGACCGACCTGGAAGCGGCGGCCGCGTTGCTGGCGGCCCGTTTCACGCTGATTGAAGCGGAAGCGCAGTGGCTGGTCGGCAAGCTGGAAGTGGGCGAAGGGTTGGCGCAGCAAGCCTTGCTGGCGTTCGAACGGGAAGGCAATGCACTCGGTTGCGCCGACGCGCACTGGCTGCTGGCGTGGATCGCCAATGACCGTGGCGACTGCGTGGCCAGCAACAGCGAACTGGCCATCGCGTCGGCCGATGCGCGCGCCGCGGGCGACACCATTCGCGCCGACATCATCGATGCGGCTGCGGCGATTTTCTGCGTATTCCACAATTTGCAGGAAGCCAATGCGCGCTGGGGCCAGCGCTTCACGGACGATGACGATGCCCATCCGGCCGTGGCGGGCTGGGTGCGCGATTACGCGGGCATCAGCGCTTTCCAGGGCGCGGATTTCGGCCGCGCCGTGGCGCTCTTGATGCTGTCGTTCGAAGCGGCCATGGCGACGGGGCAGGTGCGCCGCGCCATCACCATCGCCACCAATATCGGCAACGGTTTTACCAGCCTCAATGCGCATGACGCGGCGCTGGAATGGATGCAGCGCGCGCTGGAACTGGCCCGCCCGACGGGCTGGCCGATGTGCGTGGGCCTGTGCCTGATGCAGACCTCTGAAACCCTGCGCCACCTGGGGCAGGGCGCCGCCGCGCGCGAATTGCTGCATGAAGCCTTGCTGGCGCTGGCGCCGCTGGCTTCCTCGCGCGCCTATGCGGTGGCGCTGGAATACCAGGGCGACCTGGCGCTGGACCTGGGCGACGCACAGCTGGCGCTGGACAGCTTCCAGCAATTGCAGTTGCGCGGCGACCAGCTGGGCCAGAGCGATTTCAAGAGCAGCGCGCGGCGCGGCCAGGCGCATGCGCTGTCGCAGCTGGACCGGCCGCACGATGCGCAGGCGGTGGCGCTGTCCGCGCTGGAGATGGCATGCGGTACCGGCGATATCGGCAACCAGATCGCCGCGCTGCGCGTGCTGGCGCAGATCCACGCGCGCCACGGCCATGCGTTGCCGGGGCCGCGCGACATGGCGGCGCCCAATGCGGTGCTGCATTACCTGGAAGCGGCCATGAATTTGGCCTCCACCATCGATGGCTACCAGGTGCCGGCCGCCTTGCTCGATGCCGCCGCCCGTGAATATGCGGCGGCGGGAGATTACCGCAAGGCGTATGAAGTGTCACTGCAAGCCAATGCCGTGCGCGACCAGACGCACAGCCAGGAAGCCACCAGCCGCGCCGTCGCCATGCAGGTGCAATACCGCACGGAGCGGGCGCAGACGGAAGGCGAGCATCACCGCCAGCTGGCGGCTTCCGAAGCGCAGCGCGCGCAGGTCTTGCAGCGCACCAATGCCACGCTGGCGCACCTGTCGGCCATCGGCCAGGAAATCACGGCGCACCTGGATGTGGCGGCGGTCTACCGCGTGCTGGACCGCCACGTGCACGGCTTGCTGGACGCCACGCATTTTTCCATCTTCCTGCTGCAGCCGGGCGGCGAGTCGCTGTGCTGCGCGTTCTGCAAGGAAGCGGGCCAGGATTTGCCGCCGACCTGCTATGCGCTGTCGGACCCGCACGCGAACTCCGCGCGCTGCATCCGCGAACGGCGCGAAATCCTGATCGAACTCGATGAAGATGGCGCCACGCCCAACCTGATCCCCGGCACGTTGCCGACACTGAGCCTGCTGTTTGCGCCGCTGTGCGTGGGTGAGCGCGTGCTGGGCGCGATGACCGTGCAATCGCTGCGCGCCCGCGCCTATGGCGAACGGGAACGGCTGGTGTTTTCCACGCTGTGCGCCTACGGCGCCATCGCGCTGGATAACGCCAGCGCCTATCGCGAAGTGGCCGCCACCCGCGCGCAACTGATGGACAAGAACATCGAGCTGGAACGGGCTTACCACACGCTGGAGGAAGTCAGCCTGACGGACCAGTTGACGGGCTTGCGCAACCGCCGCTTCTTCCTGCAGCACGTGGATTCGGACGTGGCGATGGCGCTGCGCCGCCACGAACAGCCGGGGCTCGCCGCGGAGCGTGAAGTCAGCCCGTACAAGGATAACAAGGACCTGGTGTTCTTCATGGTCGACCTGGACCACTTCAAGGAAGTCAACGACCGCTATGGCCACGCGGCCGGCGATGCGGTGCTGGTGCAAATGCAGGAGCGCTTGCGCGAAGTGTTCCGTGAATCGGATTACCTGGTGCGCTGGGGCGGCGAAGAATTCCTCGTGCTGGCGCGCGCCACGGACCGCGAAGAAGCCAAGGTGGTGGCCGAGCGTATCCGCCGCGCCGTTGCGCACCGCGACTTCATCCTGCCCGATGGCACGGCGCTCACCAAGACGTGCTCGATCGGTTACGCCTGCTTCCCCTTCATGCCGTCGCAACCGCGCTTGCTGACGTGGAGCCAGGTGGTGGAACTGGCCGACATGGGCCTGTACATCGCCAAGAATTCCGGCCGCAATGCGTGGGCCGCGCTGTACTGCACGGAGACCACGCAGGGCGACGGCCTCTTCCGGCGCATGATGCAGCAGCTGGAGCAAACCGTGGCCAGCGGCGAAGTGCGGGTGGTGACTAACCTGGTGCAACCGCCGATGCTGCGCGGCGAGCGGCGGCGCGTGGGGTTGTCCAGCGACCTGGCGTAACGGTCACACGACCGGCGCCTCCACCACCACTTCCGCCTTCAGCGAATTGGCGATATAGCACTTGTCATGCGCTTCATGGTGGATCGCCGCCAGCTCGTCCTCGTCCGGCCAGTCGCCGCCGGCAAACACGATATTTGGCCGCAGGGTAATGCTGGTCATCGCCATGCGGCCTTCTGCATTCTTTTCCAGCAGGCCGACCGCGTGGTCGCTGTAGCTCTCCACCACGTGGCCCCGCTTGGCGGCAATCGACAGGAAGAACAGCATGTGGCAGCTCGACGTGGCCGCCACCAGCGCTTCTTCGGGATCGACATTGTCCGCGTTCGACATCGGCAGCGGCACCGACAGCGGCGACGATGATGCGGGCACGCGCAAGCCGCCGTCGAAGATCCATTCGTGCGCGCGGCTGTAGCGCTGGCCGAGGAAGTCCTGGCCGTTGCGCTGCCATTCCAGTTTTGCTTCGAATTGCATGACTGCTCTCCGTGATGGGTGGTGCGGACATCATAATGTAGACTTCACGCTCTTGCCGCACACTCCACTACACCATGACCACGCTACTGCATCGCTGCAACTGGGCCAATCCCAACAATCCCCGCTATATCGCTTACCACGACGAAGAATGGGGCGTGCCGTGCCACGATGAGTTGCGCCTGTTTGAAATGCTGAACCTGGAAGGGGCGCAGGCCGGGCTCAGCTGGGAAACCGTGCTGAACAAGCGCGACAACTACCGCGCCGCGTTCGATCAGTGGGACGCGGAAAAGATCGCCGCCTATGGCCCGGACAAGGTGGCGGCATTGCTGGCCAATCCCGGCATCATCCGCAACAAGCTGAAAGTCGCTGCCGCCATCGCCAATGCACAGGCCTACCTGCGCTTGCGCGGTGAGGGTTCCAGCCTCGACCAGTACCTGTGGGCGTGGGTCGACGGCAAGCCCATCGTCAACAACATCGCCCGCCAGGAAGACCGCATGGCGAAAACCGCGTTGTCGGATGCGATTTCCAAGGACCTCGGCAAACGCGGTTTCAAGTTCGTCGGTTCCACCATCATTTATGCGTACATGCAGGGCATCGGCATGGTCAACGACCACGACACGACGTGCTTCCGCCACGCCGCATGCCAGCAATGACGCCGCCGATGGATCACCGTTTCGTCTTGCTGGCCACCGCATTCGGCGCGGGTGAACATTTTGCGCACGTGCTCGCTGCGTGGCGGCGCCGCACCGCTGCCTCGCCGGTGAGGGCGGCCGATGGCCCGCGTGCACTCGACTGGCATACGGCAAGCGCGCTGCATTACATCGCCGTGCTGCCCGCGCTGCCACCGGCGGCGGCGTTGGCCATAACGGAATTGCGTCCGCAATGGCCCGTCGACGTCCCGGGCTTTCACCGCCTGTCGCTCGATGGCGGCAACGTGACGCTGGATCTGCTGGTGGGTGAGCCCGGGCAGAGTTTGCAGCAATTGCAGGCGCGGGTCGATGCGCTGTATTTGCCCCAACCGGTGAACGACTTGCGCACGGTGGCAAAGCTGGCGCTGCCCGGCGCCACACTGGCCATGCAGGGCAGCAGCGACGACGACTTGAAAGCATTGCGCTCGGCAGGCTTTACGCAGCAGTCCTGCGATGCGCCTGCCTGTCCGTGGCTCGGCGACGCCAGCGAAGTCACGTGCGCCACCTTCACCAGCCGCAAACCGCAACCACCGCGCGCGCCAATACCGGAGCGCCGCGCCATCGTGATCGGCGCCGGCATGGCCGGAGCGGCGATGTGCGAACGGCTGGCGGCGCGCGACTGGGACCTCACGCTGATCGAGCGGCACGGCTTGCCCGCGCAGGAAGCGTCCGGCAACCGTTCCGGCATCTTCATGCCGCTGCTGTCGCGCGACGACAATATCCCGACCCGGCTGGCGCGCGCCGCTTACCTGTATGCGCAGCGGCGCTGGCAAGCGCTGGGCGGCTTGCACCCGGACGCGCAGGTCGGCGCGGATGCCGTCGGGCCGATCGCTGGCAGCCAGTGCGGCGTGCTGCAACTGGCGCGCGATGCGCAGCACGCGGATTTACAACGGGAAGTGGTCGATGCGTGGCGCTATCCGGCAGCGTATGTGCGCTGGGTCGACGCGCAGGAAGCCAGCGGCATGCTGGGCGTGGCGACGCCCGATGGCGGCTGGCTGTTTCCGCAGGGCGGCTGGGCCAATCCCGGCTCGATTTGCCGCGCCATGCTGGACGCGTGCGGGAAGCGGCTGACGCGTATCCACCACGCGGAAGCAATGACATTGCAGCGCACCGGCGGCCAGTGGCAAGTGCTGGACGCACAGGGGCAACTGCTGGCGCAAGCGCCCAATGTGATCCTCGCCAACAGCGCGGGGGCGCGGTCGCTGGCGCAAACAGCGGAACTGCCGCTGTACACGATGCGCGGGCAAGTCACCCACGTGGATGCGCAAGCGTTTCCCGCGGTGCCGCTGGTGGTCTGCCGCGAAGCGTACATCACGCCGGCGGTGCACGGCATCGTGAGCGCTGGGGCAACGTACGACACGGATACCGATGCGGCGTTGCGTGTAGCGAGCCAGCAGGAAAACCTGGCGCGCGCGGCGGACATCCTGCCCGGTGCGCTGGACCGGTTAACCGACACGGCGCCATTGGCCGGGCGCGTGGCGTTCCGCTGCATGGCCCCGGACCGTTTGCCGCTGGTGGGGGCGCTGCCCGATTACAGCGCGGCGGCCGGCAAAATCGAGCGCCTGCGCGACGTGCCCCGTCACCCGGGCTTGTATGGCGTGCTGGCCTATGCGTCGCGCGGCTTGATCTGGGCGCCGCTGGCGGCGGAAATCCTGGCGGCGCAGCTGGAACATGAACCGCTGCCGCTGGAAACCACATTGATTGCGGCGCTCGACCCGGGGCGTTTCATGTTGAAAGCGCAGCGGAAATCGCCGGCGGTGGAACAGGGTATGGCTTGAATCCACGCAGATGCCGACAAAATACGCGCGGTTTCCGGTAATTTCAGACAGCGCTTTCAGAACGGCCACGTAGACAGGCCGCCAGGGCACTGCCTTTCCGGCGCCAGTTGTGGCATCCCGGCATCACCCGCATCCATTCGGTTTTCCGCCCGATTTCACGCTCTCGGTATAATGCCTGATCAGTATTGAAGCCCGGAGCGTAACTGAATGGAAGACCAAGCGGAAGATCGAGAAGGTGCACCCGAGCTGTTCCTGTTCCTGGCATCCACCGCGCACGACATGAAAAATTCGATCAGCGTCCTGACCGGCACGCTGGAAGGATTGCTTGGCGGCGCTGATAACAAGGACGCCAACCATCCCGCATATCCGCAACTGGCGCAAATGCTCTACCAGACCAAGCGCCTCAACGATAACCTGATCCAGTTGCTGGCGCTCTACAAGCAAGTCGGCAAGCCGGAATACCCGTTCGACCCACGGCCACAGCACATTGGCGAACTGGTGCAGCAAGTGGCGTCGCAGGCGAAAGTCTTGCTGGAATCCAAGAAAATCATCCTGCAAGCCGATTTCCCCCAGGATATGGTGTGGACGTTCGATGAAGACCTCATCATTGGCATGTTGACGCAAGCCATCAATAACGCGGTGCGCTACACGCACGACACGATACGCATTGCCGTCGCGGAAAAAGATGGATTGCTGGAAATCCGCGTGGAAGACAATGGCGCCGGCTTCCCGCAATCGATGATCGATGCGGGTGTCTCGGCCATGAGCGGCATCACGGCCGGCGTGAATTTCATGACCAATAGCAGCGGCCTGGGCCTGTACTTTGCCAGCGAAGTGGCGAAGATGCACAAATACCGCCAGCGCACCGGCAGCATCCGCCTGGAAAACGGCGGCCAGCTGGGTGGCGGCGCCTTCGTGGTGAGTTTGCCGTGAATCATGCACTGACCAATGCGCTGCATCCCGCCGCCGTGGCGGCGGCTGCGGCCAATATCGACTGGACGGAAAAGCGCTACCTCATCGTCGATGACTTTGTCGGCATCCGCCAGTTGTTGCGCGAAACCTTGCGCAACCTGGGCGCCAAGCACTTCGACCAGGCCGCGAGCGGCGGCGAAGCCATGACCATGCTGAGCAAGACGCTGTATGACGTCGTGCTGTGCGATTTCAACCTCGGCGACGGCAAGAATGGCCAGCAAGTGCTGGAAGAGTGCCGCATCCGCAATTTGCTGACGCCGTCCAGCGTGTTCTTGATGGTGTCGGCGGAAAAAAGCGTGGAATCCGTCATGGGCGCGGCCGAGCAGCAGCCCGACGCCTACATCATCAAGCCCATCACGGAAGGCGTATTGCTGACGCGCTTGAACCGCGTGTGGCAAAAAAAGCAGATCTTTCGCGAAATCGACCAGGCTTTCGTGGAAAAGGATTACCTGCGCGCCGCCAAGCTGTGTGACGACCAGATCGCCGTGCACAAGCTGCACGCCATCGATTTGCTGCGCATGAAGGCGACCCTGTTGCTGAAAGCCGGCGAGCCGGAAAAAGCCCGCGCCGTGTATGAGCAGGTGCTGGACGACCGCGATTACAACTGGGCCCGCACGGGCCTGGGCAAGATCCGCATGAATAATGGCGACCACGAAGCGGCGCGCCAGATGTTCCAGGGCGTGATAGCGGAAAACCGCTTTTACATCGACGCCTACGACCAGCTGGCCACCGCGTATCAATTGATGGGCAAGCTGGAAGAATCGTGCGACGTGCTGGAAAAGGCCGCCAAGCTGTCGCCCAATTCCGTGGTGCGGCAGCGCCGCCTCGGCCTGGCGGCGCTCAAGCTGGGCAATATCCCGCTGGCGGAACGGGCGTTCCGCAAGTGCATCGCGATTGGCGAATATTCCGTGATGAAGACGGTCGATGCCTATTTCGGCCTGGCGCGGATTTGCGGCCAGAAAAACGATGCCAAGGAAGCGCTGCAAGTGCTGGGCATGGCGCAGCGCGAGTTCACCGGCGAACTGGTGCAACTGCGCGCCAAAATCACGGAAGGGTTGGTATACCACGAGAGTGGCGATTACCGCCGCGCCCGCAAGACGGGCGACGAACTCGAGGAAATGCTGAACGAGGATCCGGAGCGCCCGGACACGCCGACCTGCATGGAACTGGCGACGCTGCTGTTTGCGGTGGGCGTCAAGGATGCGCCGGTGGACTTGCTGTGCTACGTGATCCGGAACAACCACGACAACATGGTGTTGCTGGACGAAGTGCAGGAAATCTTCGAGAAAGCCCGCATGGGAGAAGAGGGCGCCGAGCTGATCAAGTCGGCCCGCAAGGAAGCGGCCGACATGATGAACAAAGGCGTGCTGTTGTGGAAGACTGGCAAGTTGCCCGAAGCCGTGGCGTGGATGCGCACGGCGCGCGAAGCACTGCCGAACAACATGCGTATCCTGTTCAACTCGGCCCAGATCCTGATTTCGCACATGCAGCAGCATGGCTACAACCGCGACTTGATGGATGAAGCCAACGGCGTGCTGATGCACGTCGATCACATCGCCCCGGGCCAGCAGCGCTTTGCGCAATTGATCGAACAACTGGCGTTGCTGATGCCCCGCAAGGATCCGCCACCGATCGAGAACTTCGGCTTCGACGAGGAGGGCGGGGAACAAGGCTGACGGATTAAACCTGGCTGTGCAATGTAGTACTAGAAAAAGGAGACATACATATGCGCGACATTGCCAAGGAAGTGTACGGCAAGATGAAAATCGGTGCGGCGGCGTGGATACGCCCGGTCAGCGCCAAGGGGGACACCATAGCCACGTTCCAGTCCGCGTACGACAACGCGAAACTGCTGGCCGATGAAGGCTTGATTCAAATCGTGAAGGTGCAGCGGCAGGAAGATGGGTTGATCGAGGCGATCCGTATCCAGCGGCTGGCATAGCCGAGCCGCGATTCCGTAGGGCGGTTTTCGCCAAAGGCGAAAGCCGCCGTACGGAATGAGGGCCAACTTATTTTGCTACCGTCTTGGCGGCTTTTTTTGCGGCAGGCTTGCGCGCAGGTTTCCTGGCGGCCGCCTCGTCCTTCGCGGCCGACGCCAGCGGAGTGCTGGCCGTCGCCGCCGCGGCAGCCTTGCTGAGCGGCTTGGTGGCCGCCTGTGTCGCCGCCTGGGCAAACTTGGTGGCCGCTTCCGTGGCGCGTGCTGCCGCGCCCGTCACCGCTTCGGCCGACATCGCGCCCGTCACGGCTTGCTTGAACTGTTCCTGCAGCAAATTCCACCAGACCGATGGATTGGCCAGTCCCGCCGCCGCCATCGCATCATTGGCGCCGGCCGGCGCCTGCGTCGGCGCGGCGGCCGCCGCAGCTTCCGGCGCTGCGGTGGCAGCCGGCGCTTCCGTCGGCGCTGCCGCTTTCACTTCCGGCCTGGCCGCAAACGGGTTGTCAGGCTTGGCTTCCTTCGGTGCAGGTCCCGGCGCGGCCGGCTGCAGCGCTTCCGCCGCATGCTGGAAAAATGCGGAAGCGTAAGGAATCGATTCAAACAGGGATTTGGTATCTTTTTCGCCCGGCTGCTGCACGGCAGTGGCCAGCGATTTGCCCATCGACTTCAAGGTGGCGATGGTGTTGCGCTGGACTTCCAGCGCCTGGATGCTGCCGCGAACCATGCTGGAATTCAAGTTCAGCCACGCCTCGACGGCCTTCAAATCGTTGATTTTCTTGTCCAGCTCGTCGACGGACAGCGTGGGCGCGGCAATGCCGGGCACGACGCCCATGCTGCCCCACAGGTTCTTCACGAAATCCAGCGTATCCGTCATGACAGCAGCGCCCGGAATGGTGGGCATTTGCGGTAAAGCCATAGCTAATCTCCTCTCGAACAGGTGAGCTAGCGTAGCAGATAACGTGCCCTGCTCATAGCTATAGCTGGCGCGATATGTCATTTTCGACTTTGTATCCGCTATTAAATTCGTTTTAGCAGCGCCGCGACTTCGATAAATTGGTGGCCATAGACAGCACTCACCAGCCATATCGAAAGGACGCCATGAGCACCGCACCGAGTTTCGCGCAAGCCGCCGTTGCCACCGGCAACGGCAATCTCCTCAACGCCGACGATCCGGCCCTGCAGCAAGCCCGCGCCGACGCGCAGGCGGCGGGGCTGCCGTTCGCCGGGACCATTTCGCCGCAGGATGCCTGGCGCCTGGCGCAATCCGGTGACGTCTTGCTGGTCGATGTGCGCAGCAATGAAGAGCGCGTCTTCGTGGGCCGCGTGCCGGAAGCGCTGCACGTGACCTGGGCATCCGGCACCGCGCTGACGCGCAACCCGCGCTTCGTGCGTGAACTGGAAGCCAAGGCCGGCGGCAAGGACGCCGTGCTGGTGCTGCTGTGCCGTAGCGGCTTCCGCTCGGGCGCGGCGGCCGAAGCGGCCACCAAGGCCGGCTTTGCCAGCGTATTCAATGTGGAGCAGGGCTTTGAAGGCGATCTCGATGACGCGGGCCAGCGGGGACACCGTGGCGGCTGGCGCTGGCACGGTTTGCCATGGGTACAGGATTAAGGGAGCGCCACGATGAATGACCGCGTACTGACTTCCGCCATTCCCGCCGCCGCCCTGGGCAATACGCCACACTGGGAACTGGGACCGATCGTCGATGAATTGCGCCAGGTGCGCACCGTCTGGCGCCAGGCGCGCCTGCGCAACCAGGAGTGCGGCGGCCGCGAATTCCCGTCCCGCCAGCGCTTGCGCGACGTGCTGCAATTGCTGTGCGCCGCGCTGTTCCCGATGCGCCTGGGGCCTGCGGACTTGCGCCAGGAAAGCGAGGATTTCTTTGTCGGCCACACGCTCGATACGGCGCTGACGGGATTGCACGAACAGATCCGGCGCGAACTGGCCTATAACGCGCGCCACGATGCGCCCCGCAAGGCCGGCGTGACGGAGCAGCGGGCCTACGACATCGTGCAGCGCTTTGCGCGCAGCCTGCCTGCCATCCGCGCCCTGCTCGATACGGACGTGGAGGCGGCCTACCACGGCGACCCGGCCGCGCTCAGCGTCGATGAAGTGCTGCTGTGCTATCCAGGTATCCTGGCCATCATCCACCATCGCCTGGCGCACACGCTGTATGCGCTGGGCGCGCCGCTGGTGGCCCGCATCATCGCGGAACTGGCGCACTCGGAAACCGGCATCGATATCCACCCGGGCGCCAGCATCGGCGCCAGTTTCTTTATCGACCATGGCACCGGTGTCGTGATCGGCGAGACCGCAATCATCGGCGAGCGGGTGCGCATCTATCAGGCGGTCACGCTGGGTGCGAAGCGTTTCCCCACCGACGATACGGGGGCCCTGCAAAAAGGCTTGCCGCGCCACCCGGTGGTGGAAGACGACGTGGTGATTTATGCGGGCGCCACCATCCTGGGCCGGGTCACGATCGGCAAGGGTTCCGTCATCGGTGGCAATGTGTGGCTGACGCGCGGCGTCGCGGCGGGCAGCACCATCACCCAGGCCGATGCGCAGCCGGAAGGCGGCCCCGCCGCCAGCCTGTGAGGACACCATGCTGACACGTGAATTCGGACTGGCGATCCGCCGCTTGCGCGAAGCGCGCGGCTGGTCGCAGGAGCGGCTGGCGGAAGCTGCCGACATGAACCGTTCGTACATCGGTGAAGTCGAACGGGGCGCGGCCATCCCGTCGCTGGTCACCATCGACAAGCTGGCCGCCGCGCTGGGCACGTCCGCTTCCGGCGTGCTGGCCCATTGCGAACTGGCGCTGGCGGAGGCGCTGTAAGTTGGTGGCTATAGCATGTTGAACGATGGTATGGCTGAGCTGATACTGGATGCGGTTTCCTTATAACGTTATTCACTCAGCTCATTAGGAGTTCAGCATGACCGCCGTACCAGACAGCCAGTTGGCGCTTGGCGACAACGCAGCGCGCCAGTTGGCCAACGCCACCAAGACCGTCCCCCAGTTATCCACCATCACGCCACGCTGGCTGGTGCACCTGCTGCAATGGCTGCCCGTCGAAGCAGGTATCTACCGCCTCAACAAGGTCAAGAATCCGCGCGACGTACGCGTGGCCTGCGCGCAGCGCGACGAATCGGAATTGCCGCAAACCTTCGTCGACTATGACGAACAGCCGCGCGAATATTTCCTCAATGCCGTGTCCACCGTGCTGGATGTGCATACCCGCGTGTCGGACTTGTACAGCAGCCCGCACGACCAGATCAAGGAACAGTTGCGCCTGACGATCGAGACCATCAAGGAGCGCCAGGAAAGCGAACTGATTAACAATCCCGATTACGGCTTGCTGGCCAACGTGCACGACGACCAGCGCATCTTCCCGCTGACGGGCGCGCCGACACCGGACGACATGGATGAATTGCTGACCAAGGTGTGGAAGGAGCCGGGTTTCTTCCTCGCACACCCGCTGGCGATTGCCGCCTTTGGCCGTGAATGCACGCGCCGCGGCGTGCCGCCGCCGACCGTCAGCCTGTTCGGTTCCCAGTTCCTCACGTGGCGCGGCGTGCCGCTGGTGCCGTCCGACAAATTGCCGATCGAGGATGGCAAGACCAAGATCCTGCTGCTGCGCGTGGGCGAACAGCGCCAGGGCGTGGTGGGCTTGTTCCAGCCGGGCCTGGCGGGCGAGCAAAGCCCGGGCCTGTCGGTGCGCTTCATGGGCATCAACCGCAATGCGATTTCGTCGTACCTGATTTCGCTGTATTGCTCGCTGGCCGTGCTGACGGACGACGCGGTGGCGGTGCTGGAAGATGTGGAGATCGGTAAATACCATGACTATCCAGACACCTACAAATAACCCCGCTCCGGCGCACGTTCCTGACGAAGCCTTGCTGAACCGCCTGGCGGGCGAACTGTTTGCGCAGTGGCCGGGCGCGGCGGGCATCGCGGCCGGATTGGTGGGCGGACAATCGCCGTCCGCTCCGGCGGCGTCGCCTGCCATCGTATCTGCGCCGCGACCGCATGGTGTCCCGGGTGCACAGGGCGTCGCGCCGTCAGTGCACGCGGCGCCGGCCGCATCGCCGGCGGGGCAGGGCGTGACGCCGGTGGTCGCGCCGGCAGGTGCGCCGGCGCATGGTTCGCCGCAGTCGTCGCACCTTGCGCCGCAAGCGTCCGCGCCGTATGCCGCCGCGCTGCCGCAAATCGACCGTCCATCTCCGCCATCCGGCGCCCCTTCGGCGCCGTATTACTTTATCGGCGAAGCCAGTTACCAGCCGCTGTCGCGCGCCAGCGGTCTCGATGCGCTGGCGCAGCAAGCCACGCGCGCCGACGACCGCGTGACGGCGCAGGCTTTCGCCTTGCCGGGTGTCGACGATTTGCGCCGCCTGCTGACGGGCGGCCGCTCGTTCGCGGAACCGGCGCCGGCCATCCAGCCCGCCATCCAGCCGGCGCAGCCCGCCTACTATTTCGAACAGGGCGGCAACGCGCCACAGCAGCAGCGCCCGCAGTGGCAGGGGCATCCCGCCTTTGACGTCAATGCCGTACGGCGCGACTTCCCCATCCTGGCGGAACGGGTCAATGGCAAGCCGCTGGCATGGTTCGACAACGCGGCCACCACGCACAAGCCGCAAGCCGTGATCGACCGTCTCGCGTATTTCTACGCGCATGAGAATTCGAACATCCACCGCGCCGCCCACGAACTGGCGGCGCGCGCCACCGATGCGTACGAAGGTGCGCGCAACAAAGTGGCGCGCTTCCTCGGCGCGGCCGGCCCGAATGAAATCATCTTCGTGCGCGGCGCAACCGAAGCCATCAACCTGGTGGCGCAAACGTTCGGCCAGCAATGCATTGGCGCCGGCGATGAAATCATCGTGTCGCACCTGGAGCACCACGCCAACATCGTGCCGTGGCAGCAACTGGCGGCGGAAAAGGGCGCGCGGCTGCGGGTGATCCCGGTCGACGACAGCGGCCAGATCCTGCTGGACGACTATGCGAAGCTGCTCAATCCGCGCACCAGGCTGGTGGCGGTCACGCAAGTGTCGAATGCGCTGGGAACGGTGACGCCGGTGGCCGATATCGTGGCCATGGCGCACCGGGTGGGTGCGCGCGTGCTGGTCGATGGCGCGCAGGCCGTATCGCACATGCGGGTCGACGTGCAGGCGCTGGATGCGGACTTTTATGTCTTCTCCGGCCACAAGGTATTCGGCCCGACCGGCATCGGCGTGGTCTATGGCAAGGCGGACCTGCTGGCGCAACTGCCGCCATGGCAGGGCGGCGGCAACATGATTGCCGACGTGACGTTCGAGCGCACCGTCTATCACGCGCCGCCGACCCGCTTTGAAGCGGGAACCGGCAATATTGCCGATGCCGTGGGACTGGGCGCCGCGCTCGATTACCTGGAGCGGCTGGGACTGGACAACGTGGCGTATTACGAAACCGCGTTGCTGGACTATGCGACGGCGCATTTGCGGGCGATCCCCGGTGTGCGCCTGATCGGCACCGCGCGCGACAAGGCCAGCGTGGCCTCGTTCGTCCTGGCGGGTTACCAGACCGAGGAAGTGGGCAAGGCGCTGAACCAGGAAGGCATCGCCGTGCGCACGGGCCACCACTGCGCGCAGCCGATTTTGCGCCGCTTCGGCGTGGAAGCCACCGTGCGGCCATCTTTCGCGTTTTACAACACTTGCGAGGAAATCGACCGCATGATCGCGGTGGTACGCCGCCTCGCGGGCGCCCGCCGCTGAAGCGTCCCGGCAGGGAAGCGTCGCCACCGTGTCAGCGGCGGGGACGCTTCCCGCGTTACACTAGCGCCATGACGCTAGTTGCTTCCCTTTCCCGCCGCCGCCGTGTGTTCGCCTTATGCGCGGCCACTGTGGCGCTCCATTTCGTCACCATCGACTGGCTGGGCTCCCGCCTTGGCGCGCAGCCTGCCATATCGCAAAAGCCTTCCGTGGCGACGGTACGCTTGCCGCTGCCGGAGAAAAAAGGCAGCAATACGCCGCCGCCCGACATCGCGCCGGAAGCGCCGGCAGCCGTGCCGCCACACCCGCGCAAGGCGCGGCCCTTGCCGTTGCCGCAACCGGATGCCGCTGCCGCGCTGCCGCCGGCCAGCAGCGCCGTGGCCGATCCGCTGGCTGGTATCGAACAGGCCGTGGCCGCGTTGCCAACACCGGAAATTGCACCGGAACCCGCGCCGCCGGTGGTGCAGGCCGAAGCCGGCAACAAGGAACAGCAGGGCACGTCGCTGGAGCAGGCCAGCACGCGCCGTTATAAAGTCAACATCCCGCCATCGGCCGAATTCGACCTGGAACTCACGCGCACGGACGCGAAAGGCGCGAACTGGAGCGCGTCCGGCAAGATGGTGTGGCAGACCGATGGCAGCACGTACAAGGTCAGCGTGGAAGCGGGCCTGTCGATGCTGGTCACGCGCGTCAACGTGCTGGAGTTGAACAGCGAAGGTGAAATCGACGACGCGGGTATCGCGCCGAACAAGTTCACGGAAAAGCGGCGCGGCCGCTCGCTGACGGCCACGCATTTCCAGCGCGGCGAAGGGCGCATCACGTTTTCCGCCAGTGAGCGCAGTTACCCGCTGCTGACCGGTGCGCAAGACCGCGCCACCATTCCATTCCAGCTGGCCGCCATTGGCCGCGCCAATGTCAACCAGTTTGGCGGCGATATCGACATCCTCGTCGGCGACAACCGCGATGCGGCGATTTACCGCTTCCAGCTGGTGGGTGAAGAAGAAATCGACACGAAAATGGGCCGCATCGTTACGTGGCACCTGGCGCGGCCGCCGAAACCGGGCTCGTATTCCGCCCGGCTCGATATCTGGCTGGCGCCATCGCTGCAGTGGTTCCCTGTACAAATACGCAATACGGAGGCCAACGGTGCGCTGACGACGCAAACCGTCAGCAAAATCTCGATGGCTAAATAAGGCAATGATGAATAAACGAATTTTCCTCAGCTCCGCCGTGGTGGCGCTGTCCGCCATTGTGGCTCCGGCGTGGGCCGCCGACAGCCACCCGAGCGCCAAGCGTGCCTTC
Source organism: Pseudoduganella rivuli (assembly GCF_009674485.1). Lineage (GTDB taxonomy): Bacteria > Pseudomonadota > Gammaproteobacteria > Burkholderiales > Burkholderiaceae_D > Rugamonas > Rugamonas rivuli_B. Next base: position 231,392 of record NZ_WKJJ01000008.1, on the reverse strand, counting down.
AGCCTGCCGCCGCAGGCCGACCTGGTGTATTCCATCAAGGCGCGCCAGCGCAGCATCACCATCAATGGCGACGCCACCGTGCAGTGGCGCCATGGCGACGGCAAATACAGCCTGCACACGGTCAGCCATGCCGGCTTGTTCGGCAAAATCCTGGAAAACCACAGCGAAGGCGACATCGACGATTACGGCCTGGCCCCGGAGACGTTCCACGAAAAGCGTTTCCGCAAGGAACCCACGACAGCCACCTTCCACCGCGACAGCAAGACCATCACGTTCAGCAAAGGCGACGAGAGTTACCCGATCAAGGGCGGCGAGCAGGACCGCACCAGTGCACCGTGGCAATTGGTGGCCAATGCGCGCAGCGCGCCCGAGAAATTCACGCCGGGCTCGCAATGGGCGTATTTCGTGGCCGGACGGCGCGACGCGGAACCGTGGGTATTCAAGACTGTCGGCAAGGAAACCGTGCAAACGGGCGCCGGCACGGTGGATGCCGTGCACTTCGTGAAATCGCCACCGAAAAGCGACGCCAGCCAGCAAGTCGACCTGTGGCTGGCGCCGGGGCTGGACTGGTTCCCCGTGCGTATCCGCTTCGTCGATGACGATGGCGATTATGTCGACCAGTTGCTGGAAAAGGTGGTGAAGAAATAAGGAGGGCGCTACGCCCCGTGTTGTACGGATTGCCTTTGATTTCAGCAGCTTAGCTTTCGGAACTGCTATACTGACGCCCCTCCGCGAGCATTGCCTTTGCGGTGTGATAAAAATGGCAACTCCGGATCAGCATGAACGACATATTGGCAAACGTGGCCCTGGCGATGGAAGCGGGAGCCGAAGTGAACACTGCGGTAAATCCCTCTGAGCAAGAGCAGAACGATGCGCTGCAGGCGCACTTCCAGCCCCATATCGCGGCGGATGAGATCGAACAGGTTTACCACCTGAAGCGCGCGCAGCCGCTGCTGCAAGTGTTCACGGCCCTGTTCCACGGCGGCTTCGAAGGCGTCCTGGTGCGCCTCTTGGTGCTGCGCGAACTGGCGGCCGACACCAGCGTGTCGTCGTTCACCCGCGCCGACATCAATACCCGCCTCGCTTACCTGTTGCCGGAAAGCCTGGAAACCGTGTTGATGCGCCTGCGCTCGAACCAGCTGCTGGCATGGGATGCGCAGCAGGGCGTCTACCGCGTGACGCCGATGGCGCGCAACGTGCTGTCGGCCATCGACAGCCTGCTGAACCTGGGCAAGGAAGACGACGACGTGGAAATGGGCTTCCTGCTGTCGCAGGTGGCCGGCGCCCAGGCCGTGGGTGGCGTTACCGCCGAGCAGTTGCAGCATTTGCTGGGCCGGCTGGTGGAATTGACGGAAGAATTCCGCGACGCCATCGCCTCCGGCTCGGAATTCCGCCTGCGCGAATCGCAGGCCAAGTGGCACATGGCGTGCGACTGGGTGGAAAAGGGTTCGGAAATCCTGCGCGCCATCACGTCCGATGAAAATGCGGATGCGTCCACGCACCGCGTGGCGCAGGCCATCGGCCGCGCCCAGAGCGCGCTGCTGAACATGCAGGGCATGTTCTCGCGCGCGCTGAACCAGATCGAGCGCCAGCGCGTGCACCTGGGCCAGTCCGGCCTGTCCACCACGGACATCAAGCGCTGGTTGCTGGAACATGAGGATTTGGCCCAGCTGGCGGTCGGCGCCATCGACCAGCCGGTGGTGCCGCTGTTTATCACCCCTGCTGAAATGATCGACGTGGCTGAAACCGAATTGCTGTCCGACCGTGCCGGCAACAACCTGCAAAACGGCTTGCCGACCGGTGAAGACGCGCCGACCACGATCAACGACAACCCTGCCATGCAGCAGGAATTGAATGACTGGATCGCGCGCCTGTCCGATTTCGCGGCGCTGGGCAATTTCCCCAGCGTGGCCGAGGAAGCGCCGAAATCCGTCCAGGTGCACGAATCCGTGCTGCCGGCCAGCTTTGCCGTCGCATCGTACCGCGCGTCGATGCTGCCGTTGCTGGGCGACGCCGCCGAAGCGAACCTGCAAGGCGCCACCGCCGAACTGGCGCGCCTGCCCGTGACGTTCACGCCGACCGATGACCTGGTGCAGCTGGACGATCCGGAAGTGGCGGCCATGTCGATCGCGACCTTGTCGCTGAATGTTCAGCAAGACCCCGCACTGAGCACGAGCCAGCTCGAACATATGGCAGAAGCGGCCCGGAAGATGGCAGCCCTGTCGCAAACCATGGACCTGGCCGTGGGCAAACAAGAGAACCAAGAAGACAATGAGTGACGATTCCCAGATCCTGATTTCGCGCCTGCTGACGCACCAGACCCTGCGCCGCGACGACCGCCTGGTCAAGCGCGCGCTGTCGGATGAACTGTTCCGCGCCGAAGTGGACCAGCGCTTGCTGGCCTGCGGCATGCGCCTGCTCGACAACGTGTATGCGGACCACGTGACCCTGGCGCTGACGCGCGAGATCGAACCGAAAGTGTTCGGCGCCAAGGACGTATGGCAAAACAATAACTTCGGCCTGGCGCGCGATGGCGTGGCCTTGCTGGTGGTGCTGTGGGCGCAAATCATTTTGCCCAAGCGCGAACGCCAGGAAACCCACCAGCATGCGGACGATGACCAGAACGACATGTTCGGCGTCGACAAGCCGCTGCCCCGTGCGGAAGACACGTCGATCGGCATCCCGTACAAGGCGCTGCTGGCGGACTTCGGCGACAAGCTGGGACGCAAGACCCGCATGGACATGAACCTGGGCATCCTGTCGAAGCTGGGGTTCATCGAGCGCCGCGGCGAAGTGATCTTCGAAGGCCCGCTGCTGGACCTGGTGATGGACACCGACATGCTGAAGGAGCGCATCGTCAACGGCGCGTTGGCGGACGTGTTCAAGCGCCGCCCGACGCAGGTGGTGCATATTCCGCGCGCGGCATTGGCGCAACAAGCGGCGACCGCCGTGGCGGCGGAGGAAGCGCTGGATACGGCTGTGGCGGAAGCGGTGGCCGATGCTAGCGCTGCGGCTGCGGCCGTGGCGGAGCCGGAAGTGGTGGCGGTAGCGGCGCCGGTGGTTGACGTGGAACCAGTGGCGGAGGCAGCGCCGGTGGCCAAGGCGGAACCGGAAGCGGATGCGCCGGTAGCTGATCCCGCCCCTGCAAGCGAGACTGCGCCGGACGCCGACATCGCTCCGGAGCCCGAGGCCGAACCGGTGGTAGAAGCTGCCCCGGTGGCTGAAGCCGCTCCAGTGGTAGAGGCTGAAACTGCGGTCGACGCTGCGCCAGCCGCAGCCGCGCCAGCTACCGAGTCGGAACCAGCGCCCACCGCCAAGCCGGCCAAGGCGCCAAAGGAACCCAAGGCCCCTAAAGCCTCGAAAGAACAGAAAGACGACGAGCTGCCGCCTGGCGTCAACCCGGCCTGGCCGTTCGAACAATTCAAGCGGAATTAAGCAATGTTTCATATCAAATCGCTGGAGCTGGTTCACTGGGATTACTGGCAGCGCATCAAGAATATTCCCCTCGACGCGAAAATCATCACCATCGCGGGTCAGAACGGTTCCGGCAAGACCACCTTGCTGGACGCCATGCGTACGCTGTTCGGTCTCGATTGCTCGATGGGGCGTACCTACAAGCACTACGCGCGCCACTCCGGCCAGCAGACCGCCTGGATCCGCTCCGTGGTCGACAACAGCCCGATGGGCCGCCAGCTGTCGAACCGCCCGTTCCGCAGCTCCGGTTTCTTTGCCGAAGATGAAGTGACGCTGTTCTGCCAGGTGCAGAAAAACGGCGGCGACTGGAAGCGCCAGTACCTGATGCGCCCGGGGAATGTGCAGATCGAAGAAGTCACCGACGCCACCGACTGGCTGGGCGTGGAAACCTACCGCAAACGCCTGGCGGCGGCGGGCCTGTCGCCGGCCATGGCGAAAGTGCTGGCGCTGGAGCAGGGCGAGACGGACAAGCTGTGCGAATATGCGCCGCGCCAGTTGCTGGACCTGGTGTTTTCCGTGTTCGGCGACAAGGAAGTGCTGGACGCCTACGATGAAGCCAAACGCCACCAGCGCGACACGGAACAGGAGCTGAAACGCTTCGAAGCGGAACTGGAAGGGTCGAAAACCAACCTGGAAGGCTTGCGCCTGCGCGTGGCCAATTACCACCAGTGGGAAGCGTTGAACCAGGAACGCCGCAACCTGCAGGAAGAAATCCTGCCGAACCTGGAATACCACGAGGCGCGCGAAAAAGCGGCCAACACCAGCCGCCAGTTGCGCGAAGCGCGCAAGCCGCTGTTGCAGGCCGACCAGCAACTGGCCGACAAGCGTTCGCAACTGGCGATCCAGGTCAACATGCTGCAGGAAGCGCAGCAGCATGAAACCGTGCTGGAACAGGAATCGACGGCGCTGCAAAGCAAGCTGGCCGCGCTCAATGCGAAACTGAAGCCGCTGGACAGCCTGCTGGAACAAAAGGCCCGCCTGCAAAAGCTGGCGGCCGATGCCGGCGCCGACATTGCGGAAGTGTCCGCGCAGCTGGAAACCAAGGAAGCGGAACTGGCCAGGCAAAAGGCCGCCCGCGAAGCCGTGACGACGCGCATTGCCGCCGACAAGGCCACCATCGCCGCGCTGCAAGGCAAGACCGCGATGCCGGAGCCGGACAATGTGCGCGCCATGCGCCGCGCCCTGAACGATGCCCATATCGGCCACGCGATGCTGTCCGATATCGTCGAAGTGACGGACCCGCGCTGGCAGGGCGCCGTGGAGGGTGTGTTGGGCGGCTATGCGTCTGTGGTGTTGCTGGACAAGCCGTCCGACGCGGCGGCGGCATACCGCCTGGCGGAGAAGGAGCGCTATCGCCACTTCATCGTGCCGGACTTGATCACGGCGCCGGAAACCAAGGGCGACAGCCTGATGTCGGTGGTGCGCTTCACGGACAAGGCGCCGGGCTGGCTGATCGAACAATTGATGCGCATTACCCGCGTGGACTCGGTGGAAGAGGGCGCGCGCATGGGCAATGTGGAAGAGTGGATAACGCCCGACGCGTACCACAAGGAACGCCGTGGCGGCCGCTCGCTGTTCGTGGAAGCGTCGCGCTACCGCTTTGGTTCCGCGGGCCGGACCCAGCGTATGGAAGCGCTGCTGAAAGGCATCCCGAACCTGGAAGCGCAGGAAGACGGCTATACGCTGGCGATCAGCAAACTGGCGTCGGAAGTATCGGCCCTGCGCGCGCGCCTGGCCGGCGTGGATGCTGCCAAGGAACTGACGGCCCGCATGGCGGAATTCGACGAGGCGGCGCACAGCGCGGTGCCGCTGCGCTCGGAGCGCCTGGAAGTCGGCGCCCGTCTGGGCGAACTGCAAGGCTTGATCAAGGATGCCACGGTGGCGCGCACCCGCGCCGACACCACGTGGCAAAACGCGCGCTTCAACCTGTCCGAACTGGAGGCGGGGCTGCGCATGAACCACAAGAAGGTGCTGGACCAGCGCTCCGACCATGCGAAAGCGCTGCTGGCGTTGCGGCGCCAGTGGAAGCACTTGCCGTCCGGCTGGCGCCGTCCGTCGCGCCGTGCGCGCCTGGTGCAGGAACACCAGAACACGCACCAGGTGGCGCTGCGTATCCACAGCCTGGAAAACAGCCTGGCGCGCGGCGACTGGGAACTGGACGCCACCGTGATCGACCAGTACACGCGCCTGAACGAGCAGTTGAAAGTGCGCGCGGATGAAACCGACGAGCGCCGCTACCAGAACAACCGCGCGATCGAAGCGACCACCAATGCCCGTGGCGCCTACATCGAGCGGCTGCGTTACACGATCAAGCAATATAGCAAGAACATCAAGGAACTGGGCGAGCTGGCCAACATCGACGTGACGACCGATCCCGTCAAGCTGGAAAACGACGATTTGCTGCTGGCGCAGGCCGGCCTGCACGTGCGTTTCAAGTTTGACGGCAAAGGCCCGATCGGCATGAACGACGGCGAAGCGTCCGGCGGCCAGCAGGTGATGAAATCGCTGGTGCTGCTGATCGGCCTGCTGAAATCGGAAGACGGTTCCGGCGGCTTCGTGTTCATCGACGAACCGTTTGCCCACCTGGATATCCGTAACATCCAGCTGGTCGGCGAATTCCTGAAGAACACCGACGCGCAGTACCTGATGACGACGCCGCTGACGCACAACACGGACGTGTACGACCCTTCCGAGCTGACGCTGATCACCAGCAAGAAGAAAAAAGACACGCAGTGGGCGCAGCCGATCTTCGTGCTGCAACGGCGCAGTGGCGATAAGGTTGCTGCATGATAGCCTTTCGCGTCCCGCTGACGGCGTGGTAAGCTGAAAGCGGGGCCGTCGTCGCGAACCAGTGTGGCCCCTACGCTAACCGTATGGAGGCAGACAGTGGAAGAGTCTCTGGCCGACATCCAGCGGCAGCTTGCCGCCAGCCGTGCCGAAGCGGCTGAATTGCGCCGCCAGAACGAGGTGCTGCGGCAGGAGCTCGATGAGCGCGTTGCGCTGGACGAGCACTTGGCCGGCGAGCGTGGCCTGCTGCGCACGCTGATCGACAACATGCCCGATCACATTTACGTGAAAGACCGCAGCGGGCGTTTCATTATCGCTAACGATGCGGCCGCGCGCGACATCGGCGTGGCGTCGCCGCAAGAGCTGGTCGGCAAGTCGGACCTGGAACTCTATCCCCTCGATTGTGGCCAGTGCTTCTTCACCGATGAACAGAACATCCTGCAATCGGGCCAACCGCTGATCGACCAGGTCGAGGAAAATATCAACCGGAATGGCGTGCGGCGTTGGTTCTCCACCACGAAATTTCCGTTTTACGATGCCGCCGGCACGCCGCAGGGCATCGTCGGCATTTCGCGGGACATCACGCAACGTATCGATGCGCTGGAAGCGGTGCGGCTGCGCAACCGCGCGATTGAATTGAGCGCGGACGGCATCGCCATTGCCGGCTGCACGCCCGGCATGCCGGTGCTGTATGTGAATCCCGCGTTCGAGCGCATTACCGGCTTTACGCAGGAAGAAGCGCAGCAGCGCGGCGTCGACGCGCTGCTGGACGACGAATCCGCAGCCGAAGGGGGCGATGGTTTGCGCGATGCGCTGCAACGGCAGCACGAAGGCCGGGCCGTGCTGCGCAGCTTGCGCAAGGACGGCGAAGCATTCTGGAGCGACACCCGGCTTGCCGTCGTGCGCGACCGCACCGGCAGCGCCACCCATTTCGTCTTTACCATCCGGGACATCAGCGAAGCGCGCCGCAACGAAGAACACATGGCGCTGCTGGCCACGCGCGATGCGCTGACCGGCTTGCCGAACCGGCGCGCGCTGATGGAGCGGCTGGCGCAGTCGATTTCCATGTGTGAACGCAACGGCACGCAACTGGTGGTGGCGTTCATCGACCTCGACCGCCTGAAGTACGTCAACGATACGTTTGGCCACGAGGCCGGCGACCTGATGCTGAAAACCGTGGCGGACCGCATGGGCGGTTGCGTGCGCAAATCCGATACGCTGGCCCGGCTGGGCGGCGATGAATTCGTCCTGGCCACGCTGCACCAGACGCCGGACCCTCCCGCCGGCTTGCGAGGGCTGGTGGACGGCATGCTGGCCAAGATCCAGGAAGTGCTGGCGTTGCCGCTGATGCTGGCGAGTGAACCATTCTGCATCACCTGCAGCATCGGCGTGGCGGTCTATGCGCAGGATGGCCACGATCCGGACATCCTGCTGAAACGCGCGGACGCCGCCATGTACGTCGCCAAGAAAGCGGGCCGCAACCGCGTGGCCTGGTATTCCCCGCCAACCGGTCCCACGCCGGCCGAGTGTCCATGACGCAGCGTGCCGCCGGCACGGACTACCGCATGCGATGCAAAAATTTATATGCGGGCGCAAATATCCCATGTGCAATCATTCAATTTGACCAACTATTATTTTTTTGATATCATTGCCGCCCGGCACTAACGGACGTCGTCAGTGCCATCACCAAGGAATACATGCAATGATCAAAAAAATCGCCGCCGCCGCTGCCCTGGCAGTTCTGGCCACCTCGACTTTCGCTGCTGAACCAGCGGGCGTTTACGCCGGCCTGGACGTGGGTTCGACCAAACTGGACGACCTGAGCGGCCGTAAAACCAGCTTCGGCGGCTTCGCCGGCTACCAATTCAACGACAACTTCGCCGTGGAAGCGGGCTACCGCCGCCTGGCCAAGTTCACGTACTTCGGCGCCGACGTCGACACCAAACAAGCCGCTGTCTCTGTGATCGGCGCCATTCCGGTCGCTTCCGGCGTCAAGGTGTTTGGCCGTCTCGGCTACAACCACCTGTCGGCCGATGCCTCCTACGCCGGCCGCAGCGCCAGCGATTCGACGTCGTCCGCCGTGTACGGCGTGGGCGCCAGCTTCGACGTCTCGCCAGTGGTGGCCGTGCGCGCCGAGTGGCAGCGTCCGAGCAGCGACTCGAACAACTTCAGCGTAGGCGTGTCGTACAAGTTCTAAGCGAACGCCGCGTTAAAAAGCCAGGCCGGGTAGCACCGGACCTGGCTTTTTTTAGGCTATGTCCCTGCAAACCGTGGAAAGTGTCCAATTGCCGCTTTGAGCAGACTTTCGGCGGTATCGATGCGATGTGCATCAAGGATGCAGCGCCAGCCCAGGTAATTCGGCAGGTAACGCGTGGCGACGCCGTGGAAACGGTGCAGCCAGGCGCGGAAGCGGCTGTGGTAGGCGTTGACGTTTTGGACATGCAGCGCGCCGCGCGTGCGCACACCGGCGCGCAGGTTGACCGCTTCATGGGTGATCCCGCTCTCGCGGGCAAAGGCGCGGTAGGCCGCGTTGGCATCGGTCACCAGCAGGATGTCGGGATCGAGCGCCGGCCGCAGGCACTGGTGCAGGGCGGTGCGGGTGAGCGCGCCGCGCCCGGTGACGAAGTCGAGCGTGCGGCCATTGCGGTCGCGCGCCACCAGGATGCACACCTGTTCGTGTGAAATCCCGCGCCGGCGAGCGTGCCCGCCCCGGCGGCGCGGCGGCCGGTCCAGGTGGCGCGATCCCTTCTGCGACTCCAGCAAGAACATTTCGTCGGCCTCGGCAATGCCATGCAGCAGCGGTGCGCGGTCGGTGCGGGGCAGCGCCAGGAAGCGGTGGCGCCAGCGGAACGTGGTATTGCGGTGCACGCCGAGGCGGCTGGCGGCATGGCGCAGCGAATGCGACGCCAGCATGCCGTCGAGGTAGGCCAGCCACCGTTCCTTATAGTGGAGCCTGGCCAGCGGCGTGCCGGTCAGCGTATTGAAGGTTTTGCCGCACGTGCGGCAGCGGTAGCGCTGCAGGCCGCTTTCGCGGCCATGCCGGTACCAGCGGGTGCCGGCGCAGCGCGGACAGCACAGTTTTTCCTGCGCCGCCTGGTCCAGCAGCCTGCCCACGTGCTGCCTGGCGTCGGCCTGGCCCAGCCGGACCTGCAGCTGGGTGCATTGCCGTGAAGTCAGTAACGCCAGTTGCGCCAACAGCGATGCGAATGCCTGCGTTTCCATGATCTGTCTCCAGTCCCGGGATGATATTGCTTGGACCGGGAACGAAAAGCAGAGTTCCACGAAAGTTGCAGACAGCGCCTTTTTTTACGGGTTTTCTTGACATGGCCGCTCATTTGATCTTTAATTTCTGTAACGACAGAAATAAAGGAAAGTTTCATGCAACTGAGCCCGACCATGCAAAAGTACATCCTCCACTGGGGCGAAATGGGAACGCGCTGGGGCGTGAACCGCACCGTGGCGCAAATCCATGCGCTGCTGTTCCTGTCCAATACGCCGCTGAACGCGGAAGACATCGTGGAAACCCTGGGCGTGGCCCGTTCCAACGTCAGCAACAGCCTGAAGGAATTGCAGAGCTGGGGCCTGGTCAAGGTCAGCCACGTGATGGGCGACCGGCGCGACCATTTCGTCGCGTTGCAGGACGTGTGGGAAATCTTCCGCGTCATCGTCGAAGAGCGCAAACGGCGTGAAATCGATCCGACCCTGACGGTGCTGCGCGAATGCGCGATCGAGGCGGAAACGGATGCGGCGCTCGACGATGCCGCCCGCAAGCGCATGAACGATGTGTTGGGCTTCATGGAAATGCTGGGCGCCAGTTACGAAGACTACAAGCACATCCCCCCGGCCACCATGCTGAAGCTGCTGAAAATGGGCGGCAAGGTCGCCCGCTTCCTGGGGCCGGACGACAAGGAGGAGTGACCATGGACACGCCCGGACTGACCCTGTATTACGACGGCGCTTGCCCGTTCTGCGCCGCTTCGATGGCGCAACTGCGTGCCTGGAACCGGCGTGGCGCGCTGGCGTTCACCGATATCCGCGCCGGCGGTTTCGATCCCGCGCCGCTGGGCGTGACGATGGCGGCGCTGGACCGCGAATTGCACGGCGTGACGGCCGATGGCCGCCTGCTGGTGGGCGTCGATTGCATCGAAGCCGCGTACACGCTGGCGGGACAGGGCTGGCGCGTGGTGCTGTTGCGTTGCAAACCGTTGCGGCCGGTGCTGGCGGCGCTATACCGCAAGTTTGCGCTGCACCGGTATCGCATCTCCGGGTGGCTGGGCTATACGGTGGCGTCGCCGTGCAAGGATGGCGTGTGCAGACTGGAGCGGCCATGACCAAGATTGCCACTGACGTGACTGAACCCGCCGCGCGTCGCTGGCTGGTGTACTGGCTGTACGCCGCGGCGCTGGCGCACCTGCTGGCGGGCTTGCTGCTGCCATGGTTATCCGGTATGCCTTTCCTCGACGATTACCACCGCAGCATTGCCGCCGGCTTCTGGGCGGGCGCCGCTCCCACCGAAGCGCATGCGCAGCAGGCGTGGTGGATGGCGCTGTTCGGCCCCACGATGCAAAGCGTGGGCCTGTGGATGTTCGCGCTGGTGCAGATCGGCCACCGCCAGCGCAGCGCGGCCGTGTGGGCGTGGCTGATTGCCGGCATCGTGTTGTGGGCGCCGCAGGACATGCTGTTGTCGCAGCGCGCGGGTGTGCTGGCCAATGTATGGCTGGACTTGTTTGCTGTCGCCACCATGCTGCCGCCGCTGGTGTGGCTGTGGCGGATGGACCGGAGGGGCGCATGATTCCGTCCGAAGGGGAGTTATTCAAGAAAATCCTGGGCAGCGAATGGACGCGGTTGCACCCCGACATCCAGCGCCGCTTCGACAAGAACCCCGCACCCGGCAAACCGCTGCTGTACGAAGGCGTGCTGGACGAATTGCGCGCATCGCGCTTCGGCAAGCTGCTGGGCCACCTGGCGGGGCCGCTGGTCCAGGGCGCGTTGATTCCCTATGATGCCACCGGCGTGCCGGTGCATATCGAGGTGTATTCAAAACCGGATTGCCCGCATATTTTCAAGCAGCGCCTTTATCGCATCGCGGGGCGCAAACCGATCCGCTTCACGTCCTACATGGCGGAAAGCGCGAAGGGCGAAGTACTGGAATACGTGGGCATGGGACTGGGCATGAAGCTGACGCTGTACGTCCAGGATGGCAACCTGCATTTCACCAGCGACGGCTATTTCTGGGATGTGCTGGGCTGGCGCATCCCGCTGCCGGATATCCTCACGCCGGGCAAGACGTACCTGTGCCACCGTAACAATGGACCCAACCAGTTCGATATCCGTATTGAAATCCGCCATCGGCTGTTTGGCCTGGCATTCGTGCAGGCGGGCGTATTCCGCGAGCGGGCGGCAACCTGGGAGGCGGCATGAACACGCATGTATTGGCACTGCAACTGATGGCCGCGCAGGGAATATTGGGCGCGTTCGACACGATTTACCACCACGAGTTGACGGAAGCGCTGCCGCAGCAGCCTGGCGCGCGCAAGGAGCTGGCGATTCATGCCGTGCGGGCATCGATTTACAGCGTGCTGTTCATCGGGCTGGCGTGCTTTGCGTGGCATGGCTGGTGGGCGGTGACGCTGCTGGCCGTGTTTGGCGTGGAAATCGTGCTGACCCTGTGGGACTTCGTGACGGAAGACCGGACGCGGCTGCTGCCCGCCACTGAGCGCATCACGCACACGGTGCTGGCGATGAATGGCGGGGCGTTTATCGCGCTGCTGGCCCTGAACACGCCGCAATGGTTTTCGTTGCCCACCGCGCTGGTGTGGCAAACGCATGGGTGGCTCAGCGCCTTCCTTGCGCTGTGCGGTATCGGCGTGGGCTTGTCCGGTGTGCGCGATGCGCTGGCATCCCGTTCGCTGGCCGGTATCGCGCGGGAGGATGGGGCGTCCGTGTTCGACCTGCCGCCGGCGCACGTGCTGGTGACCGGAGCGACGGGCTTTGTCGGCGGCCACGTGGTGCAAGCGTTGCTGCGCGGCGGCCACACGGTGACGGTGCTGACGCGCCATGTGAAGCAGGCGGCGTGGCGCTTTGACGGCAAGGTGCGGTGCATTGCGCACCTGGATGAACTGGCGCCGGCCGAGCGCATCGATGTCGTCATCAACCTGGCCGGTGCGCGCATCCTGGGCTGGCGCTGGAGCGCGCAACGCAAAGCGGCGCTGCGCGCCAGCCGCATCGCATTGACGCAGCGGCTGGTGGCATGGATGGCGCGGGCCCAGCACAAGCCGAAGCTGCTGCTCAATGCCTCGGCCATCGGCTATTACGGCATCCAGCCGCAGGGCGATGCAAGGCAACTGGACGAGGCGGCCGCGCCGCAGGACATCTTCATGTCGCAGTTGTGCCAGGAATGGGAGGCGGCGGCGCGCCAGGCGGCGCAATATGGCGTGCAGGTGGCGTGCCTGCGTTTTGGCCTGGTGCTGGGCCGGCAGGGCGCCTTGCCGATGATGCTGATGCCGATCCGGCTGGGGTTGGGCGGACCGCTGGGCGGCGGGCGGCAAGCGCTGTCGTGGATCCACGTGGACGATATCGTGCGGGGGATGGCGCACCTGTGGCGTCAGGGCAGCGAGGGCGCTGACGTGGCCGGCGGCTGGAATTTCACGGCGCCGGACATCGTCTCGCAGGGGGAATTCAGCCGCATTGCCGCCGGCGTGGCGCGCCGGCCGGGCGGGATGCCGACGCCGGGCTGGCCGGTACGGCTGCTGCTGGGGGAGCAGGCGGATTTGCTGCTCGAAGGGCAGGCAGTGGCGCCGCGGCGCTTGCAGGCGAGCGGCTTTGCCTTCCGTTATCCGGCCATGCGGGAGGCGCTGGCCAGCGTGATGTGATCCGCTCAGTGATTACGTTAATTCCGGGCCGGTATCGGCCGGATGGGCTTTGCGCCAGCGGATCATGCCGATCGAATACGCAGCGCAATAGCCCAGCATCAGTCCCAGTGGCAGCACCGTGCCGGGGCTTTGCACGAAATCTTTTTGTGACATCAATTCCTGCGCGCTCATATGGTTGCCCAGGTAGATTTCCACGCCACGGTAGACGATGCGGCCGGCGAACAGCAAGAACACCACCAGCGCAATGCGCATGTTCGGCGTGAAGTAGACGCGCGGGCCATACCATTCGAAGCGTGTGCCTTGCAGTGAAAAATGCCCTGCCCAGGCGCCCGCCAGCGCGCCGGCGCCCAGGCAGGACACGGCCAGGATGTTATCGGCCATCGTCAGCGCCATCCACGCCAGGAACAGGGGGAAGAACACGGCCGACATCCAGTGGCGCCAGATCAGCGATTGCTGCCGCGCCAGCATTTGCTTGACCCGCGCATAAATGCGCCACATCAGCAGCGGAATCATCAGCAGGAGGGCGAGGGTCGTGATATCCATACGGTCGGAAGCTTATGAAGGAAAGCCGTGATTTTACTTCACGCCCGCCGCGCGGCCAGCGCCACCGATTGCGCGACCATCTCCGCCGTGGCGGCGGACAGGGTCCAGCCCAGGTGGCCATGGCCCGTGTTGTAGAACACGCGCGGGGAACGGCCCGGACCGACGCGCGGCATCATGTCCGGCATCACGGGGCGCAAGCCTGCCCATGGAATCACGCGGCGCGTTTCCACGTGCGGGAAACACTGGTGTATCCAGTCCATCAGCGGCGCAATGCGCTCGGCGCGGATATCCCGGTTGAACCCGGCGAATTCCGCCGTGCCGGCCACGCGGAAACGGTCGGCGCCCAGGCGGCTGCACACGATCTTGGTGGCGTCGTCCAGCAAGCTGGCGTTCGGGGCGGCGGCCTGGCTGGCGGCATCGTCCAGCTGCACGGTGACGGAATAGCCTTTGACGGGATAGACATTGACGTGGTCGCCGAGGCGGGCCGCCAGCGCGCGGCTGAACGACCCGGCGCAAATGACGACGGCGTCATGGCGCTCCTGCGTCGTATGGCCGTCGATGGTGCAGGCGATGGTGGCGCCGTTGCCGTCGGTGCGCACGTCGGCCACGTGCGCGCCATAGCGGGTGACCGCGCCATGGCGCTGCGCGGCGGCCGCCAGGCCGGTGGTGAATTTATGGATATCGCCGGTGGCATCGGTTTGCGTGTAAAAGCCGCCGTAGTATTGGCCGTGCAGCGTCGGTTCAATGGCGCGCATTTCTTCCGGCGATACGGGGCGGCGTTCCAGTCCGCCTTGCGCCAGCACTTGCGTCACGGCGCGGGCGCGTTCGAAGCCGGGTTTGTCGCGGTAAATGTGCAGGATGCCCTGGCGGCGCAGGTCGAAGGCGATACCTTCTTCCTCCGCCCACGCATACAGGTGCTCGCGCGCGGCAATCGCCATGCGCACGGTGGCAACCGTGTTGTCGCGGTAGCGGGGAATGCCTGCCAGGAATTGTGCGAACCAGGATAACTTGTGCCACGTGGGGGCGGGGTGGACCAGGAACGGCGCCTGCTGGGTGAACATCCACTTGACGCCTTTGGCGACGGTGGCCCAGTGGTTCCACACTTCGGCGTTCGACGCCGACAACTGGCCGCCATTTGCATACGACGTTTCCATGGCCGCATAGCGCTGACGGTCATACAGCGTGACCTCGAATCCCCGCTTCGACAGCGCATACGCTGTCGTCACTCCGGTAATGCCTGCGCCGACCACGGCGATCTTTTTCATGCTAGCTGGCCCGTTCCAAAACGCCGGAAAGAGTACCACAGTGGGGTCAGGCGTGCAGCGATGCACTTTTTTCCCGCACGAATGCACGCGTGACCGGACTGGGAGTGTGGTATGTTGTCAGAATGATCTGCCTCGGAGGGCCATTATGGAACCAGCACTGTCGTCGCCTGCCATCCATGCGCACCGCGCGCCCGATCCGGCGCCTGCGGATGAGCCGGATACGGAACCACAGCCCGGCCAGCCGCACCACCATCCCGAGCCGCCTGTGCCGCAGGACGAACCGGTGCCGGACCACAACCCCAGCTGACGCCGCGGCCCCAGCTACCGCTTAGTCGAACGCCCACGTGTACAGCACGTCCAGCGCATTGTTGGTGCCCGTCTGCAGTTGCAGCGTGATGCGCGGGTTCAGCTTGTAGCGCAGTTTCACCAGGCTGGTGGCGCTGCCCGCGCCCTGTTCAAAGCTGAGGTAGGCGCGCGACGACAAGCGCTTGCCGACCGTCACGACCGTATTTTCCAGCCCCTTGGCCTGGCTGCCGTTCTGGGCTTGTGAAAAGCCCAGTTCATCCAGCCCCAGCTTGCCCGCGATACCGCTGCCGCTGCCGCCAAACAAGGCGCCGGCCGCCGTGCCCAGCAGCGCCATTTCATTGCCGCCCGCATCGGCCAGGCCATGGCCCAACACCAGCCAGGCGAGTTTTTCACTGTCCGGCACCGATGGCGTCGACACCAGTTTCGCTTGCGGCGCCAGCGCCGTGCCCCGCACTTCCACGCCGGCTTCCACATTCGTTTCCGTCAATTGCTCGCCTTCCGGGCGCTTGCGCACGGCCAGGATATTCAAGCCGGGATTGTCATACGCACCCGTGAAATTCAGCACACCACGGTCGATGGTCAGCTTTTGCCCATATGCCGCATACGTGCCGCTGACGACGCGGATGCTGCCGGTCGCGCGCGGCGGGCGGCGGTCCTGGATGCGTACCCGCACCGTGCCCGCCAGTTGCGCATCGATGCCCTTGCCTCTCAGGCGGAAGTCATCGCCCAGGTCCGCTTCCACGTCGACGTTCAGCGGCAGCGCTTTCTGCGCCGCCGCCAGCGCGGCCTGGCCCGGCTTGTTGCGGCCCACGATCACCACGTCGTCGCTGATGGTGGGCGCGTTGTCGGCCGCCAGTTCGATGTTGGCGCGTTCCGCTTTCAGTTTGCCGTCCAGCTGGAAATGCTTCTGGTCGCGCACCAGCGCCGCCCGGCCGCTCAGCACCATGGTCCGGTCCGGCCGCGACAGCACTTGCAGCTGTTCCGCCGTCAACGCCAGTTGCATGGTGGCGTCGCCGCCGGCAAAACGTACCCAGCCATCGGCCCTGGCCGTGCCGCGGTCGCCGTCAAACGTCAGGCGCTGCAATTGCAGCTTGTCGCCCGTGAAATTGGCTTGCAGCTGGCCATTGCGCAGCT
Source organism: Pseudoduganella rivuli (assembly GCF_009674485.1). GTDB lineage: Bacteria > Pseudomonadota > Gammaproteobacteria > Burkholderiales > Burkholderiaceae_D > Rugamonas > Rugamonas rivuli_B. The sequence goes on along the minus strand of NZ_WKJJ01000008.1, from coordinate 215,011 downwards.
TGATGCCCTGGTCGGCCCAGTTCACCACCAGCTTGTCGCCGGCCGCGTCGCCATTGAGCACGGGATCGGCCACCGTGCCGCCGCCGGTGGCATTGATACGCAAGGTTCCATCCAGTTCCAGCCCGGGCATGCCGGCCAGCGGCGCCAGCCACGCGATCGACGCCAGGTTGACGTTGCCGTCGAACGTCAGCGGGCTGGCGCCGGCAATGCGGCCATCCACCAGTTGCGTGGTGGCGTTGATGCGGGCTTGTCCCGCGCGCAGACCATCCAGTTCCACCGCCATGCGCAGCGCGCCGCCCGCCACGTTGGCGCGCGCCTCCAGCTTGCGCAAGCCCAGCGTGACCGGCTTGTCGCCCGAACCCACCACCACCAGGTCGCCCTTTTCGCGGTAGATGCGCGCTTCGCCTTCCAGCGCCGGCGCGCCGCCGGCCGGGCGTTGCAAGTCCAGCGACCAGGCCGCGCCCAGCGCCAGGTCGCTGACGATGTTGTCGCGCCATGCGCTGGACAATTGCGCCAGGTAGCTGGCGGGAACGCCGGTGGCGGCGCCGCGGCTAGTCCAGCGCGTGCCATTCTTTTCCAGCAAATCGATGCGCATGCCACCTTCCGGGAAGCGCAGTGCCGCGCCGCTCAACGCCAGCTGTTCCGGATGCGCCAGGCCGGCAATGCCGCTGCCCGGCGGCGCGGCAAGGCGCAGCGATGCCGGCGCCTGCAGCGACAGCGCAAAGCGTCCCTTGTTTTGCAAGGTCTCGATGACGCCGTTCCACGCGCCCTCCTGCGAACCGCCGCGTACTTTGACCAGCGCATCGAAATCCGCATTGGCGGCGGACAATTGCAGCACGTGGGCGGCCCGGGTTCCGCTCGACGAAAATGCCGCCTGGTTCAGGCTCAGGCCGGGCGACACAAAGCCCGCCAGCGTGACATTGCTGGTGACGGGGTCCATGCCACCCTGGCCCGCGCCCACGCTGGCCGATGCCTTGATGGATTTCAGCTGGTGCCGGCCAAACAGCCGCAAGTCCGCACCATCGAGGCTGAAGTTCGCGGCGGGTTGCGCCAGCGTCCCTGTCAACAGGCCGGCGCCGCGCACCGCGCCGCCAAAATCCGGTCCCAGCACGGCCAGCCGGGGCGCATCGATATTCCAGTCGAGACGGTCGCGTGCCGCGCCAAACGCGCCTTGCACACGCACGCTGTTCGGTCCCAGTTTCACGTCCGCATCGATCCCCGCGATGCGCGGCGCCGGTCCCGGTTCCACGCTGCCTTTGGCGTAGCCCGCCAGCGGCGCGCCGCTGTACGTCGATGGCAGCAAGGCGACGTCGAACACCGCGCGGCCGCTGTTGTAGCCGATGGTGAAATTGCCGTTGATATTGCCCAGCCCATAAGGGCCGAAGGCGGCCGGATCGATTTTCTGCGCCGTGCCGGACGCCTTCAACTCCACGCCGCCCTTGACCAGCGCCGCGTCGCCGCTGGCGCGCAGCACACTGTCTTGCGCCGGATGCCGCGCCGACGGCAGCGTCAGTCCTTTTGCTTCCACCGCGAATGTTGAACGGGGTGCGGCATAGGAACCCGTCACGGCGCCGCTGGCGGTCACGGCGCCGGCCAGGTCGGGGGCAAAGGCGGACAACTGGCGCGCATCCGCCGTCCATTGCAATTGCTCGCCCGGCAAACCGAAGGCGCCGCGCAATTCCGCCGTATTGCGGCCCAGCGCGAGTTTTGCATCGAGGTTGCTGATATGGCGCGCGTCTGCGTGCAACTTGCCATTGCCGGACAGCGGCTGGCCCAGCACGCGGCTGTTCTCGAGTTTGAATGCCGCACCGATTTGCCATGGCGGCGCCAATGTGCCCTGCGCCTGCAGGCTGCCATTCAATTCCGCTTTCGGCGCCGCCACCAGCAGGGACGGGTCGAAGCGGTTGATCGCGGCGCCGGCCGTGAAGGGCTGCTTGTCCTTGAGGCTGGCCGACAGCGTCGCTTCCACCGTGCCCTTGCCGGCGGCAATGCGCGCCTGCTTGACCAGCAATTGCGCGCCGTCCGTCACCGCTTGCGCATCGACGCGCAACAGGGCGTCGGCCAGGTTGACCGTTACCGTCTGGCGCGCGCCCGTGCTGCCCACGGTGATGGTACCGGCCACCCGGGTCGGCTGGATGGCGCCGTGCAGCCCATGCAAGTCCAGTTTCGACGTTTTCAGCGCCAGCGTCGCGGCGTCGATGCCGGCGCTGACGTCGGCGCGCTGGATGCGGCCGTTGCCATCGAAACGGCCCGCCGCGCCCAGATCCAGCACCACATCGTCCAGCGTCGTCACCGTCAATGTGCCGCCGATTTTCGCGCCCGCGCTGCGCAACGGAATGCGTTGCTGGTCCAGCGGCCCGCTGGCGCCGCGGTTTTCCAGCGCCAGCACACCTTGCACGTTGCGGTTGGCCGCTATTGCCGCTTGCAGGCGCAGCGCCAGGTCGGCCTGCGGCCATGCGGGGTTGAAGCGGGCGGGATTGACGCCCTGCGCCTGCATGTCCAGTGAGTGCAGCATGACGGGATCGAACGGCGCCAGCGCCAGCTTGCCGCTGCCATTGGCGTTGCTGGACGTGCCCGTGGCCGCGATCTCCAGCAGCGACAGGTTGCCCCGCACGTCGAGCGCCAGCCGTGCAGGCGTCGATGCCGCAGTGGCCCCGGTCTGCGTCAGGCTGGCCTGGGCGTTCACGGCAAACGGCCGCTGCGCGCCGACCGTGCCGCTGGCGTCGGCGCGTCCCAGCGGCGTCATAGCACTGGCGCCGGAGAGCTTCCATATCTGCGGGCCGCCTTCCAGCTTGAAGCGGATCGCATCGACCTGCACCTTGCCGCCATCGATGCCCACCAATGTCAGCTTGTCCAGCCGCGCGTCGGCCAGCGACAGGGGAAACGGCGGCGCCAGGGTGGCCGGCAGCGTGGCGGGGGGGCTTACCTTCAGCGTTTGCTGTACGGCCGATGCCGCATGCAATTCACTGATGGCGATGCCTTCGGAAAAGTACTGCCAGGGGGACCAGTCGATGGTCACGTCCAGCACGGTCAGGACCGATTCCGGCGTCTTGTGGACGATGCGGTCCACGTGCATGCGGCCATACAGCGAACCCGAGACGCCGGTGACGGCGATCTGCCCGCCGCTGCTGTTGGCCACGCGCTGCACGATTTGCTGCAACGTGGATTCGCGTCCCAGCAGCCAGACGGCGCCGCCCAGCAGCACCAACAGCAGCGCCAGCACGGCCAGCACGATGCGCAGCCAGCGGCGGCGCGGTGGGACCGGAGTAGGGGCGGGAGTCGTGGTATCGGCCATCAGAACGAAATCCCCAGCGAGAAGTGCAGCCGTACTTTTTTCACGGCGTGGCCATAGGCGGCATCGACATTGAGCGGACCGACCGGGCTTTTCCAGCGTACGCCAACGCCATAGCCGGATTTCGGATGCAGTCCCGACAACTGGTCGGCCGCATTGCCCGCGTCATAAAACACGGCCGCGCCCCACGCCGGCCGCAGCCAGTACTGGTACTCCGCGCTGGCCGTGGCCAGGTAGCGGCCGCCGACGGTGGCCGTGCCTTCGTCCACGCCCAGTTCCTGGTACGCATACCCGCGCACCGACTGGTCTCCGCCCGCGCGGAACAGGTAGGTGGCCGGTATCCCGTCCTTTTGTTTCGACAGCACGGCGCCCGCTTCGCCCCGCAGCAGCACCATGTTTTTCGCGTCGAGCGGGAAGTAAAACAAGCCCTTGACGCTGGCGCGGGCAAACGGTTCTTCCGCCAGCAGGGCGCCGCCCAACTGCCAGTTCAGCACATGGCCCTTGGTGGGGAACAGCAGGTTGTCGACCTTGCGGCGCGTGACGGAATAGGTGAGGGGCAGACTGGTGCTGCGCCGGCCCTTGGACCCGTCCACGTCCTTGCGTTCCGTCAGTAATTCCGCCGCGATGCTGCGTTCCAGCAGCGGCGTGCCCCACGCGCGGCGGGCCGTGATGGAAAACGTGTGGGTGTCTTCGCCTTCGATATCGCTGCGCACGTACGCCGCGCCGAAGCTGTCGTTGTAGCCGTCCGCCGTGGTGGGGAAGTAAAAGTCCGCCTTGGCGGTCTGCTTTTTCGTCTCCAGCGTCAGCGCCGACTTCATTTTCAAGCCGTGGATCACCAGGTCATCGTAGTTAATCTGGGCCCGGTTGCCCGTGTTGGTGCTGTAACCCAGGCCGGCGCTGACATTGCGGCGCTTGTTTTCCACCACGCGCACCAGCAGCGGCAGCACGGGTGGCGCCGCCGTCGTCGCCACCGCTGGCGATGGCGCGCCCGCCTGTTGCTCCTTGCCCGCCTCGATTTGTTCGTCCAGCACGGCGGACAGGTCGGCGCTGACTTCCACGCTGGCGAAATAGCCGGTGTCCTGCAGGCGCGTCTGGTACGCCTGCAGCGCCGCTTCGCTGTAGTAATCGCCCGGCTTGATCTGGTTCAGGTTGGCGACGATGGAGGCCGGGTAGCGCTTCAAGCCTTCCACCCGCAGTTCGCCGAAACGCAACTCCGGGCCGCTGTCGAGCACGATGCGCAGGGTGGCCGCATGGCGCTCCGGGTCGACGGCCGCTTCCGTTTCCGTCAGCACGGCGCGCGGGTAGCGCGTCTGCACCACTTGGCGCAACAGCGCGCGCTTGGCCTTTTCCCAGTCTTCCTGGCGGAACACGTCGCCCTTCGGCAACGTCCACGACGCCTTCAATGCCGCCGTGTCGAACGGCGATTGCGGATTCGGCGCAAATCCTTCCAGCACGATGTCCACGCTGTCGACGCGCACCGGCTCACCCGGCTGCACGTCGATGACGACCACCGGTTCGCCGCCGTCGTCGATGCGGGCGCTGACCACGGGACTGAAATAGCCCTCCGTCGCGACCAGCGTCTTCACCTGTTCCGGTGCGGCGCGCACCATGCGCTGCAACTGTTCGCGGTCCATGCGGGCATTGCCGCGGAAGCGCACCACGTCGAGGTTTTCCCGCAGCAGGTCGTCCAGTTTGCCGGGCGCGGCAATGCGCACCGTGTATTGAAATCCCTGTTCCGCCAGCGCGTGCAAGGGCAGGCCGGCGGCAGCCGTGGCGGCCAGCGCGATCAATATAGCGGGGGCGCGATGGCCCGTCATGGAGAGTTGTGCCAAAATTCGTGATCCTGCCTCGATGGGTCACCGGTCATGTTACCGGATCGCCTGCCTGGATGGCGTTCGACTAAGATTTATAAAGGACTAATTATGACTGCTACTGACGCGGCGCTGGTGTTATTCAGCGGCGGCCAGGATTCCACCACTTGCCTGGCCTGGGCGCTGGAGCGTTACGGACGCGTGGAAACCATTGGCTTCGATTATGGCCAGCGCCATGCCATCGAACTGGAAGTGCGTCCGCAATTGCTGGCGCAGATGCGCGCGCACAAGCCGGAATGGGCGGCGCGCCTGGGCGACGACCACATGATCGACCTGGGCCTGATTTCCCAGTTGTCGCACACGGCCATGACGGCAGACATAGAAATCGTCATGCAGGAAAACGGCTTGCCGAACACGTTCGTTCCGGGCCGTAACCTGATGTTCATGATGACGGCCGCCACCCTGGCCTACCGCCGGGGCTTGAACGTGCTGGTGGGCGGCATGTGCGAAACGGATTTCTCCGGTTATCCGGATTGCCGCGACGATACGATGAAGGCGCTGCAAGTGGCGCTGAACCTGGGCATGGCGACCCGCCTGAAACTGGAAACGCCGCTGATGTGGCTGGACAAGGCGCAGACGTGGACGCTGGCGCAGCAACTGGGTGGCCAGGGGCTGGTCGACCTGATCCGTGCCGGCACGCACACCTGCTACCTCGGTGAGCGAGGGGCACTGCACGACTGGGGTTACGGATGTGGAACCTGCCCCGCCTGCGAACTGCGCGCGCGCGGCTATGCGCAGTTTGCCGCCGGTAAGGGAACCCTGTAAGACTGCGCCTGACAATCGGGAAACCATGCCCGATTGTCATTGGCAATACCGTGGTGGTTATTGCCGATAAGCCACAAACTATCGTTGCCTGCACTGGCTGCGTCACGTACTATCGAGGAGATGTTTCCGTTTTCCCCTCGCTGCGTGGAAACAATGGACGAGCCTACTTCCCGGCCCAAACAACGCCGGCTGCCGCAGGATTTGCTCAGCCCCGCCTTGACGTCGGGGCTGGTTCTGGCTGTGTGTCTCGGCGCCACGTGGTGGGTGTGGGACAACGCCGGCGCCGATGCGGAACGGGACAACCAGGCCGACTTCAATTACCGCGTCCACGAACTGGTCAACAATATCGCGCAGCGCATGCAAACCTATGTGCAGGTTTTGTATGGCGCACAGGGTTTATATGCGAGTTCCGAATATGTGAGCCGCGACGAATTCCACAGCTATGTCACTGGCCAGGGGTTGAACGAACACTTCCCCGGCATCCAGGGGATCGGCTATATCCGCCTGGTCGATGGCGGCCAGCGCAGCGTGCACATTGCCACCGTGCGCAGCGAAGGATTCCCCGACTATACGATACGCCCCGCGGGCGAGCGGCCGCAATATGCGCCCATCGTGTACCTGGAGCCATTCGAAGGGCGGAACTTGCGCGCATTCGGCTATGACGCGCTGTCGGAACCCGTGCGCCGCGCCTCGCTGGAGCTGGCGCGGGATACCGGCATGCCCGCCATGTCGGGCAAGATCACGCTGGTGCAGGAAACGTCGGAGCGCGGCCCGGCTGGTTTCCTGGTGGTGTTGCCGGTCTACCGCAACGGCGCGCCGCACGCGACGTTGCAACAGCGCCGGGCCGCCATTGCCGGCTGGGTGTATTCGCCGTTCCGCATGGCCGATGTGATGGCCGGCATCGGCGGCGAAGGGGCGGCCAGCCTGGACGTGGAAATTTACGATGGTGACGACGTCGATGCGGCTAACCGCATGTATGACAGCGTGGCCGATGTGCCCGGAGCGCGCGTGCGCCGCACGGTGCAGAAGATCAGCATCGCGGGCCACCGCTGGACCATCCGTATCGGTGGTATCCCGGGCAGCGCCGCCGGCGCCGAGCGCGATGGCCGGATGCAGCTGATCGGCGTGTCGGGTGTGGTGCTGAGCGCCGTGCTGGCGGCACTGGCCTGGCTGCTGGCGCACAGCCGGCGCAAGTCGCGCGCCGCGCTGGCGCAGGCAAGGGAACTGGCGGATGAACTGGCGCAAGGCCAGGCCAATATCGTGGCCATGGCGGAGAGTTCGCAGCGCAGCCAGCAAGTCTTGCGCAGCATTCTCGATTCCACCGTGGATGGCATCCTGGTGGACGACTTCCGTGGCGCCATCCTCAATTCGAACCGGCGCTTCCGCGAATTGTGGAACTTGCCGGAACAGCTGGACTGGCAGGAGGACGGCGCCACCCTGATGCGGCACATGTCGGCGCAACTGGTGTACCCGCCCGTGTTCGATGAAGCGGTCAAACGCATGCTGGCGTCGAATGAAGAACAGCGCGCCCAGTTGCACCTGAAGGATGGCCGCGTGCTGGAGCAATACACGCGCGGCATTTTCCTCGGTAGCGAATCGGTGCGGCTGTGGTCCTTCCGTGACATCACCGAGCGCACTCATGGCGAAAGGCGCGAACAAATGCGCCGCCACGTGCTGGAATTGCTGGCCACCGGCGCGCCTTTGGCGTCGGTGCTGCAAAGCGTGGTGCAGGGCGTGGAAGCGGACAATCCCGGCATGCTGTGCGCGTTGCTGTTGCTGGACGAGGATGGCCGCCGCCTGCTGGTGGGCGCGGCGCCCAGCCTGCCCGCGTTTTTCAACGCCGCGCTGCACGGCCATTACGTGGACATGGGCGAAGGCTGCTGTGGCCAGGCCGTCATGACGGGCGAACGGGTCATCGTGGAAGACATGGGATCCAACCCGTTGTGGCGCCAGTACCGGGATTTGTCGGCCCGCGCGGGCCTGAAGTCATGCTGGTCTGAACCGATCCGCAGCGCCACCGGCAAGATCCTCGGCACGTTTGCGATTTTCCAGCGCGAGCCGCAGCGGCCCAGCGTGGCGCACCTGGCGTTGATCGAACAGGCGTCGCGGCTGGCCGGGATCGCGATCGAACAGGCGCAGGCCGGTGTCGCCTTGCGTGCCGGCGAAGCGCGCTTCCGCAGTCTGTACGACAACGCGCCGGTCGCGCTGTGGGAACAGGACTGGTCGGCAGTGCATGGCGCGCTGCAGGAATTGCAGCAATCCGGCGTGGAAGATGTGCCGCTGTACCTGCAAAACAATCCCAGCCAGCTCGCGCGCATGGCAGCCATGGTGCGTATCGTCGACGTCAATGCCGCGGCGCTGGCGCAGGTGGGCGCGGCGCCGGGCAGCAAGGATTTGTCGGCGTTGTCGCTGGCGCAGAATTTCCACGCGTCCGCCATGCCGGCCTTTGCCCGCGCGCTGGCCGCGCTGCTGCAGGGCGCGCACCTGTTTTCCTGCGAAAGCACGTTCCAGCGGCTCGATGGCGCGACACGCCAGAACGAGCTGACCTTGCTGGTGATGCCGGGCCATACGCACAACCTGGACTTCGTCATCGTGTCGACGGTCGACATCACGGAACGCAAGCGCATGAACGATGAATTGCTGTTGCTGGCGACTACCGACTTTCTCACCGGCTTGCCGAACCGGCGCGAATTCATGGCCCGCCTGGAAGACGAACAGGCCCGCCTGCAGCGCGACGTCGGCGTGCGGGGCGGGCGGGCCGCCGTGCTGATGCTCGACATCGACCACTTCAAGCGCGTCAACGATGAATATGGCCACGCGGCGGGGGATGCGGTGCTGCGCCACCTTGCCGTGCAAATGCGTGAATGCCAGCGCAAGATCGACATGCTGGGCCGCGTGGGCGGCGAAGAATTCGCCGTGCTGCTGCCGGGGGCGGACGTGCCCGCCGCCCTGGCGTTTGCCGAGCGGCTGCGCCAGCGCATCGGCAGCACGCCGCTGGAAATCGATGGCCACGTGCTGGCGGTCACGGTCAGCATCGGCATCGCGGCCATGCATGCGCGCGATCCGGGCGGCGATGCCGCGCTGATCCGCGCCGACAAGGCGCTGTACCGGGCGAAGCGGGGAGGGCGGAACCGGGTGGAACTGGCCGGCGAGGGAAATGAGCCGGCCGGAAAGGAAAAACCGGAAGCGGTGGCGCCTCCGGCTAATTGATTCGGGTTGTTACTACCGCGTGTTATACCGCGTGTTCGAAAGCCGCTTTTTCGCGGTGTTTGCGGTTGCGCGACATGACGTACCAGACGATGGCGGCGGGGATCAGCAGCGGCAGCGTGAATGGGGCGATCACGGCCGCCACGATGATACCGGCCAGCGCCAGGCCCACCACCATCAACACGCCCAGGCCGGCAAACAGGAAGCCGACGAAGATCGCCGCGCACGTGATGGCGATCGCGGCAATCACCAGGCCCAGGCCGCCGAAGACCAGGCCCAGCAAGGCGCCCAGCGGGCCGTGCACTTCTTCGCCATCGATGTTGACGATCATGTCATTGGTGTCGATCGAATTCCATGCGCAAATAGCCAGGATGGCAATGATGGCGATGGCAAAGAGCTTTTTCATTTTGGTTCCCTCGTTGTGGTGTGGTGTTGCTGGTTGGTATGGTGAAACTGTACGCTTCGCGCTTTTGCGCCACCACAAGCGTGCGATAAACGGTGGAAATGACGGGATAAATGGGGCGCTTGCGCCGACAGGCGGTACGCGCGGCGCAGCTTGCTGAAAATATAGGCAGTTTTACCTTGAAATAAAGGCATGATTACCTATACTGACTACCTCACCTGCACATGGAGGGCAATATGGCATGGCTTGAAATTAGCGAGGGTCAATCGATATCCTCGGGATTCGGCAGTGAAATGCGCCAGCGCAGCGCACAGTGTTCAGGTGGACCCAAGGGCCCGCCGTCTGCACCGCCAAGCATTCCGCCGATCATCATCAACCCGTACACCTACCATATGCCGGAGCCGGCGATCGATCCGCGCCGCACGCCGCTGGGGCCGCCTATAGCGCCGCCGCCCCCGCCAGCGTGCCGTCTCTGATGTAAGCGCCGGCTGGTTCTGGCCAGCAAACTTGAAAAGCCCGCTTCCATAGCGGGCTTTTTATTTGCCTGATAAAAATAACTGTATATAATCACAGTGTTTGAAAACACTTACGCTGGGGCCGCTATGACAGAAGAATTGATGGAATTCGCAGACGAAGAAGCGCTGGTGCAGGAAGACCGCGTTTGGCAGGGCAATGGCTGGACCGCCAGGGTCATCAAGAACGAGGAAGATGAAGGCTGGGCCGTGGCCATGATCAAGGATGGCGAACCGGAACCCGCGCTGGTGGGGCCATGGACCATGGGGCGCGACAAGAAAAATCCGAAGCCGCTCGATATCAATGCCTTCAATACGCTGGTGAAAACCGCCAGCGAAGTGATCCGCCGCCACGAGCAGCAATTGCACGCGCAATTGCACAAGAGCGTGCGCGTGCATACGGAAGGCGCCGCCTATATCACGGTCAATCTCGATATTACTGCGGATGAAGACGATCCGTATGCGACCTTGACCGCATTCGACCCGTATGGCGAAGAACAGGCGCAAGTGCGGGTGGCGCCGAATTTCAAGCTGACTGTGGCCAGTGCGACTGCGTGGATGGAATCCGGCTACCGCAAGCCATAATCGGCGCGGGTTGTTGCATCCCAGGCGCAATCCGCTGGTCTGGACAGGGCCCGCCTGCTAGTATTTCCTATGCGCATTTTGCCCAATAGGAAAACATAGATGGAAAGCCGCCTCAGCCGCCTGGAAGCCGTACAAAGCATGTTGCTCGAAATCGGGCAAAAGTCGAGCACATGCACCGATATCGCAGAATTCCTGCAAGCCGTTCACGCGGCGCTGGGCCGTATCATGTATGCGGCCAATTTTTATGTGGCGCTGAGCGACCTGGACGGCAAGCCCAATGCCGTGCGGTTTGTCTATTTTGTCGATGAGCTGGACGAAGCGCCGGGGCGCGGCGAACTGGTTACGCTGGCGTCACCGGACCAGTCGCCCACCGCGTGGGTGATCCTGAACCGCCAGCCGCTGATCATGACGGCGGAAGAGCATAACCAGCACGAGCAGGATGGCAACAAGTGGGGCTGGGGCACCACGGCCGAGCACTGGATGGGCTTCCCGCTGATGGACCAGAACCACCAGGCGTTGGGCGCCATCGTGATCCAGAGTTATGACAAGGAACACACGTTCAGCGAGGAAGACGAGGCGCTGTTTTCGCTGATCGCCAATTACGTATCCAGCGCACTGCAAGGCTTGCAGAGCATGGACCGGCTGGAACGCGCGGTGCACGAACGTACGGCCGCGCTGGAATTCGAAGTGGCGGAACGCCGCCGCGCGGAAAGCTTGCAGCGCGCGCTGTATGAAATCGCCAGCCTGTCGGCCGGCGCCTGGGATACCGACACCATCTGGGGCCAGTTACACGAAGCGATCAGCGAAGTGGTCACGGCGCGCAATTTCCTCATCGCGCTGTACCAGCCCAGCAGCAATGAAATCACGATCCCGTATTTCATCGATGAAAAGGATGCGGATGCGCCTGTCAAGCGCTTCCAGTACGGCGTCGGCATGAGTTCGTACATCCTCAAGCAGCGCAAGCCGTGCCTGCTGGACCGCGACAGTTACCGCGAACTATTGGAAAAGGGCGAAATCGACCACCCGCTGGGCAATGAGGAAATCGCCAGCTGGATGGGCGCCCCGATGCTGCTGAACGATTACGCGTATGGCGTGCTGATCGTGCAGAGCTATGACGACAGCGTGATCTACGGCCAGTCGGACCTCGACATCCTGGCTTTCATGGCGAATCACGTGGCGGTGGCGATTTCGCGCCTGCAAAACGAGCGCGCCATCCGCCTGGCCAAGGAAACGCTGGAAGAGCAAAACGTGTCGCTGAACAATGCGCTGCACCAGTTGCAGGAAGCGCAGTCGGAACTGGTGCGGCAGGAAAAGCTGGCGTCGCTGGGCCGGCTGGTGGCGGGCGTCGCGCATGAAATCAATACGCCGCTGGGCATTTGCGTGACCGCCACCAGCCACCTGGTGCAGGAACTGAAACTCACGCGTGAAGACCTGGCGGCCGGCACCTTGGACGAAGAAGGCTTGAACCAGTTCTTCGACATCATCGACCAGTCGCTGCGCATCATGACCACCAACACGCAGCGCGCCGCTGCGCTGGTGCGCAGCTTCAAGCAGGTGGCCGTCGATCAGTCGTCCGACAGCGTGCGTTCGTTCAACCTGCGCAAATACCTCGATGAAGTGCTGCTGTCCTTGCAGCCCAAGCTCAAGGGCAAGCCCATCGTGGTCGACGTCGACGTGCCGGCGGATATCCAGATGGAGAGTTTCCCCGGCGCGGTGTCGCAAATCATCACCAACATGGTGGTCAATTCGCTGGTGCACGGTTACGGCGACGGGCAGGAAGGCACCATCAAGATCCGTGGCCGCATTGATGGCGAGCACGTGCTGTTCGATTACAGCGACGACGGCATCGGCATGGACCAGACGACGTTGGCGCAACTGTTCGACCCGTTCTTCACGACCAAGCGCGGTTCAGGCGGCAGCGGACTGGGCGCGCATATTCTGTACAACCTGGTGACGGGGGCGCTGGGCGGCACCGTCAAAGTCGTCAGCGCGCCGGGGATGGGGTTGCACTACAGCTTGAAATTCCCGAAGGTGCAGCACGGGAAGATTGCCGCGTAATTGGCGTCACATCAGTCGTAGTGATAGCGGCAGGAAATGACAATCAGCTCGTGTTCGGTGGCTTCGTACACGAGCCGGTTGGTTTCATCGATCCGCCGCGACCAGAATCCCGTCAAGTTGCCCTTTAACGGTTCCGGTTTGCCGATGCCCTCGAACGGCGTACGCGCGGCGGACTTCAGCAGTTCATTGATCCGCTTCAGCGTTTTCCGGTCCTGTCCCTGCCAATACACGTAATCATCCCAGCACTCGGGCGTGAACGTGAAATTCCTCATTCGCCGGCTGCCGGTTCGATCAGTTCTCGGGGCTGCGCCTTGCCCGCACGGGCCTGGGCAATCGACCTGGCCAGGTGCGCCGCATTCGCGGGCGAGCCGAGCAAGTGGACAGTTTCCATCAGGCTGCTGTAATGGTCGAACGACATCACGACGGCATCTTGCGCGTCGCGGCGGGCAATCACGGTGACGTCGGCATCTTCGACGACCTGGTCGATGACGGCGCGCAAGTTATTGCGGGCATCGGAAAAGTTAACGATTCTCATGGCCTGGTCCTATGGGGCGGGCGCACAAGTTGATGGGTAGAAGGTTAACAGCAGGCTGAACTTGTGCAATAAGTTGTACAAGTATAGTAGCGCAGATAGCGATGGCCGGCAAGCGGCACGGGAAGGGGCGGCAGGGGGCGGCAGGGCCGCCCCGGATTGTTTATTTCACGCTGACCAGTTCCACGTCAAAGATCAGCGCCATATTGCCCTTGATGATGCCGCCCGCGCCCGATGCGCCGTAACCGAGCGTGCTGGGGATCAGCAGCGTGCGCTTGCCGCCTGTGCGCATGCCCAGGATGCCCTGATCCCAGCCCGCGATCACTTGGCCCGCACCCAGTTTGAAGCTGAACGGCGTGCCGCCGACGGACGAGTCGAATTTCTGGCCTTTCATATCCGGCGCTTTCGGGTCATACAGCCAGCCCGTGTAATGCGCCGTCACCGTGTTGCCGTTTTGCGCCACCGCGCCCGTGCCCACCACGGTATCCGTGATGGTGAGTTTGGCGGGCTGGATGACGGTTGGGTCTTGCGTATAGATCAAGTATGCGCCACCGCTCAAGCGTTCATCGACGGTCAACAGTTTCAGGGAGCCGTCGGTGCCGACACGGTAGCTGCTGGTCATGGTCAGGGTGGTCACGTTGGCAGTGGAAACGTGCGTCGCCGTGACGGTCAGGATGGCGCTATTGGCGGATTCGCCATCCGCATCGAGCGCATAGCTGAGCGTGCGTTTGCCAATGACGGTTCGGTTGGTATTGCTGGCATACGCGGTTTGCGTGGCAATCACGCCCTTGTCGCCGACTTTGGCCGTGGCGGGCAGGCCGCCGCCGCCCACGTCGTACTCCAGGCTCTCCCGGGAGAAGCCCAGCAATGCCTTGTTGCCGTCGTAATAGTCGGTCTGGGTCCAGGCCCGGCGGGTTGGCGTGCAATTGCTGAGGCCGACATCGACCGCCGTCGACAGCGCCGTCGCCGGTTGGCCTTCGAACGTCACGGCGGCCGGCGCCGCATAAGTGAACGCCGCATTGCCCGGGCAGGTGCCCGTCACCGTCAGGAAGTCCGTATGTTCGGTCGTCGTGCTTTGCTGGTAAGCCGCGCGCAGCGGATACGCGGTGGCTGGATAACGGACGCCGTATTCAATGTAGCGGATGCCGGCGGCGATCGCGGCTGCCGTGCCGGCCTTGTTTTCCGGGCCCTCGCTGAAGTTGCGCAGCACGCCGCCCAGCGTATCGTTTTTCCCGTCGAGGACGCCGGTCCAGTAATCGAGGCCGGCCGGCTCGCCCGGACGGTTCAGCACATTGACATAGTATTGGCTGACGTAGTCGCGGTTGGTTTTCGCGCCGCCATACAGCGTCTTGAATTCATTGGAAGCGGTGAAACCGTTCGCCACGTCGTACAGCCAGGCGCCCTGGTCCAGCACGCCGATCCAGTAACCGAGGCCCGCTGCATCCGGCTCGCGCGCAAACGCGGCGCGGTACAGGCGGTAAGCCTGGCCGGGATTGCCGTCGGCGTCAAATGCCATCGACATGTCGGCAAAGCGCAGGCGCGCCGTGGCGGCCACGGTGCGGGGCGCTTCGGCGCCGGTGGTGTCGGTAATCGCGTAGCCGGCATCGGTTTTCGTGACAGTGTAGTTGGCGATGACGCCGCTGAAGATGATGGGCTGGACGGTTTGCGCCGCCATGGTGGTCGCAGTGACCGTGGCGCCCTGGCGGGCGCGGTCCTGGCCCGTTACCGAAGTCCCGTCCCCGCAACCCGTCAAGACAAAGGCAGTGAACAGGCTGGCGTAAATCAGGGTAGGGCGCATGGTCGAGGCTTCCACAGGTTGAAAGCCGACGAGTGTAGCGTATTTTTTATGCGGAAAAGTGTCTGCAAGGCACTGCCGCAACAGTCTGTTACATACTTGTTTTAATCGGGGAAGCGGTCGTTGATCGCCAGCGCCTTGTCGATGTTATTGACCAGCACTTCCACGTAGACCGGATCGAGGTGCTTGCCCGCCACCTCACGCAAATGGGCCACGACTTCCTGCACCGGCCACGCATCCTTGTAGCAGCGCTTGTGCATCAGCGCGTCGAACACGTCGGCCACCGCCACGATGCGCGCATACAAGTGGATTTCTTCGCCTTTCAGCCCCTGCGGGTAGCCGCTGCCGTCGTATTTTTCATGGTGCTGGTGCGCGATGGCGGCGGCGGCTTTCAGGATCGGCCGCTGCGACCCGTCGAGGATCGACAGGCCGACCGCCGGGTGCTGCTTCATGATTTCCCATTCCGCTTCGTCGAGCTTGCCCGGTTTCAGCAGCACCGCGTCCGGCGTGGCGATCTTGCCGATATCGTGCATGGGCGCGGCGTATTTCAACACGGCGGTTTCTTCTTCCGGCATGCCTGATTCGGTGGCCAGCAAATGGCAGATTTCCGACATGCGGCGCACGTGGTTGCCTGCTTCGTTGGAGCGCGATTCCACCACGTCGCCGAGGCGCAGGATCAGCTCGGCCTGGGTATCCGTGATTTCCTGGGTCAGCAGGATATTGTCGAAAGCGATCGCCACGCCGGAGCAGAACACTTCCAGCAATTTGGTGTCGATTTCGGAAATTTCGTCCACGCCTTTCAGCACCAGCAGCGATATTTTGCCGCTGGCATTCGGGAAATAGCCGACATAAGTGTCGCCTTCCAACTTGGAAATGCGGTTGCTCTGCGCCGCGTCGAGCTGGGCCAGCAATTCCGGCGTCAGGATGGAATTGCCTTCGTCGCCGATTTGCGCCAGCACTTCGTAGGCATTTTCACCGCTGATGGCGGTGGCGGCGCGCAGGCGCAGCAGCATGCTGTTTTCCAGGCGCAGCAGCGCCACCACTTGCTGCAGCAAGCCGTTGGCAAAGTCTTTCAGGTTGCGCTGCTGGAAGATATGGGCGGAGGCGGCAATCACGCGCTCCAGGCCTTCGCGGTAATTCGCCTGCGCGATCCGCGCTTCCTCGACTTTCATGATGTCGCGGTAAGCGCGCAGCGCGGCAAAGGTGGTCGTGAACAGCTTGGTGCGGTCCAGTTCCGTCTTTTCCTTGTAATCGTTGATGTCGTAATTGACGATCACGCGTTCTTCCGGCGCCTGGCCCGGCTGGCCCGTGCGCAGCACGATGCGGGTGAACTGGTTGTTCAATTCCTGGCGCATCCAGCGCGCCACTTCCAGGCCGCTGTCTTCCTGTTCCATCACCACGTCGAGGAATACCAGCGCGATGTCTTTTTCACGCGCCAGCACTTCCTTGGCTTCCGCGCCGCTATAGGCGTGCAGGAACGTCAGCGCGCGGCCGTCGAGCCGGAAACGGGTCAGCGTGAGCTTGGTAACGTCGTGGATATCCGGTTCGTCATCGACCAACAGTACCTTCCAGGGTGCAAGTTTCGGCGACGCAGAAGACAAAAAAGACATAGGGACGAATTTCCGCAAATGTGGCATTGCAACAAGGACTTATGCGCATTTTTTAGGCGCAGTTTTTCGATTGTAGACCCAGCTCCAGCGAATTAACAACTGGCAACACTCATTGCGGGAACGCTTAACAACAAACTCAAGCGTTTGGCTGAATTTTGTGACGATTTTGCCAATATTTCAACACAAGGCAAGGTCAGGCAGCGCAGATTTCCGGTCACAATGTTGTCATTTTTCCACCCTAGAATGGCGGGCGTTTGACCACCCCACTACACACAGATTGCGAAAAATGACCAAAGACCGCGCCCCAGCCCGCATCGACATGGATGACATCGGCTACAACAATACCCAGAACGAGCATTTCAGCGCCATCCTGGATCAGCGTATCAGCCGCCGTAACTTGCTGCGCGGTGGCGCCGCCAGCGCCGCTACCGTCGTCATGGGTTCGATGGGCCTGTCCGCCTGCGGCAGCAGCGAAGCGCCTGCCAATCTTGTCGCGCCAGTGACGCCGCCCGTGACGCCGCCGGCGGAAAAACTGCTGGGCTTTACCGCTGTGCCGAAGAGCCTGGCCGACCTGGTGACGGTGCCGGCCGGCTATACCGCCACCGTGCTGTATGCGCTGGGCGACCCGCTGACCGCGTCGGCCACCGCCTTCAAGAACGATGGCACCGACGCCGACTTTGAAAACCGCGCCGGCGACCACCACGACGGCATGGAATTCTTCGGCCTGTCCGCCGACGGCAAAGCCTCGTCCACCGCGGTCGACCGCGGCATCCTGGCCATCAACCACGAAGCCACCACCAACCAGCAACTGTCGTCGTTCTTCATTCACGCCAATGGCGGCACCAACACGCTGCCCCGTCCCGGCGCGGAAATCGACCGCGAAACCGCGCTGCACGGCCTGTCGATGGTCGAAGTACGCAAGACCGGCGGCAAATGGGAATACGTGAAGGATTCCGCGTTCAACCGCCGCGTCACCTGCCTGACCGAATGCGAGATTTCCGGCCCGGTGCGCGGCAATGCGCTGCTGGTGACCAAGTACTCGAAAGACGGCACCAAGACCCGCGGCACCCTGAACAATTGCGGCACGGGCCGTACCCCATGGGGTTCGTTCGTCTCCGGTGAAGAAAACTGGTCCGGCTACTTCGTGCGCGGCGCCGCCGACAATGCGGCGCGCGGCAACGACAAGAGCGTGACGTCGCTGAACCGCTATGGCCGCAGCCAGGGCGCCGCGTCACGCCACGGCTGGGAGTCGGGCGGCACCGACGACAAATACGCGCGCTGGAACAACAGCAAGCTGGGCGCGTCGACGGACGGCAGCGACGACTACCGCAATGAAATGAACGGCATGGGCTATATCGTGGAAGCCGACCCGTACAACAAGGCCAAAGTCGTGAAGAAGCGTACCGCGCTGGGCCGCTATGCGCACGAATCGGCGGCCTTCAGCAAGCCGGTGGCCGGCCAGCCGCTGGCCGTCTACATGGGCGATGATTCGCGCAACGAATACATCTATAAGTTCGTGTCCACCGCGACCTGGAACCCGGCCGACGCCACCCCGACCGACTTGCTGGCGATCGGCGACAAATACCTGGACAGCGGCAAGCTGTTCGTCGCGAAGTTCAATGCCGACGGCACCGGTACCTGGATCGAACTGGCGCTCGCCAACAGCGCGATCACCGGTTTCGCCGGTTACAAGTTCGCCGACCAGGCCGACGTGCTGGTCAATGCCCGCCTGGCAGGCGACGCCGTGGGCGCGACCAAAATGGACCGCCCGGAATGGTGCTCGGTGAACCCGGCCAACGGTGAGATTTACTTCTCGCTGACCAACAACAGCAACCGTACCGCCACCCCGAGCGGCTCGTCGGCCCTGGTGCCGGACGGCCCGAACCCGCGCGCCTACACCGACATGAAAGGTTCCACCGCGCAAAACGGCAACCCGAACGGCCACTTGCTGCGCGTGAAAGAAGGCGCGGCGGGTTCTGCGGCAACGTCGTTCACGTGGGACGTGTACCTGTTCGGCGCGGAATCCGGTGCGGACACCAGCAAGGTCAACCTGTCGAACCTGACGTCCGACCAGGACTTTTCCAGCCCGGACGGCCTGGCGTTCAGCCAGTCGACCGGCATTTGCTGGATCCAGACCGACGACGGCGCGTACACCGACGTCACCAACTGCATGATGCTGGCGGCGCTGCCGGGCCAGGTGGGCGATGGCGCCAAGGTCACGCTGAGCTACCCGACCGCCAATGGCGGCACGTTGAACGTGGACACCTTCGTTGGCAAGAAACCGACTGCCGATACGCTGAAGCGCTTCCTGGTGGGCCCGGTCGATTGCGAACTGACGGGGATCACGGAAACGCCGGACGGCAAGGCGCTGTTCGTCAACATCCAGCACCCGGGTGAATTGACCAACCAGGCCAACATTGCCGACCCGGGCAAGTACAGCAGCCAGTGGCCGTCGAACGCCGGCTACGGCGCCGGCAAGCGCCCGCGCTCGGCCACCATCGTCATCACCAAGAATGACGGCGGCCGTATCGGCAGCTGACGCGGTTTTAATCGTAAGCAAACATTTCCTTTTACGGGCAATACGTCAAAACGGCGTATATTGAAACATGGCTGATTGCCTGTTTCATGCCTGTGAAAGGAATCCATCATGCGTACATCACTCCACTCCCTGGCCGCCGCGGCGCTGGCCATGGGGGCTGCGCTGACGGCCGGCGCCGCACATGCCGGCGCCACCGTCACGTATATCGAACCGGATAAATTCATCGACGTCCCGTTTTCCCCCATCGACCGGGAGCGGGTGTTGAAAGACTTGAGCGAACACTTCGCACGGCTGGGAAAACAATTGCCAGCCGGCCAGGATTTAAAAGTCGAAGTGACGGAACTGGACCTCGCGGGCCGCATCGAACATACGCGCCGCACCGGCAATGAAATCCGCCTGCTGACCGGCGGCGCCGACTGGCCCCGCATGCACTTGCGCTACAGCCTGATGCAGGATGGCAAAGTCATCAACAGTGGCGAAGCGGACCTGGCCAGCCTGAATTACTTGAACGAAATGAACTTGTATGGCAGCAGCGAGTCGCTGCGCCATGAAAAACAAATGATCGACGAGTGGTTCGGCAAAACCTTCCACGTCCAGGTGAAACGGCGCGGCTGATCGTCAGGTTTAATCGATCCAGTTGACCTTCGGAAACTTCGCAAGGAAATCTTCCGGCATCGGCACCACTTGGCTGCGCTTGTAATTGAAGAAGACAAAGCCGGATTTCGCCATGGCGATCAAGGTCTGGTCGGCCGGCCGCGTGATGCGGAACGTGATATCGCCGCCGTATTTATTAAAGTCCATCACGCCCACTTCAAACAGCAAGTGGTCGCGTGCATGGGCTTCCGCTTTGTACGTCGTGGCCAGGTCGGTAACGATGATGCCATTGCCGTCCGCCTCCGTTTCCCGCACGCCGAAGTCGTACAGGAAGCGTGCGCGGGCTTCGGAAATCATGGAAATCATCGAGTCGTTGGCCAGATGGTTCGCGCCGTTGATGTCGGTGACGCGGACCGTCAATTGCGTGGAAAAGTAAAACTGGTCTTCGGGGAATTCAAGTAGCAGGCGCGCCATGGTGATCGATGACAGGTTTGAATCGCGTCATTGTACTACCACGCACGCCGGTCCTCAGTGCTTCACTCAGTGCTTCATATACTGCTCGAGGAAGACCCTGAATTGCTCGTTGGCGAACGCGGCGGCGGCGGCCTTGTCGAACTGGGCGACCGCTTCCCTGTCGGCTTTTGGCGAGTACGCCATCGTGAATTGCCGCTCCTGCATCGGCAATTTGACGAGGTGGATTTCCATGTGTTCGCTGGCCGCGTAATAACGGGGCGAATATTCGTTTTCAAAGAACACGGCCTGGATGCGGCCCATCTTCAGCTTGCGCAAGTTCGCCGTTTGCCAGTCCGCCACGGTGAGGAATTGCCATTGGATGGGGATATCCGCCAGCGCGGGCGGCACCAGCGTACCGCCGGCCCAGCCGATTTCCACGCCAGCCAGTTGCTGCAGAGATTGCACGGATTGCAGCGGTGACGTTTTCAGCACGGCCAGGTGCGGCTGCGTGCGCAGGAAATGCCACGTGGCGGGAACGATGCCGGGCGTGTCGATGCGGCCGCTGGTCAGCAGCAGGATGTCGATGGCGCCGGTGCGCAGGTTTTCCATGGCGCGGGGAATGGACGTGGGCGGCGTCCACACCAGTTCGATGCCGGCGCGTTTCACCACTTCCTGTTCCACGTAATCGCGCAGCGCGCCTTGCAGCGGCGCGGTGGCGTGTCCCGTGATCAGCGGCGCCACCACGAAGCCGCCCACTTTCAGCGGCGCCGCCGGCGCGGCCAGCGGCAACGCGAGCGCGGCGGCGACAAGCAGCGTCTTTAATTTCCGGAATGACATGCCTTGCATTGTAGCGCAGGGCGGTTGGCGCGGATGCCGGTCAGGCCTCTCCCGCCGCCGCCTGTTTTTTCGCCGCCTGGAACGCTTCCATGCGTTCGCGGCGCTCCGTGACGAACGAGGCGCTGAACGTGGTGTCGACATCGGCGCGTGTATAGGGTTCGCCGCACGCGAGGCAGGCGAGGCCGGTTTCCACTTCATGGCCGCAGTGGCGGTGCGTGATATTCAGCGCCGGGGCCTGGTCTGGCAGCCCGCCCCATTTGCGGCCCCAGCCGGCCAGGGTCATCAGCACCGGATACAGATCCTGGCCGCTGTCGGTCAGCACATATTCATGGCGGGGCGGTTTTTGCTGGTAGGCGCGGCGCGCCAGCACGCCGTCCGCTTCCAGCCGCTTCAGGCGGGTCGACAGCAAGTGCGGCGACATGCCCGTCTGCGCCTGCAAACCATCGAAGCGGCAATTGCCGAAAAACAATTCACGCATGATCAGCATGGTCCAGCGGTCGCCGACCACGGCCAGGCAGCGCGCAATGGGGCACTGCGATTCCCCGCTTTCAGACCAGCTCATGTTTGCTCCGCGCGATTCTATCCATGGCTGCATCGTAGTCCAAATGCCGAAAAATAACTACAAATTTTGAACTTATTACTTTTCAATCGCTGCAATGAATTTACAGATTCAAAATTTGAAGTTACATTGGAACCCATGCACATGCATAACCCAACACAAAGGAGCATCACCATGGCAACTTCGACTTCGACCGCAGCTCAAGCACAAGGCACGGCCCTGATCACGGGCGCTTCCACCGGTATCGGCGCCACCTACGCGGACCGCCTGGCGCGGCGCGGCTACAACCTGGTCCTGGTGGCGCGCGACCGGCAGCGCCTTGAAGGCGTGGCGGACCGCTTGCGCAGCCAGTACGGCGTGCAAGTCGAAGTACAGCAAGCCGACCTGACGGACCGCACGTCGCTGGCGGCGGTGGAGCAGCGGCTGGCCACGGACAGCGCCATTACCTTGCTGCTGAACAATGCGGGCAATACTGTCGAAGGCAGTTTCGTCAGCTCGGACATCGACAAGGTGGAAAACATGATTGCGCTGAACGTCATCGCGCCGACCCGGCTGGCCAAGGCTGCGGCCGCGCGCATGGCAACGGAAGGCCAGGGCGCCATCATCAATATCGGGTCGGTAACGGCCATGATGGCGGAAACGTTTTCCGGCACGTACAGCGGCACCAAGGCGTACATGCTGAACCTGTCGCAAGCCATGCAGGTGGAACTGGCGCCGGCCGGTGTGCGGGTGCAGGCCGTATTGCCGGGCGCGACCCGCACGGAAATCTGGGAGCGGGCCGGCATCGATCTCAATGCCTTCCCGGCTGAAATGGTGATGGGCGTCGACGACATGGTCGATGCGGCGCTGGCCGGCTTCGACCAGGGCGAAACCATCACGCTGCCGGCCTTGCCCGACATGGCCGACTGGAACGCGTTCACGGCGGCCCGGCTGGCGCTGCAACCGAACTTGTCGCGCAACACGGCGGCGCCGCGCTATCTGCCCGCCTGAGTTGTTTTCCCTGCGCACCGCCTCCCAAACAGTACCGCACCCCCGCTTGTAAGATGCAATAATGGGTGTTCGGTTACCAACGGCTTACCAGGGAGGCGCCATGGATACTTGCAGCATGCCGTCGGCATGCAGCCAGGACGAGGCGACGGAACAGTGTCGCCTGACTGAATTGTCGCGCTATGCGATGACGCAGGATCACAGCGACCCCAGCCTCGACCTGATCACCAACCTGGCCATCCAGTTCATGGGCGCCGACATCGGCGGCATCAGCATCGTCTATCAGTCACAGATCTGGTTGCCGTCGCGGGTCGGGCTGGCGCCGCTGCACGTGCCGCGCGCCGGTTCGCTGTGTACCTGGGCCGTGGCATCGGGCGGCGACTGGTTTGAAGTCGATGACGCATTGCACGATGTGCGCTTCAAGGACAATGCGCTGGTCGCGCATGAACCCCATTACCGCCATTACGCCGCAGCCACCTTGAAGGGGGCGCGCGGCTATATCCTGGGCACGTTCTGGATGATGTGGCGCGCACCGGGTCTGTGCGCCGACGACAAGAAATTGCTGTTGCAGGGCTTGGCGAAAATGGTGATGGAAACGCTGGAAATGCGTTATTGCAACGACGTCACGGGCATGTCCAACCGTAAAGTGTTTTTGCACCATTTGCAGCTGGGACTGGAACGGAGCGAGCAACCGCACGTGATGGTCGGCTATGTGGATTTGATCAGCTTCCGCCAGTTCAACGACATGTTTGGCCGCGACGCGGGCAATGAAGTGTTGCGGGTGGCGGGAGAACGGCTGACGGCCTGGGCCGGGCCGTCCAACCTGGTGGCGCACCTGGGCGGCGATAAATTCGCGTTTGCCCTGTTTGGCGAACACCAGGTGCAATCCGATTACCTGGAACGGCTGACGAACGATTTGAGTGCGCCGTTCACGCTGGCGCGCGGCGGCACGCAAGCCATGCATGCGCGCATCGGCGTGGAACACCACGACTTGCCATACCGGGGCGCCGCCGCCACCTTGCTCGATGCGGCCGACACGGCGGCATCGTCGATCAGTTCCGCCCACATGCGCACGACCGTCAAGGAATTTGGCGCTGAATTGCTGGCCAAGTCGCGCCTCCTCTATGAATTGCAGGGCGCGCTGGCGGGCGATATCCGCCATGGCGCGCTGGTCGCGCATTACCAGCCGCAAGTCAATTACGCGGAAGGCCGCCTGATCGGCATGGAAGCGCTGGTACGGTGGCAGCATCCGGCGCGCGGGCTGGTGTCGCCCGGCAGTTTCATCGCGGTGGCGGAAAGCTCGGACAAGATTTACCAGGTCGACTTGCAGGTGCTGGAACACGTGTGCCGCGACATGCGCGCGTGGCTCGATGCGGGCTTGCCGGATTTGCCCGTGTCGCTGAATTTTTCCCGCCGTTCGCTGCTGCACCCGGACGTGATCGGCGACTTGCAGCGTTTGCTGACGCTGTATGGCATTCCCGGCCGCCTGCTGGAATTTGAGGTGACGGAAAGCTTGCTGGTGGAAACGCCGGAATTGCTGTCGCCGCGCGTGGCGGAATTCCGAGCCATGGGGATCCGCATTGCCATCGACGATTTCGGCACCGGCTATTCCAACCTCGACGCCATCAACAGTTTCTCGTTCGACCGGTTGAAAGTGGACCGCCAGTTCGTGCATGGCGTGGCCAGCAACAAACGCGTGGCCGGCTTGTTCCGGCTGATCCAGGGCATCGCGGAAGTGTTTGACGTGGAACTGGTGTGCGAAGGGCTGGAACTGGAAGAAGACCGCGCCTGGCTGGCCGAGCGGGGATCGCACTGCGTGCAGGGATGGTATTTCAGCCCGGCGCGCACGCCGCGCGACATCGCCGCGATCCTGGCCGCCGTGAAAGCGCGCGGCGCCGATGCGCCGCCGCTGTCGCTGGATGAATTGCGCGCCTTGTTCCGCTAGGGCGCGCCGGTACGGCTACAGCATCTGGCTCAGGAACAGCAGCGTGTACCCGTGCGCCAGCGCGGCCGACTGCTGGTGATAGCTGTCGCGGTGCGAACAATTGAAGCCGTGTTCCGCTTCCGCGTACAGGTGGATTTCCACGTTGTCGTTGCCATCGAAGCGCTCCACGACTTTGCTGATGGCGTCGCGGGGAATGTGCTTGTCCTTGCCGCCGTAATGCAGCATCAGCGGGATGCGGATATCGTCGGCACGGTCCAGTGCATTCTGGATGCCGCCGCCGTAATACGCGACCGCCGCATCGACCAGGCCGTCCGCCGCCGCATGGTAAGACAGCAGGCCGCCCCAGCAATAACCCTGCGACGCGACTTTCGGCCCGACGCCGGGCAGTGCGCGCAAGGTTTTCACGGTGGCGCGGACGTCCGCCTGCGCCTGGTTCAACTTGGTTGCTCCCTTGAGTTCGACAGCGCGCTGCCAGTCCGCATCGCCATAGCCCAGCGCGATGCGGTGGCCCTGGCGCCAGAACAGGTCCGGGGCCAGCACCACGTAGCCATCGGCCGCATACTGGTCCGCCACGCTGCGGATATGTTCATTGACGCCGAAGATTTCTTGCAGCAAGACGATACCGGGGCCGCTGCCGCTGCGCGGCAACGCCAGGTAAGCGCCAAACGCGCCCTCATCGCCGTCGATGTCGATCCATTTCGAAGTGCCAGTCATGGGGTGTCCTCAGGGTGGGAAGGAGAGGACGGTATGCTACCGCAGATGGGGAGGAAGCGTTGCACGGATGGCAATGCATGAGCCGGGGTGTTTTCTGTCAATGTGGTTTCCATGCTAATCTTGCGTTTTTCTGTAGCTTGGCTTCGACGCGGGTGATTTCCATTAGCGCTGTTCCTCCCGTTCCCACTGTCCCGGCGCGCCTGCGATCCGTGACGCTGGCGCTGCTGTCCGGCCTGGGCGTGACGGCGCTGCTGTTTGCCGGCGCCAGCCGGCTGGAAAACGACAAGGTGGCGCTGGCCATTGAACAGCGCGCCCATGCGCGGCTGTTCCTGCTGCAGCAAGGCGTCGCCAACACGGTCGGCAGCCTTGCTTCCGTCAATCACCTGTTTGCCAGCCGCGCCGCCGTCAGCCGCGCGGAATTCCATTTGTTCACCAAGCCGCTGCTGCAACGTTATCCCTACGTGCAGGCGATCAGTTACTTGCGCGTGGTGCCGCACGAGGGGCGGGCCGCCTATGAACAGGCGCTGGCGCAATTGCGGCCCGGCGCCGTGATGACGGAAATGCGGGATGGCAAACCCGTGCCGGCCGGCGTGCGCGACCACTACCGTGTCGTCGATTACATCGAACCGCAGGACGCCAACGAAGCGGCGCTGGGGCTCGATACGGCTTATCCGGTGCAGGAAGATCCGGCGCGCCAGGCGGCCTATGCCACGGGCGAACCAATGGCCGGCCCATTGGTGCCGCTGGCGCAGCAGTCGCAACCGGGCGTCATCATTTCCATGCCCGTGTACCGCTTTGGCGCGCCGCTCGACAGCGAAGCCGCCCGCCTGGCCGCGCTGCAAGGCGAAACCGCCGCCGTCCTGCTGCCGTCCGCCATGGTGGCGCGCATCCTGTCTGCCGACGGCAACCAGGTCGCCGATGGGCTGGCGATGCGGGTGTATGCTGCACCGGCGCCGGACGCGGCCAGCCTGGTGTACCAGTCCGTGCCTGCCGCTTCCCCGGTGCGCACTACGCTGCCGTCCTGGCTGGCATGGCTGTATCCGCAGCACGCGCAACCGTTCGCCAGCCGCTTCGATGTGGCAGGCAAGACCTGGCTGATGACCGCGTCCGCACCGCCAGCCGTGTATGCGGGCGACCACCTGGCGTCGCTGTTCACGCTGGCGTTCGGCGCCCTGGTCACGGCGCTGGGGGCGGCGTGGGTCCATGCGCTGGCGTCGCGCAGCCACGAAGTACGGCGCCTGGTGGAGGAGCGCACCGCCGAATTGCGCCACCAGGCGACGCACGACGCGCTGACCGGCTTGCCGAACCGCGCGCTGCTGGCCGACCGCCTGCTGCAAACCATGCACCATTCGGAACGCAAGGGCCACGTGTTGTGGCTGGTGTCGCTGGACCTGGACCGCTTCAAATTCACCAACAGCCGCCTGGGCCACAAAGGCGGCGACCGCCTGCTGCAAGCCGTGGCGGAGCGCCTGCAACTGGCCGTGCGGCCGGTCGACACGGTGGCGCGCATGGGCGGCGACGAATTTGCATTGATGCTGTTGCCGGAACAGGGGGCGCTGAGTCCCCGCGCCGACCAGTTCCAGCGCGTGCTGGACTGCCTGTCGGTGCCGCTGCATATCGATGGCCAGGAATTGTTCCTCACCTGTAGCACCGGTATCGCGGTCTATCCCGACGATGGCACGGCCCCCGGCGTCCTGATGGAACGGGCCGATATCGCCATGTTCCGCGCCAAGGAAATGGGCGGCGACAACGTGCAGTTCTATACGGCGGCGATGAACGACCGGCTGGGCGAGCGCATGCTGATCGAAGGCGCGCTGCGTTCGGCGCTGGAGCGCAACGAATTCGTGCTGCATTACCAGCCGCAGACCGATATCGTGGCCGGCCGCATCGTCGGCATGGAAGCGCTGATCCGCTGGCAGCATCCGGAACTGGGCATGGTGGCGCCCAACCGCTTCATTCCGCTGGCGGAGGAGACCGGCCAGATCCTGCCGGTGGGGGCATGGGTATTGCGCACCGCGTGCGAACAACTGGTGGCGTGGCGCCGCGCCGGACACCACGGCCTGCGCATGGCGGTCAACGTCTCTGCGCGCCAGATGGCGGAAAAAGACTTCGTGCAATCGGTGGCGCAAGTACTGGCGGACACCGGCTTGCCGCCATCGTGCCTGGAGCTGGAATTGACGGAAAGCCAGGTGATGAACGATATCGAACACGCGATCGCCGTCATGCACGAACTGAAAAAACTCGGCGTGCTGTTGGCCATCGACGACTTCGGCACCGGCTATTCCAGCCTGGCGCACTTGAAGCGCTTTGAAATCGACGTGCTGAAAATCGACCAGACGTTCGTGCGCGACCTGACGGTGGACCCGGACGATGCGGCCATCGTTACCACCATCATTGCGCTGGCCAATAACCTGGGGCTGGACGTGATTTCCGAAGGCGTGGAAACGGTGGAACAACTGGAATTCCTGCGCCAGCACGGTTGCCGGCAAATGCAGGGATATTACTTCAGCCGCCCCGCACCGGCGGCGGTCATTGAGGCGACTTTACGGGACGACGCGGAGCGCGCGGCGGCCGCTTGAACACGGGAGGCAGGCATGGCGGCAATGGCAGGTGTATTGGAAACACTGCAGCGCAGTATCGAAGATGGCGAACACCACACGCGCCAGCAGATGGAAGCGGCACTGGGATCGCAATTCGGCCGCTACGTGGAAATCGGCCTGGCGTTGCGCGAAGCGTTCGAGCGCCCTGAATTGCGCGAGACCTTCATCCGCCGCCTGAAGCCGTTTCGCCGCCTGATTATCGGCAACCTGCCGGCCGGCGTGCAGCGCCATGGCTTGCTGCCCGCGCTGTCGCCGCAACAGCGCGCCGGACTGGGCCACCGCCGTCTCGACGATATCCCGGACAGCGAGCTGGAACAGTGGCTGGTCGATGACGGCCGCCTGATTTATGGCGAATTCAAGCCGCAGGAATTGCACAATTACTTCACCGTGATTGCACCACACGTGAAGCCGGGCAGCGCAATGATGGACCTGGGCAGCGGCCTCGGTAAAGTCGTGCTGTCGGCCGCGCTGGCGCTGCCGTTTGCCAGCTGCACGGGCGTGGAATTGCTGCCGTACCGGCATGCGATGGCGCAGCAGCGGTTCAGCGCGTTGCTGGCGGCGGGCGACGCGGCGCTTGCCGCACTGCCGTCGCCGCCGGCGCCGGACGAGGTGCTGCACCTGCCGTATGGCGCCGTGACGGATGCGCGCCACGTGCTGGATTTGCGTGAACGGGTCCGTTTCGTCAATGGCGATTTGTTTGAAGCCGATGTCAGCCAGGCAGGCCTGGTGTTCATGTACAGCACGTGCTTCGCGCCGCTGATGGACCGCATCGGTGAAAAACTGGCGCGGGAATTGCGGCAGGGCGCCCTGGTCAGTACGACGACCTTCCCGTTAAAGCACCCGGCGTTCCGCGAAATGGCGCAATTCCAGTCCGGCACGGTGGCTTGGACCACGGTTTTCTTGTACGAACGCACGGGGGAACTGGACGGCTTGCCGCCGGCGCCGCCGGCCTACCTGTACGAGCCGCCGGAAGACCGGTGGGAAAAGGATGTGCGGGAACACATGTCAGCGTTGAATCCGTGACCCATCCACGCTACTGAACGACGCACTCGGGTTCGGAATTTTTCCCCGACACGCCCGGCGCCGGGGCATTCTGGCTGATCGATGCCGGCATCCGCACTTGCGGCGCCTGGCTGGCCGGCACCTGGATCATGGGCGGCTGCACGCCGTTTTGCGCCGGCGGCAGGAAGCCGAACTGGCCGGCGTCCAGCAGCGCGGGCGGCATCGGCGGGACGCCCGGCGGCGTCACCGGCGTCACGGAAATGCCGCCCACCACCACGTCCAGGTGCAAGCCGTTGGCCGGTGTCTGCCCGTTGGGCGTGGGCACGCCGCCGCAATCGTTCTGGCAAAACAGCGCGCCCAGATGCGTGCCGCGGATACCGATGGTGGCCGTCGGCAGGCTGAAACTCACGGATTCCTTGCTGCGCTTGCCCACCATGCCGGAGACGGCGCGGAAGCCGCCCTTCAGCATTTCCAGCCGCACCTTGTCGCCTTTCGGGTCGGGTTCGCGGAACGTGAATTCCGAGATCTTCAGCACGGAATTCGGACGCAGCACCATTTCCGAATGGTCGATGAATTTCAACCGCGCATACGCTTCGTTTTCCGTGGTCAGCACATCGCCTTCGCGCACCGGGGATTTCACGGACAGCATCCTGGTATTGCCATCGGCCTGTTTGGCCGTCAGCACGCCGGACAAGTGCGTGATTTGCGCCACCGTATCGCCCGGCGACGCCAGGGCGGCGGTACAGGCCATCCCGCACAGCATGGCGGCGAGCGGGGTGGCGTAACGATCCAGGGTAGCCATCTCAGTACCCCACAGTCAGGAAAATATGGGCGCGGTGGTCGCCGCGCGCAACGCCGGGGGCGCGGCCCGCCTCCAGCACCCGCGCCACGTCCACCCTGATAGTAACGCTTTTTCCCAGCGCTGCGCGCAATCCGATGCCTGCGCTGGCGGCGGAAACACTGGCGGCAACGGGTAATTGCGCGGCGCGGTTATGGCCATGGGAACCGTCCACGAAGGCCAGCAGCCGCAGGCTGCCATCCCAGCCCAGCACGGCCGCCAGGTCCGGCGCATACAGTTCGGCATTGGCGATCACGCCGCTGTCGGCGGACAGCACCCGTTCGTCGAAACCCCGTACGGAATTCGCGCCCGTCAGTCCGAAGCTTTCCGCCGAGACCAGCGGCTGCAGCGCGTACTGGACGCTGCCGGCCACCCGGGTTTGCCAGTCGTTGTGCCATCCCCGGAACCAGCTGGCCGCGCCGCGCAGGATGACGAGGCGGTCGCGCGTATCGCGGTTGCCGCTGGTCAGATAGGAATAGCGGTCGCTGCGACCCGTGATGTTGGTGTAGTCCACGCCACGGGGCAGGTTGACGGCCAGCCCCACGCTGGCGTCGGTTTGCGCCATGCCGCTGCGGGTCGACGTCATGTATTGCACGGACAGCGGCATGACGGTGTAGGGCACGCAACTGGCCAGCGGCGGTGTCGGTGGCGCCGTGCTGACAGGCGTGCCGTCGACGGCGGTGCAGCGCGCATCGATGGCTTTATAGTCGAGGGCCGCCACCAGCTTGCGCGTGGTTTCGCCCGCGCGGGGGAAGTTGTGGTTCAGGCGCACGCTGACCACGTCGCCCTTGCCGACGATATTCAGCGCACCGCCCAGGGTCGGCGTGGAAGAGGGCGTATTCGAGCTGGATTTGCCGTAAATGACGTCGATGCTGTCGCCCCAGCCATACAGCGGCACGCGGTAGCCGATGCTGTAATTGTGGATCTTGACGCCGGCCGGGCTGTCCGGCGACGTGGTGTAGGCGAGGCTGACGGCGTGATCGCGGTCGAACAGGTTGGCGTACTGGTAAAACACGCCCGTGCGCCACTTGCCCGTGGCGTCCGTACCCGTGTTGTCGGCGGACAGGCCGCCCTGGTGGGGGCTGCGGTCCGTCACCCGCACGTTGGCGTCGACGATGTCATCGTTGTCGCCGGCCGCCAGCGACACTTCCACCTGTTTCGCGCCATTTTCATTCGACAGTTGCACGTTTTCCGACAACCGGCGCAAATTCGGCGACGCGCCCGGCTGCAGCGCGGGCAAGCCGCGCCGCACGTTGTCCGCGCTGTAGTGGCGGTTGTCCAATACCGTAATCTTGCCGATTTTCGCTTCCATCACGTCGAAGCGCACGGCGCCGGACGTGGCTTCCTGCTCCGGCAGCGCCACCTGGACGGCGCCGTAACCGGCGGCCCGGTACGCGTTTTCCAGCGCATCCAGGGCCCGCTGCACGTCGGCGAAGTTGCGCTGCGGCCCCCGGTAAGGCGCCAGCAGCGCCTGTACCTGGGCGTCCGGCAACAGGGTGTTGCCGACCACGTCGAAGCGGGTGATGTCGAAGCGCTGTTCCTCGGCCTGCGCACCGGCCCATGCCGACGCCAGCACCAACGCAAAACACGCTGCGGGCAGCCGAGTCGTCATGATGTCAAAAGGAAAAGGGATAAATAGTGGCTCAATTGGCAACGGCTCGTGCCATAAAAGCGCGTCTTTTCGCGCCATGCTGCGTTGCAAATCCTCGCGATAGGTCGCTATCGCTGCGGTTTGCGCCTTGCCTGACGCAAAAATCCATCGCTTTTATTTGGCACTCCCGTTGCCAATTGATCCACTAGGGTAGACCGATCTGCCCTTCGCGGCAAGCAAGTGTGGGGGCTTGGCCACAGCCCCCGCTGGTCCTTAGCGCTTGACATTGGCGAACGGGTCACCCTTCCTGAAACTGGCCATTTTCGGGTCGTTGGCCACCGCATAGCCCAGGTTCAGCGTGAATTGCGCCTGCTGCACCATGCCGGACAAATCCCAGTCCGCGTGGTATTCATCCGTCACCTGGTGGTAATCCTTCTTGAACGCCACCAGTTTCGCGCTGGACGCCTGCTGGTCTTTTTCGAATTCGAAGTGGCCGTCGCCGGAAAACACGGCGGAACCCACGTTGAACGCGGGGATGCCGGCCTTGGCGAAATTGAAATGATCGGCGCGGAAGTAGGCGCCGGAAATGTCCGGGATCATGGGCGCCAGTTTCAGGCCCATTTTCCTGGCCACCTGGCCGGCCGATGCATACAGCGAACTGCGCTCCGCGCCGGCCACGCCGATGTCCTTGGTGCGGCCCACGAAATTCATGCTGTCCAGGTTCAGGTCCGCGCTGGTCTTGTTCAGCGGCCAGACCGGGTTGGCGACATAGGCGGCGCTGCCCAACAGTCCCTGTTCTTCGGCGGCCGGCCACAGGAAGATTTGCGTGCGTTTGGCGGGTTTTTTCACGGCCTCCGCCGCCATCGCCAGCAGCGCGGCGGCGCCGGACGCATTGTCGATCGCGCCGTTGTACGTATGGTCGGTCTTGCCTTCGCGGCGCACGCCCTCGTCGATGCCCAGGTGGTCCCAGTGGGCGGAATACACGACAGCCTGTTCCTTCAGCTTCGGGTCAAGGCCCGGCACGATACCGGCCACGTTGAATTGCTCGACCTGGCGCACGGCGCTGCGCAATTCCACGTGCGCCGCGGTCTTCAGGTCGACCGGACGGAAATCGCGCGATTCGGCCTTGGCGCGCAATTCGTCGAGGTCGAAGCCGGCGGATTTGAACAGGTCGCGCGCCGTGTCCTCGTGCAGCCAGCCTTCGACCTGGTTGCCTTCCTTGTTCAGGTGGAAGCGCTCGTGGCCGAAGCCGTTGGCCGGCACGCTCCACGGGTACGACGCGGACGGCGTGGTGTGGATCAGCAGCGCACCGGCGGCGCCACGGCGCACGGACTCTTCGAACTTGTACAGCCAGCGGCCGTAGTACGTGTACGCCTTGCCGGCGAAGCGGTTCGGCTCTTCCGCCGTCGGCTGCGGGTCGTTGACCATCATGACGAGGATCTTGCCTTTGACGTCGGCATCCTTGTAGTCGTCCCATTTTTCTTCCGGCGCCGTGGCGCCATAGCCGACAAACACCAGTGGCGCATCGAAGCTCAGGCTGGCCTTGCCGCTGCCTGTGCCGATCAGTACGCCTTCTCCGACCACGGGCGACAGCCGCGCCGTCCCTGCCTGGAACGTGATACCGCTGCCCGGCAACAGCCTGGTGCCACGGAAGCGCACCGGCTGGCGATAGGTGCCATCCTGCAGCGGTTTCAAGCCCATCAGCGCAGCTTGCGTTTCCAGGTAGCGCACGGCGAGGTCGCCGCCGCGCTGGCCCGTGCCGCGTCCTTCCAGCAAATCATCGGCCAAAAATGCCAGGTGCGCGCGCAGCGGGCCTTCCGTCAACACGGGGGCTTGCTGGGCATGGGCGTTGGTGAGGGCGGAAGACAGGGCGGCGGCGGTGATTGCTGCGGCCAGGGGGCGAAGGCGCATGGGGGCTCCGTAGTGAAAAGGTGACAGGTTCGATGGCCGTACCGCTCGAAGCTGGCGGCGCGGACCGCATATCTTACTCTTGCTGACCACTGCCGTGGCGAACATGTTAACCTTTGCCGGATCGACAACAAGGAGACGTTATGCGGGTCATTATCATCACGGGCGCATCGGACGGGATCGGGGCGGAAATGGCGCGCCAGCTGGCGCAGCGCGCCGCCGGCGGGCAGGCCGGACTACTGGCGCTGGTGCT
Source organism: Pseudoduganella rivuli (assembly GCF_009674485.1). Lineage (GTDB taxonomy): Bacteria > Pseudomonadota > Gammaproteobacteria > Burkholderiales > Burkholderiaceae_D > Rugamonas > Rugamonas rivuli_B. The sequence continues at coordinate 181,561 of NZ_WKJJ01000008.1, read as the reverse complement.
GGCCGCCCGCAACGCCGCCATGCTCGATACGGTGGCCGCCGAATGCGCCACGTACGGCGTGCGTACCCTGACGGTGCCGACCGACGTCGCCGACCAGGCGCAGTGCCGGCAACTGGTGCAGGCCACGGTGGACGCGTTTGGCCGCATCGATGCGCTGGTCAACAATGCGGGCCGCTCCGGCCACGCGCTGTTCGAAGACGTGCAAGACCTGGGCTGGTACGAGGAGATGATGCGGATTAACCTGTGGGGCAGCGTCTGGTGCACCCATGCGGCGCTGCCTTACCTGAAGCAGTCGCGCGGCAGCGTGGTGGCGGTGGCGTCGCTGGCGGGACTGGTCGGCGTGCCGGGACGCACGGCGTACAGCGCCAGCAAATTCGCGATGTCCGGCTTTTTCGAAGCGCTGCGGGCCGAACTCAAGGCGTCCGGCGTCTCCGTCACCACGGCGTATCCTGGCGTGGTCGATACGCGCATCCGCTACCGCGGCTATAACGCGGCGGGCGGCGAACTGGGCTCGAGCAGCCTGAAGGAAGAGGGGGCGATGCCGGTGGCTGAGTGCGCGCGGCTGATCATCGACGGCATGGAGCGCCGCAAGCGCGAAGTGGTGATGTCGGCCAAGGGCAGGCTGGGGCGGTGGATGAAGCTGATCGCCCCGGGCATGGTGGAAGATATGGCGCTGGCGGCGGTCTCGGACGAGCATCGTCCCCGGTAGGGCGGTAAGCCAAAGGCTTGCCGCCATGCAGGCGCCGCCTCAGCGCATGAACCTTGCCGGGTACTGGGTGAGTCTTACGCGGCGGTCGGTTCGCCGTGGAACGCCTTGTTGGCGATCTTCCACCCGTTTTCCGTTTTCAGCAGCACGAAGTAATCGGTGAACGTGGTGGCGCCGTGGATCAGGCGCAGGCGCGCGGCGGCCGACGTGCCGTGCACGTCGATCCAGTCGACGATGCGCTGGCGCTCGGATTCATCGGCGGCCGGCGTGCCCTTGAAACGCTGGCAATATACGTCCAGCGGCCACGACGTGAACACGCCGTCGCGCATCGATTCGATGTGGGCGGTCGGCAGGAAGGCCTGGCGCATGAAGGAGGCGTCGTCGCGCGCGTGGCCTTCGATGTATTGCTTGATCGGGTCCATCACCGCGGCTTGTTCTTCGGTGAATTGGGGGCGGAAGATGACATTCATAGACAGGGACATGGCGGGCTCCTTGGTGGAGCCCCATCATGCCCCGCTTTCCGGGCCCTGGCTGCCCCATGGCTGAGATAGTCGGTATATGCGGTTTTCTATGCTCAAAAAGCGGGCAAATTGCATGGAAATAGGTGCTTTTCGCACAGGGTGGACGGTAAAAGGGTAAACTGTCACCTTTGTTTCGCATTGGGCGATTCGATCATTAACTGTGAGTGACGCCATGTCTGGAACACCTGAAATTCTCTTTGCCGACCTGAATTTGTCGGCGCCGATCCTGAAATCGCTGAAAGAAGTGGGCTATGAAAGCCCCTCGCCGATCCAGGCCGCCACCATCCCTTATCTGCTTGATAACCGCGACGTGCTGGGCCAGGCGCAGACCGGCACCGGCAAGACCGCCGCGTTCGCGCTGCCGATCCTGTCGCGCATCGATTTGAAACAGATGACGCCGCAGGCGCTGGTGCTGGCGCCGACGCGCGAACTGGCGATCCAGGTGGCTGAAGCTTTCCAGCGCTATGCCGCGCATATCCCGAAATTCCACGTGCTGCCGATTTACGGCGGCCAGAGCTATGGCCCGCAACTGGCCGCGTTGCGCCGTGGCGTGCACGTGGTGGTGGGTACCCCGGGCCGCGTGATCGACCACCTCGACAAGGGTTCGCTGGATTTGTCCGCGCTGAAAACCCTGGTGCTGGACGAGGCCGATGAAATGCTGCGCATGGGCTTCATCGACGACGTCGAGCGTATCCTGCAAGAGACGCCGGCCACGCGCCAGACCGCGTTGTTCTCGGCCACCATGCCGGCGCCGATCAAGCGCATCGCCACCACCTACCTGAACGACCCGCGCGAAGTGACGGTGGCGGCCAAGACCACGACGTCGGAAAACATCCGCCAGCGCTACTGGCTGGTGTCGGGCATGCACAAGCTGGACGCGCTGACCCGCATCCTGGAAGCGGAACCGTTCGACGGCATGATCATTTTCTCGCGCACCAAGCTGGGTACGGAAGAACTGGCGGAACGCCTGCAGGCGCGCGGCTTCTCGGCAGCCGCCATCAATGGCGACATGCAGCAGGCATCGCGCGAGCGCACCATTGCCCAGCTGAAGGACGGCAAGATCGATATCCTGGTCGCCACCGACGTGGCGGCGCGTGGCCTGGACGTGGAGCGTATCAGCCACGTGGTCAATTACGACGTGCCATATGACGCGGAAAGCTATACGCACCGTATCGGCCGTACCGGCCGCGCGGGCCGCAGCGGCGAAGCCATCCTGTTCATCACGCCGCGCGAGCGCAACCTGCTGAAAACCATCGAGCGCGCCACGCGCCAGCCGATCGGCCGCATGGAATTGCCGACGCTGGACGCCGTCAACGACGTGCGGATCGCCCGCTTCAAGGACGAGATCACGGATACGCTGGCGCAGGGCGGGCTGGAACACTTCCAGAGCCTGATCGAGGAATACGAAAACGAACACAATGTGCCGGCCGTGGAAATCGCCGCCGCACTGGCGCTGATGGCGCGCGGCGGCAAGCCGCTGCTGCTGGACAAGAAACGTGAGACGGGCTGGCATGAAGACGGCCAGCCGCGCCCGGACCGTCCCGATCGTCCTGAGCGCGCCGACCGTGGCGATCGTGGCGACCGTCCCGACCGGGGCGAACGCATGGAGCGGCCGAAGAAAGAGCGCTTGCCGCGCACGTCCGAGCCGGGCATGCAGACGTACCGCATCGAAGTGGGTTACCAGCACGGCGTCAAGCCGGGCAATATTGTGGGCGCCATTGCCAACGAGGGCGGCGTCGATTCGAAATTCATCGGCCGCATTGAAATCTATGACGATTTTTCCGTGCTGGATATGCCGGACGACTTGCCGCCGGATCTGATCGAACACTTGCGCGGCATCCGCGTGGCGGGCCAGGCGATGCGCATCAGCCGCGATGGCGACCCGGTGCCGGCGGCGCCTGCGGCAACTGCGGCGCCGGCGCCGCGCAAGGCGGCCGAAGAGCGGGCCCCGAAAAAGGCCGCACGGCCGGAACCGGAACTGAGCGCCCGCGCCGATGACGACGAACCTGCGTTCGGCGAACCGGGCTTCGACGACGACGCGCCGAAGAAGAAAAAGAAGGACAAGCACAAGGTCAACCTGCCGATGACGCCGTTCCGTCTCGAGGTGGGCATCAAGCACAATGCGACGCCATCGAATATCGTGGGCGCGATCGCCAACGAGGCGGGGCTGGAGGCGAAGTACATCGGCCGCATTGAAATGTTCGACGACCACACGATGATCGAATTGCCGGACGGTATGCCTGACGATATCTTCCGCCACCTGGGCAAGGTGTGGGTGGGGGGCCAGCAATTGCGCATCAGCCACGCGGACGCCATGCCGCCGATGTCGGGCAAGCACACGCCGCCGAAGGAACCGGTCAAGCCGGCCAAGGGCGGCGCCAAGGCGGGCAAAAGCTTCAAGGCCCGCTAAGCGCATTGCCCGCGCGTTAATCCTGCGCCAGCGCCCATTCGGCGGCGCTGCGCGCATGGATCGCCGTGGTATCGAACAGCGGCAGCGCCGTGTCGTTCGGCCCCACCAGCAATCCGATTTCCGTGCAGCCCAGGATGACGCCCCGGGCGCCCCGCGCAGCCAACTGGCCGATGATGCGCTGGTATTCCGCGCGGGACGCCTCCGACACGACGCCGACGCACAATTCCTCGTAAATGATGCGGTGGACGATGGCGCGGTCGCCGGGGGCCGGCGTCAGCACCGCCAGGCCGTGGCGCTGTTCCAGCCGTTCGCGGTAAAAATCCTGTTCCATCGTGAAACGCGTGCCCAGCAGGGCCACCGTGTTCAGTCCTGCCGCCTCGATTGCGCGCGCCGTGGGATCGGCGATGTGCAGCAATGGCAGGGCGCAGGCCGCCGCAATGGCGGGGGCGACCTTGTGCATGGTATTCGTGCACAGGACGATGCAATCGGCGCCGGCCGCCTGCAGCCGCCGGGCCGCGTCGGCCAGGACCATACCTGCCGTTTCCCAGTCGCCGGCGCGCTGCAATTGCTCGATGTCGTGGAAATCCACGCTGTACAGCACGGCGCGGGCCGAATGCAGGCCACCCAGGCGTTCGCGGATGGTTTCATTGATGTGGCGGTAGTACGGCACGGTGGATTCCCAGCTCATGCCGCCGATCAGGCCGATGGTTTTCATATCGTCTCCTTGAGGTGAGGCTAGAATAGGTTGCGCCGGCCATGCCGGTCTATCACGAAATTTCAGCGCGGCGGGGAGGGCGGCAGCATGGGCATGGTGGAACTGGACGTTGGCTGGGCGCGCATCGCGTTGCTGCCGTCCGCACCGTATTCAGCCGACGGCGCATCGTCCGCCTGTGTGATGGGCGTGGCGCTGGAACGGCAGCGGGGCGTGCACGCGGTGGCGGGCGAAGCGCGCCGCGATTTCGATGCCTGGCCGGGTGAATTCGCGCTGGCCGCGCCGGGCGTGCCCGTGTTTTCCGAATCCGCGCATGGCGGCGAATACCTGGTCGTGCAGGCCGATCGCGCGGTGGCGCCGCCGGTGACGGGGGCGCCGCGCCGCCTGTTCCGTGGCCAGCGTGAAGCCATTGCGCTGGCGCGCAGCTTGCGGCGCCTGCTGCTGTCGCAACAGCCCGATGTGCAGCAAGCGGCACAGCATGCCGCCGCGCTGCTGGCGCATGGAGCGCTGTTGCTCGATGGCGCAACTGTGCCCGCCACGGCCTATGATGCCGACCGCGCGCTGCACGCGCGGGTGCTGGACGCGATCGACGCCATGCTGGCTTCCCCGCTGCCATTGGAAGGCCTGGCCGACCTGGCCGGCATGCCGTTACTGCGTTTCCTGCGCAGCTTTACCCACACCACCGGCATGACGCCGCACGCGTGGATCACGGAACGCCGCCTGCAACGCGCACGCCGCATGCTGCGCGGCACCGACGCGTCCCTGGCCGACATCGCCGCCGCCTGCGGCTTTTCCCACCAGTCCCACCTGGGCGCGCTGCTGAAACGCGAAGTTGCCCATACCCCCGCCCAATACCGCCGCCGCTGAAACCTGCGCCACGCCAGGCGAATTTCCCATTTCCAAGAAAGCGCCTGGCACTTCATTCCAATCACCAAAAAGTGCCAGGAACTTAAATGCTGTCAGGAAAAAAAGTCATTGCATTTCAAGGCACCGTTGCACTGAATTGGTGCACATAAAATGCTGCGTCGCACCAAAAAGCGCCTCAATCTGGCGTGGCCGCTGTGATTTACCGCAAAATCATGCCTGGCCCGGAATTTGCATAGACATGTATATTTTTCCTGTCTTGCGAGGGGCGCCAGTGATAACCCGTAACGACCTGATCGAGTATGCCGGTCCGCAGCGTAAAGTGTTTCGTGTGCTGTGGGTCGATGACGCCGGAGCGGCGGCTTATATTTTCAACGTATTGCCCAAGACTGCCGAAGCGCAGCTGGCGCGCGTTTCCATGCTGGAAGCGGATCTCGCGGCCGGCCGTGCGCGGCGCCTGGCGGATGACCCGTGGCCTGCCCCGGCCCAGCCCTTGCGCCGTCCCGCCAAGCACCTGCAGATCCGCGACCGCGCGTGGCAAGTCATCAACGACCTGGTGGCGCAGGAGCCGGCGATTTATGAACCGCGCCGGCGCGGCCAACTGGTGCAGGCTTGCATGGAGCGGCACGACGTGTCGCATCCCACTGTCTACCGCTATTTGCGGCGCTACTGGCAGCGCGGCCTGAGCGCGGATGCGCTGCTGCCCGATTACGCGAATTCCGGCGCGCGCGGCAAGATCCGCGCCGTGTCCGAAGGCGTGCAGCGGGGTCGTCCCCGCAAGGCTGGCGCGCCACCCGGCGTGAATGCCGACGCGTCCATGCGCCGCATCTTCCGCGTGGCCGCCACGCGCCTGCCGGACAGCGCCGCGCCGTTCGCCCGCCGTGCCGTCTTCGACCAGATGCTCGCTGACTTTTTCTGCCAGCGGACGATTGAAACGGAAACCATGCGCGTGCAGCCGGGCGCGCGGGATGCCGCGCTGCCCACCTACGGCCAGTTCAGTTACTGGCTGGAGCAGGATTACCTGATGGCCCGGCCTCAACCGCAGCCGCCGCTGCCGGCCGGGATGGACCCGGGCCGTCCCGGCCGGCCGGGCGCCGCGTTCCGGCTGGAAGCGGTGCAGGCCGACTTGCGGCTGGTGTCGCGGGCAGACCGCAGCCAGGCCCTGGGCCGTCCCGTGATCTACACCGCCACCGATGTCTTCAGCGGCATGGTGACCGGCATCTACGTCGGCATGGACCGCCCCAACTGGCGCCACGCGCTGCTGGCGCTGGCCAACTGCGCCGCGGACAAGCAGCGCTACTGCCTGCGCTTCGGCCGCGATATCGGCGCCGCCCTGTGGCCCGCGCAGCACTTGCCGGGCCTGGTGTTTGCCGATGCGACGCTGGCCGCGGGTGTCGATATCGAGCATGACAACCTGCTGAACCAGTTCCACACGCGCTGCCTGGTCGCACCGCCCCACGAAGGCCACGCGCCCGGACTGCAAGCGGAGCTGGCGCGCCGCATTCCGCTGCTCGAAGGCGCGGCCCGCGATGACGGCGATGGCGATACCTTGCGTTGCGCGCGCATGGATGGCGTACTGGACCTGGAACAATTCACGCGCCTCGTCATCGACAGCGTGCTGCACTACAACCACAGCAACCCGCAGGGCGGCGCGACGCCGCAGCAATTGTGGGTGTGGGGTACGGTGCAGCGCGGCGCCGCGCTGCGCCAGTTCGCCGAAGACCTGGTGCGCTGCTGCCTGTTGCCGGTGACCGATGCGATGGTGACGGCGCAGGGCATCCGCGTGCAGGGCAGTCACTATGAATGCGCGCGTGCGCTCGACGAGCAATGGTTCGAGCGCGCCGCCAGGCATGGCCAGTGGCCCGTGAAAGTCGCCTACGATCCGGCCAGCCTGGACATGGTATACCTGCTCGATCCGCGCGCGCCGATGCACTTCCATGCATGCCACCTGGCCGACGGCAGCAGTGCGCACCGCCGCCTGTCGTCAATGGAACTGTCGCTGTTGCGGGCGGCGCAGCAGCGCACCTATGCGGACCCGGTGCACAGCGTCGCGTTCGAGAAAATGGTGGCGGCGCTGGCGCGCTGAAGGATCAAAACTGTATTAATCGTATTAATCGTATTGATCGTATTTGCGGGAATCGCCCCTGACTTGCGCTGCCGGATACTTGGCCGCATTCAGGGCGATTTTCTCCAGCGCCGCCGCGCGCAGATCCACGCCGGTCTTGTCCGCCAGTTGCACCAGGTAGAGCAGTACATCGGCCAGTTCATGGCGGATGCCTTCCCGCTTGCGCGCGTCCAGCTCATGGTCCGCGCCGGTCTGCAGCCACTGGAAGTGTTCCGCCAGCTCGGCCGCTTCCACGGTCAGCGCCATGGCCAGGTTCTTCGGCGTGTGGAATTGTTCCCAGTCCCGTTCGCGCGCAAAGGCCCGCGTCAAGTCCCGCAACTGCAGCAGGCTGTCCGGCTGGCTCACGGCGCGGCCTTTTCCATGAACACGCTGAGCGGGTCGTCGCGGTAATCGCCATACGGCCCCCGCACCGCATAGCCCCGTTTCGCGTACAGCGCCAGCGCTTCCGGCTGGTCCGGTCCCGATTCCAGCATGAAGCGGGTACAGCCGCGCTTGACCGCTTCGCCTTCCAGCAAGTCCAGCAGTTTGTGCGACAAGCCTTGCCCGCGTCCGGCAGGGCGCACATACATGCGTTTGACTTCGCCATACTCCGGCGTCAGCACCATGGCGCCGCAACCGAGCGCCGCACCGGCGCTGTCGCGGGCCACTGCGAACAGGATGTTGGGTTGGTCCAGTGTCGCGATATCGAGGGCATACACGCTGTCGGCAGGGTACAGCGCGTACAAATAGTCATCCAGCTCGGCGATCAGGGACACCACGTCCGGCTGGTTTGGGGTTTCGAAGGAAATAGTCATATTTTTCATTGTAGCCGACCATTCTGTATCAGGATGCAAGCGGTCTATGCCACGTAAGGGAAGGTGAGAAAAATACTATGATGCAATCCCTTCCAAGCCACGTAAAGCTGTCTATGATGAATTTTATGCAGGGCCTGAATAGGACAAGACCCTGCTGCCTGGAGTTCAACCCGTTCGACTATTTGGAGCAGTCATCATGAAAAAAATTAGCCTGATTGCCTTGCTGGCCATTGCCGCCCCTGCTGTATTTGCCCAGTCGCAGGATGCGTCCCCCACCGTGAAAGTGCCCGGCTACAGCATCGTCATGCCGGATCGCACGGTCGGAAAGGCCGGCGCCGGTTTCGACACGTATCGCGGCGCCTATGATTTGTCGAATGGCCAGGTGCTGGCGCTGACGGAGCGCGGATCGACCATGTATGCCCAGCTGGACGATGGCGAGCGGCATGAACTCGCGGCCACCGGCTATGGCAAGTTCGTGGCCAAGGATTTGTCGTTGAAGATCACGCTGGAACGGAAGATGGATGGCGACTTCGGTGGCGAAATGTTGATCGCCAAGTCATCTTCGGTAGCAGGCCAGCCGACGGAATACGTGCGGATCGCGTTGCGGTAACGGCCGTACGATTAACTTGTAGCAGCGCGCGGGCGGGTCCGTCGCCCGCGTAGTCTCCCTTTGCCGCCGGATCGACAGGTCCGGCGGTTCTCTTTGTGCCCCCGGGTTTCTCTTTCAAGTTTGGTATGATGTTCGGCTGCCGGCCAAAAGCTGGCATTTTTTATAAATACCACTCGGAGATACCCGAATGAAATTACGTCTGCTGGGAGTCGCGGCCGCATTAGCTGCGGCCGGTGTACAGCATGCCCATGCCGCGCCGCGCGGCTTGACCGTCGAAGACCTGGCCACCATGGAGCGCGTGGGCAACCCGGTACTGTCACCCGATGCGACCAAGGTCGTGTACACGGTACGCAGTACCAACCTGGACAAGAACCGCGGCAATACCCAGCTGTGGATGATCGACTTGCGCGCCGCCAAACCAGTGCCGCAGCGCCTGACCCAGGCCGATGCCAGCAGCACCGATCCCGAATGGTCGCCCAATGGCGACGCCGTGTATTTCCTGTCGGCCCGTTCCGGCAGCAACCAGGTGTGGCGCCTGCCGCTCGGTGGCGGCGAAGCGGCCCGCGTGACGGACTTGCCGCTGGATGTAGACAATTTCCGCGTGTCGCCGAAAGGTGACCGCCTGGCGTTCAGCATGGCCGTGTTCCGCGATTGCCCGGACCTGGCATGCTCGAAAAAGCGCGCCGATGAGCAGGCGAAGAACAAAGCCACCGGCAAGGTGTATGACCGCCTGTTCGTGCGCCACTGGGATACGTGGGGGGATGGCCGCAATGCCGTGCTGTACAGCGCCCCGATCCGTTCCGATGGCAAGGCAGGCCATGCGGTCAGCCTGTCCGGCTCGCTCGACGGCGACGTGCCGTCGAAGCCGTTTGGCGACCACGAGGAATACCAGTTCAGCCCGGACGGCAAGACCATCGTGTTCAATGCCCGTATCGCCGGCAAAACCGAAGCCTGGTCCACCAACTTCGATATCTATTCCGTGCCGGCTGCGGGCGGTGCGCAACCGCGCAACCTGACGGCCGACAACCCTGCCTGGGACACCAAGGCGCAATTCTCGCCGGACGGCCGCACGCTGGCCTATGCCGCCATGAAGCGCCCGACCTTCGAAGCGGACCGTTTCCACCTGGTGCTGATGGATGTGGCCACCGGCCAGAAGCGCGCGTTGACGGATGCGTGGGACCGTTCCGTCGCGGAATTCCACTGGGCGCCGGACGGCAAATCGCTGCTGGCGACGGCCGATGACGTGGGCCAGCACCGCCTGTTCTCCATCGATGCGGCCAGCGGCAAGGCCACACCGCTCAGCGGTCCCGGCTATGTGTCTGCCTTCACGATGGCGCGCGATACGCTGGTGATGGCGCAAGCGAACCTGGCGTCCGGTGCACAACTGTACAAGATGAAACTGGGCGTCGCGGCCAAGCCTGAAAAGCTGACCGCCAACAATGAAGAGGCGCTGGCAGACGTGCAGTACGGCGAGTACGAGCAATTCTCGTTCAAGGGCGCCAATGGCGACACGGTCTACGGCTACGTGATGACGCCATGGAAAGTCGAAGCAGGCAAGAAGTATCCGGTCGCCTTCCTGGTGCACGGCGGCCCGCAGGGCAGCTTCGGCAATTCGTGGAGTTACCGCTGGAATCCGCAAGTATATGCGGGCGCAGGCTACGCGACCGTGTTCATCGACTTCCATGGCTCGACCGGTTATGGCCAGGCGTTCACGGATTCCATCAGCAATGACTGGGGCGGCAAACCGCTGGAAGACTTGAAGCTGGGCCTGGCGGCAGCGGCGGCCAGGTTCCCGTGGCTGGACCGCGACAAGTCGTGCGCGCTGGGCGCGTCGTATGGCGGCTACATGATGAACTGGATCGAAGGCAATTGGTCCGACGGCTTCAAGTGCATCGTCAACCACGACGGCGTGTTCGATATCCGCGGCATGGCGTATTCGACCGAGGAAATCTGGTTCACCGAGTGGGAATACGGCGGTTCGTACTTCAAGAATCCCGAAGGACACGAAAAGTTCAACCCGGTGCACCACGTGGCCAAGTGGAAAACCCCGATGCTGGTGGTGCAGGGCGACCAGGACTTCCGCATCCCGACCGCGCAGGCATTGAGCACGTTTACCGCGCTGCAGCGCCAGGGTATTGAAAGCAAATTGCTGGTGTTCCCGGATGAAAACCACTGGGTGCTGAAGCCGGCCAATTCCATCCTGTGGCACCACACGGTGCTGGGCTGGCTGGACCAGCATTTGAAGAAATAAGCTGTCCTTGTTTCCCCTGAACGCCCGCTGAATCAGCGGGCGTTTTTCTTTCCGTGAGTATTGGTTAGTTTTTAAAGTGCAACAATACGCTATGCTTCGGCCTCCAAAAAATAACCACACAGGGGAGTTTATGACCAAATACGCCGCACTGGCCGCCATGTTGGCGCTGACGGGATGCGCATCCATCACGGGCGAGAAGATCCAGCCGCTGTCCGTCATCACGGTGCTCGATAACAAGGAAGTGGCCGGCATCGGCTGCACGCTGTCCAACGACGCGGGCAGCTGGTTCCTGACGTCGCCGGCCAGCGTTACCGTGCACAAGAGCACGGGCGACCTTGCCATCGATTGCAAGAAAGAGGGCCTGGCCGGCAATGCCACGGTGGTATCGAAAGCCAACGGCGGCGCCTGGGGCAATATCCTGGCGGGCGGCGTGATCGGCTATGTGGTGGACCGCCAGACGGGCGCCGGGTTCAATTACCCGAGCAACGTCACCATCATGCTGCGCCAGATTGAAAATGCGCAGCAGGTACAGTCGCAGGCCACTCCAGCGGCTATTCCGGCTGCTCCGGCAGCGCCTGCCGCCGCAGCACCGCAGGCGGCCAAGCCGGCAGCGGCGCCTGCCGCCGCGCCGCAACTGGCTGCCGCCACGGCCAAGCCGGTTGCTCCTGCTATTCCCGCCGCAGCCGGCAACCCTTTCGTTGAAGGCACCATGGCGGAAGCCAATCCCGCCGCGCAGCGCTAAGCTGCGGCCGCCCCGTTTCGTCCTGCATAAAAATTCTCTCAAAAAATAATTGTTTCCCGATGGAAATGTGAGAGAATTGTATGGACAACTTATGAGCCGGATCAACATAAGAGGGGTGTGCCGTGAACTCGCGACTGATTTTGTCCATGGTGCTGGCCTGTGCGGCAGCGGTGGCGCAGGGCGCCGATATCTTGCCCCAGTGCCGGGGCGGGGCGGTTCCCCAGGCGGGGCCGCCGGACACGGCGCTGTTCGTCGCAATCGACGCCACCACGCCGCTCGACGCGGAGCTTCGGCACCAGGTCATGGATTACATCAAGCCGTTCCTGGTCGCCGGCAACACGATCGCGGTGGCAGTCTTTCCTTCGGCGGAGAAAACCCCGCAGCCCGACCTGGTCTTGTCCGGGCGGCTCGATACGCCGCTGGACAGCGCGGCGCGCGGCGCCCTGTCCAAATCCCTGCTGGCCCGTTTCGACCAGTGCCTGCTGACGCAAAAACAGATGGCGCGCCAGTACACGGCGCAGGCGCTCAAGCGGCTGTTCGACACGGCGACCGGCAGCACGGGACACACGGAAGTGATGGGCAGCATGCGGGCATTGTCGCAAGCCGTGCAGGCGTCCACTGCCCGCAACAAGGTGGTGCTGGTGGTGTCGGACATGCTGGAGCATTCGGAGGCCGGCGACTTTTACGCCGACCACCGCCGCACCGTGCGCCGCGTCGATCCGGTCATGGAGCTACGCACGGCGGACAGCCACCACTTGTTCGGCGACTTCGGCGGCGCCCGCGTTTATGTGCTGGCGGCAGGATTGCTGCCCGACGGCGGTAAGGCCAAGCCGGAAAGCGACCGGCGCGCCATGCAGTTGTTGCAAGATTTCTGGAGCGGGTACTTCGGCAAGTCGCATGCGCAACTCGCGGGTTTTGGCCAGGTCGAGCTGGAGCAGCCGATGCGCTGATCCGCAGATCCGCCGGCGCTCAGGCCGCGGAGCGTTGCGGCGACAGCGCTTCCATCAACTGCACGAACGGCGCGGGCCGCGCGTACAGGTAGCCTTGCATGCTGTGGCAATTGCTGTCGATCAGGAAATTCGCCTGCGCCGCGGTTTCCACGCCTTCAGCCACCACGCGCAAGCCCAGGTGGTGCGCCATGGCCAGGATGGTCTGCACAATGGCCGTGCCGCTGGCGTCGGCCGGGGTGTCCATGATGAAGCTGCGGTCGATTTTCAATTCGTACAGCGGCATGCGCTTCAGGTACACCAGGCTGGAATAGCCGGTGCCGAAATCGTCGATCGAGAAGCGGATGCCCAGCGCCGCCAGCGCATGCATGCGCTCGACGGTTTCTTCCCATTTTTCTACCAGCAAGCCTTCCGTCACTTCGAAAATCAGTTGCGTCGCGGGGGCCCCGGTTTCTTCCAGCACCGCGCGCACCTGGTCGACGAAATCGGCGTGCCGGAACTGGCTGGGGCTGACGTTGACGGACAGGGGAAGGCTGTGGCCCGCGTTGGCCAGCTCCACCACGTACAGGCAAGCCTGGCGCAGCGCCCACGCGCCCAGTTGCAGGATCTGGCCGGTGCCTTCGGCCAGTGGAATGAACAGCGACGGCGGCACCCAGCTGCCATCGGCGCGTTGCCAGCGCATCAGCAGTTCGGCGCCGACCGGACGGCCTTCACTGTCGACTTGCTGCTGCGCATACAGCGCCAGTTGCTGGTTATCAATGGCGGCGGCCAGTTCCCGTTCCATGTCCAGCCGCTGTTCCACTTCGGCCTGCATGCCCGATTCAAAGAAGGCAATGCCGTTGCGGCCATCCGCCTTGGCCCGGTACATCGCGATATCGGCTTCGCGCAGCAAGTCCTGCGCGCTTTCGCCGCCTTTCGGCAGCAGGGTGACGCCGATACTGGCCGACGAACTGTAGGTCTGGCCTTCGATGGTGAAATCCTGCGCAATCGCCTGGCGGATCTTTTCCGCCACGGCCAGCGCGGCATGGGCGGCAGCCGAGTGCGCGGCGCCCAGGTGCGCCAGCAGCACGACGAATTCATCGCCGCCGATGCGGGCCACCGTGTCGGCCTTGCGGATCAGTTGCGCCAGGCGGGTGGCGGTATTTTTCAGCAGCGCGTCGCCAATCGCGTGGCCGCGCGCATCGTTGATGGTCTTGAAGTTATCGAGGTCGATGAACATCACGGCGCTGAAGGTATGGTCGCGCTCCGAGCTGGCCAGCAGCTTGTCGATGCGGTCCATCAGCAGGCGCCGGTTCGGCAATCCCGTCAGCACGTCGAAATAAGCGAGGCGGTGGATGTCGTCTTCGGACCGCTTGCGGTCCGTGATGTCGCGTTCCACCGCCACCCAGTGCGTATTGTTGCCGCCTTCGTCGGCGAACGGCACCAGTTCCATTTCGACCCAGTATGGCTCGCCGTTGCGCGTATAGTTCAACAGCTCAGCGCGGACCGGCTCGCAGCGCTGCATGGCGCCGGCAATGCGTTCCAGGGTGGCTGGCGCCGTATCCGGACCTTGCAGCAGGCGCAGGTCGCGTCCCAGCACATCGTCGCGCCGGTAACCGGTGCGGCGCTCGAACGCCTTGTTGGCAAAGATGATGCGCTGGCCTTCTTCCGTGACTTCGGCAATCAGCACCATGTCGTTCAGGCGCGCGACGGCGGCGGACGTCAGGCGCAATTCTTCGTTCAGTCCCCGCAATTCGCCGATCGAACTGTCCAGGCGTTTGAGCAGCACACCACACGCCAGCGTCAGCACGGCCATGATGAACACATAATTGAGCGTAATGACGCACCACTGGATCAGCGACGCCACCTGGGTGTCGCCATCGGCCAGGCCCGGATGCGTGAAGTAGCCGACCACCAGCAGCGCCAGCGCAGACAGGATCAGCGCCCACATGCCGGAGCGCAGGCCGAGCAGCAGCGCGGCCAGCACGGGCACGGCCGCCAGGTAGATTTGCGATATGGGGCCGATTTTCAGCATCAGCCCGATGCCGACGAGGAAGGTGACCGCCAGGAAGTTCAGCACGCGGGCATGGTACGACCACGAGGGCACACGCCAGATGGCTGCAATCCATCCGATCGCCAGCACATCGACCACAGCGATCGACCAGATGCCTTCGGACAGGCTCAGCATGATGCTGGGCAGCGCCGTCACGAGGCCGAGCGCCAGCACCACCTGCATGATGCGTGTGAAGATTTGCGCGCGCCAGTGAGCGACTTCCTTTTGCACCGTCAAAATTCCTGTCTCCTATAGTAGATCGCTATGCTTTCCCACCGGCGGTGGTTTGGTGGCGGCCACAGTCCTCTGGCGGTTGAAACTTGCGGCATCGAAAACGGATGGATGCGTAGGTGCGACACCAACCAATATGATACTCCTTTTCAATCTTGCTTTTTTGGTCATCCCTGCGCAGAATTGGCGATCCGATCAACCGTTCGAACACCGAGGATGTCTATGCGTATGCGCAAACTTTCCGCCTTGCTGGCGGCAGCCACGCTCTCGCTGTCCGCGCAAGCCGCCAGCACCGACCGCTGGGACTTGCCCGTCAATGTGAAAAAGCTGAGCAACGGCCTGACCGTCGTTGTCACAGAAGACCACAGTTCGCCCACCGTCGGCGTGTCCGTGGTGTATCACGTCGGCATGCGCCTTGAGCCTAAAAACCGGACCGGCTTTGCGCACCTGTTCGAACACCTGATGTTCCAGGGCACGCCGAAAGCAGCGAAAGGCGTGTTCGACAAGACCATCACGGCGGGCGGCGGCCGCAGCAACGGTTCCACCCGCGCCGACTTCACCAACTATATCGAAATGGCGCCGGTGTCCGCGCTGGACGCCATCCTGTGGCTGGAAGCGGACCGCATGAAGACGCTGGACTTCAGTGAAAAGACGCTGAAGAACCAGCAGGACGTGGTGAAAGAGGAAATTCGCGTCAACGTGAAGAACAAGCCATACGGCGGCTTCATGTGGATCGACATTAGCCAGCAGGCATTCAAGAAGTGGGAAAACAACCACGACGGCTATGGCAGCTTCGAAGACCTGGAAGGCGCCAGCCTGGATGACGTGCGCAATTTCCACCGCGATTACTATGGTCCCAACAATGCGGTGCTGGCCATTGCCGGCGACGTGACGCCGCAGCAAGGCTTCGACCTGGCGCAGAAATACTTCGGTGCGATTCCGAAACGCGCCGTGCCGAAAGGCGGCGACTTTACGGAAGGCCTGAATACCGAAGAAAAACGCACGGTGCAGGGCGATGCGCTGGCCCAGGTGCCGGCCATTGCGGCAGGCTGGAAAATGCCCGCGCGCGGTAGCCGCGACCAGGCGCCGATGGCGGTGCTGGGCGAAGTGCTGGCGGGAGGCGATGCGTCGCTGTTTTACCAGGGCCTGGTCAAGGGCCGTGAAATCGCGTTGAACGTCTCGTCGTTCTGGGGCTTGACGGGCCCGTGGGAATACGACGGCCCGACATTGTTTACGATTTTCGGCCTGTACAAACCCAACAGCAGCGCCGATGCGATGCTGGCCGCGATGGACGAGGAAGTCGCGAAAATCGTCAAGGATGGCGTCGACGATGCGACCCTGAAACGCGTGAAAACCAGCATGCTGGCCGACTGGAACAACCAGATGGAAAGCTACATGAACCGGGCCGACATGCTGGCCAAGCTGCAAACCCTGTGGGGCGACGCCAAAGTCGTCAACAAGATCCCCGGCTGGATCGAGGGGGTGACGTCGGCCGATCTGCAGCGCGTGGCCGCGACGTACCTGACCAAAGCCAACCGCACGGTCATCGACCGCAAGCCGCAAGCGATGCTGACGCCGCCCGCCGCGCATTTCCACGGCGGCGACGACCACGAACACGGAGGCCACTGAAATGAACAAGCTGATGATGACCGCCGCCATCGCGGCAGCGATGGCGACGACGGGCGCCGCGCCTGCCTTTGCCAGGACGCCTGCCGCAAAAGCAGTTGTTTCCACCGCGTCGGGCATGCCCGCTTATGGCGCCGACAAGCCGCTACCGGTGCCGAATATCGCCCGCAAGACGCTGGCCAACGGCCTGGAAGTGTGGGTGGTGCCGCGCAAAGGGGTGCCGCGCGTCGATTACGTGCTGGCCATGCGCGGCGCCGGTTCGGCCGCCGACGATGCGCAGCATCCGGGTTTTGCCGGCTTGCTGGCGTCGCTGCTCAATGAAGGCACCGCCAAACGCAGTTCGCGCGCCATCGCCGAAGCGGGGCAGGCGCTGGGCGGCGGCGTGGGCGGCAGCACGTCGCAGGACGGCATCACGGTGTCGGCCAATGCGCTGGCGTCCGGTGCGGCCGACATGATGAAATTGCTGGCCGAAGTGGTGCGCGAACCCACGTTCCCGGAGTCGGAAGTGGCGCTGGCCAAAGCCAATGCGCTGCAATCGCTGAAGGTGGCGGAAACCCAGCCAGGCTTCCGCGCCGACCGCGCGCTGGCGCGCACGATCTACGGCGACCACCCGTACGCCCGCACCACCGGCACGGCTGAGTCGATCAATTCGACCGATGCGGCGCTGCTGCGCGCCGAGCATGCGAAGCGCTTCCGCCCGGACCGCGCGCTGCTGGTGATCGCTGGCCGGATCTCCGAAGCGGAAGCCGTCAAACTGGCGGAAGCGGCGTTCGGCGACTGGAAAGCGTCTGGCCCCGCGCTGCCTGAAACGCCGGCCGCGCGGACGTCGGCCGAACCGGCGCGCCTGTTGCTGGAGCGTCCTGGCAGCGTGCAATCGACCGTGCGCCTGGGCCGTCCGGGCGCATCGGCCACCGTGGCGGAACAGGTGCCGCTGCGCCTGGCGTCGACCATCATCGGCGGCGGATTTTCCAGCCGCATCAACCTGAACCTGCGCGAAGACAAGGGCTACACCTATAGCGCCTCGGCCAGTGCGCGCATGTTCCGCGAGGGCGGCGCGATTACCGGCGGCGCCGATGTGCGCAATGAAGTCACGGGCAAGGCGCTGGCCGAGTATTTCAAGGAATACCGCAAGCTGGGAGAAGAACTGGTCGGCGAGGACGAGATGCGCATGAACAAGCGCTACGTGGCCGGCACGTACCTGCTGACCAACCAGATGCAGCGCGCCGTGGCCGGTACGCTGGCCAACAACTGGCTGGTCGGCCTGCCGCCGGAATTCCTCGGCCAGTACGTGCCGAAGATGCAGCAAGTGACGGCGGAGCAGGTGCGCGATATCGGCAGGAAGTATTTCGATCCCGCCACGCAGTCGATCGTGGTGGTGGGCGACAAGGCCGCCATTGCCGACCAATTGAAGGAGTTCGGCGAATTCACCGTCACCGACAAGTGATGTTCAGACGGTGTTGGTATTGCGCCTGAAGGCCAGGTAGTCCCGCGCCGCCCGGCGCGGTTTTTCCAGCATCGGCAAATGTCCGACTCCCCGCATCATGATGGTGCGGCTGCGGGGAAACAGCGCCGCAAACGATGCGGCGCCATCCGGATGCAGGATGCGGTCCTGTTCTCCCCACACGATCAGCGTCGGTATCGCGCCATAAGCGGGCTGCGGCCGCAGCAGCGGCGCTTCCGACAGTTGCTTCATCAACGCCGTATGCAGCGCGAAATCGGCCGCCCCGCGCCGCCCCAGCAGCACGCGCACGCCGTGCGGCAGGAGGGGCTCCTTCACGGTACAGGCGGCGATCAGCGTATTGAAATCCTGTTCCTTTTGCACCAGCAGCGGCATGTCGCCCGTCGCTTCATAGTGCCGGAGGATGTCGGAACTGTGCGCCGCTTCGGTGCCGGCCGCATCGAGCAGCCAGAGCGACGCCACGCGCTCCGGATACATGGCGGCAAACTGCGCGGCTATGAAGCCGCCCATGGAATTGCCGCCCAAGTGCACGGGGCCGGGCGCGACCTGGTCCAGCAGCGCTGCCAGGCGGCGCGCCTGGTCTTCGACGGTGTGCGGCGCGGAGGGATCGCGCGCCGCGTCGCCAAAGCCGGGCAAGTCGGGAATGATGACGCGGTAATGGGGCGTGAGGAAGCGGGCCACGCGCGCAAAGTTGTCCTTGTCCCCCGCGAAGCCGTGGATCAGCACCAGTGGCGCGCCGCTGCCGCCTTCCAGGTAGGGCATGGCCAGGCCTTCGGCGCTGCCATGCCGCAGCCGCAGGCCGGACATGCGCTGTTCCAGCGCCAGCCCGAGGCGCCCGGACGTCATCGGGGCGAGGCGGTCGAACAGCAGCAAAGCCACGACGGCCAGGCCAAGGGCGGCCATGATCATGGTGATGGGGTGGGACAGGTCCAAGCGTCGCTCCTCGTATAAACGAATATGGTGGCACCGTCCGGCGCCGTCTGTAAAGGACGGGGCGAGCCATTCAAGCCTGCCGGCGCATCCTGTATGATTGCCGAATATATAACGACAGGGAGCATCCCGTGAGCGACACCCATAGCGACTTCAAAACCGACATCAATAACCCCTACCAGGCGCCGGCTGCCGTGGTGGATGGCGAACCCACTGGCGCAACGTACCAACCCCGTTTCTGGGCCTGGAGCGGGCGCCTCGGCCGCCTGCGCTATCTGGCGTACCTGACCAGTATCAGCTTCCTGACGATGATAGCAGTCGGCATCCTGGGCGGCGTGCTGGGCGCGATGCAGGTTGTCCGCGGCAATGCCGGCGGCATTGATATGCTGACGGTGGGGCTGATGATCCTGTATATCCCGATGTTTGTTTACAGCTTTGCGCTGGCACGGCGCCGTTTCAACGATACGGGACGCACTGGCTGGTTATGCCTGCTGATGCTGGTGCCGCTGGTGAACGTGCTGGTGTCGCTGTACCTGGTGTTCGCACCGGGCACCGACGGGCCGAACGAATACGGCTTGCCACCATCGAAGAATTCCTGGTTGGTGATCGTCGGCGGCATCGTGCTGCCGCTGGTGTTCATCGTCGGCGTCATGGCGGCCGTTGCGATCCCCGCCTACCAGGCTTACTCGGCGAAAGCGCAGGCGGCGCGCGGCAGCGGCTTCTGATGCTTTACAGCTGGCCGCTTTCCTTGATTTCCAGGTAGCGGTTCAGCAGCGCCCCCGGTAACCGCGCGGGCGCCACATCGACCAGGTTCGATGCGCGCAAGCCAAGGCGGTTGATGGCTTCGCGCCGCTGCTGCAAATAGTGCACGGCGGCCGATTGCCGCAGCGCCTGTGCGAAATCCGTCACCTCTGCCGCCACCGCCGCATCGAGCGCCTGCTCGCGCAGGCTGGCGCACAGCACCATGTGGCGCGTGCCAAGCAGTTCGCTGGCGCTGCGCATGGCCAGGTCGTCTTCATCTCGCAAGTTGGTGATCAAGACCACGAAGGCGCGCTTGTTCAGCTTGCGCATCAGCGCACCGGCCGCCTGCAGGTAGTCGGGCGCCTGGTCGCTCGGGTGCAGGTCGTAAATGCCGGCCAGCAGGCGGTCGAAGCCGGCCCGGCCCTTGTGGGGCGACATCCAGCGCGATGTGCCCTCCGGCGCATCGTGGCCAAAACTCATCAGCCCCACCGCATCGCCCTGTTTTTGCGCAACGAAGCCCAGGGTCAGCACCGCTTGCAGTGCGTGGTCGAAATGTGTGCCTCCCTCATCTTCGGCTGCCATGCGGCGCCCACAGTCGAGCAGGAATACCACTTGCTGGTCGCGTTCTTCCTGGTATTCGCGGCTGATCGGCTTGCGCTGGCGCGCCGTGGCTTTCCAGTCGATGGCGCGCAGGCTGTCGCCTTGCCGGTATTCGCGCAACTGGCGGAAGTCCGTGCCTTCGCCACGGCGGCGACGCCGGATCGCACCGGCGGCCGGCGCGCGCCGGTCCGTCGCCATCAGGGTCTGGCCCAGCATGCGGGAAAAATCGGGGAATACCTTGACGTCCTGCCGAGGGCCGATCCGGTGGCTGCGCAGCAACAAGCCGAACGGCGTCGCCACGCGCACGTGCGGCTGGCCGAAGTGCGTATCGCCACGGCGCTGCGGGCGCAGGCGGTAAGTGATGGTGACCGAGGCGCCGGCCTCGATGGTGGCAGCGTAAGGCATGCCTTCCAGTTCCCAGCCCGCCGGATAATCGTCGAACAATTCCACGTGCACGGCGCGCGTGCCACCGTTGCGCAGCGTGATGGCCGCGCTGTGCCAGACGCCCACCGGCCACACGCCCGGCGCCTGCCGCTCCGCGCGCAGCGCGGGCGCCCGCCAGCCGCGCCATGCATCGGCCAGGCATACCGCCAGCAATGCGGCGCCCGCCGCCCAGAACGACAGCGTCAACCATCCTTTCTGCGCCGGCACGAACGCCGCCAGCACGCTGGCCAGCAGGCCGGACACGGCCCAGGCCAGCACGCATTGCAGCAGCTTGCGCGTTGGTGTCATGCGCGCGGCGCCGCGATTTGCTGCACCAGTGCGGACAGCAGCTGGTCCGCGTTCAGGCCATCGAGTTCGCTGTCCGGCGAAATCGCGATGCGGTGGCGCAGCACGGGCAGCGCGGCTTGCTTGATATCGTCGGGCGTCACGTAATCGCGGCCCGCCAGCAGCGCCATGGCGCGCGCCAGCCGCACCAGCGCGATGCTGCCGCGCGGCCCGGCGCCAATCGCGATGCCGGCCCAGTCGCGCGTGGCGCGCACCAGCCGCACCGCATAATTGGCCACGCTGTCGTCGACGCGGATGCGCGCCGTCAACTGTTGCAGCGCGACGATGGTATCGGGCCGCACCAGCGTGGCGACGGCGGCCACGTCGAGGCCGTCGCCCACGCGATTGCGCGTGACGGCGCCCAGCATGTCCTGTTCTTCCTGCTCGGATGGATAGGCAATGCGCACCTTGACAAGGAAGCGGTCCAGTTGCGCTTCCGGCAAGGGATAGGTGCCCTCGTTTTCCAGCGGGTTTTGCGTGGCCAGCACCATGAAGGGCGGCGCCAGCGGGTGCGACTCCCCTTCAATCGTCACTTGCCGCTCCTGCATGGCTTCCAGCAGCGCGGACTGGGTCTTGGCCGGCGCGCGGTTGATTTCATCGGCCAGCAGCAGGTGCGCGAACACGGGACCCTTGCGCACGGAAAAACTCTGGTTCTTCAAGTCGAACACGGCGTGGCCCATGACGTCGGCCGGCATCAGGTCGGGCGTGAACTGGATGCGGGAAAAGTCGCCGGCGAAGGTTTTCGCCAGCGCCCGCACCAGCAGGGTTTTACCCAGCCCCGGCACGCCTTCGATCAATACGTGGCCGCCGGCCAGCATGCAGGCCAGCACCTGGTCGATGACGTCATGCTGGCCGATGACGGCGCGGCGGATTTCCTCGCCGATGCGGCGCACGATATCGAGCGCCTGCTGCAAGCGTTCAGGGCTGATGGCGTCACTGTCGTTCGGAATGTTCATAGGAGGTTCTCACTTGTTGTAATGTCCGGATCTGGCGCACAAACACGGCAGGGTGCGCGCCGGCTTCGGCATGCAGCGCTTCCTGCAGCGCGGTTTCATCGATGCCGTGCAGCCGGGCCAGCCGCGCGCACAGCGCATTGCCGTCCAGCTGGCGCAACTCGGGAGCGCGGCGCGTCAGCAGCGCCAGCGTTTCCCGCCGCGCGGCCGCCAGCAGCAGCGCGCGGCCGCCGGGCGCTTTCCACAGCCAGTTGCCGGACGCTTCGATATGTTCCAGCAGCGCGCGGCGCGTACCGCTTGGCTCCGGCAACAGCGGGCCGAAGCGGCGCATGGCGCGCCACAGCAGCAGCAACACCAGGATGGCCAGCGCCGACAGCGCCATGCTGCCGCTGCGCCACAGCGCGAGGTACCACGGCGTCGCATTGATGTCCTGCACGATGAAGACGCGCTTTGCCGCGGTATTTTGCGCGGCCAGCGCCAGCAACAGTTGCGCATGGTCGTAGCGTGGCAGGCGCGCATTGTTGAAGAAATTGTCCGCCACCATCACCAGTCTGCCACCGCCTTCTTCATAGGCGCGCAGCGCCACCGCGTCGGGATCGCTCCACAGGGCCTGGCGGGCTGGCGTCAACGACGACAGGATTTCGTCGGATGTTTCCAGTACCAGCGGATAACTGCCGCCGGGGACGGTGACGCAGGTGAACTGGTATTCGCCGGCGAATTCCCTGCTGTCCGCATGGTCTTCATCATCGTCACCATCATCGTCCCCGTCCGGAGAGGCGGGGTGCTTGTGCTTGCGGGGCGGCGCGATGCCCGTGTCGCAGCTGTCGCGCATGTCATTGGCAAACGCCATCGTCACGCCCGCGTGCGCACCCAGCGGATCTTCTTCATCGAGCCGCTTCAGGCGGAATTTGCGCTTCGCGCCCGGCGCAGGGCGTTCATCGTCGTTGTCATCGCCGCCGGACCAGCGGGGCTGCGCCACCAGCGTATTGCCGCGCCTGACCCACGCCAGCAATTGCCGCGCCTGCGCATCGCTCATGCGGCCATTGTTGTCCGCCAAAATCAGCGTACCGTCGGGCAGGTTATCCAGGTTGGCGTCGCCCAGCAGCTTGTACACGTCGACCTGGTAGCCGCGCCGCTCCAGCAATTGCGTCGCGGCCAGCATGGGTTTGCCGGCCAGGCCGGAAGACAGGCGGCGCTGCGGCTCCCACACTTGTTCCATGACTGCAAACCACAGCCATGTGCACAGCGCCGCCAGCAGCACGGTTGCCGCTGCGATCAGGCTGTTGCTGAGCACCGGTTTTTTCATGCGCCGCTCCCGGCGGGGGCGCGCCAGCGCGCATCCCACGCCGCGCAGGCGTCGCTGACGGCGGCGCCGTCCGGCCAGCGGCCTGCGTAGGCGCCTTGCAGCCACAGTTGCGTGACGGTGGCCATGACGGCGTGTCCCGCTTCGTCGAGTTGCCTGCGGTTGAGCGCATGGGCGGCCACGCGCAGGCAATCGCCTTCGGTGGCGCCTTGCGCCAGTTGCACGCCGTGGCGCTGCACCAGGCGCGACAGGGTGGCGCGGTACAGCAGCGCCAGCGCGCCGCGCCGGTCGCCCTGTTCCCACAGCGCGCGCACCTCCGCCGTCACGTCGTCCGGCAGACTTTCGGCGCGGATATCGAGGCCGGCGATTTCCGTCGCGGGCAGGGGCGGCACGGTGCGCGGCAACAGTGCGCGCAACCGGTCGCCGTAGCGGTACAGCAGCCACGCGCACAGGCCGATGGCGGCGGCAATCAGCATGGCGCGGATGATCGCTGCCAGCAGCGACAGGTCCGGCGCGGCGGATGGTTTCACGGGCTGCTTCGGCTGGTCGCCCTTTTTCATGCGCCAGGTGGGCGCGCAATCGTAGCCGCGCAAATCGTCGCCTGCATAGATGTCGTCAATGTCCTGCCGCAGCTTGTGCTGTTCCTCGTCGCGCGCGCCGAAGCGCTCGGCCGGGAACAATACGGGCATGCTGGCGCAATTCGATGCGCGCGCAGCGGGTTCCTGGGCAGTGTCCGCCGCCTGCGCGGGCGGCGCCGGCAGCCACGTGGCCAGCACCAGCGCCAGCGGCGCCAGCAGCCAGGCCGCCACGGACTGGCCAGTGCCGCTGCGGCGCTCGCCCGGCGCCTGGATCTGGCGCAGCACCAGTTCGATATCCCACGCTTCGAGCGCGGCGCGCCGGCTCAGGTACAGCGTGAAACAGCACGCGGTATAGACCGGACCCACGATGGCGCCGCCAATCGCGTAGCAGGCCAACGGCAGCAACAGCATCGCCATGCTGTCGCTGTCGCGCCCCGCCATATATGAAAACACCTTGAACTGGTCTTCGCTGGTGAACATGCCGACGAACGCCAGCATCCCTACTTGCAACACGATTTCGAAATGTGCGCACGCGAGGCCGAACATGTAGGCGGCGCGTCCCGCGCCATCGCGCCCGATCACATCGCGCCGCTTGCTGGCCGCCGCGCCGCGCGCCTGCTCCAGCTGCCATACCGGCTGATACAGTCCGCGCCCCGCCATCACGGGGCGCCACCACGTCAGCATCCGTATCCAGCCGCCACCCAGCTGTCCCGGCCATGCGCGCACGGCCTGGCGCCACGTGACTTCTTCGCCAAACACCTGGCGCGACAGCACGTACAGCGGGGCGCGCTCCAGCAGGGGCTTGAACCACCACGGCAGCAGGAACCACAGCGCCGCATAGTCGGGCAGAGCCGCCGTCAGCGCCATGGCAACCGCGATCAACGGCAGCCACAGCGCCAGCCATGCCTTGTAGACCGTGGCGGCGCGCGCATGCAGCAGCGCAAAGCCCAGGTCCAGCGCCTGCCGCGCGGGCCGTGGCCGCAGGGCGATGGTGATACGGTCAAGCTGCATCGCCGCCTTTCACCCGCGTGCGGCCGGCCAGCACGAAAAAGGCGATGACGCCGATCCAGCAGCCTGCGCCGACCGTGTATTTGATGGCCGGACTGATGGTCGTGCTGGCCGACCAGAAGGCTTCGACAAACGCCGCCAGCACGGTCAGCAGCGCCGCGCCTGCCGTGACGGGGAACATGGCGCGGCTGGCGGCCAGCAGCGCATGGCGGCGCGTCATGCGACCGGGCGCCAGCAGCGCCAGGCCCAGGCGCATGCCGGCCATGCCGGACAGGGTCAGCCCCGTGATTTCAAAACTGCCGTGGGTAATGACGAACGACCAGAAATTGCCGATGGTGGCCGGGTCGCGCGACAGCCAGGCGGCGACGATGCCGATATGGACGCCGTTGAAGGCCAGGCTGAACAGGGCGGGCAAGCCGCCAAAGATCCCGCCTGCAAACGTGCGGAAACCGATCGACACGTTATTCCAGATATAGACGCCGAACATCATGACGTCGCCTTCGGCGCCGCCCCGTCCCATGCGCACATTGCCCGGGCTGTACATCTGGCGCATGCGTTCCAGCTGGTGCGGTTCGATAAAGCTGTACGCCCACTGTGGCTGCTGCCATACCAGCCATCCCAGCATCAGCGCCACGCCCCAGAATGCCAGCGACGCCGCCGCAAACAGCCGCCACTCGGCCCGCACGCGGCAGGGGAAATCGTGCAGCATCCATTGCAGCAGCGCGCGCGGGCGCTCCGCCACCGTGCCGTACAGCCGCTGGTGGCATTCGGACGACAGCGCGTGCAGGTAATCGGTCAGCGCAGGCGAATAGCCGCGCTGTTCGGCCAGCGCCAGGCATTGTGACAGGCGGCGGTACAGCGCGGGCAACGCGCCGGGCTGCGGCGAACGGTTTTCCAGGATGGCGGCAATGTCTTCCCACAGCGCGCCGTGCTGTTGTTCGAACTGTTGCTGCTTCATGGTGGCGGTCTCACAGGCGTAGTCCCGCGGCAAACGCGCGCAGGCGCTCCAGCGACTCGGCGCCGGTGGCGCCCGTCAGCGGCTCGGCGATATCGCCCAGTTCTTCCATCCGGGCGCGCGGCAGCGTGCTTTCCCGCTCGAACAGGTCGGCCAGCGCGCGCTGCTGGTGCGGCGGCAGCGGGAAGGGCAGCGGTTGTGGCGCCACGGGTTCGTCGCCGGCCGCGGTGGTGTGCCTTACCGGCGGCTTGTCGCGGTACACCACCAGGGTGCCCGCCACGATATCGCCCAGGCGGCGGAACTGGCGGTCGAACAGCATCGCCAGCAGGCCCGTCGCGTACAGCATGGGCATGAAATCGGCCACCAGCATCAGGTTGCGCAGCGTGGAATCGCGCCAGCCCACCGGCAAGCCGTTGGCGCGCCGCACTTCCAGTCCCATGATGCGCTTGCCCAGGGTCTGGCCACGGCAATACACTTCGCACAGGATGGGATAGCCCCAGTAGCTGGCGAACAGCACGATCAGGAACAAGCCTTGCGCCAGTTTGAAGCGCGGCAGCAGCATCGTGACGCCGACGATGAAGACCAGCCACACGAGGAAATCGATGGCCCAGGCCCAGGCGCGCGCGGCCGGGCCTGCCGGGGTCAGCAGTAAGCGGGTGCCTTCCGGCGTCGTCAGCGATAGGCGGCCATCGATCAAGGTAAGTGGTGCCGTGAGAAAAGGAATTTGATTGTAACCAAGAAATAGTTAGATAAAAAGCAAAAAGGCGATGGTTTTCCGCGATTTTGTGCAGCCTGTTCCGCTGCTTGTGCATCCTGTCGCGTGATACTGGCCGGCAAACCGCTGGCGCCGCTACAGTGCGGACCTTAAAACCATGGGGGATAAAATGAAAAAGACCTTGCTGGCAGCCGTGCTGGGCTGCGCACTGGGATTGGCGCACTCCGCATTCGCCTGGGACCAGCAACCGAACCACTACAAGGTGCGCATCGACGCCGATGCGCAGCGCGCCCACGTGGAAGCGGACGTCTGGATCGAAGGCCAGGAACTGGCCATGTTCAACGCGTTCCCGATTCCCGGGCTGAAAAACGGCCAGGCCACGTTCATCGACAAGCTCGATGTGCGGTCCATGGACGGCAAGCCGATTGCCGTCACGGACAAGGGGGAGGGTGAATATACGTTGCAGGGCGACCGCCGCGTCCGGCTCAGCTACGACGTGCGGCTGGAGCACGACAAGTACGACTGGCCGGGCGGCCAGGAAGAAGTGCTGTACCACACGGACGAAGGCGTGATGGCGATCGGCTATTACCTGTTCCTGGTCCCGGGCGAAAAAATGCCGGGCCAGACCCGCGTGGAATTCGACTTGCCCAAGGGCTGGACCGCGCGCACGCCGTGGAAGCAGGCCGGGGCGCCGAATGTGTTCACGGCCGATACGCGGCGCGAACTGGTCAACAATGCGCTGTTCCTCGGCACGGCGCAGCAGGAACAGTTCACGTCGGGCGGCATGCGGATTTCACTGGTGCTGGGCAAGCGCCACTGGCCGCAGCGCGCCATGATGCGCGAGCTGATCGAACGCCAGTTGGCCAGTTACGTGGCGCTGTTCGGCCGCCCGCCGCTGGCTGAACGCTACCTGATCGTCGCCAATCCCGGCGCCACGGGGGACGGCGGCGCGTTTGCCGGCAGTTTCAGCCAGTTCCTGAAAGGCGACATCAATGCCATGACGCGCCCGTTCTGGGGCCGTGTCATGGCGCACGAATTGCTGCACTTCTGGAACGGCCATTCGCTGGTGCCGGCGCAGCCGTCCGAAGAATGGTTCAAGGAAGGCGTCACGGATTACCTGACCGTCACCACGATGGCGCGCAATGGCATGTTCGACCAGGCGCACGTGACCCGCTTCCTGGAAAACCTGGGGCGGGGCCAGAGCGTGGCGCGCCAGGGGCAGGGATTGAAGTCGACCGTGCAGGAAGCCGTCAAGGACAAGCATAATGCCTGGCTGCTGGTGTACGGCGGCGGATCGATTGCCGGCCTGGCGATGGATGTGGAATTGCGGCGCGCCACCGGCAACAAGGTGGGTTTGCCCGACGTGATGAAGGCGCTGTATGCGGAATTCGCGCAGCCGGGGAAAACCTACACCCATGCGGATATCGTGCGCGTGGCGAAGCAGGTGGGCGGTGTCGACCTGGGACCGCTGCTGCAACGGATCGTCGCCACCACCGAACCCTATGACTTGAAGCCGGTGATGGAAGAACTGGGGTTCGACTATGAACACTTCCTGTTCATGCTGGAGCACGACATTACGCCACGTGCGGATGCCACGGCGGCGCAACGGCAGCGCTTCAGGGATATCTTCGGCTTCGATTACAAGTAAAGGCGGGCGCCCGTCAATGCTCGACCGCGGCGGCGATTTTCTTCAGCAGCGCGGTGCAATGCTGGCTGATCGCGTGCGAGTTGTAAGCGCCGGCCGTGATGGCCACGGCCAGGTCCAGCGCCGGCACGATGTACAGGCGCTGGCCGCCATTGCCGATGGCGCCGACCCACTGGTGCGGGCGCCCGATGGCGTCGACCTTGCCCAGCCACCAGTGGTAGCCATACTGGCGGCCGTCGCCGGTGTCGACATGGGGGCGGATCGCTTCATCGACCCACGCTGCCGGCAGCAACTGGCGTCCCTGCCACTGGCCCCGTTGCAGCACAAACTGGCCGATGCGGGCCAGGTCCGCCGGCCGCAGGCGCAGGCCGGAAAACGCCAGCGGCCGGCCCCGTAAGTCCTTGCGCCATTCCCATTGCGTGATCCCAAGCGGTTCGAACAAGTGGATGCGCGCGAATTCCGTCAGGGTCATGCCGGTGTGCTTTGCCAGGAGTTCCGCCAGCAGCGACGTGCAGCACCCGTTGTAATTGAAACGCATGCCGGGCGGCGTCGCCAAGGGACGGCGGAACAGATACGGCGCATAGGTCCGCCAGTACAGCCGCAGTTCGTGGTTGAACAGCGTGCCGGCATTGATTTCGCGCCATGACAGGCCGCAGGTGTTGGTCAGCAAATGGCGCACGGTGACGGTTTCCTTGCCGCGCAGCGCCAGCCGCTTCAGTTCGGGATACAGCGCCATGACCGGCGTATCCATGCCCGGGACTTTGCCCTGGGTGGCCGCGATGCCCCACAACAGCCCGATGACGGAGCGGGTCACGGAGCGCATGTCATGCAGCTGTGACGCATCGAACCGGCGCTTGCGCAGAAGCAGCTGGTACAGTCCACGGTCCCTGCCGGTCCGGTAACTTTCCGCCACGAGCACCCCATGGCGCAGGATCACCAGTCCATGAAAGTTGACCGGGCCGGAAGCGAATTCGGCCAGCGCTTCGCCGAGGCGCCGGGTATTGAATCCTGCCTGCTGGACAGGGGCTGCGCTGGTGTCTCCCAATATCTGCTCCTGTCAGTCCGGCACGCCTGCTTCGTGCAGCAATTGCCGGTATTCGTGCGACTGGCGGACCGTGGCAATGGCGCGCCACACGCTGTCTATGCGGCGCGGATCGCGTGCATAGAGCGCCCGGTTGAAGGGCAGGTACAGCATGAATACCGCATAAGGCTGCGGCGCCTGTTTCACCACACCCTGGAAGCGCGGATCGCTGCGCGCCAGGCTGCTGGCTTCCAGCCCTTGCAGAATGGCGACGTCGAACAGTCCCGCCGCCAGCATGCGCAAGCCATCGTCGGCGGACTTCACCAGTTCGCGCACCCGGAAACCCCGTTCACGCAGCAAGGCGCCCACGATATAACCCGATTGCACGGCCACTTCGTTATTCGGCGCCACCAGTTGTTTGCCATCCCAGCTGGCTGCGCCGGCCGTGCGCAGGAACACGTGGGCGTAGTCGGAGCCGACCGCGCGGGACGTATCCAGTGCGCCGCCGGGCAGGGTCGGGTAGACCGCATAAGCGCGGCGGTCGGGCGCATCGGCGGCGCCGATGACGGCATCGACGGCGCCGGTGCGCAATTCTTCGAGACAGCGGCGCCATGGCTTCGCCACATAACTGAATTGTTCGCCCAGCTGTTTTTCCACCCGCCGCAACAGTTCGAAATTCAGGCCGCCGCCGGACGGCGTGGTCCATGGCCGCTGTACCACGTCTTCGTAGCACATCACCAGCGGCCTGGCCGGGGCGGCGCCCGCCGCACCCGGGACGCCCGCCAGCGCGCAGGCAGCCGCCAGTAACGGCAGCACGCGCCGGACGGAGAGCTGGCCCACGGGCGGGGAGTTATTCATTCTTCTTTGTAAGCGGCGTAGATTTTTTTCAGTTCACCACGGTCGGCCATGTGCTGCAGCGCGTTGCGCAGCCTGTCCACCGTGGCGGCGGGCAGGCTGCGCGACACGGCAAACAGTATCTGGTCTTCTTTCAGAACGGCGGGCAGCAGCTTGATCTGGCCGCCGAGCTTTTCCATCTCAATATAACGCAGCAGCGCGTTTTCCGTGTGGTAAAGAAAGCGGCCCCGCCCATGCAGCAACTTGCGCAGGTTGACGTCGAGGTTTTGCGCACTGGCGTCCAGCGACAGGCCGCCAAAGCGGCGCAGCAACTCTTCGTGCGCGGTTCCCTTCAGGACGATCACCACATTGGCCGGCCCCAGCTTGCGGATATCGTCCAGGCTACGCACCTGCACGTCGTCATCCGCGCGCACGGCGATTCTGTGGCGTACCGTATACACCGGCACGTCGATGAAGCTGAATTTCGCTTCCCGCGCCGGTGTGCGGATCAATCCGCAAAATACATCGATCTGGTTTTCCACCAGCGCGCTTTCCACGCGGGGCAGCGACATCGGCTGGTTCCAGCCGGTGAAGCGCAAGCCAGGTTCGATGCGCTCGATTGCCTGGAACACTTCGACACAGACGCCTTTAGGTTCGCCCTTGAGATTGAATTTGATGGTGTTGTTGTCTTGCGCCGCGGTGCGCAGCGGCGCGGCAGCCACAGCGGGCGCAGGGCTTGTCATGGCCATGCAGCCAAGGCCCAGGCAGGCGATGCGGACGGCAGCCGCGGCAAGGGCAGGCAGTCGCGGCATGGCGCAGTCAGGCAGGCGATGCCGCAACCGCAGCGGGTGCTGCGGCCGGCGCGGCGGCGCCCGGCTGGCTGGCGACCCAGCGCAGCAATTCGCGCCCGAACACGCGGATGCGCGCCGTGTCGACCTGGCGCCGCTTGTACGCTTCGTGACTGGCTGGACCGCTGAGACTGCGGTCGTGGCTGGCCTTGTCCATCAGCTGGATCTCGTATTCGAAGAAGAAACCCACATCATAATCCGGCTCGGCCGGCGCGTCGCTGTCGTCTTGCGCGGCAAAGGCGGGCAGGCTGGCGCCACCCACGTCGTCCGCATGCAAATGTATCATTTTCCGCACAGTGACCTGGATGCTGGCAAAGCCTTCGCCACTGTGCGGATTGTCGCTGCGGGTCTGTTCCTTGGCGGTGGCGGCCAGTTCCAGGTCCATTTGCTGCAGCAATTCAGCGGGATAGTGGTCGCAGCGCTCCAGCTGGGCGCGGTACTTGGTGAAGACGGCCTTGGCCGCGTCCATGTCCAGCAGCGTGTTGCGGGTGCGCTGGCTGTCCACATTGGTCACCGACAGCAAGTGCGCATGTTGCAAGGTTTGCAGCGCCAGCAGGCACTCGAAGCGGGTGTTGAAGATCATGCGCACGCCCAGGTGGTCGTACACGTCGGCCGCCAGGTACGCGGCCTTTTGCAGCAGCTTGAGCAGGATGCTGTTGCGGCCCTTGTTGTTTTTGCGGTCGAAGTGCAGCAACGGCAGGCAGGCGCCGTCATAGCGCAGGTAAAAATGGCCGTCTTCGCAATGGATCAATTCGTCCAGTGTGGCAAACACTTGTTCGCGGATCGTGTTGAAATGCCGCAGCTTCAGGTTGTTGTCGATATAGAAGATGCCGTGCATGACTTTCAGCACGGCGCACGACCACATGCGCAGCGTGTCGGCCTGCATGCCGCGGCGCGACGCGTACACCAGCAATTGCAACGGATCTTCCGGATGGCGCACGGCGTCCGGGATCAAGTCATGCTGCCACGGTTCAAGGAAGGTATTGGTAATAAAGGCCACGGCTTCGCGGTGCGCGCGGGCGATGACGCCGGGCGCGGCCGGCTGGTCCAGGTCGAAGCCATATTCCAGCACGAATTGGCGTGCGTCGTGCAGGTTGCGCAGCGCGAGGCCTTCCAGGTCGATTGCGGACACGCCGCTGGCGATAGCGTTGAGGTAGCCCCAGTTAAGCGAAAACCTGCGCGCGCCGCCGGTGAGCGATGCATGAATTTCTGTCATTTCCTTTATGCCATCAGCCCTATCTGATAAGAAAGTATCGCAGTGTGGTCTGCGCTGGTCAATCAATGTCGATTCCGCGATGCAGCATGGTTAAAGCAAATAAACGGTTTATATTATTTGGCAAAAACCGGCAGGCGCGGTGGTTTTGTAACCAAAGGCTGCTTGTTTGAGAGTAAGTAAAATGCTAGGCTGGCCAGGATTGTTACAAAGGAAGGTGAGGGATGAAAAGGTCAGGCTACCTGCTGCTGGGAATGTGTTGGCTGGTCGGTGCGCCTGCCGCGGCGGACGATATCGTCCTGTACGCCTATCACTTGAAACCGCCGTACCTGATCGACCGTAACAAGCAGGCGGGCCTGTATTACGACCTGGCCCGTTACCTGAACCAGCATGTGCAGGGCCATACGTTCAAAACCGTGTACCTGCCCCGCAAGCGGCTGGAAACGGACCTGGAAAACGGCCGCCTGCATGGCCTGGTGGTGGGCGTGCATCCGACCTGGTTCCGCGATGCCGCGCGTACCCGCTACCTGTGGTCGCCGCCGTTCATGACGGATGAAGACGTGGTGGTGTCGCTGCATTCCGACCCCGTGCAATATGACGGGCCCGAATCGCTGGCGGGCAAGCACCTGGGGCTGTCGTTTGGCTATTACTATTACGGTGTCGACGAGCTGGTGAGGCGCGGGCGCATTGCGCGCGATGATGCCGTCAGCGAAGAAGCGTCGCTGGACAAGCTGGCCCGCAAGCGGGTCGACGCCACCATCATCACGCGCCGCACGCTCGATTACATGCTGCGTCACCGCGCGGACTGGCAACAGCAGTTTTACGTGGCGCGCAAGCCGCACGATGCGTTTGAGCGCATGATCCTGATTCCCCGTGAATTCTCGTCCGCCGCACCGGCCATCACGCATGCGTTGACGGCGATCCTGCAGGATCCGGCCTGGCAAAAGGCGTTGCGTTCCTACTAAGCCGCCAGCTAAGCGGCCAGCGCATCGACGATGCTGCAATTGCGGCCCGCCTGCTTGGCCCGGTACAACGCGCGGTCGGCGCGGGCCGCCACGGCGTCGGCCGTGTCGTGCGGACCATTGAACGACGCGATGCCGATGCTGACCGTGACCGTCACACGTTGTTCCGCGATGACGATTTCCAGCGCCGCCAGTTTTCCCCGCAAGCGTTCGAGGAAGGGGCGGGCTTGCGCGCCGCTGCATTCGGGCAGCAGGATCGCAAATTCTTCGCCTCCCACCCGGGCCGGGGTGTCGATCATGCGGCAATTATCGCGCAGCACGACGGCCACGGCATCGAGCACGCGGTCGCCGCCGGCGTGGCCATAGCAATCGTTGACGGCCTTGAAGTGGTCGAGGTCGAGCATGGCAATCGCATACGGCTTGCCGCTGCGCAGCGAGCGCTGATGTTCCATATGGACCTTGGGCATGAACAGGCGGCGGTTCGGCAAGCCTGTCAGCGCATCGTGTTCGGCGGCATCCTGCCACAGCTGGCACGTGCGTTCGGAATGCTCGAGCTGGCCATGTTGCAGTGCCGCGCCCAGCAAGGTCAGGGCGCTGGAAAAAGCAAACGCCGCGACACGGAAAGCCGGGTCGCCCGAGGCGGCGTCGAAGGGGCCGCTGTGCTGCGCGGCGGCCGCCATCACGGCGACAAGGGTCAGTGCACTGGCTGCCGTCAAGCCCAGCAGGCTGGTGTGGAATGACAGCACCAGCAGCACGGGGAAAATGAAATATTCCATGCCGGGCAGTCCGGCGCGTCCTGCCAGCAGCAGGGCGATGACGGCGGTGGCGGCCGCCAGCAGCGGCTGCATGCGCAGCGGCGGCGCCGTCCTGCGCTGGCGCCAGCCCTGGTAAGCGGGATAGACCAGCAGCAGGCCCAGGCTGTCAGCCAGGACCAGCACGCGCGCCAGCGCGCCCGCATCCTGCCACGGGATATAACCGCCCGCGGCTAGATTGGCTGCAATCAGGATGCTCGACACGGTCGTCGGCACCAGGCACACGTACAGGATAAAGGGCAGCAAGTCGGCCGCGCGCGCCAGGCCGCCCGGCAGCATGCGGCGGAACATGTGCATGGCCAGTGCGCCAGCCATGCCATCGGTCAGCGCCGCCACCATGGTATGCGCCAGGTGCGCCGGTGAACTGGCTGCCGCCATGCCGTCAAAGTTCGCCGCCAGGCTGGCCAGGACAACGAACGGCACCGCACGGTAGCCCCATTCGAGGCACATCGCGAGGGCCATGCCGGAAGGCAGCCACAGCAGGGTAATGTTGGAGGGTTTCAGCGCGAAGATGGCCATGCCGAAACGGGCCAGCGCGAAATAGGCGAGGGCGGCAATGATCAGGCCGGCTGGAAGTTTTGCTGCTTTCATGGAACTCAGCCTGGGCCGGTCGCGGGAATATTTACTTGCTCGATTGTAGTAAACAGATTGTTACCGAGCAAGCTAATCGAGGCGGAGTGTGGCGGATATGGCATGCAGGCGCCGCAGCGCGCAAGGGCGTGCTGCGGCGGTGGTGATGAAATGATTCGGGTCACTGCGCAGCGGCGGATGGCGCGCCGCGCCAACCGTGTTGTCAGCGGTCAATGCGTGGTTCGTCCGGCGCCAGCTCGCGGTCGGGCTGCGTGCGCAAGTCTTCGGACACCGGCGGGATGGGTTGGGATTCCGTCCCGCTGCCCGTGGTGCTGGTAGCGCCGCTGGCGCCCATACTGGAAGCGTCATAAGGCTGGGTTTCCGCCGAACGGTGTTTCTTGCTTGCCTTCTTGTGCTTGGGTTTCGCATACAGGCGGTCGGTCGCGGTTGGCGGACCCTGGTCGGTTTCCATGACATCGAACGCACGCGAATCGCTGGGATTGCGCGGATTGACTTGCTGGGCGCCAGCGCTGGCGGCACTGCCGGCGGCCACGATGGCGGCCAGCAGCAAGGTTGCCTTGGTGTTCATGGGCATCTCCTGCGACATTGTTCGAATCCCCATTATTGCGCCGTTGCCGGGCTTGCCCGGTAGGACTGCGCCTTGTGTGCCGGTCGGACAAGCCGCTGGATGGGCCTATTTAAAAATATGTCATTGTTGAACTCGCATAAACAATCTGTCCTGTGTATGGTGTAGGGAAGCCGGTCCTTATTGGCCAAGGAGTAGTGCCATGCTGCATGAGTTTTTGGCGGCCCATCGTGACGAATTGATTCTGCGCTGCCAGCAAAAGCTCGCAGCGCGAGTTCCGCATGGCGCCCACCTGCAAAACTGGGTGCCGCGGTTTATCGACCAGCTGATCGAAGCGTTGCGATCCGAACTGGCGTTATGCGCAACGGGCACGGACCCGGTGGCGATCCATCCGGATATCGGCATGGCTGCGGCGCTGTATGGCAAGGAAATGCTGGCGCAAGGGTATGCGGTGCATGACGTGGTGCACAACTACGGCGATATTTGCCAATCCATCAGCGATCTGGCGGTCGAATCCGGTGAACCCTTCACGGCGCGCGAATTCCGCATCCTCAACCGCAGCCTGGACAATGCCATTGCATACGCGGTCAGCGAATTCAGCTACCAGCGCGACTTTATTTCGGCCGATAAACATGCCAGCGACGCCAATGAACGCATGGAATTATTTTCCGATGAATTGCGCAACCTGGTGGGTACGGCAACGCTGGCATTTTCCGCCATGAAAAGCGGCGGGCTGAACGCCAGTGGCGCCACCGGCACTATTCTCGAGCGCAGCCTGCAAAACGTCCATCGGCTGGTCGACAGCGTCAGCCTTCAGCTGGGCGGGCAGCAACGCATTTCCGACGTGCTGGATGTCTTTCCGCTGGCGCCTTTCCTCGACGAAGTGTACGCCACGGCCGCGCCAGTGGCCCGGGCGCTGGGCTGCACATTGACCTTGCAGCCGGCCGACCGCACGCTGGCGCTGAAGGGCAACCGCGATTTGCTGTATGCGGCGCTGATCGGCCTGCTGCAAAACGCGTTTGAATTCACGCAGCACAAGACCGATGTCGTGTTGTCCGCCCATGCGGCGGCCGAGCGCATCCTGATCGATATTGCCGACCACTGTGGCGGCCTCGGCGCCGGCGGCGCGGCCACCATGCTGGCGTCGTCCGCCAGCCGCAGCATGCTGGGGATTCCCGCAGCGCGCCGTTTCGTTGCCTCCTGCGACGGCGTGTTGCTGGTGCGCGATGTGCCGGGCCTGGGTTGCGTGGTGACGGTCAGCCTGCCGCGCTACGCCGTGCCCACCTGACCGGATATCATCGGTGGCGCGTCAGCGCGTCATGCGCACCGGCGTCATGGTGCGCACGTAAAACAGTACATCCCAATTCTTGCCCAGCCGCCCGGTCATGGGTTCCGCATAATCGAAACTCGACTGGGGCAACATCACCGGCGCCGCAGCCGTCAAACCCAGCCAGCGTTGTCCGCTGTCCGCCAGCCGCGCTTCCAGGCTGCCGGGCGCGGGCTTCGGCACCTTGAATGGCTGCATGCTGGCAAATTCCACCACTTCGCCTTCGGCCGCCGTCAACTGCACCACCTTGTAATCGGCTCCCCAGCGACGATGCATGACTTCGCCCGCCTGCAACTGGTCCGGTGTGCGCTGGAAACCCCGCGCCACGTGAATGGTATGGGCCCACACGACGACTTTTTTGCCTTTGAACAGCGTGTCCGCCAGCCATACGGCGTTGTCGCCCATCGCATTGTCGCGCTGGTAGTTGGTGTCCCCGCTCCAGTAGGTTTGCGCTTGCGCGTGCACGCTGCGGGCCACCCGACACCACCAGCCGGCGCCGCCCGCAGTGGCGTCCATGCAGGCGCACAGCGCGCCATCGATGGCGGCGGCGTGGCGTTCGAATGCCGCGCGGATGTCCGGCGCCGGCGGTGTGCGCTGCAACGTGAACAGCGGTTGCGCCGCCGTCCGGTACGCTTCCCAGTCCGGACCGGTCGCCAGCGCGGGCGCGTGCTGGCGCAAAAACGCTTGCAGGTCCGGCAGCAATTCGGCGATGCTCAGCGCGCCCGTGTGCTGGCTGTCGATGCCTGCCAGCGCCATGGGCTTGCCCAGCGCACGCTGGCGGTCCAGGTATTGCAGCATGGCGCGCCCCTCGGCGCTTTTCGCATACATGTAAAACACATTGCCGGGCGCCATGTCGTCCAGCTGTTTGCCCCGCTGCATGCGCGCGGCCAGGCGGCCCATGTCGTAAAAGCCGCTTTCCAGCAACAGCACGTCGAAGCCCATTTTTTCGTGCAGGTATTTCAGCAAGCGGGTTTTCAGCACGAATTCCTCGGCGCCACCGTGGGTCTGCTCGGCCAGCGCGACGACGCGGGCGTTGCCGATCGCGCGGGCGAATGGCAGCAAGTCGCGGTCATCGTCATGCTCCGGGTGCAGGCTGGCCATCGGCCACTGGCTGACGCCGGGCAGCGGCGCCGCAGCGTGGGCTGGCGGCAGCAGGGCCGCCATCAGCAGGGCGGCCAGGCATTGCGATTTCCATTTCGTTTTCATATCAACGCCATACCAATTTAATACCAATATTGGCGAGGGTAGCATGAAACCTGGGCAATCGACAGTTAAACCTGGCTGAACCCGCCATCCACCACCAGTTCCCCGCCATTGACATAGCTGGCGGCCGGCGACGCCAGGAACAGCACGGCGGCGGCGATTTCCTCCGCGTCGGCCATGCGCCCGGCAGGCGACGCGTCGGCCAGGTATTGCGCCAGGCCGTCGACCTGGGCGTCGTTCATGGCCAGTCCCGTGTGCAGGATCGGCGTGCGTGTCACGCCGGGGCTGATGGCGTTGACGCGGATGCGGCGCGGTTTCAAGTCGCTGGCCCACGAACGGGCAAACGAACGCACGGCCGCTTTCGACGCGTTGTAGAGGCTCAGGTTGGGCATGCCCAAGTTGCCGGCAATGGATGCGTTGAGGACGACGGACGCGCCATCGTTGAGCAGCGGCAGCAAGGTTTGCACGGTGAAAAACACGCCTTTGACATTGATGTCGAACAGCGCGTTGTACGCGGCGGGCGACGTGTCGCCGAACACATTGTTGACGGCCACGCCGGCATTGGCAAACAGGATGTCGAGGCGGTCGCCCCGCTGGGCGATGGCGGCATGCGATTGCGCCAGGCTGGCGATGTCCGCGCTGTCCGCTTCGATGGCGATGGCCCGTTCGCCCAGGCTGGCGGCGGCGCCGCGTAATTTTTCCGCATCGCGGCCCGTGATGTAGACGCGGCGTGCGCCCTGCGCCAGCAGCGCCCGTGCGGTGGCCAGGCCGATGCCGGACGATGCGCCCGTCACCAGGGCGGTTTTGTGGTCGAATGCCGTCATGGGGATCCTTTCGTATTGTCAGAAAGGCCAGTATGGTGGATGTGCATTGTACGAACAATCGGCATAATGCTCAGCATGTTAATGAGCAAAATTCACTAATGTCAGTCGACCTGAATGGCCTGGATGCGTTTGTCCGCGTGGCGCACAGCCGCAGTTTCCGCAAGGCCGCCGCCGGCATGGGCGTGTCGCCGTCCGCGCTGAGCCATGCGATCGGCAAGCTGGAGCAGGAGCTCGGCGTGCGCTTGCTGAACCGAACCACGCGCAGCGTCAGCCCCAGCCCGGCCGGCGCGCGCTTGCTGGCGCGCCTGCAGCCGGCGCTGGCCGACGTGGCCGCCGCGCTCGATGCGTTGAATGACGAACGCACGATGCCGCGCGGCCGCTTGCGCCTGAACGTGCCCCGTCCCGCCGCGCAACTGGTGCTGGCGCCGTTATTGGCGCGCTGGCGCGCGCACTGCCCGGACGTAGCGCTGGACATCATGGCCAGCGATGCGGTGGTCGATATTGTCGAACAGGGTTTCGACGCCGGCATGCGCTTTGGCGAATTGCTGCAGCAAGACATGGTGGCCGTGCCGGTGGGGCCGGACATCCGCTTTGCCGTCTGCGCCACGCCGGACTACCTGGCGCGCCATGGCGTGCCCGCCACGCCGCATGCGCTGGCGGCGCACGAATGCCTGCAATTGCGCTTTCCCAGCGGCGCACTCTACAAGTGGCAATTCCAGCATGATGGCCAACCGCTCGAAGTGGCGACCAATGGCAGCCTGGCGCTGGACGATTTGCCCGCGCTGCTGCAAGCGGCCCTCGATGGCGCGGGACTGTGCTACACCTATGAAGCGTATGCGGCGCCGTGGGTGGCGCAGGGACGGCTGGCCTATGTGCTGCAGGACTGGGCGCCGCCCGCCGAACGGTTTTATTTGTACTACCCCAGCGGCCGCCACATGAGCGCGGCGCTGCGGGCGCTGGTGGATTTTATGAAGGCGAACGGGCCTTGAACAGGTAGTCAAACCCCTGCAACGTGCGGTCGACGTAGCGTTCGTCGCCCGCCGGCAGCACGTTGTGGATCACCAGCGACGCCAGCCCGTGCGTGTACGACCAGCCGGCCAGCGCCGCGCTGCGCACTTCGGCCGATTGCACTTCCTTGCCCAGCAATTCCGCGATGATTTTCTTGAGCTCGCCAAACGACGCTTCGCGCGCCTGCTTCAGTTCGGGGATTTCCGCGCTGCCGCCCAGTTCGGTGCCGAACATCAACTGGTACAGCGCGGGATTGGCGCGGGCAAAGCGGACGTAGGCGAGGGTGGCCTGGCGCAGTTTTTCATCGTCCGGCGCCTGCGGGTCGCGGTCCGCCATCGCTTGCGCCAGCTCGTTGAAACCCTGGATGGCCAGGTGCGCCACCAGTTCCGCGCGGTTGGCAAAGTGGTGGTAAGCGGCGGTGGAACTGACACCGACCCGTTCCGTCACGGCCCGCAGCGACAGCTTGGCCAGGCCCACTTCGCCCAGCATGTCGCGCGCCGCTGACAGTAACTGCGGTGCAAGGTTGCCGACGTGGTAAGTGCCGCGGGTGCGCGCTGTTTTTGCCATGGTGATCCGGGTGTGTATGGAGGCGGATCTTATCACGCTTAAATATCTTGACACTGATAAGATTGAATCCTAGACTTGCCGCACCGATGCTGAAAAAGCCGTACCTTAACGCAATCTTTGCACTGATAAGTTGGCAGTAATAAATTCATACTGAGGAGTTCACCCGATGGCAACGACTTACCCGCACCTGCTGGCACCGCTGGACCTGGGTTTCACCACGCTGAAAAACCGCGTATTGATGGGCTCCATGCACACGGGCCTGGAAGAAACGCCGAATGGCTATGAGCGCATGGCTGCCTTCTTTGCCGAGCGTGCGCGCGGCGGTGTGGGCCTGATCGTCACGGGCGGCATTGCCCCGAACGTGGAAGGCGGCGTGTATGCGGGCGCGGCCAAGCTGACCACGGCCGAAGAAGCGCAGCAGCACAGCATCGTCACACGCGCCGTGCACGAAGCGGGCGGCAAGATTTGCATGCAGATCCTGCACGCGGGCCGTTATGCGTACAGCCCGAAAGCCGTGTCGTCGAGTGCCGCGCAATCGCCGATCACGCCGTTCGCGCCGCGCGAACTGGATGAAGCCGGAATTGAAAAGCAGATTGCCGATTTCGTCACGTGCGCCACCCTGGCGCGCGAAGCCGGTTACGACGGCGTGGAAATCATGGGTTCCGAAGGCTACTTCATCAACCAGTTCATTGCCGCGCAAGTCAACCAGCGCACGGACCGCTGGGGCGGCAGCCTGGAAAACCGCCTGCGGCTGCCAATTGAAATCGTCAGCCGCGTGCGCGCCGCGGTCGGCAAGGATTTCATCATCATTTACCGCCTGTCGATGCTGGACCTGGT
The DNA here is from genome assembly GCF_009674485.1 of Pseudoduganella rivuli. Lineage (GTDB taxonomy): Bacteria > Pseudomonadota > Gammaproteobacteria > Burkholderiales > Burkholderiaceae_D > Rugamonas > Rugamonas rivuli_B. The sequence continues at coordinate 140,723 of NZ_WKJJ01000008.1, read as the reverse complement.
GGAAGGCGGCAGCGACTGGGACGAAGTGGTCACGCTGGCCAAGGCCATTGAAGCTGCGGGCGCCACCATTATCAATACCGGCATCGGCTGGCACGAAGCGCGCATCCCGACCATCGCCACCAAGGTGCCGCGCGCCGCGTTCACCAAGGTGACGGCCAAGCTGCGCGGCGCCGTCGGCATTCCGCTGGTGGCCACCAACCGCATCAACACGCCGGAAGTGGCGGAGCAGGTGCTGGCCGAAGGCGATGCCGACATGGTGTCGATGGCCCGTCCCTTCCTGGCCGACGCGGACTTCGTCAACAAGGCGGCGCAAGGCCGCGCCGATGAAATCAATACCTGCATCGGCTGCAACCAGGCGTGCCTGGACCACACGTTCAGCGGCAAGATCACGAGCTGCCTGGTCAATCCGCGCGCCTGCCATGAAACCGAATTGAATTACATCCCGGTCGCCGTGGCGAAAAAAGTCGCCGTGGTGGGCGCCGGCCCTGCCGGCCTGGCTGCCGCCACCGTGGCGGCGGAGCGTGGCCACCAGGTCACGTTGTTCGACGGCGCCGCGGAAATCGGCGGCCAGTTCAATGTGGCCAAGCGCATTCCAGGCAAGGAAGAGTTTTATGAAACCCTGCGCTATTTCGGCCGCAAGCTGGAAACCACCGGTGTCGACGTGCGCCTGAATACCCGCGTATCGGCCGACCAGCTGGCGCAGGGCGGCTTTGACGAAGTGGTGCTGGCCACCGGCATCGCGCCGCGCACGCCGGGCATTCCCGGTATCGACCACCCGAAAGTCATCAGCTACCTGGACGCGATCCTGGGACGCAAGGAAGTGGGCAAGAGCGTGGCCGTGATCGGCGCCGGCGGCATCGGTTTCGACGTGTCGGAACTGATCACGCACCAGGGCGAATCGACCAGCCTCGACCGCGACGCATTCTGGAAAGAGTGGGGCATCGATAGCACGCTGGAAGCGCGCGGCGGCGTGGCCGGTATCGCGGCGCAGCCGCATGCGTCGCCGCGCCAGGTGTTCCTGTTGCAGCGCAAGGAACAGAAGGTCGGCGCCCAGCTGGGCAAGACCACGGGCTGGATCCACCGCGCCGGCTTGCAAAAGAAAAAGGTCAAGATGCTCAGCTCGGTCGAATACCTGAAAATCGACGACGCCGGCTTGCACGTGCGCGTGGCGGACGGCGAACCGGAAGTGCTGCCGGTCGACACGGTGATCGTGTGTGCGGGGCAGGAACCGTTGCGCGAATTGCAGGAAGCGCTGGTGGCCGCGGGACAAAGCGTGCACCTGGTGGGCGGCGCCGATGTGGCGGCGGAACTGGACGCCAAGCGTGCCATCAACCAGGGTTCGCGCGTCGCGGCCGCCATTTGAACGGGAGGCAGCATGGCTGAACCACAGTTGCAGGACGCTGCCGCCGCATCGCTGAAACAGTGGCATGCGATGGTGGCGCGGCGCGAGCTGGGGGCATTGCCGGCGCTGCTGGCTCCCGGCGTCGTGTTCCGCTCGCCGATGGCGCATACGCCCTATCCGGGCCCGCAAGCAACCAGCATGATCCTGGGCACCGTCATCGATGTATTCGAAGGCTTTACCTATCACCGCGAACTGGCCAGCGCGGACGGCTTGTCCGTGGTGCTGGAATTTTCCGCCACGGTGCACGGCAAGGAGTTGAAAGGCATCGACATGATCCGCTTCGACGAACAGGGCAGGATCGTGGAATTCGAAGTGATGGTGCGCCCGCTGTCCGGCTTGCAGGCGCTGGGCGAGGAAATGGGCCGGCGCCTGGGACCGGTGCTGGCCCAGATGAAGGGGGCGTAAGTCAGGTCATGTTGTCGAAGATGCTGCGCGTGCGCCTGCCCTGGGCGCGCGGTGCGGCGGCGCCCGCCGCCGCGGTGCAGCGCCGCACCACGGCCCACAGCGAAGGCGCCACGCACGCGGCGCCTTCGTAATATCCGCGCTGCACCAGCAACCGGTGGAATGCGCGCAGCCGGTATGACGGCACGGCCGCGGACAAGTGGTGTTCGACGTGATAATTCACGTTGTTGGGCGTCACCAGCAGCCGCGCCAGCGGGCCGGATAAGGTCGTGCCCACACTCAGGCGCGGATCGCGCGACATGGCGTCTGGCAGGCCGCCGTGCTCGCTCATCACGCGCAGGCGCACCAGCAGCGGGAACACGAACAATTGTCCCAGCCACCAGCACGCATAGGTTTCCGGGGCGCCCGCCAGCCATAACGCGCCCAGCAGCGCGCCGTGCGTGGCCAGGAAGGGCAGGGTGCTTTCCGCTTCGATTCCCTTTAATTGATACGCAATGTTTTTCACGCCATTGAGGCCGGAAAGGTCGCGCGCCAGTTTGCGCAACAGGCTGGCGCGGCTGGCCGGATAACCGGCGATAAAGCCATGGTCGGGATCCAGTTCCGTGCCGGCCAGGCGGTGGTGTTCCAGGTGGCCCTTGCGGTAGCGCGTGAAGGACAGGTTGGGCAGCGCGCCGAACAGCCATTTACCCGCCCATTCATTGAGGCGGCGCGACGGGAAATACGCGAGGTGGCAGGCGTCGTGCGCGAGGATGCCGAAGGCTTGCGCGCGGCCCGCCAGCACGATGGCCGCCACGGCCCATGCCAGCGGGTGGCGCCACAGCACGGGCAGGGCAAACGCACCGGCCAGGATGCCATAGTTGACGGCGACGCCCCACCATGCGCGCCACGCCGATGTTTGCGCCAACTGCTTCAATTCTTCCTTGCTGATGATCTCGGGACGGGCCATTGCATTGCTCCATGATGGTGATGAGTCATGCTAGCGAAACAGCATCGCCGGTAAGCATATAATTCAGCCAATATCCATTCATTTTCAGACGAGCCATGTCCCAGCCGCCAGTGCAGGTCGCGATGTATGCCGATGCCGATTGCTGGCTGGGCAGCATTCATTTGATCCGCGAATTGCTGGCGGTGGCCGGCACCTTGCAGCGCGGCCCGGCCCTGTTTGACGTGACGGTGGTGGGGCCCACCAGCGCGCCGGTCGCGTCGTTCACGGGCACGCAGCTGACGCCGGACGTGGGCGTGGAGGCTGCGCCGCCGGCCCAGGTGATTTTCCTGCCCGCGTTTTATTTCCCGGACCGGGGACGGCGCGCGGTCGGCGCCGCGCTGGCCGCATGGCTGCGCCAGGCGTATGCGGACGGCGCGATTATCGTGGCGATCACCAGCAGCGTGCGGTTGCTGGCGGAAACCGGGTTGCTGGACGGGCGGGAAGCGGCGTGCAATCCCGCCGACTGGCTGACCTTGCGCAACCACTATCCCGCCATCCACTGCCTGCCGGACGCGCCGCTGGCCATCGATGGCCGCGTCGTGACGGCCGCCAGCATCAATCCCGCCATCGATGCCTGCGCCTACCTGGTCGCGCATTTTTATGGCGACAAGGCGGCGCGTAAGCTGGCGCGGTTTGCCAACTCCACGCAGCAGCCAAGTTATGGCCAGTTTGCGCTGGCCAGCGCCGCCTGGCGCCAGCACCCGGATGACCGCATCCGCCAGGCGCAGGCGTATATCGAACGCCAGTTCATGCAACCGTTGACGGTGCCGGACGTGGCGCGCCGCGCGTCGATGAGCGAGCGCAATTTCAACCGCCGCTTCGCCGCGGCAGTCGGCATGCCGCCGGCGCGCTACATCATGCGCTGCCGCATCGAGCATGCGAAACAACTGCTTTCACAGCAACGCGTGCCGGTGTTGACGGTGGCGCTGCAGTGTGGTTTCAACGATGAAAACGCGTTCCGCCGGGCATTCCGGCAACTGTGCGGCGTCACGCCGGGCGCTTACCGCGGCGGGGGCACGTGACCCTGATAATCCGTGCGACAGCGGCTTGCTCCGGAGTATCATGAGGCATGCCGATTCACTATATCCGCCAGTTGACGGGCGCGCAGCGCGCCGCCGCCAGTAACCGCCACCTGGGCATCGCGCTGGCGTTCATCGCCGGCGCCGCCAACGCCGGCGGCTTCCTGGCCGTGCACCAGTACACGTCGCATATGACGGGCATCGTCTCGTCGATGGCGGATAACCTGGCCATGGGCGCCGCCAATCTGGCGCTCGACGGCCTGGGCGCGCTGCTGTCGTTCCTGGCCGGCGCGGCTTGTTCCGCCATCATGGTCAACTATGCGCGGCGCCATCAATTGCACAGCACCTATGCGTTGCCGCTGCTGGTGGAAGCGGCGCTGTTGCTGGGCTTCGGCGTGCTGGGTGCGCGTCTGGCGCAAATCGACCTGTTGTTCATTCCCGTCACCGTGATGCTGCTGTGCTTCACGATGGGGCTGCAAAACGCCGTCATCACCAAGCTGTCCAACGCGGAAATCCGTACCACGCACATCACGGGGCTGATGACCGACATCGGCATCGAACTGGGCAAGATGGCGTACTGGAATGCCACGCCCGGCATGCCGCCGGTCCGGGCCGACTTCGCGCGGCTGCGCATCCTGCTGGCGCTGGCCGGCGCCTTCTTCGCCGGCGGCGTCGCCGGCGCGCTGAGTTTTACGCGCATCGGCTACGGCGCCACTGTCATCCTGGCGCTGCTGCTGGTGGTGCTGGCTATCGTCCCGGTGGTGGACGACGCGCTTGCCGCATGGCGCAAGCTGGCCCGGCGGCGCGGTAACCCCTCTTAAACCACGCGAAAACGTCATTTCAGCGCCGGTTTTCTGCCATCTGTCGCATATGCCTGTCCGCCGGCTCAGGGGATTCCTATACTTTGTCAGCGTTTTACCCAACGCAGGGGAGATGTTGTCCTAACAACCACAATGAAAGAATCCGATGCAGAAACCGAATTGGAAATCCAAGGCCATGCTGGGCGCCATTACCCTGGCGTTTGCTTCCCTGGCCGGCAGCGCCGCTGCCGCCGAACCAGCCTGGGTGGCGAAGAGCAATGACAATGCCAAGCTGTTGCTGAACGTGATGGCGAAATATTCGCCGGAGAGCGCCAGTTCGCTGGGCGTGGATGGCTACGACGAGCAGATCACCGACATGTCGCGCGACCTGTACGACGCCAGCGTCAAGGATACGCGCGCCGTGGTGGCGGAACTGCAAAAACGCATGAAAACGGAAACGGATCCCAAAATCAAACAGGATCTGGAAATCCTCATCAATGCCGCCAATGAAAACCTGGTCAGCAATGCCTTGCAGCGCAAGCTGATGCTGCCATACCAGGACTTGAACCGCCTGCTGTTCGGCGTGGTGCGCCAGACGCTGGACCCGCGCATCCCGAAAGAGCGCCAGAAAACCCTGCTGGTGCGCCTGCAAAAATATGCGGGCCTGGCCAAGGGCTACCGTCCGATCACGGAACTGGCGGAAGACCGCCTGAACGAGCGCCTGAAAGCCAACCCGAAATTGCTGGGCCCCTACAAGGGCCAGGTGGAGCAGGCGCTGAACGATGCGCCGACCATGCTCAAGGGGATCAAGGATTTGCTGGCCAAGAGCGGCCTGGAAGGCTGGGAACCGACCTATGCGGCGCTGGAAAAGCAGCTGACCGCGTATAACGACAACGTGCGCAAGCAAATCCTGCCGCGCGCCCGCAGCGACCACCGCCTGCCGCCGGAAATGTATGCGGACAACCTGAAGCAGTTCGGCGTCGACATCAGCCCGCAGGAATTGATTTCCAAGGCGCTGACGTCGTTCTCGGAAATCCGCAACCAGATGAACATCACGGCCGGCCTGATCGCCAGGGAGCGCAACCTGCCGAACGCCGACTACCGCTTCGTGATGCGCGAGCTGAAGAAGCAGCAAATCCCGCTCGACAATGTGATGCCGCTGTACCAGGAGCGCCTGGCGCAGATCGAAGCTGCCGTGCGCGAACAAAGCGTGGTGACCCTGCCGGACCGGAAAGCCGTGATCCGCCTGGCGTCGCCGGCCGAGAACGCGGCCCAGCCCGCACCGCACATGAACCCGCCGCGCCTGATCGGCAACACGGGTGAATATGGCGAGTTCGTGCTGACCACCGGCATGCCGCCGGACGCCAGCGGCAAGGCCAAGGTGTTTGACGACTTCACCCACCAGGCCGGCACGTGGACGTTGACGGCGCACGAAGCGCGTCCCGGCCATGAACTGCAGTTCGCGAAGATGATTGAAACGGGCGTGTCCACGGCGCGCGGCGTGTTTGCCTTCAACAGCGTCAACGTGGAAGGCTGGGCGCTGTACGCGGAAGCGGAAATGCAACCGTACGAGCCGCTGGACGGGCAGCTGTTTGCGCTGCAGGCCCGCATGCAGCGCGCCGCGCGCGCCTTCCTCGACCCGATGGTCAACCTGGGTGAAATCTCGCCGGAGGGCGTGAAGTCGTTCCTGATGGATGAAGTGGGCCTGTCGGAAGGCATGGCGACACAGGAAATGCAGCGCTACACGTTCCGCGCTCCGGGCCAGGCCACGTCGTACTTCTATGGCTACCAGCGCCTGATGGAAACCCGCCAGGCCGCTGAAGTGGCGCTGCGCACGAAATTCGACCGCAAGGCCTTCAACGACTTCGTGCTGGCGCAAGGCCTGGTGCCGCCCGCGGTGCTGCGCAAGGCCGTGATGGAAGAGTTTGTGCCCTCGCGCAACCAGGGCGTCGCGCAGCAGTAATTCAGGCAGTGATGCGATAACGCGGGAAGCGGAGCGATCCGCTTCCTGTTTTTATTTAAGGCGCATCATGCATAATAAACTTGGATTTAATGCATTTTATTAATTGTTTGCCCGCTCAACCCCTGCTTACAATGGTCCTCTCACCACCCTGCAGAACAGGAGCTTTGATATGAAGCAGAACCGTATCGTGCAGTCTCTGGTCGTGGCAGCCGGTCTCCACGTGGCAAGCATGGCGCTGGCGGCGGATACGCCGAAGCCGGCGGCGCCCTCGGCGGCGGAAAAAGCCATGTGGGACAAGATGACGCAAGCGGGCAAGCCCGGCGACGCGCACAAGAAGCTGGAACCGCTGGTGGGCAAGTTCACCGTCAAATCCAAGTCCTGGATGGACCCGGCCAAACCGCCGGAAGAAAGCACCGGCACGTCCGAGCGCAAATGGATCATGGGCGGGCGCTACATCGAAGAGCATTTCCAGGGCACGTATGGCGGCCAGCCATTTACCGGCATGGGATTGCAGGGCTATGACAACGTGACGAAGAAATACTTCGGCAGCTGGATCGATTCCGGCAGCACGGGCATGACGCTGGCGCGCGGCGCCATGAGCGGCAACACCATCAAATACCAGGGCACGATGTCCGACCCCATGAGCGACAAGGAAGTGCCGTACACGATGACCACCACCATCACCGGCAACGATAGCCACAAGCTGGAAATGTGGGGGCCGGGGCCGGGCGGCAAGGACATGAAGTGGATGGAGCTGGTCTACACGCGGGCGAAGTAACCGGCACGGGGCGGCTGCGGTTATAGTGTCGCCTTGATTGAAACGCAGCCGCGAGGAACAGCCATGACTTACGAAGAATACCTGGATGAAGTGACGACCCTGATCGTCGAAAAGTATGACCTGGCCGACAAGGCGGCCATCAAGATCGTGGTCGACGCGCAGGATGCCGAGTTTTTCGTCAAGCACGACGATGACAAGCGCCTGCGCAATATCGACCAGGCGCACAAGGACGCGAAAACCCTGTACATGGCTGCCACCGGCAAGGGCAGGAAAGCCTGATCCGGCGCAGTCCGGGAACCGTCAGCGGTACGCGGCTTCCGCCACGTGGGTGTCGAGGAATTCACGCAGCGCCGTGATTTTCCCGTCGCGCACCGTGAAGACGTGCACCCAGTCACTTGCATATCGCTTGCCAGTGGCGCGCACCGTGAAACTGTAGTGGCCCAGCACCACCACGCGCGGGCCCTGCGCAATGAATTCCATGGGCTCGAACACATTGACGTCCTGCGCTGCGGTCATTTGCTCGAAAAATTCCATGACGCGCGCCACGCCGTGGCGCCGCCCGGTGAACGGCGCACCCGGCACGTCGGGCAATTCCCATGCAATGTCTTCGGCAAAATACGATTTCAGGCTGGCGATGTCGCCTTTCTGGAAGGCGTCATAGCACTGCCTGACGACATTCACGTTCGCTTGCTCGTCCATGGTAGCCTCTCGGAGTCGACGGTGGGACTACCAGTATTGGCGGGCAATCGGTAAAACTCAAGCTCAGGCCTTGCGCACGAATTCCGTTTTCAGGCCCATCTGGCCGAAGCCATCGATCTTGCAGTCGATATCATGGTCGCCATCGACCAGGCGGATGTTTTTCACCTTGGTGCCTTGCTTGACCACGCCGCCACCGCCTTTCAGCTTCAAGTCCTTGATGACGACGACCGTGTCGCCATCCTGCAGCACATTGCCGGACGCATCGCGCCACACGCGGGCGGTCTCGGCCGGCGCATCGCCGGCCACGGGCCATTCGTGTGCGCACTCCGGGCAAACATACTGGCCCGTGCCGTCTTCATAGGTCAGGGTGGAGGAACATTGCGGGCAGGGAGGCAGGGCAGACATGGAATCACGCTCGAAGAAGAAGGAAACCCGGGATTGTAGCAGTTGTGCCGTCCGGGTAACCTGAAGTGATCTTCCACTGCGGAATGCTGTTCCGCGTGGCCTTTCCGGCACGAAAATAGAACGTTGGTGCTGCGCGGATGGCATTTCTTGTGTAAGGTGTTGCCAAGCCCGGAAACCCTTTTGAAAGCAACCCAGCATGGCAAGTGAAGCACCGCTCTACAAGAACCAGGTAATGCTGCTGTCGCAGAGTTTCTTTATCAAGGATAACCAGGCCGAACTGCTGTTGCATGCACACAAATACGATTTCGACATCCGCTTCTTCAACGAAGTGCGGGACTTCGTGGAAGCCGTCGTGTGCGACGGGGGGCACAGCCTGTTCGTGATCGACCTCGATGCACTGCACAATATGCAGTCCGACATGGCGGACAGCCGCAAGACGCTGATGCTGAGCGAATTGCTGCAACGCCTGCCTGGCGACCAGAGCTATGTCTACCTGCAAAGCGCGCGCCAGGGCGGCCGCTTCCTGCTGCAGCAGCGCCTGGTCGACAGCAATTGCCTGGCCTACGCGGAAAAGCCGATCGCCAACGACGTGCTGGTGGATAAACTGTTTAACTTGTTTGTCCAGCGCAAACGGGGTGACCTGGTGCGCCTGATGTACCTGGGTGAACCTGTGGGGCTGGACGACGGTGCGCTGATGCATCGCCGGCTCGAAGTGATCCACCATACCGACGCGCAGACCTTGCATTTGCGCGTCAAGGACCTGCAACCGGACATGGTGCTGATCACGGAAGCCGAATATGCGCGTACGGAAGCCATCGTGCGGGTATTGAAGAAAAACATCGAAGCGGACCCGGTGCGGGAAATCATGCTGTTGCAGCGCCAGCCCGACGCCGCCGTCACGGCGCGCGCGCTGGCCACCGGCTTTGACGACATCCTGCTGATGACGGACCCCGGCGTGCTGGCGTCGCAACTGGTCAACCGCGCCAATAAAATCCGCATCAACAAGGACTTGATCGGCAAGGACCGCGCCACGGGGCTGTTGAACAAGATCGGCTTGCAAAAGAAGGCGCAAGACCTGATCCGCCGCGCGGCGCGGGAAAACCGGCCGCTGGCGTTCGGCGTGGTCGACATCGACAAATTCAAGACCATCAACGATACGTGGGGCCACTACTTCGGCGACATCGTCATCAAGCGCCTGGCGCTGACCCTGGCGCCCAGCATGGGCGAAGACGACTTGCTGAGCCGTTTCGGCGGCGAGGAATTCGTCATGGTGTTCTGGGATTGCACGCTGGAGCAGGGCTGGGAAAAGATGGATGCGCTGCGCCAGGCGTTCGGCGCGATCCCGTTTGAAGTCAAGCCGGGCGATACGCGCCGGTTCTCGTTCAGCGGCGGCGTGGCGGCCTATCCCGACTTCAAGACGGAAAATGAGTTGTTCCTGCGCGCCGACGCCATGCTGTACGAAGCGAAGCAGGGCGGGCGCAACCGCATTTGCATGCGGCCGGGCTGAGCGCCGGGTTACGCGCCTTCGCGGATGCGCGCCGCCAGTGTGTAGGAATGCAGGCGCGCGCCATGGTCGAAAATCTGCGACGTGATCATCAATTCATCGGCGCCGGTGCGGGCAATGAAGTCTTGCACGGAGCGCCGCACGGTGGCCGGTGATCCGATCGCCGCGCACGACAGCACCTGGTCCAGCATCGCGCGTTGCGATGGCTCCAGCCGCTCCAGGTAGCCGGGCGATGGCGGCTGCAGCTTGCCCGGCCTGCCGCTGCGCAGGTTGACGAAGGCTTGCTGCATCGATGTCGCCAGCAACTGCGCCTCGTCGTCCGTATCGGCCGCAAAGATGTTATATCCCAGCATCACATACGGCTGTCCCAACGTGGCGGATGGGCGGAATTGTGTCCGGTACAGCTCGATCGCCTGCATCATCATGGCCGGTGCGAAGTGGGATGCGAACGCGAACGGCAAGCCCAGCGCCGCGGCCAGCTGGGCGCCGAACAGGCTCGATCCCAGTATCCAGATCGGCACGTGCAACCCGGCGCCCGGTACAGCCTTGACGGGGCGGCGCGGTGAACCGGCAAAGTATTCCATCAATTCCACCACGTCTTGCGGAAATTCTTCCGGATCGGTCGCCAGGTTGCGGCGCAGCGCGCGCGCCGTGGTGTGGTCGGAGCCGGGCGCGCGGCCCAGGCCCAGTTCGATGCGGCCGGGGTACAGCGATTCCAGCGTGCCGAATTGCTCGGCAATCACCAGCGGCGCATGGTTGGGCAGCATGATGCCGCCCGCGCCCACCTTGATCGATTGCGTGCCCCCGGCGACGTGCCCCAGCAGCACGGCGGTGGCGGCGCTGGCGATGCCGGGCATGCCGTGATGTTCCGCCAGCCAGAAGCGCCGGTAGCCCAGGTGTTCCGCATGGCGCGCGAGATCGAGCGTGTTGGCGAACGAGGTGCGCGCGTCGCTGCCTTCGGTGATGGGGGAGAGATCGAGTACGGAAAAGGGGATCATGGTGGTTCTCGGCGGCTGGCGGAAGTCCATTAACTGGTGGCGCCGGCCATTGAATCAAGGGCGGCGCGGTAAAGGCCATGCCGCCGATGCGGACATTGTCCACTGCCTGGATCGGCCCGGTGCCGGCGGCATGGCGGCCGAACGGCGATTTTGCATTCTGGCCCGCCAATCCTGCACTTTGTCGCATGGATTGCGACTGGCGCTGCCATGCCCGACACAATGTTGATCTTTCTTAATAACAACAGGAGATTATTGTGTCACTACGCCAAGCCGCCGCCAGGCATCCCGTCTTTGCCGCCACAGGTTGCGCGGCCCTGCAATTCCTCGTTACCACACTGATCCTCAAGGCCGGCATGGCGTACGCGCCGGCCGCGGCGTATGGCAAAGTCAAGCTGCTGGCGTTTGCCTCGACCGTGGTGTTGCCGCTGGTACTGGTGCACAGCCTGGGCCTGTGGCGGCAGGTCGGCCTTCACATCGGCCAGAGTAAGCCTGGCAAGGTGTTTTTCGCCAGCCTGCTGCTGTGCGTACTGTTCCTGCCGATGGGCGTGCACATTCCTCCACAGCGTCCGCTGGGCACGGAAGTGGTGATCCAGTTGATCAATGCCTTTGGCGAAGAGCTGCTGTTCCGTGGCGTGATCTTCGCCCTGCTGCTCAGCCTGCCCCGCTGGAAGGGCATCGTCCTCTCCGGCCTGCTGTTTGGCGCCATGCACCTGATCCATGGATTCATGGACGGCAATTGGCAGCACGCGGCGTGGTGGGCGCTGGCCACGTGTCTGTCCGGCATGATGTTTGCCGCCGTGCGCTACAGTACCGGCGGCCTGTGGCCCGTCATCGTGCTGCACATGGCGCTCAATCTCAGCAAGATTTATTCGAACCTCGAGCCGGCGGCGGGGCATGCCGCGTTGGTGCTGGCCGAGCGGCTGGCCTATGGCATCGAATTCGCCCTGGTGGCCTGGGTGATCTGGGGCGGCGCCAGGGCGGCGCAACCCCGCGTTGCCACGGCATCCTGAACGCCGCTTGCCGCGCGCCCCGCATAACCGGGTCCCGGACCGTTACACGTAGCGCGCCAGCAGCGCGCCTTCGAGCGCCGGGTCCAGTTCCATCCACACTACGTGGCCGCTGCCGGGAGCGACGCTGATGTCGCCGCCATCGTCGGCCCGCAGCCGCGTGACGATCAGGTCGCGGTTGCCGTTCGGGTGCACGGCTTCCAGCCGGTCGCCAACAGCAAAGCGGTTCTTGACGTCGACCCGCGCCCAGCCATCGTTCACGCCCAGGACGTGGCCCACGTACTGGCTGCGGTCCACTTCCGAGGCGCCGCGCAGGTAGTTCTGGTAGGCCTGCGTATGGTGGCGCTGATAAAAACCATCGGTATAGCCGCGGTTGGCCAGGCCCTGCAGCTGCCCCAGCAAGCCGGGATCGAACGGCCGGCCGGCAACCGCGTCATCGATGGCCTGGCGGTAGACCTGTGCGGTGCGCGCCACGTAATACAGCGACTTGGTGCGGCCCTCGACTTTCAGGGAGTCGACACCGATCTTCACCAGCCGTTCGATATGTTCGACGGCCCGCAAATCCTTGGAATTCATGATGTAGGTGCCATGCTCGTCTTCGAGGATCGGCATCAGTTCCCCAGGGCGTTCCGCTTCTTCGATCAGGTAGGGCCGGTCCGCCAGGCGATGGCGCGGCTGCTGGTGCAGCGCCGACAACGGGCGTTCCGCCTGTTCCAGCGCCTGCCTGAATTGCAGCTGGATGACTTGCGGCGGCGCCAGGTCGCCACTGGCGTCTTCTTCGGCATGGCCCACCTTGTAGTCCCAGCGGCAGGAATTGGTGCACGTGCCCTGGTTGGAGTCGCGGTGGTTGAAGTAGCCGGACAGCAGGCAGCGGCCGGAATACGCGATGCACAGCGCGCCATGCACGAACACTTCGAGTTCCATTTCCGGGCAGCGCTGGCGGATTTCCTCGATTTCGTCGAGCGACAGTTCGCGCGACAGGATCACCCGCGTCAGCCCCATGCGATGCCAGAACTTCACATCGGCCCAGTTGACCGCGTTGGCCTGCACCGACAAATGGACCGGCACTTCGGGCCACTTGTCGCGCACCATCATGATCAGGCCGGGATCGGCCATGATCAGCGCATCCGGTTTCATGGCAATCACGGGTTCCATGTCGCGCAGGTACGTTTTGAGTTTGGCGTTATGGGCAAAGATATTGCTGGCGACAAAAAACTGCTTGCCGCGCGCATGAGCGCCTTCGATGCCTTCCTGCAGTGTTTTCAGCGTGGAAAAGTCGTTATTGCGCGCGCGCAGGCTATAGCGTGGCTGGCCTGCATAGACCGCGTCGGCGCCAAAGTCAAAGGCGGCATGCATTTTGGCCAGCGAACCGGCGGGAAGGAGAAGTTCGGGAGCGGACAGCATTGTGGGAAACCTGCGAAAAATTTCACAGGCTAGCTGGCGCTACCGGAGGCTGTATATGATCCAGATCAAATACAGCCCACTTTTTTACACGGGAGCGGCGTTACCGGGATGTGCGGCGCGTCTCTGCTGTCAGCAATTCCCGCTGCGCCGCCGGCCGCGCCGGCGGACGGCGGCGCACCAGCGGCGTCACGTTGCTGCCCGGTTGCGCGGCGCCGGCGTTGCCCAGCTTGAAGATGCTGACGATCTGCACCAGCTGGCCGGCTTGCTCCTTCATGGATTCCGCAGCGGCGGAAGCTTGCTCGACCAGCGCCGCGTTTTGTTGTGTCGCCTGCTCCATCTGGCTGATCGCCTGGTTGACCTGCTCGATGCCGGCATGCTGCTCCCGGCTGGCGGAGGTGATTTCACCCATGATGTCGTTGACGTGCCGGACACCGGTGACGATCTCGCTCATGGTCGCGCCGGCCTGATCGACCAGCTGCGTGCCCGCTTCCACCTGGCTGGCCGAATCGCCGATCAGCGCCTTGATTTCCTTGGCGGCTGCGGCCGAACGCTGCGCCAGGTTGCGCACTTCGGTGGCCACCACGGCAAAGCCACGCCCCTGTTCACCCGCCCGCGCCGCTTCCACGGCCGCGTTCAGTGCCAGGATATTGGTCTGGAAGGCGATGCCGTCGATCACGCTGATGATGTCGACGATCTTGTTGGCCGAGGCATTGATGGAGCCCATGGTGTCGACCACGCGCGCGACCACGGCGCCCCCCTTGAGCGCCACTTCGGACGCCGACAAAGCCAGGTTGTTGGCTTGCTGCGCATGGTCGGCGTTTTGCTTGACGGTGCCGATCAGCTGGTCCATGGCGGACGCGGTTTCCTCCAGTGCGCCGGCCTGCTGTTCCGTGCGCGAAGACAGGTCGTGGTTGCCGCTGGCGATTTGATTCGATGCGGTGGCGATGGTATGCGCGGTGACGTCAATCCTGCTGACGATGTCGGCCAGGCTGTCGCGCATGGCTTGCATGGAAAACAGCAGGCTGGAGCGATCGTTTTCCCGAGTGTGGATTTCAATCCCCAGGTCCCCCGCAGCGATTTGCTCGACGATGGCGCGCGCGTAGCCGGGTTCGCCGCCGAGTTCCCTGACCACGCTGCGCGTGATCAATATGGCGGCCGTGGCGCTTGCGGCCAGGGCCAGTGCGCCAAAGAGCAGCATCATGGCGCGCGCGTTGGCATAGTTCACTTCGGCCTCCGCGTTCGCCTCGGCGTTTTGTTTCACCTGCAGTTCGATCAACTGGTTCAATTGGTCCCACCATTTCTTTTGCGTGGGGCGGAATTCGAACCGCAACAGCCGGTAAGCTTCGTCACCCCGGCCGGCCTGCGCCAGTTCCAGGCCCTTGGCGACGAAGGGTGCCGCCGCCTCGGCGCTCTGGCGGATGCCCTCGAACAGGGCTTTTTCCTGCGGCGTGGTATTGTTGGACGGCGCATCGAGCATGCGGCCCAGCGTATCGGCCGCCGCCGCATATTTTTCCGTCTGCGTCTTGATCCGCTTCACTTCGATCTGCACTTCCTCCGGGTTATCGCCCAGCAGGATGAGGTTGCGCAGCGCCAGCGCACGTTCCGTGATGGTGATATACATGGCCGACGCTTGCGCGGCTTGTACGTCGTTGACTTTGGTGATTTCATCCATCCGGCTTTTCAGCCCGCTCATGCGGCTCAGGCCCAGCAGGGTAATGACTGCCAACAGCAGTGAGACCAGTCCAAAGCCAATAGCCAGCCGGGTCGAAACTTTCAAATGCGAGATGGTCATTTTTTCCTTTGTCAAATTTCCGCAGTGAATACCGGCGCTCAGGCGCCGGTGGCGTCGATCATGCCCATTTCAGCGCTGGAATTGAGCAAGGAAGACAAGTGGTTCTCCTTTATAACTTTATTAGGAATGTATTTAACATTCCGCGGAGAAACTATCAGGACTTTCCTATTTCGGGGTAGGGATTTCCTCCAGCTAACCTTGCAGCTGCCGTTCGCGGCGGGCCTCAGTACGGAGAGCCGCCCGGCTGGGTCGAACTCAGCACGCCATTTACGGCGGAAATCGTGTAGCTGATGGCGCCACCGTTATAAGCAGCCCAGTTGCGCATATCGAATATGGCGCCGCCGGACAGGCGCTGCACGCCGATATTGCGGTACGTGAGCGGGGTTTTGGGTTTGCACACGCCCGGTACGCCCACGGTGGACAGGAAATACACTGCCCCGGCGCCGACACGGGTGGCGCTGCCGTCTTTCACCAGCAACGCGGTTTCCACATCCACGCCCACCCCGTGCACTGAAGGCGCCCATCCGTCGTTGACGATGCGCGCCATGAAGGTGACCAGGCGTCCCATGCGGTCGCGCGCGTCGAGGTGCGAATCGGCGATCAGGCCGCCCATATCGGGCAGGTTGACGAAATCGCGCTCCAGCGTGACGCGCCGGTCGAATGGATTGGCCAGCGCGTCTGCCGACAGCAGGCCGCCATTGAGCGCGGAAAACCCGAATTTCCCCAGCAGCGCCATGCCGGCGCTGGTGCCACCGATCGGAATGTTGTTGGCTGCCAATTCCTGGATCGCCGCCTGCACCGGCGTGCCCTGCCAGAAGTTGATGTAGTCCGACTGGTCGCCGCCGGCGATGAACAGGGCTTCCGCCCCGCGGATGCGCTCGATGACGAAAGGATCGCTGGCCGCAGCCCGGCTGGGGATCACCAGGGTTTCCACCGACTGCACGCCCCCCATGGCATAGATGTACGGGTTGTATTCATCGGCGCCGCGGCTGCGGATCACGACAAAGTTGCCACCGCCGCCCTGCGTGATCATCCACGCGAACGCGGCGTCGACATCGGGGCCGCCACCCATCAATACCAGCGACGGCTTGCCCGGGTGGGGCTTGACGACATTGGCCGGATCGCCGACGGCGGCGTACTGGTAAGACTTGCCGGCAAAGGCTGCAGGCGCCGCCAGCCAGGTGGCGAGCAGCATGAGCGTGGCGGCAAAATGGGACAGGCGGGACAGGCGGGCCATGACAGCCTCCTTGGCGGGGGATGGGAAGCGTTATTGTACGCCGATGGCTGTTTCGCCAACGCCACTGATGCGGTGCCCCGCACGGTGGCGGAATCGTTAGGTAATGCGTGCTTTGGCGCGTATAGTGGGGACAGGTATTTCGCCAAAAACTGCAGTTCGTATTGGCCTTCCTCAGCGTTGCCGCCTGCCGGCGCAACTCCGTCAAAGTCCCCCAATCGCCGCATGCCGGCGATGCGCCTGGCGACACCCGAATGTATAGCGGCACCCGAGGAGGGCAGACATGGCGATGCATTGGCAAAGACTGGCTGACGGATTCCTGGCGTTCAGCTGGTGGCAATTGTTCCTGGTCGGCGCGATCACCACGCACGCGACCATCGTGGCCGTGACGGTTTATCTGCACCGCTGCCAGACCCACCGCGCACTGTCGCTGGGGCCGGCGGTATCGCACGCCTTCCGGTTCTGGCTGTGGCTGACCACCGGCATGGTGACACGGGAGTGGGTGGCGGTTCACCGGTGCCATCATGCGCACTGCGAAACAGCGAAGGATCCCCATAGCCCGGTTGTCGCCGGCATCAACCAGGTGCTGTGGCGCGGCGCGGAACTGTACCAGGCTGCCGCCAGCCGGCCCGCGCTGGTTGATCGCTATGGCGCCGGCGCGCCGGACGACTGGATCGAGCGCCGTGTATACAGCCGCTATACGTGGCAGGGCGTCGGCCTGTTGCTGGCGATCGAGCTGTTCCTGTTCGGCGCGCGCGGACTGACGCTGTGGGCGTGCCAGATGATGTGGATTCCATTCCTGGCGGCCGGCGTGATCAACGGCGTGGGACATTATGCGGGTTACCGCAACTATGACTGCAAGGAGGCGGCGACCAACATCGTTCCGTTTGGCTTGCTGATCGGCGGCGAAGAGCTGCACAACAACCATCACACGTTCCCGACCTCGGCAAAATTTTCAGTGCGCTGGTTCGAGCTGGATATCGGCTGGGCATATATCCGCGTCCTGCAATGGCTGCGGCTGGCGCGGGTTCGCGAGGCGCCGCATCCGTTGACACCGCGTCCGGGACAACTGGCGCCGACGCCGGCCACCCTGCGGCAGGTGCTGGGCAACCGTGCCGAGCTGGTGCGGGAACTGACGCTATTGACGCTTGCTGTTTATCGCACCGAACGCGCCATGCTGCTCAAACAATTCCCGCGCCCCATGCTGGCGCAGGCCAGGCATCTGCTGCGGCGCACTCCTTGCCGGCTCAGCAGCCTGCAACGCACTGCCCTTGGATTGGTGCTGGCCCACAGCGGACCGCTCGATGCCATGCAAGCGGCGCGCGACACGCTGGAAGTCCTGTGGCGCCGTTCGGCGGCGTCACCGGAACAGTTGCTGGCCAGCCTGCAGGCGTGGTGCGTGAAGGCGGAACAAACCGGACCGGCCGGCCTGCGCAGGTTTGCGCGGCAAGTGGCCAGTTATGGATGACCCATGGGATTGCGTCGCCGTTTTCGCCAAGTGCGGTCCCGGTGCGGCTTCACAGCGTCTTGCTGCACAGCCGGAAGTCGGGGTCGTCCGAGTAGGGCTGGATCTGGAAGTCCAGGCTGGCCATCAGCTTGAGCATGCCGCTGTTTTTGCACAGCACCAGGCCGTCGATCTCGCTCAACCCCTTGTCGCGCGCGACGTCCATGATGCCCAGCATCAGGCGCGTGCCCAGGCCCTGGCCGCTGAAGCGGTCGTCCACCAGCAACGAGAACTCGCAACTGCTGCGGTCGGGATTGGCGATGTAGCGCGACACGCCGATGATGCTCTCGGCCTCGACGAACTCGCCATCCGGCCCTAGCGTGCGGGTGCGCTGCACCGCCACCAGCGCCATTTCGCGGTCGTAGTCGATCAGGGTGTAGCGCGCCAGCATCGGCACCGACAGCTCGCGCAGCGAAGAGGCGAATCGGTAGTAGCGCGATTTTTCCGACAAGCCGCGCACCAGGTCTTGCAGCATCGAGGCGTCGTCCGGCTGTATCGGGCGCAGCGTGTACTGGCCGCCGCCGCGCATCGGCCATTCCCGGGTATAGGTCGACGGGTAGGGCAAGATCGCCAGGTGGTCATAGTCGTGCGCGGACGGCGGCGCCGCACCGATGACGATGCGCGCGTCCACCACCAGCGCGCCGTGCTCGTCGACGATCAGCGGATTGATGTCCATTTCGCGCAACTGCGGCAGCTCGCATACCATTTCCGACACGCGCAGCAGCATGTGTTCGACTGATTCGCGCTGTACCGGCGGCGCGCCGCGCCACTCCCCCAGGGTGCTGGCCGAGCGTACCCGCGCGATCAGGCGCCGGGCCAGGAACTGGTTCAGCGGCGGCAATTCGACGGCGCGGTCGTTGATCAGTTCTATCATCGTGCCGCCGGCGCCAAAACTGATGACCGGGCCAAACAGGTGGTCAGTGACGACGCCGATGTATAGCTCGCGCCCATTGCGCTTGCCTGCCATTTTCTGGATCGTCACGCCGTTGATGCACGCGTTCGGCTCGAGGCGGCGCACGTTGGCCATCATGTCGTTGTAGCCGTCGCGTACGGCGGCGGCGTCGAGCACGTTGAGCGCCACGCCCTGCACGTCGGACTTGTGCGAGATGTCGGGCGAGTCGATCTTCAGCGCCACTGGATAACCTAGCTGGCTGGCGATCAGGATCGCCTCGCCGGCGCTGCGCGCCAGGATGGTCTGGGTGATCGGGATGTGGAAAGCCGCCAGCAGCGCCTTTGATTCCATCTCGGTGAGTACATTGCGGCGCTCGGCCAGCACGCTTTCGATCAGCAGGCGCGCGCCTTCGAGGTCGGGCTGCGCCAGTTGCGATAGCGGCGGCGGGGTTTGGTACAACAGTTGCTGGTTCTGGTAGAAGGAGGCGATGTTGCTGAAGCCATCGACCGCCGCCTCCGGCGTGCGGAAGGTGGCCAGGCCGGCCGCGCCGAGAATGCTGCGCGCCTCGCCAACCTGGGCGTCACCCATCCAGCAGGTCAGTAGCGGCTTGCCCAGGCTGGGATACAGGCTGGCCACCGCCTGCGCCACCGCGCCCGGGTCGCTACCCGGCTTGGGCGAATAGATCACCAGGATGCCGTCGATCTGGCTGTCGTGGGCGCAGGTCTGCAGCGCGCAGGCGAAATGATCGGCCCCGGCCTCTTCGGACAGGTCAAGCAGGTTGTACAGGGTCGCGTGTGGCGGCAGCAGCGGCGTTAGCGCCTGGGTGGACGCGGGCGACAGCTGCGCCAGTTGCAGCTTCTTTTCGTCGATCCAGTCTGCCGCCAGCACGCCCGGGCCGCCGCCATTGGTGACGATGGCCAGGCGCGGCCCGACCGGGCGGTAGCGCGAGGCCAGGCATTTCGCCGCCGCGAACAGCTGGACGAAGGACTGGACGCGCACCGCGCCGGTACGGCGCAGCGCCGCGTCGAACACCTCGCCGCTGCCGACGATCGCGCCGGAGTGTGTTTGCGCCGCCTGCGAGGCCGCTGCCGCGTTGCCGGCTTTGAGCACCACCACAGGCTTGGTGTTGGCTGCGCCGCGCAGCGCCGACAGGAAGCGGCGCGCATTGGTGATGCCTTCCATGCAGATGACGATCGACTGCGTGGCCGGGTCTGTGGCGAGGAAATCCAGCGTCTGTGCCAGGTCGACCGCCGTGTTGGGGCCGAGCGAGACCACGGTGGAAAACCCGACCGCGTTCTTGTCGGCCCAGTCGAGGATGGCGGCCGTCAGCGCGCCGGACTGCGAGATCAGCGCCAGGCTGCCCGGCTGCGCCAGGCGACCGGCCATGCTGGCATTGAGGTTCAGGCGCGGGCGCTGATAGCCCAGGCTGTTAGGCCCGAGCAGGTGCAGGCCGTGCTTGCGCGCGATCGCGTGCAACTCCCTGGCCAGCGGCGGCGCCACGCCGGCCGAGATCACCAGCGCCGCGCGGCACTGGATGCGGCCGGCCACCTCCAGCGCAAATGCCACCTCCTCGTTGGGCAGCGCGATGACGGCCAGGTCGGCGCGGGAATGGGCCAGGTCGGACAGGGTGCCGCTCATGCAGACGTCGAGATAGGTGACGGGGCCGCTGAAACCACCCTGTTCGAGCTGGGCGCGGATGCCGCGACCGTAGCTGCTCTGGCTCTCCGGCTGGTCTTCCTTGCCGCAGAAGACCACCATCGACGCCGGGGAGAACAGCGGGGTAAGGTAATGAGCTTGCATCGTCGCTTCGCAAGAGATGGGGTTAGTCGTCGAGTCCCAGCAGCACCTTCAGGTGCGCCGCTGCGCTCCGTGCCAGTGACGATGGTTCATATCCGCCTTCCAGGCAGGACACAATGCGGCCATGGGCGTGGCGCTGCGCCACCGCCACAATCTGCCGGGTGATCCAGGCATAGTCGGCTTCGACCAGGCCGAGATTGCCCATGTCGTCCTCGCGGTGGCCGTCGAAGCCGGCGGAGACGAAGATCATCTGCGGTGCGAAACGCTCCAGCGCCGGCAGCCACTGCCCGGTGATGGCGGCGCGCATCACGTCGCCGCCGGAGCGTGCCGGCAGTGGTACGTTGACCATGTTGGCGCCGCGCGGCGTATTGCCGGAGAAGGGATAGAGCTTGTCCTCAAAGATCGAGCACATCAGCACGCGCGCATCGTCGCGCAGGATGTCCTCGCTGCCGTTGCCGTGGTGGACGTCGAAGTCGACCAGCGCGACCCGTTCCAGGCCGTGCACATCGAGCGCGTGGCGGATGCCGACGGCGACGTTGTTGAAGAAGCAAAAGCCGCCGGCCGCCCCATATTCGGCGTGGTGGCCGGGCGGGCGCACATTGCAGAAGGCAAAGCCGGCGCGTTGCGTCAGCACCAGGTCGGTGGCCAGCACGGCAGCGCCGGCCGCGCGCAGCGCCGCCCGGTAGGTGTATGGGTTCATGCTGGTGTCGGGATCGATCTGCACGCTGCCGCTGGCCGGTGACTGCGCCGCTATGCTGTGCAGGTACAGGCTGGAATGTGCCCTTGCCAGTTGGGCTTCGGTCGCCAACGGCGCGTCATAGGGCTGCATGAAGTCGAGCAGCCCCCTGATCAGCAGCATGTCGTGGATCGCCCCGATGCGCCCTGGCGCCTCGGGATGCTGCGGCCCCATCTCGTGCTTGAGGCAGTCGGTGTGGAAGATGTATGCGGGAAGCGTCGCCATGGTCGGGAGGGAAGCCACCGCTGCGCGAGATGCGAGCGGATCGTAGGACCAGTGTAGTGAGCTGAATCAACAGTGTCGTTGATTCAAGTCAAAAATCGATGACGTCAAAACCGGGGAGCGTACAAACAAAAACGCCGACCAGCATGGGTCGGCGTTTTCGCTAAAGAATTCTTGGTGGCCCGGGGCGGAATCGAACCACCGACACAAGGATTTTCAATCCTCTGCTCTACCAACTGAGCTACCAGGCCAAGAGACCAAGATTATAGCAGCATGAAATCCGGTTTGCCAAGCCCCTTTTAGTTGCTGTCCCTTCGGCTGATTTGCCAGCGGTTTGCCTAATTATTGGGCGCTCGCTGTCCATGCGCATTTGTACTGTTCAAATGCGTCCGCTGCAAATATCCGTATGCGAATTAATTCGTGGCTAGCGAGATGGGGTGCTGCGTAAGATGCACCCACTGTTTGATAACCACCAAGGAGCCACAGATGTTTGCATCGTCCGCAGCAGTTTCCCCTGAAGGTAAAGGCCGTCCGCGCCGCGCACGGCAACTCGCCATGATGTGCGCGGCCATGGCTTGCGCCTTCGCTGCGGTCACGGCAAGCGCTGCGCCCAGCGTCTATCCCACCGGCGTAACCCGCTATGAACCGGCGCGCGCATGGAATGGCTATGTCGTCTTCAGCGGCCAGGATGGCAAGACGCACTTGATCGACATGAATGGCAATGAAGTGCGCCAGTGGCCGCATGTGGGCTTCCCGCCCGTGTTGCTGGACCCGGCGCTGGCCGGCGGCAAGCGCGGCAACATCCTGCTGCAACTGGCGAACGCGCCCGGCGCGGCGGCCGGCAATGGCCTGGGCAACAAGGCCATCGGTGAACTGGACTGGAATGGCCAGGTCGTGTGGCAGTGGGGCCAGGGGGCGCAGGATGCCTATGCATCGGCGACCGTGCAAAGCAGCGCCGCGCCCGATGGCGGAGTCAAACAGCACCACGACTGGCGCCGCCTGCCGAACGGGAATACGCTGGTCCTGGCCAACCAGGTCCACCCGGTGGCAGGGTTCAAGGCCGAACAAGTGCTCGATGACGTGATTTATGAAGTCACGCCGAAAGGCGACGTGGCATGGAAGTGGGTGGCGTCCGAGCACCTGGAGGAATTCGGTTTTTCGCCCGCAGCCTTGAAGCTGGTGCGCGCCGCGGAGCCGCGCAATGGCGCCAAAGCGCTCGACTACCTGCATGTCAATAACATGTCGGTGGTGGGGCCCAATAAATGGTACGACCAAGGCGATACGCGCTTCCATCCGGACAATGTGCTGATCAATTCGCGCGAAGCCAACTTCATCGTCATCATCGACAAGAAGACGGGCAAGGTGGTGTGGAACCTGGGACCGGATTATCCCGCCATTGGCGCGACGAACGTGCCGCGTCCCGTCGACCAGATCATCGGCCTGCACGATGCGCACGTGATCCCGCAAGGCTTGCCGGGCGCCGGCAATCTGCTCGTGTTCGACAACCAGGGCGAAGCGGGCTATCCGAAAGTCAGCCCCGGCATGTTCCCCCATTCACGCGTGCTGGAAATCGATCCCGTCACCAAATAAATCGTGTGGCAATACACGGCGGCCAATTCCGGGCAGACCCTGTGGAGTTTCTACAGCGCCTTTATCAGCAGCGCGCGCCGCCTGCCGAACGGGAATACGCTGGTCGACGAAGGCATGAATGGCCGCTTCTTCCAGGTGACGCCACAGGGCGACATCGTATGGGAATACGTCAGCCCGTATTTCGGCAATTCCGCCGTGGGCGGCGCGGGCAAGCAGGTGAAAACCAACTGGGTCTACCGCGCACAACCGGTGCCGTATGACTGGGCTCCGGCAGGCACACCCCGCTCGGAAAAAGCCGTGGCCGCACACAACGCGGACAGCGGCGTGAAGGTTGCCGACCAGCGCTGATTTTCCGAAGTAACCAATACATGCAAAGCGCGCCCGATCGCTGGAGGGCGGGGCGCAGCTTTGCCAAAAATAGAGAGCAAAGGGATAAATCGTGGTTAAGCAAGAACTCAAACTCAGCGCCATCGCGCTGGCCGTGCTGGCGCTGGCGCAACCGGTGCAATCGCATGCGGCGGCAGCCATCGCAACGGCAGTGGCGGCGGCAGCCGGCGCGTCGGGCGGCATTGCCGCCGATGACGCGGTCACCATCGTCGCGACCGATACGTCGGCGGGCGGCGCCGCCGCAATCGGCGCGGCAATCGGCGCCGCAGGCGCCAGCGCATCGGACGCCGCCTATGCCGGCGCGGTACAAACCGTGCTGGTGACGACCCGCCGCCGCGTGGAAAGTTCGCAGAACGTGCCGACGCCGATGAGCGTGCTGGGCGAAGATGTGCTCGATGGCAGCCGCACGTACCGCGTGCAGGATTTGCCGCAACTGCTGCCCAGCACCACCGTCAATTATGTGCACGCACGCCAAATGAGCTTCGCCGTGCGGGGCCTGGGCAACAATCCGGCCAGCGATGGCCTGGAGGGGAGTGTCGGCGTCTACCTGGACAATGTCTACCTGGCCCGTCCCGGCATGGCGGCGTTCGACGCGCTCGACATCGCCCAACTGGAATTGCTGCGCGGTCCGCAAGGCACGCTGTTCGGCAAGAACACCACGGCCGGCGTGCTCAATATTGCATCGAAAAAGCCGACCTTCAATACCGAGCGCATCGCCGACCTGTCGCTGGGCCAGTATGGCCACAAGCAGGGCCGCTTCGTGCTGAATGGCGAGCTGGCAGACGGCGTGGCGGGACGCCTGACCGCCTATGCATCGCGTGACGATGGCTACATCACCAACCGCTACGATGGCGGCAAGGTGCAGGGCGGCGACCGCAATGGCGTGCGAGCCCAGGTGCTGGTGGAAAAGAGCAAGGACTTCAACCTGCGCGTGATTGCCGACTACCACGAGGAAGATTCGAATAACGGCACGCTGGTGTTCTACAGCGCGGGCCCCAGCGGCCGCGCGCTGACGCAGGCCAAGCTGGTGGGCGCTTCGCCGGTACCCGATCCGAAAGAGCGCGCCGTGAACCTCGACACCGGGTCCCACGTGGCCGTGCACCAGGGCGGCGCATCGGCGGAAGCCAACTGGACGTTCGCCGGCGACGCGAAACTGACGTCCGTGACGGCATACCGCTTCTGGGCCTTCACGCCGCAAAACGATGACGGCTTGCCGGTGCCCGTCGGGCTGAACGCGGGCGCTTCCACGCGCCACAAGCAATTCACGCAGGAATTGCGCTGGGCCACGCCATCCGGCCAGCCGCTGGAGTCCGTGTTTGGCGCGTATTACTACCGCCAGAAACTGTCGAACAATTCGTTCAACGTCAACGGTCCGCTGAACGACCTGTACAACGGCACGCCGGCCGGTGCATGGTCGAATGTCACCAGCACGGCGCCCGCCTGGCTGGACGTCGACAGCTATGCGCTGTTTGCGCAATCGACGTGGCACGCCACGCCGAAGCTGGACGTGACGGCGGGCGCCCGCGTCACCTATGAAGACAAGAGCGCCCGGATCACGCGCAATGCGCCAATCGGCCCTGCCGTCACCGGCGCCGTGCTGGCGTCCCGCAACGGCCGTTACGGCGCATTCGATTCCGGCGTCGTGGAACTGTCGCAAAACAGCCCGACCGCGCTGCTCAACGTGGGCTACAAGGTCAACCCGGACGTGCTGCTGTATTCCAGCCTGTCGCATGGCGAAAAATCCGGTGGCATCAACCTGTCGGTGCCGGGCGCGGGCGGCATTGCGTCGCTGCTGGTCGGTACCGAGCGCGCCAATGCCTTCGAAGCGGGCGTGAAGTCGCAATGGTTCGACAACAACCTGCAATTGAACGGCAACGTGTACGCCACCATCGTGCATGGATACCAGAGCAATGCGTATGACCCCGTCAGCCGCACGTCGTATTTGACCAATGCGGGTGATGTGCGTACACGTGGCGTGGAACTGGAACTGGTGGCCACGCCCACCCGGGGCCTGACCTTGCGCTCGAACGTGTCGTTCAATGACGCCAGCTACCTGGCCTACACCAACGCGCCATGCCCGCCGGAGCGCAGCGCGACGTTCTGCGACCTGTCCGGCCGCAATGCGCTGGTCAACGCGCCGCGCTGGATCGCCAACGCCAGCGCACAGTATGCGCACCGCGCCGGCGAAGGGTTGCAAGCCTACGTGAACGCCAACTATTCGTACCGTGGCGCCACCTACGGCACGCTGGATGCCTCCGAGTATTCGAAGATCCCGGCCTACAGCATCAGCAATTTCTCGCTGGGCTTGCGCAGCACGCGGGGCGCCGCATGGGATGTGTCGCTGTGGGTGAAAAACGCGTTCGACAAGCACTACTACACCAGCATGTGGAACAGCAATTTCGGTTCCTATAACGCCGTGATCGGCACCCCGCGCACGGTGGGCGTCACCGGCCGCTATGAATTCTGAATGACAGGAGAGAAGTCATGAGCAAGATTAACCGCAAGCGCCGCGCCGTGATTGGCGGCTTGTCCACCCTGGGCCTGGCGGCGGCCGTGGCGCCCGCCGCGCTGGCAAAAGCCGGCAACGGCCAGCCCAATATCATCTTCATCCTGGCCGATGACCTGGGCTGGGGCGACCTGAGTGTCTATGGCCAGACGGATTTCCGCACGCCGAACCTGGATAAGCTGGCAGCACAAGGCTTGCGCCTGACGCAGCATTATTCGAATTCCGCCGTCTGCTCGGCCACCCGCTTCGGGCTGATCACGGGCCGCTACCAGTACCGCCTTCGGGGCGGCCTGGAAGAACCGATTTCCGGCGCGTCCGACACCATCGGCTTGCCGCCCGAACATCCGACCCTGCCATCGCTGTTGAAGAAAGCGGGCTACCGCACCGCGCTGGTCGGCAAGTGGCATCTGGGATCGCTGCCGAAATTCGGCCCCCTGAAAAGCGGCTACGATTCCTTCTACGGCAACTATGGCGGGGCCATCGATTACTTCACGCACAAGCCGGGCGTGGGACCGGACGTGAAGGACGACTTGTATGAAGGCGAGGTGCCGGTCAGCGAAGTGGGCTACTACACGGACTTGCTGGGCCAGCGCGCTTCCGCGTTCGTCAGGCAGCAGAGCGCCGCGCAACCGTTCTTCCTGTCGCTGCATTACACGGCGCCGCACTGGCCGTGGGAAGGGCCCGGCGACGAAGCTATTTCCCGTTCGCTGACGGCATCCGGCGGCGGCATTTTCCACTATGACGGCGGCGACCTGGCCACCTACGGCAAGATGGTGGTGGCGCTGGATGCGTCGATCGGCCGCGTGCTGAAAACGCTGGAACAAAAAGGCCTGGCCGAGAACACCATCGTGGTATTTTCCAGCGATAACGGCGGCGAGCGCTTCTCGAAAACGTGGCCGTTCGCCGGCCAGAAAACCGAATTGCTGGAAGGCGGCATCCGCGTGCCCGGCATCGTACGCTGGCCGGGCCGCATCAAGGCGGGACAGGTCAGCAGCCAGGTGGCGATCAGCATGGACTGGCTGCCGACGTTGCTGGCTGCCGCCGGCACGGTCCCCGACCCCGCCTACCAGCCGGACGGCGCCAACCTGCTGCCCGTGTTGCTGGGCGAGGAAAAACCGGTCGAGCGCACGCTGTTCTGGCGCTACAAGGCCAATGAACAGCGCGCCGTGCGGGCGGGGAACTGGAAATACCTGAAGTTGAACGGCAATGAATTCCTGTTCGATTTGTCGGCGGACCAGCGCGAACGCGCCAACCTGGCCTATCGCCATCCGGACAAGCTGGCCGACTTGAAGCAGCAGTGGGAAACATGGAATGCGAGCATGTTGCCGATCACGGCGGAGGTGCGCACGCATGGCGTGGGCGGCAAGGTACAGGCGGACAAGTACAGTCCGCAGGCGAATGCCGGCAGTTGAGGGGGGCAGCGGCGAGTGCTGTTATGGTTCGCGCCGCCGCGCCTTGACGGTTTTTCCCTCGCTGTCAAAAAGCAGTACCAGTTCCGCCATCTGCGGAGTGCCGTCCGCAGTGGCCGGCAGACGCCGCGCGGGCGGATACTGGTATTGCCACACTTCATAGCCGCTGTCGAACGTGATGGCCTTGAACGGTGCCCCCAGCCGCGCCAGCACGGCGGCGCTGTCCGGCGGCGCTTCGGGCGCAACGGCCGGCGCTTCATCCATGTAATCGAATTCCACCAGCGTATCGTCCGGCCAGCTGGCATCCCACACGGGCGCGTAATAACTGCGGTCCAGCAGCACCTGGCAATCGCAGAACGGCAGCGTGGCCGGCGTTTGCGTTCCTCCCGCATACAGCGCGCGGAACGGCAGCACCGCCACGCGTTCGCCGGACCGCAACGTCACGCCAAACAGCGGCCGTTCCGCAAATTGCAGGTAATTGCCGTCCGGTGACGTGCACACCTGGTCCGGCCCCGCCAGCAAATCCGACAGCCAGGCAAACATCCGCGCATTGTTCGATACCAGCCCCGCTTCCACCCCCACCAGGCATTCGAGCCGCAAATCGCCCAGCCGCCGCATGCCTGGCGGTACGCCGCTGCTGATGACTTGCGCGCGCCACGTCATGCTGCTGGTCTTGCGGTTGGCCACCAGCGCGGCATCTTCGCGCAGCGCCTGCTCGTTGCGCTCCAGCGTGAACGTGTGGTCGGGCGCGATCGCCACCGGCAGCGTGATGTGGTCGCCCACCACATTCAGGGTCACGCCTTCCAGATTGATAGTGGGTAAGCGGGGCAACAGGCGGAACCGCAATGCCGATTGCGGCGCTAGCGCAATGTGGCGCGCATAGCGGTCCATGCCCCGCACCATCTTGCGGTAAGACTTGTCGACGGGGTCGCGCGTATTGGGCACGGTGACGGACTGGATTGGTTGCTGGGCCTGTTGCGCCGCGCTGGTGCAGCACAGCAGCAGGACCGCCGCCCCCATGAGCCGCGCGCAGCGCGCGAGTACCCTGGTGTACCTGCCTTTCATGCGCCGATGGTACGCCACCACAAGATTTTGGCTCGCACGGCATGCACGAAATCCCCACGCCGAGTTATCATTAAGAAATAATAATTTGATAATTGATTTCATATGGACAGCACACCGACGGCATTGCCATTGCCGACCTTTCCACCGCCATTACGCACCATCGAGTCGTTGCCTGGCCCACGCCGCTGGCCGCTGGTCGGCAATGTGCTGCAAATACGGCCACTGCGGCTGCACCAGGATGTCGAAGCCTGGTGCCGCGAGTACGGCGATTTCTTCCAGATGTACATGGGACCCGAGCAGGCGCTGGTGGTGGCGGACCATGACGTTGTCGCGCAAGTATTGAAACAGCGCCCCGATACGTTCCGCCGCCCCGCGCTGTCCGAGCGCATCATGCGTGAAATGGGCTGCGTGCCGGGCTTGTTCGATGCGGAAGGGCAGGACTGGCGCAACCAGCGCCGCATGGTCATGCATGCGTTTTCCCCGCAGGGCATCAAGGCGTATTTCCCCTCGCTGGTGAAAGTCGCGCTGCGGCTGCAGCAGCGCTGGGATCGCGCGGCGCAAGATGAGCGCACCATCGTGCTGTCGGATGACCTGAAACGCTATACGGTCGACATCATTGCCGGGCTGGCGTTCGGCACCGACGTCGACACCATCAATGGCGGCGAGGAAGTCATCCAGCGCCACCTGGACGTGATCCTGCCCGCCATCGCGCGCCGTACGTTGTCGTTCGTCGCCTACTGGCGCGTATTCAAGCTGCCGCAAGACCGGCGTCTCGAACATTCGGTGGCCACGGTGAGGCATGCGATACAGGACTTGATCGGCCAGGCGCGCACCCGCATGGCGCGGGAGCCGGAGCGTGCCGCGCATCCCGCCAACCTGCTGGAAGCCATGCTGGCGGCGGCCGGCCAGCCGGGCAGCGGCGTCGGCGATGAAGCCGTGGTCGGCAATGTATTGACCATGCTGCTGGCCGGGGAAGATACGACGGCCAATTCCATCGCATGGCTGCTGTATCAGTTGCAGCGCCATCCGGAAGCCCTGGCCCGTGCGCGCGACGAGGTGCTGCGCCATGCGCCGGATCCCGCCGCGTTCACGATGGAGCAGATGGACAAGCTGGAATACCTGAATGGCTGCATCCAGGAATCCATGCGCATCAAGCCGGTGGCGCCGTTCATCCCCGTCGAAGCGATGCACGATACGTCAGTGGCGGGCATCCATGTGCCGGCGCGCACGCTGGTGTGGTGCGTGCTGCGTCACCACAGCATGGCCGACAGCCACGTGGAACAGGCCGCGCAATTCGATCCGCAGCGCTGGCTGCATGAAGGGCCGGGCGCCATCGACCGCAAGGTCGCGATGCCGTTTGGCGCCGGCCCGCGCATTTGCCCGGGACGCTACCTGGCGCTGCTGGAAATGAAGGTGGTGATGGCCATGCTGCTGGGCCGCTACGACATCGACGCCGTGGCGACGCCGGATGGCAAGGAAGCGGAAGAATTGATGGCGTTCGTCATGTCGCCGATCGGCCTGGCGATGCGCTTGCGCAGGCAGAGGTGGCAGTAATTGACGGTTTTGTGGCATTCCTGCCGCCGTGGCCCATCCGATAATGGCGCGGAGACGTTTTTCACAGGAGCCGCCATGCCACGTACTGCCATCCTTGCCATATTCACCGCGGCCTTGCTGGGCGCTGCGCCGCTGTACGCGGCCGGGCAGCAGCAGGCTGCCGCGGTTGCCACTGCGGTGACCCCCGCAGTGACGCCGGCCGCCGGCGCCATCGAGCGCTATCAGCCGCGCTTCGGCCGCTCCCGCCCGCTGGTGGCGGTGGTCGGCGACAACCACGGCACGGAATTGACGGACTTCGTTATTCCGTACAGCGTGCTGCGCCGCGCCGGCGTGGCCGACGTGCTGGCGGTGGCGACGCAGGACGGTCCGCTGCAAATGCTGCCCGGTCTGCGCATTGCGCCGGATGTGGCCATCGCGCAATTCGACGAGCGCTATCCGGACGGCGCCGATTACGTGATCGTGCCCGCCGTGGTGCACGATGCCGGCCCTGCCTTGCCTCAATGGGTGGCGGCGCAGGCGGCCAAAGGCGCGACCATTGTCAGCATTTGCGATGGCGCCCTGGTGCTGGCCAACAGCGGCATCATGAAAGGCAAGAGCGGCACGGGGCACTGGGCCACCGACAGCCTGCGCAAGGATCGCTATCCGGAGACGCGCTGGCTGGACAACGCGCGCTACGTGGCCGACGGCAAAGTCGTCTCCAGCGCCGGCATCAGCGCGTCGCTGCCGGTGTCGCTGGCGCTGGTCGAAGCGATTGCCGGTACGGAGCGCGCCACGGCACTGGCGGAAGAGATGGCGGCGGGCGACTGGAGCCAGGCGCACGACAGCGCGCCATTCCGCCCGCGCTTCGGCGTCAACCTGGCGGCCCATGCCACGCGGTTCACCAATCCCGTGCTGCATCATAAGGACATGCTGGCGGTGCAGGTGGCCGATGGCGTCGATGAGCTGGCGCTGGCGTTGACGGTCGATGCGTGGTCGCGCACGGGCCGCAGCAAGGCGTATGCGGCGTCCGGGGCGGACGTGCCGGTACGGACGCTGAACGGCTTGTCGGTGCTGCCGGAAGCGCCCGGCCTGGTGCCGGACCGGATGCTGGCGGCGCAGGCGGCCCCTCCCGGCAAGGTATTCGGCCACCTGCTGGACGATATCGCGCAAGCGTATGGCAAACTGACGGCGCACCGTGTCGCCCTTGATTTTGAATATCCCGGTTACCCCTGACGTCCGCACCTTTCAATGAAACCCCTGCGCATCGCCATCCTCGCTTATGACAATATGAACCTGCTGGACCTGAGCGGTCCGTTGCAGGCGCTGTGCACGGCCAACCGCGGCAGCGGCCGCGCACTGTATGAAACAGTGGTGGTGTCCGCATTCGGCGGGTTGATCACCACCAGCGCGGGTTTGCCGGTGATGACGCAGCCGCTGGCGGTGCTCGACGGCGTGCCGGTCGACACCATCATTGCGGCGGGCGGCTGTGCCGGCGACGAGTTCCATGCGCCGCCGCAACTGGCCGCGTGGGTGGCGTGCCATGCCGCCCGGGCCCGGCGCGTGTGTTCCGTGTGCACCGGGGCATTCATCCTGGCGGCGGCGGGACAGCTGGATGGTCGCACGGCCGCCACGCACTGGGCCTGGACCGGCAAGCTGCAAAAACTGCATCCGCGGGTCAAGGTCGATGCGGAGCGCATCTTTATCCGCGACGGCAATGTGTGGACGTCGGCCGGCGTCAGCGCCGGCATCGACCTGGCGCTGGCGCTGATCGAAGAAGATTACGGCCACCGCATCGCCATCGAGGCGGCGCGCCAGATGGTGGTGTTCATCAAGCGTTCCGGCGGCCAGTCGCAGTTTTCCGCGCCGCTGGCGGCGCAGGAAAAGGCCGGAGGACGCTTTGCCGAGCTGCATGCGTGGATGTCCGGACACTTGCACGAGCAATTGACCGTGGAGCGGCTGGCCGCGCAGGCCGGCATGGCGCCGCGCACGTTTGCGCGTACGTATGTGGCGCAAATGGGAGTCACGCCCGGCAAGATGGTGGAAACCATGCGGCTGGAAGCGGCGCGCCGTGCGCTGGAAGAAACCGGCTTGCCCCTGAAGAGCATCGCCGCGCGCAGCGGCTATGCCGACGAACAGAATCTCCGGCGCGCCTTCCAGCGCCACCTCGGCATCAGCCCCGGCCAATACCGCAACCGTTTTTCCCCGCATGCCACCCAGGTGATTGCCTGAATGCTATTGTTGCGCACAATTCAATGTCAAAAAATCATTGGTCACATGACAATGTGAGAGAATTCAAAATATTTTCTTATTTATAATATTTTGACACTACAATCGCCCGTCAATTTGGGCTTGTCACCGGGGAGCCACTGATGAAAACAACCTATCGCACGCAATTGCTGGTCATTGCCGCCGCCACAGCCGCCGCATTATCGGGCTGCGCCGGAACCACGCCACAACTGGGAGGCGCCAGCACGGTCGCCACCGGTTCCACGGGCGGCGCCACCGCGTCGAACGCCAATTCGCAACTGGAAAAATGCGACCGCTCACTGGGCACGCTGGCCGTGCATGAAGATTCCAGCGCCCCGTGGTATCACCACCTGTCGCAATACAAGCTGGGCTCCACCGTGCCGGTGCTGCGCATGATGATCCAGCAATCGAATTGCTTTGTCGTGGTCGAACGCGGCGCCGCCATGAGCAATATGACGGCGGAGCGCGCGCTGCAGGACAGCGGCGAAATGCGCGCCGGCAGCAGCTTCGGCAAAGGCCAGATGGTGGCCGCCGATTACACGATGACGCCGTCGATCACGTTCAGCCAGAAAGGCACGCAAGGCATTTCCGGTGCCCTGGGCGGCTTCGGCATCATCGGCAGCGTCGCCGGCATGGTCGCGGGCGGCATGAAGGCCAACGAAGCGTCGACCACGCTGCTGATGACGGACAACCGTTCCGGCGTGCAACTGGCGGCTGCCGAAGGCAGTGCGAAAAACTTCGACTTCAATCTGTTCGGCGGCGTGTTTGCCGGCGGCTTTGCGGGTGCTGGAGGTTATTCGAATACGCCGGAAGGCAAGATCCTGGTGGCGTCGTTCATGGATTCGTACAACCAGTTGGTCAAGGCCGTGCGCAACTACAAGGCGCAGGAAGTGCAGGGCGGTTTGGGCACCGGTGGTGCGCTCGGCGTACAGGGCGGCACGACGCCGGCCTCCACCAGCGCCGCGGCGGCGCAACAGCCTGCCAAACCGGCGGCCAAAAAAGACACGAAGAAGAAACAGCAGCAATAACAGTAACGTGGCGGATGCGGCGGCGCGTTATGGCGCGCCCGCCGTCCGCCCAGGCCATCCGTCAGTCGCCGGCATTCACGCTGCCGATGCCGTTGACAGTCTTGTTGACGGTGCGCGGCTTGCCGTAATAATTCAGGCTGCCCATGCCGTTCACTACGGCGTTCAGCGTATCCCTGGCCGTGACCTTGATGCTGCCCAGGCCATTGAAATTCACGTCGGCGCGTTCCGCTTCCAGCCCCTTGGTATTGACTTCGCCCACGCCTTCCGCGCGCATGCGCAGCAGCGCCACCTT
Organism: Pseudoduganella rivuli; assembly: GCF_009674485.1. Classification (GTDB taxonomy): domain Bacteria; phylum Pseudomonadota; class Gammaproteobacteria; order Burkholderiales; family Burkholderiaceae_D; genus Rugamonas; species Rugamonas rivuli_B. Next base: position 107,123 of record NZ_WKJJ01000008.1, on the reverse strand, counting down.
GCCGCTGGCGGTGAAGCTGCCGGCGCCCTGGTAGCTGACGTCGAGGCGTTCGCCCTGGATGTTTTTCAGGATGGTTTCGCCGGCGCCCTCGCCGATGAATTTCACCAGCGTCGGCATCGTCACCGTGATGCGGGGATCGCCTTTCAATGTCAGCGGTCCTTTATCCTTGATGAAGATTTTCAGTTCGCCGTTGACCACTTCGGTCTGCACGCGGCTGATGAATTCCTTGCCGCCGGAAACCGTGACGCTTTGCGTCTTGCCCCCTTCCACGGTGATGCTGAGCGGACCGCGGCTGTCGATGGCCGTGAACGGTTGCAGCGGGCGTACCTGCTGCTCGTCGGCGCGGGCCGGGGCGGTGACGGCGGTTGCCGTGGTGGCGGTCAGTGCTGCAAGAATCAGGAAACGGCGCATGTCGATCGTCCTTATGTGATGGCTCAAGAATTTGATGTGGCGATTGTAGGAGCGCGTTCTTGAGAATTGTTAAATTTGCGATGAACTGCAGTTATCCCATCCTGAGCTGTCGCAAACTTCCATTTGCCGGAATGACGTATGTCTACAACAAAACCAAAGCGTTTTCGGGACGTTTCATCCTGATCGGGCTTTTGTAACGAAATGTTTTATTTACATGCCATTTGTCCAATGCTAGCTTGGGAGCAACTTGCTATAGCTTGGGAGACGCTTGATGACGATGTCCCGGATGGCCGGCTTGATGCCGGTAATATTCGCCTGCCAGGCTGCCCTGGCCCAATCCCCCGCATTTGATATTTCCACGTTCAACATAGAAGGCGCGACCCTGGTCGATGCCGCCCGCCTGCAGGCGGTGGCGGCGCCGTTTGCGGGAGCGGGTAAAGGCATGGACGGCGTCCATGCCGCCACCGCCGCGATCCGGGAAGCCTATGCATCGGCGGGATACCCGATCGTGCAAGTGTATGCGCCGGCCCAGGAACTGCGCGGCGGCGCCGTCACGTTGCGCGTGGTGGAAGGCAAAGTGGCGAAAGTCGCCGTGGCGGGGCAACGCGCCTATACCGAGCAAAATGTGCGGGCCAGCCTGCCGCCGTTGCGGGAAGGCGTGAACCCGAATACCAATGCGGTGGCGGCGGCCGTGCTGCTGGCCAATGACAATCCCGCGCGCCAGGTCTCGGTGAATTTTTCGCCGGGATCACAGCCGGGCGACGTCGATGCGCGCATCGATGTGGCCGAGGACAAGGTCAGCAAGACCAGCGTGTCGCTGGACAATGCCGGTGCGCGCACCACGGGCCGCGCCCGCGTGGCGCTGGGCTACCAGCACGCGAACCTGTTTGGCCGCGACCATGTGCTGAACCTGCAGGCAATGGCGGGCGTGGAGCACCCGGGCAAGGGCGCCAGCCTGACGGCGGCCTACCGCATGCCGTTTTATGAACAGCGCCTGTCGCTGGACTTGATTGCCGCCTACTCGGACAGCAAGAGCGACACCACGTCGATTGCCGGTCCGCTGTTCTTCAGCGGCAAAGGTGTGTATGCCGGCATGCGCCTGAACCAGGCCTTGCCCAGCCGCGGCGATTACCGCCAGAAGCTGGTGTACGGGATCGACTACAAGGACTTCAACAACAGTTGCCGCATCGGCGCGATCGCGCTGGACCGCTGCGGCACCATCACCAGCGTACCGGTCAGCATCACTTACCTGGGGCAGGCCGTGGGAGCGCGCTTCCAGGCCGGGGCAAGCCTGGGTTATTACCGCAATATTCCAGGCGGCAGCCATGGCGGGCAGGCTGAATATGGCACGCGGCCCCGCAACTGGCAGGCGCTGCGCGGCAGCGCCTTTGTCGGCGTCTCCATGGGCGACTGGCAATGGCGCGGCACCGTCAACGGCCAGGCCAGCAGCGATGCGCTGATCCCCAGCGAACAATTCGGTATCGGCGGCGCTGCATCGGTGCGGGGCTATGACGAACGCACGTCGGCCGGCGACAAAGGCATCACGGGCAGCCTGGAACTGTACACGCCGGAACTGGCGGGCGGCCAGCAAGGGCGCCACGCGTTGCGGGGACTGGTGTTCTACGACGCCGGCTATGTGCATAACACCGACGCCACGCCGCCGGCCGCCAAGCACTTGTCCAGCGTTGGCGCGGGCCTGCGCTACGGCTTCGGCAAGGAGGTGGCGTTGCGCTGCGATGTCGGCTTTGCGCAGACCGCGGTGGGAGCAGGCAGCGTAGCGGCGCGTGAGCGCCACGATGCCTTTGCGCACGTCAACTTCGTCTATTCGTTCTAAGGGGACCGGACATGCCGCGCCTTGCTTACCTGACTGCTCAAATCCGTGCCGCTTACCACGCCACCCGCGGTGTTTCCCTGGTGGTGCTGCCGCTGCTGTTGCCCGCGACGTTGCCACAATCCGCGCAAGCCGCGCCGGTCGACCCGGTGGTGCGCGCCGGCACGGCGACATTCGCCATCAACGGCAACGTCTACACCGTGACCAATGCGCCCAACACCATCATCGACTGGCGCCAGTTCAATGTGGCCAACGGCGAATTGCTGCGCTTCCTGCAGCAAAATCCCCAGTCCGTGGTGCTGAACCGCGTGACCGGCGCCGACCCCAGCCAGCTGTTTGGCACGCTGCAATCGAACGGCCGTGTCATCCTGGTCAACCCGAACGGTGTGCTGTTCGGACCGAATGCCAATGTCGACGTGGCCGGGCTGATCGCCTCCACGCTGAACCTGTCCGATGCGGACTTCCTGGCCGGCCGCATGGCCTTCAATGGCGCCGGCGGCGTGCTGCAAAACCAGGGGCGCATCACCACGCCGCTGGGCGGCAGCGTATTCCTGATTGGCGGCGATGTCACCAACAGCGGCGTGATCACGGCGCCGGGCGGACGCATCCTGCTGGCGGCGGGGCAATCCGTCAGCCTGGCCGATGCCGGCACGCCAGGGGTGTCGGTAACGCTGAAGGCGGATGGCAACAAGGCGTTGAACCTGGGCGAACTGCATGCGCAGGGCGGCAGCATCGACCTGTATGGCGCGCTGGTCGATCACCAGGGCATCGCGCGCGCCGACAGCGCGGCGGTCGATGCGCACGGCAACGTGGTGCTGAAAGCCACGCAGGCCGCCACCGTGTCCGGCGCCATCAGCGCGGCCAATACGGCAGGCGCTGGCGGTTCCGTGCAAGTGCTGGGCGACAGCGTTGCCTTGGGCGGCAGCGCGCGCATCGATGCGTCGGGCCAGCAAGGCGGCGGCACGGTGCTGGTGGGCGGCGACCTGAAAGGCGCCAATCCCGCCATTCCCAACGCACGTACGGCCACGGTGGCGGCGGGCGCGCAGATCGACGCCAGCGCCACCGGCAATGGCGATGGCGGCAAGGTCGTCGTATGGTCCAACGACAAGACGGACTTTGCGGGCAGCATTGCCGCACGGGGCGGTGCGCTGGGCGGCAATGGCGGGCAGGTGGAAACGTCGGGCAAGCAACTGTCGTTTGACCAGGGTTCCGTGAATACGCTGGCGCCGAAAGGGATAACCGGTAACTGGCTGCTGGATCCGGCCGTGTTCTGCTTCTATGCGAGCAGCGCCAGCGAGTGCACGGGCGCGGCGGCGGCGGGGGCGACCAGTTTCAACACGCTGGGCAACATCCTGGTGTCGACCGGCGGCACTCTGCAGGCCACCGACTTCATCACGTTCCTGCCCAGTGGCGGCAACGTGGCGGTCGGCACGTCGATTCCCGCCGGGATCACGATGAACGTGCTGGCGCCGTATATCCAGGTCGGCAATGGCAGCAATATCAATACCCGGGTGGTGGGCTTGCGTCTGGAAGCGTCGAATGCCTTCGGCACCACCACGCAGACCGGCGTGGGCGGCGCCAACCTGACGGGCACGATCGACATCGGCGGGGATTTGACGTCGAACGCCAGCCAGACTTTGATCAGTACCGGCGGCAATATCAACATGGTCCACGGAGGCACCGCTTTTACCGCGCTGCGCATGACTTCCGCGACGGGAACCCAGTCGCTCAGCACGACCGGCCAATTGTTGCTGGAGGCGGGCAGCGGCAACGATGCGGCGGGACGTGCGCGCCAGACCGCGCTGTTCTCCGACGGCGCGCAAACCATTAGCGCCAGCCAGTTGATACTGCGTGCCGGTAACAGCGCCGGCGCGGCGGGCAACCATACGGAAATCAGCGCCAAGGGTAATCAAACCATTACTGCCACGGACATCACGCTGAATGCGGGCGCCTCCGGCTGGGCCATCATTTCCGATAACGCCGCCGGCGCCACGCAGACCGTCAAGGCGGACCGCATCGCGATGACCGGCGGCAGCGCTGGAACGGACAACCGCACGGTCATCATTGCCACGGGTAATAACGCGGTGCAGGACATTACCGCCAACGTCAGCCTGGATATCACGGGCGGCGCGGGCGGCGTGCGTAACCTCGCCATCATCAAGAGCGAAGGCGTCGACGCCGGCGCCACGTCGACACAAAAAATCACGGCGGGCGCCATCAAGGTGACGGGCGGTGGCGGGGCCAACGAAAACTATGCGACGATTTATACGCCGAATGTGCAGAGCGTGACTGCCGGGTCGATTGCCATTACCGGCGGGAACAGTGGCACGGCCACCACCGGTTCAGCCCCGTATGCTTCGATTTCGGCCGACTCGGGGCAAACCGTCAAAGTCACGGGCGCCTTGTCCCTGACGGGGGGCGCGGGAGAGCTGGGCAGCAGTGCTGACCTGTACAGCGGCGGCAATCAGGCCATTGCCGCGGGAACGCTGAGCATTACAGGCGGGGCGTCGGGCAAGAGTAACAGCTCCAATGTTTCGATCTTCGGCAATTCCAATGTCACCCAGAGCATCACGGCAAACAGCATCGTGCTGCAAGGCGGCAGCGGCACCGACAACTTTGCCGGGATTCATGCGGACGGCGCGAACATCACGCAAACCGTGACGGCAAACACGTTGACGATAAAAGGCGGCGGGGGCACGGCCAGCGGCAACTGGGCGCACTTGTGGTTCAACGACACCTCCGGCGCGAACAAGGGCAAGCAAACCATCACGGCCGGCGCCATCGCATTGACGGGTGGCAGTGGCGGCACGGACCAGAACGCCATGATCGGCGGCAACGCCGACCAGAAAGTCACCGCCGACGCCATCACGCTCACGGGCGGTACGGGTGTGAATGCCGGGGGCGTGATCGGCTCGGAAGGCAACCAGGCGATTGTCGTCAAGAATGCGCTGACCATGACGGCGGGCGCCAATGACGGTGCGGAAGCGCGCATAGGCGGCAGCGGAACAGTCGATGTTTCTGCGGACACGATCACGCTGCAAGGCGGCTCGGCAGGGACCAACAGCGTCGCGCAAATCAATGCGGTCAACAATGTCACCATCAATGTCAGCAACGCTTTCAACCTGACGGGCGGCGCGGGGGGAACCAATAATGCCGCCAACACGGCATCATCGGCCAACCTGACCATCAATGCCGGATCGCTGGCGATGACGGCCGGCGCCACCGGCAGCGGCAACGGCGCCAATTTGAACAGCGGCGCGGCAATGACCGTGAAGGTGAAGAATGCATTCAACCTGACCGCCGGCGCCGGCGGCACCGGCAACTCGGCCGCGCTGGGCAGTGCGGGTAACCAGACGCTGGAAGCGGGTGCACTATCCATTACGGGCGGTTCCGGCGGCTCGGCCAATCACGCCAATATTTCCATCAATGGCGGCACCGATACGGTGCAAAAAGTCACGGCGGGCGCCGTGACGTTGCAAGGTGGTACTGGCGGCACGGACAATATCGCCGGCCTTCATGCGAATGGCACGCGGGTGACGCAAGACATTACCGCCACCGGAAGCCTGAACATGACTGCAGGTAACGGCGCCGGCAACTGGGCGCACGTCGCCGCCGGCTACCAGGATGCCACGCCATCCACGCAACGCATCAACGCGGCCGCCATCAACCTGACTGGCACCACCGGCACCGCCGCCAATTCGGCAGCCAATGCGCTGCTGCTGAATTACGGGGTACAGGAAATCAAGGGCGGTTCGCTGACCTTGGCCGGCCGCCTGTCGTCGGCGTCGGTGCAAAACAGCCGTGCAGGTGGAACGCAGAGTATCGACTTGACCGGTGCGATGGCGCTGACCGGCGGGCAGGGCAACAACGCTTCCGCTTTCGTCACCGCCAATGGCGCCCAGAGTATCGGTGCGGACAGCATCACGCTGGCCGGCGGCAGCAGCGGCACCACCAACATGGCATACATCAGCAGCTCGGGAGACCAGGCCCTCGGCGCCAACCGTGTGTCGCTGACGGGGGGCGGTGGCCAGCAAAACCAGGCCGGCATTTTCGGCGGCGTTGGCAAGCAAACCATCACGATCAAGGGTGGCGGCTCGCTGGCGCTGCAGGGCGGCTCGGGCGACGCGTTGCCCGCGACGGGGCGGCCTGCCACATCCTACTGCGGCGGCTGCAAGCTCAGCTCCAATGGCGCCTTGATCATCAACAATGGCGGCAGCCAGGTGGTTGACTTCGTTTCCGGCGGTACGCTGACGCTGACGGGTGGCACGCGCGGCAGCGATAATGCCGCGCTCCTCATCGGCAGCATGGACAACGGCGGCACGCAGACCGTCACCAGTTCCGGCGGCGCTGCCAATTACCCCGTCATCACACTGACGGGCGGCAGCGGCAGCGGCTTTTACAACCCCGCCGATGGCGCCAATGTCGGCAACGTGGCGGCGCTGGGCGCTTTTGACAGCAGTACGCCGTCCGTTGCGGCCAACGGCCTGAAAACCATCAACGCCAAATCCATCACGCTCAACGGCGGCGGCGCCGCCAACGAACGGGGCGGCGCCTTGCTGGCGGCTGGTAATGGCAACAGTATCGTCAACGTCACCGGCGACCTGGTGATGAATGGTGGCAGCAGCAGCCTGGCTTACGTGAAATCGACTAATCCAGCCCAGGCCTATTGGCTCGATTTCGGTTCGCTGGCCGGGATTGCCGCGCGCGGCAATGTCGACCTGAAAGTTGGCGGCAATCTGGTCATCCATGGCGGCACGGGCAGTACCTCTCCGGCCGGCATCCTGCTGACCAGCGGCGGCAAGCTCACCGCCGACATTCATGGGGCAACCCGCATGGATGCAGGGGCGTCGGTGGCCGGCATCGGGACCGGGGTGCTGAGCGGCGACACGATGCCGCAGGCCGGATCGGCCGGCCTCGAACTTGGTACGGCCGACAGCTTCACCACGTCGACCTTCGCCGCCTCCGGTAAATACTTTGCACTGGAAGGCGCCATTAACGTCGTCGGCTCCAGCCCGGATGCCCAACTGGTCGGCAGCTACAGCGGCGGCACCATCAATGGCCCCGGCTGGCGCGCGCTGGGCGCGAAACCCATCGTGGCGGAAGTGTATGCCAGCGACGGCATCGACGTGTCCGACAACGCGGCAATCAATACGCCGAACGGCACCTGGATCGCCGTACTGGGCAAGAACGCGGCGGCGTCGGTCGGTACGCAGCAGAACACGCTGACCTACAACGCGCTGGCGTCGCATGGCTACCAGTGGACGCCGGAAGCCTATAACAGCAGCAATGCGCAGGACTTCCGTTTCATCCTGCCGGATAACTCGCCGATCGTTGAAACGCATGCGGATGAAGCCATTGCGCAGGCGGCTTGCACGGCCAACCCTGCGCTGTGCGTGACGCCGCCGATTGCCGCCGCCACGCCGGCCAGCGCGGTCGCCCCGGTGGTGATCGACGTGAAACTGACGGGCGGTGTCGATGAGACCCCGTTGTCGGCTTCGCTGGCGCAAAACAAGCCGGAAACGCCGCCAGCCGCAGCGGCCCCTGAAGCCAAAGTGCAGGGACCGCGCGTGGCCGCGCGCGAACGCGAAGCTGCCCGTGCGGACGAACAAAAGAAATCCACCGCCGACCTGAAGCGCGAAGCACGCGAAGCCAATACGCAGGCGAAAGCCAGCCAGGACGCCGCGCGCAAGGCCGCGCTGGCCGCGCAGAAAGAAGCTGCCGAAGCGAAGCGGCTCGCCGCCGCCGCCGCGAAGACCGAAGCGCAGGCGGTGCGCGCGACGGCGGCAGTGGGCGCCGCGGAAGGCGATTTGCGCGCGGCGGAAGCCGATGCGCGTGACGCCCGCGCCGCGCTCGGCGCGGCAACGACACCGGCACTGAAAAACCAGGCCCAGTTGCGCCTGGCGACGGCGGAAGCCGCCCGTGCGGGCGCGGAAGCGAAACTGGCCGATGCGCGCGCCAAACGCGCCGAACTGGGCGCCCAGGGCAGCGAGGCAGGGGCGCGCAGCGCGCAGGCCGATGCCGTGGTGCTCGATGCGCGGTCCCGCGAAGCGGCCGCCGAGGCGAAACTGGCCGACCTGGCGCACAAGGAAGCGCTGGTGCGCGCCCGCGAAGCCAAGGATCCGGTCAGCCGGGCGGCGGCGGAACGCCTGGCGGACGACAAGCGCATCGAAGCCACGCAGCACGCTGCGGAAAGCGATGTCCGAAAATCGTTTGCCGACGACTTGCGCTTCGCGGCCGAGCAGGGCAAGGCGCAGGCGGATGCCCGCCAGGCGCAAGCCCAGGCTGCGCAAGCCTTGGCGCAAGCGCGCCGCGATGAAGTGCGGTTGCAACGCGCGGTGGCCCGTGCGCGCCAGGAAGAGGTGCTGGCGGGCGGTAAAGGCGGAGCAGGACGCACGGCGCAGGGCGGCAAGGAAGTCGCGGAAAAACTGGTGGCGACGGAAACCAGGCGGGTCGAAGCGAGCCAGTCCGCCGCCAACGCCAAGGCGCAGGCAGCGGAAGCCAAGCAGCGCAAGGCGGACGAGGGCATGGCCGAAGTGGCGCGGCGCGATGCCACCCGCCGCGACCGGGCCGTGAAAGCGTTCGTGGCGGGCGCCAACGCGTCGATGACCGCCAGCCAACTGGCGGGGCTGGCCGCCTTGCGCCATGAATACAAGGGCGTGCTGTTCAAGGATGCATTGAAGGTCCTGGAGCAGAATGGCCGCGCGGCGGACTTGCCGGCCTGCGGCGGCAATATCAGCAATACCTGCATGCCGAGCTTTGCCCAGGCCCGCATGGAGTGGCCGACGGCGCGGCCGCTGGTGCGCAAGCCGGTCGCCGCATCCCTGCCGCAAATCGAACGCAAGGTGGCCATCGTTATCGGCATCAACGACTATGCCGACAAGCGCATCCCGCAGCTCGACACGGCCGTGCCGGATGCGGACGCGGTGGCGAAACAGCTTGAAACATCGATGGGCTATGAAACCCGCGTGCTGCGCAATGCCACCAAGGCCGAGATCGTGGCGGCGCTGCAAGGGGTGGCGCGCGAGCTGGATCCGAACGACAGCCTGGTCGTGTATTACGCCGGCCACGGCTACCTGCGGCCCGTGGCCAAAGGCCCGGCGCAAGGCTACTGGATTCCGGCCGATGGCGCGGTCAGCAATCCTGCGAACTGGATGTCGAATTCGGACGTGTCGAAACTGCTGGCCAATATTCCCGCCAAACAGGTGATGCTGGTGTCGGACAGCTGCTATTCGGGCGCCTTCAGCCGCGAACAGAAGGTGGCGGCCAGCGGCGACCCATCAGCGATCCTGGCGCGCCGCTCGGTGGTGGTGATGTCGTCCGGCGGTGAAGAGCCGGTGTCCGACGAAGGTGTCGAAGGCCACTCGATCTTTGCGTGGAGCCTGATGCAAAGCATGAAGAAAGTGGGCCAGGTCGAGCCGGGCAGCCGCGTCTTCGATGCCACGCGCGAGCAGGTGACGGCGGCGTATCCGCAAGTGCCGCAGTATGGCGCGGCGGTGTCGGCGGGCCACGCGGCAGGCGGCGATTACCTGTTCGAGACGCGTACGTACAAGTAAAAAAACGGCTTGCCACCTGTGTGGCAAGCCGGCTTGTCCCTGCGTTTGAGTGTGGCGATTATTTCAGGTTGATGGTGATCGCCCTTGGCGCGCAGGTCGACGAATACTGGTACGTCAGGTTCACGCCGCCGGCGAGGCCCGACTGTGCAGACAGCGCCTGCGAAATCGACGCATTGCCGGCGCCGCAGGAGCCTGCCGCAATGCCGTTGATGCAGTAGTTGAAGTTGACCGGCACGGTCAGCCCGTTGGCGGAGACGGAGCCCTGCACGGCGATGCCGCAGGTGCCGGTGCCGCCGCCCACGCCGGTGCCGCTGATGTTGAATGCCGAGCCGTCCAGGCTGAACGAAATGTTCGGGAACATCGCCACATAGGCGTTGTTATACGCGCTGACGAACTTGGTCCACTGGTCGGTATTGAACGACGCTGCCGTGACGCTGGCCAAGGTTGCGCTGTTGGCTTGCAGGTATTTCGACAACCCGGCCAGGGCGCGGCCGTAATCGTTGATGTTGGCGCCGCTGACGGTGGGCATGGTCGATGTCAGGCTGCCGTTCAGCTTGAACAATTTGGCCACGTTGGCGGCCTGCGTATTGAACGCGGCGGCGGTAATGGCGGTGCTGGCGCTGGAGAATGCGTTGGCATAGGCCATGGTGGTCAGCGGCGTCACCATGGCGGTCGAATTGCCTGGTGCGACGGCAACCACGGCGCGCAGCGGCGTCGACAACTGGGTCGACTGATTGGTCGCCTCGTCGGTATAGGTGCCGCCGGTGGCTTCGACGATGACGTCGCCAGTGAAGGTGATGCTGACCGTATAAGCGCCGCTCGCGTCCGTGGTGCCGGTGCCGAGGGTGGCGCCGTTGGCGGCATTCTTGATGGTCACCGTCGCGCCCGACACATTCCCTTTGACGATGGAACCGGTGACCACCGATGCGGCGGTCGTGGTGGTGGTCGTGGTGGTGGTGGTCGTCGCGGGAGCGGGGGTGGAGGGGCCGTCGGAACTGCCGCAGGATGCGAGCAGGACAACAACGGAAATGGTGGAAATGCGGGATATCTTTCTCGAAAGCATCGCTATCCTCCCTGTATTGGCGTCTATTTTTGTACGGACAGATTTATTGCATCCGTTCATTTGTTGTAGCACCCGTATTGCCCCCTTTCAAGACAAACAATCTTTTTCTCAGTTTGCGTTGCGAAACGACCAAAGGTAGGCTGCGTGTGGCGTCAATACCACTTGCATTGAAAATTGAAATCTGCCCTACGTAACAAAATGGCACGAAAGTGTTGTTTTTTATACACCCATAACTCTAAAGCATGGATGTATAGACGGATTGCATATATTTTCTTGGCTTGCATGCAAGGAAGTACCCGGACCAGCCTGTCGTCAACAGAAGAGAGATAAGTACATGATGAAGAAGAAAAGTATTCCACTTGCAGTAATGATGCTGTGCGCAAGCCAGTTCGCATTCGCCCAATCCGGCGATGCGGCATCGCCCCAGTCGGTCGATCCATCGGCATCGGGCGCGCCACAGGAAGACATCCAGAAGGTCGTCATCGTTTCCACCGGTAGCCGCGGCTCGCAGCGCACCATGATCGACACCCCGGTGCCGGTCGATATCCTGGGTGCGCGTGAGCTGACCAAGACCGGCCAGGTTTCTCTCGACAAGTCGATGCAGTTCCGTGTGCCATCCTTTAACACCGTGCAAACGCCGGTCAACGACGCCACGTCGCTGCTGGACCCGTACGAAATCCGTAACATGGGTCCTAGCCGCGTGCTGGTCCTGATCAACGGCAAGCGCAAGAACGCCAGCTCGCTGATTTACACGCAAACGTCGCCAGGCCGCGGCGAAAGCGGTTCCGACATTTCCGCCATTCCGGCCGACGCCATCAAGCGTATCGAAGTGCTGCGCGACGGCGCATCCGCGCAATACGGTTCCGACGCGATTGCCGGCGTGGTCAACATCATCCTGAAAGACAATCCTGAAGGCGGTTCCGTCACGGCGCGTGCCGGCATCACGCACGAAAAAGACGGCAAGATGGGCGGCCTGTCGCTGAACCAGGGCGTGCCGCTGGGCGACCGCGGCTTCGTCAACTACACGCTGGACGTGTCGACCGTCGGCCTGTCCAATCGTCCCGGCGTGGTGAACGCGCGTGGCGAAGCAGGCGACTTCGGCGCCAGCCTGGCCCAGGTCCAGGCATTCCTGGCGCAGAAACCGGACGCCGGCAACATCAATGGTTCGCCGAAGACCAAGGCCGAAAAGGCGCTGATCAACAGCCGTTATGAAATCGCCGATGGCACCAGCATCTACGGCAATGCCGCGTATGTGCACAAGAAGGTCGACAGCTATGCGAACTACCGGACCCCGTACTGGCGCCCGACCGACTACGGCCTGCTGCACAAGGCAGGTACGCCTTACGTGGGCTACGTGCCGACCTTCATCGGTACGCTGGACGACTACAACGCGACTGGCGGCATCAAGCTCGACCTGAATGGCTGGAACACCGATGTCAGCCTGACCTATGGCGGCAACGAGCAGAAATACCACGTTGGCAATTCCATCAACCGTGGCATGGAAAACGCCGTACTGGCCGGCACCAGCACCGAGCATTCGCCGACCGAGTTCAACGCGGGCGGCGTGAAGTTCGAACACTTCGTGCTGAACGGCGATATCTCGAAGCAGATCACGTCGGACGTGTCGGTGTATGCCGGCACCGAGATGCGCCATGAAAAATTTGAAGTCGTGGCCGGCGACCGCGCGTCGTACATCCTGGGCGGCGCCGATTCGTTTGCCGGCAACGCGCCTGAAAACTCGTTCCCGTCGTCGCGCTCGAACTATGGCGTGTATGGCGGCGCCACGTGGGACATCACCAAGCAGTGGCTGATCGACGGCACCGGCCGCTACGAAAAGTACACCGACTTCGGCAGCGCGTTCGTGTGGAAAGGTTCGACCCGCTTCAAGGTTTCCGATACCGTGACCCTGCGCGGATCGGCGTCGACCGGCTTCCGCGCACCGTCGCTGGCGCAAACGTTCACGCAGAAGGCGCAGTACTCGTTCGTGCCGGGTTCGGGCATCCAGGTGTCGGGCCTGGTGAACAACGTGTCGCCGCAAGCGGCTGCGCTGCAAGTGCCGAAACTGCGTGCGGAAAAGTCCAACAACATCACGCTGGGCCTGGGCCTGAAGCCGGACAGCGATACGTCCATCACGGTCGACTACTACAACATCAAGGTCAAGGACCGTATCGTGCTGGGCAAGGAAATTGTCCCGACCGGCGATCCGACGCAACAGCTGGACAAGGAACTGGCCAAGGCCGGTATCGTCTCGGTCAGCTTCTTCGTCAACGCGCTGACCAGCAAGACCGAAGGTCTGGACTACGTGCTGTCGCGTAAGAACATTCCTGCGCTGGGCGGCAAGATGACCTTGAACCTGTCCGGTAACTATGCGCTGAAGAACGAACGCGACGGTGCGGTCAACAATCCGCTGCTGATTGCCAATGCGGGCCAGTCCGTGCTGGACGAAACGCAGGAAGCACTGATGTTCACGTCGCGTCCGAAGTACAAGACCATCCTGGGCGTGGACCTGGACTACAAGGACGTGAACTTCTCGCTGAACAACACCGTGTTCGGCCCGACCCGCTTCCGCAACGCCGGTATGGACCGCAACCTGGAAGTCGCGTTCAAGACCAAGACCGTGACCGACTTCGCGATGAACTACAACCTGACGCCAAGCACGACCCTGTCGTTCAACGTCAACAACCTGTTCAACGTGACGCCGCAGTGGCACTTCAAGGCGCTCAATTCCGCCGGCCAGGCCATTATCGACGACAAGAAACTCGACGCGTCGTATGGCCTGACGCCGATCGAAATCCAGCGCAACCTGGTGACCTTCAACGGCCGCTACTCGATGGTGACCTACGACGGTTCGCAATTCAGCCAGCTGGGCCGCACCTTTGCCGCGTCGCTGAACTACCGCTTCTGATCCGCGTTCAGCGGAACGCAGCATGAAGACCGCCCCTCCAAGGGGCGGTTTTTTTTTCGTCGGCCTGGCATCAGGCCGCACCGGGACGCGCCGCCACGCACGTCCTGCCTTTCCCCTGCGTCTTGGCGCAATACATGGCCTGATCGGCCAGCTCCAGCAATTCCGTGCGGCTTTCACTGTGGGCTGGATACATGGCGATGCCGACGCTGGCATTGACGTGGTATTCGTGGCCGGCCAGGCGCAATGCCTGCGCCAGGCGCTGCCGTACCTGCGCCATGCATTCAATGGCCGCCAGTTCCGACGTATCCGGCAAGACCGCGACGAATTCATCGCCGCCCCAGCGCGCCACCACGTCGCTGTTGCGCAGGGACTGGCGCAGCCGCGACGCGATTTCCCGCAGCACGTGGTCGCCGGCCGCATGGCCCAGCGCATCGTTGATGGGTTTGAAGCCATCGAGGTCGATGAAACACACGGCCACCTGCTGGCGCTGGCGGCGCGCCGTGGCGATAGCCTGCAGCATCAATTCATCGAGCAAGAGCCGGTTCGGCAAATGCGTCAGCGGGTCGAAGTGCGCCAGGCGCCGCACTTCGCGCAGCGCCGCTTCCCGCTCCGCCGTGGTGCGCTGCAATTGCCGGTACAGCCGGTGATACGTCATGGCCAGCGCCGCTGCCGCCAGCAGCAGCACGCTGATGCCCGCCAGCGTGTAATACAGCGGGCGCGGATCGGTGCGCGGCGGTTCGGGATCGTACAGCATGCCGTCCAGCGGGATGCTGCGTTTGACCATGCCCAGCTTGAGGTAGGTGTCGGCGATATGCTGCCAGCGGCCCGGGTTCATGTGACCCAGCGGTACCAGTGTCGGCAGCACCAGCTTGGAGATTTCCTGCGCTTCGTAACGCAAGTGCTCGACCGACAAGTCGGGCGCATATTTGTCGTGGATCAGCTTGACGATCTCGTCCTGGTGATCGAGCGCATACTGCCAACCCTTCAGCGTGGCGGCGCGGAAAGCGCGCACCCGCTCCGGATGCTGCCGGATCTGTTCCTGGCTGGTGAACAGCACTTCGCTGTAAAAATCCACGCCATACTGGCGCGGGCTGATCACGTTATAACGAATGCCCCGCGCCCGCAGCAAATCCGGCTCGTTGCTGATATAGCCGTTGAAGGCGTCCGCCTTGCCTTCGAGCAGGTCATCGATCCGGTAACTGGTCATTTGCAGGTCCAGTTGATCCAGCGGGATGCCTTCGTATAGGAATACGGCCAGCAATTCCGCGTTTTCCGGCGGGGGCAACGCCATCAGCCGCTTGCCCATCAAGTCGGCGGGACGCGTCAAATTTCCCGTCGTGATCCACACACTGGGCGACGATTGCAGGATCGCGGCCAGCGCCACCACCGGCTTGCCTTCGATATACGCTTGCGCCAGTCCCGCGTTGGTGACGCCAAAATCCGCTTCGCCCTTCAATACCCGTGTGATGGCGGGGGCGACGTTGTTGCCGGGGATGAGTTCCACATCCAGCCCCGCTTCGCGGTAATAGCCTTGCTGCACCGCGGCGTAATAGCCGGCGAACTGGAACTGGTGCGTCCAGCGCAACTGCATGCGGACATGGTCGAGCGGCGGCTCGGCATGGGCGCTGCCGCCACATGTCAGCAGCAGGGCAAGCGCGAGGCGGCGTAGCTTGTTCATGGTTGCATGAGGATAGGTAATCCAGTGTGCGGCCAGTCAGCCATTGTGACAAGCCGGTTGTGGACTTCGGGCAACAATTGACAGCCTGGCGCCTGGGCCGTAGCGTGCAGACAGGGGAACAGGAGGGGACATGGACATTCAGACGATGAGCAAGGACGAACTGTGCATGGTGCTGGACTGGGCGGCGGCCGAAGGCTGGAATCCCGGCCTGCACGATGCGGACAGCTTTTATGCGGCCGATCCGGACGGCTACCTGCTGGCGCGCGTGGACGGTGTCCCGGCGGCCAGCATCTTTGCCGTGCGCTATGGCGCGCGCTTCGGCTTTATCGGCGGCTATATCGCGTTGCCGCCGTTCCGTGGCCAGGGACACGGCATGGCGGTGTGGCAGGCCGGCATGGCGCGCCTGGCGGGACGGACCGTAGGCCTGGACGGCGTGCCGGCGCAGCAGGGCAATTACGCGAAGTCCGGATTCGTGCTGGCGCACCGCAATGTGCGGTATGAAGGGCGGGGGCGCGGCATGTCGGGCGATTCCGGCGGCCCCGGCACACATGGCGCGCACGGCGGCGTGGTGCCGCTGGCGGCGATCGGCGCCGATGAAGTGGTGCGCTATGACCAGCCGTTCTTTGCCGATGACCGGGGCCGGTTCATCCGCCACTGGATTACGCAGCCAGGCAGCGTGGCGCTGGGCATTGCCGCCGCCGGCCGCCTGGCCGGCTATGCGGTGCTGCGGCCATGCCGTTCCGGCTACAAGGTGGGGCCGCTGTTTGCCGACACACCGGCGCAGGCGCACGCCTTGTTCGATGCGCTGCTGGCCCATGCGCCGGCCGGCAGCCCGGTTTACCTGGATGTGCCGGAGCCGAACCGGGAAGCGCTGGCGCTGGCGCGCAGCTACGGCATGCAACCCTGCTTCGAAACCGCGCGCATGTACACCGGCGCCGCGCCGGCGCTGGACCTGGCGCGCACCTATGGCATCACGACCTTCGAGCTGGGCTGAGCGCGGGATCAGTGAGCCTGCCGCCAGCAGTGTCGTACGATGACTGCTATGATGGCGGGTTCCGGCAGCGTCCTGCCCGTCACTTTGCATTCCCATGGCTATCGATTGGTTTTCCCCGGCGCAGTGCGTCGGTTATGTCGCGTTTGTTTTTGGCGTTGGCTCGTTCATGCAGACGGACGACCGCCGCTTCAAGCTGTTCATGGCTGCGGAATGCCTGGCGTATGTGATTCATTTCAGTTTGCTGGGCAACCCGACGGCCGTGGCCAGTTCGTCGGTATCGCTGCTGCGCTCGATCGTGGCGCTGCGGACCCGCCAGCCGTGGGTGGCGGCGGTGTTTATCGCCACCAGTATTGCGCTGGGGCTGACCCTCGCCAGGCAGCCGGCCGACTGGCTGCCGCTGGTGGCGTCGTGCCTGGGGTCGTATTCGTTGTTCCGCCTGCAGGGTATTCCCATGCGGCTGATGATGTTGTGCGGCACCCTGCTGTGGGTGGCCAACAATATCGTGTCCGGCTCGATCGGCGGCACGGCGCTGGAGCTGGTGATCGCCGTCGTCAACCTCACCACCATCGCGCGCATGGTGCGCCGGGAGCGGGCCGCCGCCGTTTAGCGCCGCCGGGACGTCCCGGCCAGCGCGCGCGCCGTGGCGTCGCCCACGTAACGGCGATAGATCGCCAGGACGGTGCCATCCCGGACCATCGCGCGCAGCGCATTGCCGAGCGCATCCTGTTCGGCCACCGACAGTTTATTGCGCGATAAGTAAGCGCCCACTTGCATCGCCGGCGATTCCGGAACGGCGACGATTTCACTGCTGGCCACAATGCCGAATTCATTCCGCAGCCGCGCCGACACCATTTCCGGCGCCAGCGTGCCGGCCGCGCGGCCGGCGGCGATTTTGCGGAACGCCATTTCAAAATCCGTGACTTCTTCCAGCCGGTGCAGTTTGCGCAAGCGCTCCAGCTGGCGCAGCACTTCCGGTGCATAAAACGCACCACGCACGATATTCAGCGTACCCGTGCCCCGCTCGACGAAATCGGCCAGGCTCAGCATCCGGCGCGCCGGGCGGGACGCCAGCACCAGGTCGAACCGCGACATGGCATATGGAACGAAGATGCCGTGGCGGTCGCGTTCATCCGAGCGGGCCGCACTGGCCGCCACGTCCAGCAGACCCGATTCAAATTCCACAAACAGCCGTGAACGGGGATAGAGCGTCAGTTCGATGGCGCAACCGCTGCGGCGCGCCGCTTCGCGCAGCACGTCGACGGCGGCGCCGCGCGCTTCTTCATGATCGAGGTAACCGGAATAACCCAGCTCGCTGATGCCGGCGCGCACGGGATCCGGGCACGTTGCCGCCATGGCGGCGCCATCCATCAGCAGGCAGGCAAGCAGCGGCGGCAGGATGCGGCGCATGGTGGCATCGGGAGAGTGGCGACAAGCCATTGTGTCGTGCCGTACGGCATGTTGTCCATAAGCATGTGAGGAACATTGCACCGGTCAGCGTTAAAATTGTGCGGCGCTATTGAACCTTTCTGCGCTGAACGGGTATTGACGGCGACAAGGGAGAATTGCTGCATGCGGAAAAGCTGGGGAGCGGGAAGTCCGGAGGCCGGAGACGGCGACGCGCGGCTGGTCGCGTGCGTCGGCCGGGGGGACCGTCACGCTTTTCAGGAACTGTACCGTGTATATTTTCCCCGGCTGGCGCGTTTCCTGGGCCGCATGACGCGCAATGTGCCGCTGATGGAAGAAATCATCAACGACACGATGCTGGTGGTGTGGCAAAAGGCCCTGACGTATGACGGCAGCAGCAAGGTGTCGACGTGGATTTTCGGCATCGCTTACCGCCAGGCGCTGAAAGCGCTGCGCGGCCTGGATGAACCGGTGGAATCCACAGTGGAACAGCAGGGCGGGCCGGAGTTCGAACCGGACCATGCGCTGGCCGGCAAACAATTGCAGCAGGGCGTCAGCGCCGCGCTGAACGCCTTGCCGCTGGAGCAGCGCATGGTGGTCAGCCTCACTTATTTTCACGACATGGCGTACCAGGAAATTGCCGACACCATGGGATGCCCCGTCAATACGGTCAAGACGCGCATGTTCCACGCGCGCCAGCGATTGAAAGCCATGCTGTCACGCCATATGGAAGCAACAGAATGAACCCGCAACCATTGTCCAACGAACAAGAGCACCTGGCGGTGCAGCAGCTATTGCCGTGGTATGCGGCGGGTACGCTGTCCGCCGGTGAACATGCCATGGTGGGCCGGCACCTCGAGACGTGCGCCGCCTGCCGCGCCGATGTGGCGCTGGAGCGCCGCGTGATCGCGGCCGAACCGGCGTTGCCGGACGGGCTGGACGCCGAGGCGGCGCTGGCGCGGCTGATGCCGCGGCTCGATGGCGCCGCGCAGGAAGCCGCGCCGTCAGCCATGCGATCCCAAGCGGCGAGTGCGGCGGCGCCGCTGGCGCTGCGCAACTGGTGGCGGCGCGTGACGGATGTGTTTGACGGCGGTGGCTGGCGCAACTGGGCGCTGGCCGCGCAGTTTGCCGTCATCATCGGCCTCGGTGTGTCGCTGGCGCCGGCCGGTGGCAGCCTTGACCCCGCCTACCGGGCGCTGGGCAGCGGCACGGCGGCCGCGCCGGACGTGGTGGTGATGTTCCAGCCGGATGCGCGCCTCGAGCACGTGCAGCAATTGCTGCAGGCGTCCGGCGGCCGCATCGTCGACGGCCCCACCGTGGCCGGCGCGTATCTGGTCGACGTGGACACGGCGCACCGGGCGCAATTGCTGGCGGCGCTGCGCGCCGATCCCGCCGTGCGGCTGGCCGAGCCGCTGGGCGCGGGAGCGAAGCCGTGAACTCCGTGGCCGCGGCAGGGCCGCTGCTGGCCGCCGGCCTGGCCGCGTGGCTCTTTTCCGGGGTGGCGGTGGCGCAAACGGCATCCCCCGTTCCGCCAAGTGCACCGGTTGTTCCGGCCGTGCAGCCGGAGGAACAGGCTTCACGCGACATCCTCGTCATGCTGCATTTGCCCGCGCCGCACTTCCGCCCGGACGGCTACCACGGCGCGACTTACCGCGACGACGCCGCACGTGCGGCGCGCCGCCGCATTGCCGAGGCGCTGGCGCGCGAACACGGGCTGGCGCTGGTGGAAGACTGGGCCATGCCCGCGCTGAATGTCGATTGCTACCGCATGCAACTGGCGCCGGGACAATCCAGCGCCCCGGTGCTGGAAGCGCTGGCGCATGACGCCCGTGTGAAATGGGCGCAGCCCGTGCAAAGCTATTCGGCGCAGGCGGGCAGCGATCCGCTGTATCCCGTGCAGCCGGCCGCGCAGCCATGGCAACTGACGGAAGTGCGTAAAGTCGCCACGGGACGCAAAGTGCTGGTGGCGGTGGTCGACAGCGGCATCGAAACCGACCATCCGGACCTGGCGGGGCAGGTGGCGATCAAGGAAAACTTTGTCGATGGCCAGCGCTATGCCAGTGAAACCCATGGCACCGCGGTCGCGGGGGTGATCGCCGCCCATGCGGGCAACGGCGTCGGCATCGAAGGCGTGGCGCCCGGCGCGCGGCTGATGGCGCTGCGCGCATGCTGGCAGTCGCCCGATGGCGCCACCCGCTGCAACAGTTTTACGCTGGGGAAGGCGCTGAATTACGCGCTGCTGCATGGCGCGCAAGTGATCAACATGAGCTTGTCCGGCCCGGATGACCGCCTGCTGCAGCAATTGATCGACGTGGCCCGCGCACGGGGCATACGGGTGGTGGGCGCGTTCGATCCCACGCGCACCGACGGCGGTTTTCCCGCGTCGTATCCGGGCGTGTTCGCGGTGGCGGCGGAAGGCGCCATGCCGCACGCAGGTAATGTCCTGGCGGCGCCGGGCCGCGACATTCCGACCACGATGACGGGCGCGCGCTGGGGTATGGTATCGGGCTCCTCCTATGCAGCCGCACATGTCTCTGGCATGATGGCCGTGCTGAGTGAGCTGAAACCGCGCATGCCGCTGACCGAGTTGCGCGACAGCCTGGTGACAGGCGCCACCAGTCTCGATTTATGCGCGACCGTCACGCGCTTCACCGGAAAATGTACATGCGGATGCACGCCTGCCAACACTTCTACCAGCGCTGCAAACTACGTGCGCACGCCATAGCGTATGGCTGACGCGCGCGCATGCCTGTGCGCCATCCTCCTGTTGAGCAGTTCCGCCGCGCATGCCCAGCTGAGCGGCAGCGCCGGCATTGTCTCGGATTATTTGTACCGGGGGATCAGCCTCAGCTCCGGCAAGGCCGCGCCGCGCCTGGCCGTCAACTACGATGGCGCGGATGGCTGGTACGCGGGCGGACAGGTGATTTCCGCCCAGCTTAGCGGCGCCACCGGCCGCAGTGCGCAGTGGCTCGGGTATGCGGGCTATGCGCGGCAACTGGCGTCCGGCGTGAGCTGGGAAGCCGGCGTGTCGCGCTATGCCTTTCCGCAGCGGCCGGGCTGGCATTTCAATGAAGTGACGGGCGGCGTGGCGCTGGACAATGTCAGCGCCCGCCTTTCCTATGCGCCCGATTACCTCGGCCTCGGCACCCGCACCTGGTATGGTGAAGTCAATGGCGGCAAGGACTTGCCCGATGTTTCCCATTTACCCGGTATGCGGCTGCGCGCATTCTGGCATATCGGTTACCTGGGTTCCGTGCATGCGGCGCCGGGCGCCATGATCGGCCGCCATGACGTGCGGCTGGGCGTGCAGGGCGGATGGAATGACTGGCGCGCCGAACTGTCGTTCGATGCGGCGCGCAAGCGCAAGACCGGCGGCGTGTATGACTACGGCGGCGACCCCCGCACCACGCACGAAGTGGTGCTCGGCATCAGCCGCATGTTTTAGCGGAACACCAGGTGACGCACTAGCCGTCGCTGCGCAACGCCGCGATCGGGTCCAGCGCGGCCGCCTGGCGGGCCGGATAGACGCCAAACGCCAGCCCGACCGCCACGCACAGCAGCACGGCCAGCAGCAGACTCAGTGGCGACCACGCCACCGACCATCCCGCCAGCGCGGCAATACTGTAAGCGGCCACCGCGCCAAGGACGATGCCCAGCAGCGCGCCAGTGACGGCAATCACCAGCGCTTCGGCCAGGAATTGCTCCACCACGTCGCGCCGGCGCGCGCCCAGCGCCCGTTTCAAGCCCACTTCGCGGCGCCGTTCCAGCACATTGGCCAGCATGATGTTCATGATGCCGATGCCGCCCACCAGCAGCGACACCGCCGCGATCGAACTCATGACGATGGTGAAAATGCGCTGCGTTTGCTGGTTTTGCCGGTACAAGCCCATCGGCACGATCAGGTTGGTGTCGTCGGCGCCGCCATGGCGCTGGCTGATCAGCGCCTGCAGCACGCGGGCCGCGCTGTCCGGCGCCACTTTGCCGTCCAGCCGCACGCTGATGCCATCGACTTCGTCTTCGATGCGCTTGAAGCTGAAACGGGCGCGGCCTGTTTCCCACGGAACGAACAGGCGCTCGTCGTCCAGCCCCAGCTTGACGCCTTCGAACTCCGCCTTGTTTTGCGCGCGGTCGGCCAGCACGCCCACCACTTGCAGCCACACGTGGTTCAGCTTGAGCCGTTGCCCGACTGCCGGCGCCGCACCGAACAGCGTGCGCGCCAGGCGGGCGCCCAGCACGCACACCGGCGCCAGCGTGGCGCCATCGTCCGGGGCCAGCCAGCGGCCTTCCTTCAGCGTCAGGCCGCTGTGTTCCGCATAGGCCGGCGATACGGCAAATGCGCGCCCGCTGGCCACCTGGTCGCCCACCACCAGTTGCTCGGCCTTGATTTCCTTTTTCAATGCCACCGACCGCGCGCCCGGTACCACGGCCAGTACCGCCATGCCGTCGGCGGCCGACAAGCCCAGCGAGCGGGCCCGGATGTCCTTCAATTGCTCGGTTTCGATCGCCTTGCTCTCGACCAGCACATTGTCCAGCCCCAGTTCGGCCACCAGCCGCAGCGCCTCGCGCTTGCTGCCTTCGCCCACGGCCAGCATGGCGACGATGGCGCCGACGCCAAAGATCATGCCCAGCAGCGTCAGGCCGGTGCGCAATTGCCGCCTCCGCAGTTCGGCGACGGCTTCCAATAACAGTGCCCGGTTCATCACGTTTTCTTTTCCGTTGGCGGCAGCAGCAGGATGCGCGCGCCGGGCGCCAGGCCGCCTTTGATTTCACTGCGGACCGGGCCGCGCAGGCCCAGTTCGACCTGGTGTTTGACTTGCCGGCCGGCGTCGTCGGTATACACCGCGTAGCTGGCGCCATCCTGCACCACGGCGATGTTCGGCACGGTCAGCGCCGATGCGCGCGCCACCAGCCGCACCGTGCCATGCAGCGCCTGGCCCGGTTTCAGGCCCAGCCGGCGCGCGGTCTCGTTGGCAATGGCGGCGTCGAAATCGCTGTACTTCACGGGCGACTCGGGCGAAATGGTGCCGGCGCTGTTGCCGACCTTGGTCACGGTCAAATCCAGTTCCGTCCCGGTGCCGGCCAGGCGTACCCGCACTGGCAAGCCCGGCTTGAGCCCGTAAGCCTGGCCTTCGGCCACGGTGAAATGCGCCACCAGCTGGTCGAGATCGGGCAGCATGCCGAATTCCGCGCCGGCCATCTGCGGCGCGCCGACCTGTGCCTTGGCGCCGTCCCAGCGCGCCGCCAGCAAGAACACGCCGTCGTGCGGCGCGACCAGTTCCAGCGACTCCAGGCTTTGCCGTTTTTGCGCGGCGGTCTGCATCACGCTGCCGCGCTGCGAGTGCAGCACCGCCTCTTGCGCCGCGGTGCGCGCCTGCACCTGGCCGCCTTTCCACTCCAGGTAGCCGCGCTTGTTGGTGAGGAAGCCGACGTCGGCCAGCGCATCGAGGATGGTGTTCTTGCTGAAGATGCTGAGATCGACGCGCGCATAACGCTGGCTCAGGCCGAGATCGTCATCGACCTTGGCGCGTTCGCCGGCCAGCACACTGCGCTCGACCGCGGCGCTCTGGCGGCTGGTTTCCTCGGCCAGCGTCTTGCGCACCAGCTCGTATTCGGCCTGGGTCAGTTCCATGCGTGCCTGCGGCGCGTCGAAACGGGCGACCACCTGGCCCTTCTTGACGCTGCTGCCGTCGGCCAGCATGTCCACCAGCACCCGGCTGCTCCAGCCGCTGCCGGGCACGGCCAGCGGCGTGCTGGCGGCAGCCTTGATTTCGCCGTCCGCTTCCAGGGTTTCGCTCCACGCCCGCGCGGCCAGGGTTTCGCTGGGACTGGCCACGGTGGACGAGGCGGCGTCGCAACCGGACAGCAAGGCTGCGGGGAGGGTCACGCTTGCCGCCAGCGTGGCGGCGATGGCCGCGCGCGCGGCAGGGGAACGGGGCATGGACATGGACTGGTTCAAGGCTACGTTGGCGTACCCGCTGCGCGCCGGGTGGCGGCCGGCAACAGCTCCACCTGTACCGCGGCGCCCGGCTTCAAGTCCTTGGGCGGGGTGTCGAATTGCAGTTCAAGATCGCGCACCACAGCCGATTGCGCGGACGACTTGCCGTGGAAGACACGGCCCAGCGCACTGACCCGGGCCGGCAGCGCCTGGCGCGCGCCGGAGACGGTGACGCGCGCAGCCTGGCCCACGTGCACGCCAGCCGCCTGCGCTTCGGGCACCATGGCGTTGACGTACAACCGGTCCGGATCGGCCAGCGTGGCGACCGACAGGCCCATCCAGACCTGCGTGCCGGGCGTGAATTTCTCGCCATTGAAACTGGTCCGGTACAGCACCAGGCCCCGGCGCGGCGCCAGCACGGTCAATGCCGCCTGGCCCTTTTGCAGGATGGCGATCTGGGCCCGCAACTGTTCCACTTCGGACACCAGACCGGCGCGCTCGCCCTGGCGGGCGCGCTGCTGGGCGTCATACTGGGCTTGCGCCAGCCTGGACAACTCGGCTTTTTCTGCGCGTTCGATCACCAGCTTGTCGTAATCGACGCGGCGGATCAATTCCTTCGGCTGGCTGGCCTTGCGCTCGGCCTTTTCCGCATTGCTGCGCGCCTCGGCGATCGCCAGCGCGCCGGCGCGCTCCGCTTCGGCCTGGTCCAGCTGCAATTTGTCCAGGGCCCGCTGGCGTTCATTCAACGTGCTTTGCTGGGAGATCAGCTGGGTCGTCACTTCACCGGCTTCAAACACGGCGATGGGCTGGCCCGCTTCCACCATCATGCCTTCGGGGGCCAGCTGCGCCAGCTTGTATTGCCAGATGAAGGGAATCGTCGGCGGCGCCACCGGCATGGTGAGTCGCGACGCGATTTCCCCTTCGACCGTCAGCGCGGCGGCGGCCCGCGCGGGCGCCGGAGCGGCAATTGCCGCTCCGGCGGGCTGTGGCGCCAGCGGCTCGGCCAGCACGCTCATTCCCGCCGCCAGCGGCAAGCCATGGTCCGGCGGCAAATCGATCTTCACGCGGAAATAGCGCCCCAGCCCCCAGCGGGCGCGCGCCTCCGGTGCACTGGTAATGGTGGCGACCTTGCCGTTCAGCGCCACGCCCGGCAACGCGTCGAAGCGCAGGCGGACAGCCTGGTCCTCGCGCAGATAGGGACGGTCCGCTTCCAGCACCCATGCCGTGACAGCCATCTGGCCATCGCCCAGCACCGCGCCGGCGGCATTGCCGGGCCATGCCGTCGCGCCTTCGTCCAGCCGCTCGCCGCGCCACGGGCTGTAACCGTGCACCACGATACCGTCGCGCGCGGCGCGCACTTCGGACTGCGCCTGCTGGGCCACCTGGAACGCGATGTTGACCTGCAATTTCTTTACTTCCAGTTCGCCGTCTTCCTTGCGGCGGGCCATGGCTGCCCGGGCATTTTCCAGGCTGCCCTGCTTGATCGCCAGGTCGCGCGTGGCGCGGTCCAATTCGGCCTGGTAGCGGTCGTAATTCAGCGCCGAGACTTGCTGCTTGGGCAGCGCCGCATCGACCCTGGCCTTGTCCAGCGCGGCCTGCGCGCTGACCAGCGCCTTTTCCGCCTCGACCGCCGCCACGTCGAGATTGGCGGTCTCGCGCACGGTGCGCGCGCGGGCCGCTTCCAGGTCCAGCTTCAGGCGGTCGATATTGGTGGCGCCCGCATTCTCGATCCGCAACACCAGGTCGCCGGCTTTCACCTGGCTGCCTTCCGCGACATAGTTACGCAACACCACCGGCGAACTGTTCGACGGCGGCACGAAGACGGTTTGGGAATCCAGCGCTTCCACTTCGCCGGTCAGCAGGACCGGCCGTGGCTCGGATTTTGCCGCGCCCGGCACTGGTGCGGGACCGGTGGTATGTGGCGTGGCGTGGGCGCTGGCGCTGGTGTCCGCATGGTTGACGGCGGCGGCAATCGCCAGCGCCAGCGCCGGCGCCGCGCACAACACGGCAACGTGACGGCGCTTCATGGCTGGCCGGCGGCAATACGGCCGTCGCGCAGGTGGATGGTGCGCTGCGCGCTGGCGGCGATCGCCGGATCGTGGGTGACCAGCACCAGCGTCTGGCCTCCGGCATGCAGTTCGCGCAGCAGCGCCATCACGTCGGCCGCGCTGGTGGAATCGAGGTTGCCGGTGGGTTCGTCCGCCAGCAGCAAGGCCGGCTGGTTCAGCAGCGCGCGGGCAATCGCGGCGCGCTGCAATTGTCCGCCCGATAACTGGCCCGGCAAGTGGTCGAGGCGTTGTCCCAGGCCGATACGTTCGAGCAGCGCGCGGGCGCGTTCCGGCGCCTGTGCATCGCGGTGGCGCGCATAGCGCTGGGGCAGCAACACGTTTTCCAGCACGGTCAGGCGCGGCAACAGGTGGAACGACTGGAACACGAAGCCGATGCGGCGGTTGCGCACATCGGACGCGGCGTCATCGTCGAGGGCGCTGATTTCATCTTGCGCCAGACGGTAGCGGCCGCTGTCGGGCCGGTCCAGTCCGCCCAGTACATTCAACAGTGTGGATTTGCCGGAACCGGACGGTCCCATCACGGCGATGAATTCGCCCGGTGCAACCTGCAAGTCAATGCCGTCGAGGGCGTGGATATCGCTGCCGCCCTGGCGATAAGTCTTGCGGATGTTGCTGAGTTCGATCATGCGCAGGAGTATCTCTGCGACATGTCAATTTGTCAATTATAAAAACAATCAACAGCGTGATGATTTTTCGCAGCCGCCAAGTGAAAACGCCACCCGAAGGTGGCGTCCTGCTTCACTGGAGAATTACACCGGCCAGCGACCTCTGGCCGGTACAACCGATGAATCAGTGGAACTGGTTCATCGTGTTGTCTTTACCAGCGGCTTTCAGTGCCGCTTCGCCGCTGAAGTATTCCTTGTGGTCGTCGCCCAGGTCCGAACCGGACATGTTCTGGTGCTTGACGCAGGCGATGCCCTGGCGGATTTCCTTGCGCTGTACGCCAGCCACGTAGCCCAGCATGCCCTGGTCGCCGAAGTATTCCTTGGCCAGGTTGTCGGTCGACAGCGCGGCGGTGTGGTAGGTCGGCAGCGTGATCAGGTGGTGGAAGATGCCGGCTTCGCGGGCCGCGTCAGCCTGGAAGGTGCGGATCTTCTCGTCGGCTTGCTTGGCCAGTTCGGTTTCGTCGTATTCCACGCTCATCAGCTTGGCACGTTCGTAAGCCGATACGTCCTGGCCTGCTTCCTTCATCGCATCGTAAACCTGCTGGCGGAAGTTCAGGGTCCAGTTGAACGATGGGCTGTTGTTGTACACCAGCTTCGCGTTCGGGATGACCTTGCGGATTTCCTTCACCATGCCGCCGATCTGGGCGATATGTGGTTTTTCCGTTTCGATCCACAGCAGGTCGGCGCCGTTTTGCAGCGAGGTGATGCAGTCGAGTACGCAACGTGCTTCGCCGGTGCCTGCACGGAACTGGAACAGGTTGCTTGGCAGGCGCTTAGGACGTACCAGCTTGCCGCCTTGCTTGATCACGACGTCGCCGTTGTTCATGGTGTCGGTGGTGACTTCTTCCACGTCCAGGAACGAGTTGTACTGGTCGCCCAGGTCGCCTGGTTCGGTGGTGTAGGCGATCTGCTTGGTCAGGCCGGCGCCCAGCGAGTCGGTACGGGCAACGATCACGCCGTCTTCCACGCCCAGTTCCAGGAACGCGTAGCGGATGGCGCGGATCTTGGCCAGGAAGTCTTCGTGCGGCACCGTGACTTTACCGTCCTGGTGGCCGCATTGCTTCTCGTCGGACACCTGGTTTTCGATCTGGATGCAGCAGGCGCCCGCTTCGATGAATTGCTTGGCCAGCAGGTAGGTTGCTTCGGCATTGCCGAAACCGGCGTCGATGTCGGCGATGATCGGTACCACGTGGGTGACGTGGTTGTCGATCTTGGCCTGGATCGCTGGCTTGTCGGCATCGCTGGCGGCGTCCAGTTCGCGGAACAGGCCGCCCAGTTCACGGGCGTCGGCCTGGCGCAGGAAGGTGTACAGCTCTTTGATCAGCGCCGAGACAGCGGTTTTTTCATGCATCGACTGGTCCGGCAGCGGGCCGAATTCCGAACGCAGGGCGGCAACCATCCAGCCGGACAGGTACAGGTAGCGGCGGTCGGTGCTGTTGAAGTGCTTTTTAATCGAGATCAGCTTTTGCTGGCCGATGAAACCGTGCCAGCAGCCCAGCGACTGGGTGTACTGGGATGGGTCGGCATCGTAGCGGGCCATATCGTTGCGCATGATCTTGGCCGTGTAGCGGGCGATGTCCAGGCCAGTCTTGAACTTGTTCTGGGCGCGCATGCGGGCGGCGGATTCAGGGTTGATGGCGTTCCATGCGCTGCCTTCTTTGTCTTTCAGGGTGGCGATGGCTTTGATGTCGTCGGTGTAGGTAGACATGGTAGTGATCCTAATTAAGAAGCTTGATTAAGAAAGCGTTGTGAGACGCGGTCCGGTACTGAATCCAAAAGCTAACTGCATGACTAAATAATAGCGCTGTTTTTGGTTTTGTAAAAGATGTCTTATATAAGACATATAACTTAAATTGCCCGTTATGCTTCAATGACTTACGGACATATTTTTATTATGTGAAATCGTTTTTCAGGAAATGAAGCGATCGCGGCCAACAATTGCAGCATCCTGTTTCGCGATGTGGGATCCGGTTTTTGTATGGTGGGAAATGGCGCCTTTGGACGTTATGGCGCCAGCATTTTCGCGGCGCTGTCGGCGTCCACGTAGCGCGAAACCAGGCGCAGCATGGTGCCGTCGGCGGCGATGCTTTTCATGAGTTCCCCCCAGCGCCGGGATTCGTCGGCACTGAAGTTTTTCTTGCTGACTAACATGTGTATGGGCATCTTGGGCTTGTTCTGGCTCCAGTCTTCGATGCGGATGGCATTGGCTTGCAATTCCTCCTTCAGGTAGCTGCCATACACCAGGGGCGAGCCCAGCATCGCGTGGAAGCGCCCGGCCTTGAACATGGCGAACATGCGGTCCGTGTCGTCGACGTCTTCGACCCGGCCGATATTGCGCAACTGCGCCACCACCTCGTCATAGGGGGCGCTGGCCATGTGGCCACGGCCCACGCCCATGCGCAGGTTGGGCGCGGCAATGAAGTCGGCCGCCGTGTGCACGCGGGAATCGACTTCTTTTTTCAGCAGCACGTGGTAACGCACCCACAGGTAGGGTTCGGCCCACGCAAACGCCAGGCGCTCCGGCGGCGCGAAGGCGGACAGGGTGATGTCGATCGAGCCATCTTGCATGCCTTGCCAGATCATGCGGCGCGACGTGACGCGCAAGTCGAATTTGCAGCCGCTGCGTTTGGCCAGCTGGTCGGCGACGTCCTTGTCCAGCCCGGCGCCGGCGCGGTAGTAATGGCCGAATTCATAGAGGCCCAGCACGATGGGACGGGTAGGACACGCCGGCTGGACCGGCGCGGACACGGCCGGCAACGCCAGCAGCGCCGCGGCAAGGCCGGCAATCCTGGCAAAGCGGTGTGGCAGACAAGGCATGGCATATCCTCCCGTGCGGGAATGGCCTTGTTTGATTCTAGCCGGGGCTGGCTACGCCGTGGTTACGGCAGGAGGGGAGTGTTGTCAATAAACTACGCGCCCCGGCATGGCGCCGGGGCACGGGGCGATCAGCGGCGCTTGGAAGCGGTCACGTCACGCGGGGCGCGGAATTCGGAATCCTTGCTCCAGTTTGGCCAGTCTTTCGATTCCGCCAGGTCGCGGCCGACGCTGTACAGCAGTTGCAGGTCGCGCGCCATGCCCGTGAATGGCCAGTTGGCGCTCCATTCATCGGATGGCTGGTGATAATTGTGCTCGTTGTAGGCTTCCTTGACCGCCTTGCCGGCTGCCAGGCCGCCTTCTTCCAGGTCTTCGCCGGATTCAAACGACACCGCCGGCACGCCGCGCTTGGCCATCGGGAAATGGTCGGAACGGAAGAAGTGGCCCGCTTCCGGTTTCGAATCCGGCGAGTAGCTGAGGTTCCAGTTCCTGGCCTTGGCGATCAGCATGTCCAGCAAGTCCTGTTTCGCGCTGCCGGACGTGCTGAAGTTGCGCGCCGGGCCGTACGGGAGCAGGGCATCCACATTGATCATGGCAACCGTGGTGGCCAGCGGATACAGCGGGTTGGCGGCATAGTATTCGGAACCGAGCAAGCCTTTTTCTTCCGCCGTCACGGCCAGGAACAGCACGCTGCGTTTCGGCGCGGGCGCCTTGCCGTAAGCGCGGCCCAGTTCGAGCAGGGAGGCGATGCCGGTGGCGTTGTCGATGGCGCCGTTATAGATCTTGTCGCCCTTGGCGTCCGGTTCACCCACGCCCAGGTGGTCCCAGTGACCGGTGTACATGACGGTCTGGTCTTTCTGGTCCGTGCCTTCCTTGATGGCGGCCACGTTTTTCGACTTGATCACTTGCGCATCGACCGCATAGTGGGCGGACAGGTTGATGCCTTTCAGTTCGACCGGCTTGAAGTCGCGCGTTTGCGCCTGCTTCTTGGCCGCGTCGAAGTCCAGGCCGGCACGCTTGAACAAGTCGGCCACCACGTCGCGCTGGATCCACGCTTCCATTGGCGCGTGCGACTTGCCCGGTTCCTTGCGCACGATGTCATACATGACATTGGTGTTGGAATTCTTCACGGTCGGCCAGCCATACGACGCCGGCGCGGTTTCATGCACGATGAGGGTGCCGACCGCGCCCTGGCGCGCCATTTCTTCATACTTGTACGTCCAGCGGCCGTAATACGTCATGGCCTTGCCGCCGAAATCACCTTCGCCCGTTTCAAAATCCGGGTCGTTGATCAGCACGACCGCCAGCTTGCCTTTCAGGTTGACGCCCTTGAAGTCATCCCAGTTGCGCTCCGGCGCCTTGACGCCATAGCCGACGAACACCAGTGGAACTTTGTCGAAATCCACGCGCTTGGCGCCTGTCATGGCGGCGCGCACGGCCATCTGGTCGCCCTGCAGGAAGGTCTGGCTGGATTTGCCGTCGTTCAGGGTCAGCGTGACCGGGCCCTTGATTTCAAAGCGGCCCAGCGGCACTTCCTGGGTCCACGCGCGCTTGCCTTTGACCATGTCGCCGCCCGGCTTCAGGCCGGCGGCCTTGAATTGTTCGATCAGGTAATGGACGGTCTTGGTTTCGCCGGCGGTATTCGGGCCGCGGCCTTCGAATTCGTCGGACGCCAGCACTTTGACGTCGTGCGACAGGCGCTGGGCTTCGATTTGCGGGACGTGGTCGGCCGCGGTGGCGGCGATCGTGGCGGTAGTGGCCAACAGCATGGTGGTAGCCAGCATGGCGGGTTTCTTCACTGGGGTCTCCTTGTGGGGTATGGGGCGTAAGAAATCCGGCAAGTATCCGGGCTGCGCCGGCGGCGGTCAATCGGCGGCATGTAACACTAAGTGTAAGGCTGAAAGATTTTTAAATTGACAAATTTACCGGCCATAGAGGGCTTCGGCGCGCTGGAACAGGATCCAGGAAGTGGCGATGTATTTGTCGCCGCTCGTGGCGACATGGCCCTTGTGGGAGTGGGTGAAGCCGGCCGGGGCGATCACCAGCCGGCCCTGGCGCGCCTCCACGTGGCGCTTCTGGTAGAAGAACTCGGTCGAGCCGCCTTCCTGCACGTCGTTCAGGTAAAACTGGAACAGCAGCACCCGGTGCAGCGTTTCGCAACTCGCGTTTTGCGGATACACCTCGGAATGCCAGTGGTGGTAGCCGCCGCTGTTTTGCAGATACTTTTGCAGATTGATCGCGCCGCCACGATACATGGCGCGGATCACGTCGCTGATGCGCCCGGCATCGAAATCGTCGAAGTTGTCCAGCGACAACACCACCGGTTGTCCCGTCCCCGGATGCTCCAGCGTTGGCGACAGGGCGCCCATCAACAGCATGCGGTATTGGCCCACATAGGTGACCAGGTGCTTCAACACCGCCGCCATGAGCAGGTTCGACACATCGTTCCAGTCCTTGTGATTGGAAATCGTGAGGTCGTAGCTGTCCTTCTTGCTGAGGTCGACACCCTGTCCGGTCTTGCCGCGGATGACGTCCTTGCTGGCGTCGAAGCGCCCGATGATGTGTGCGCATTGCTCTGGCGTGAGGGCGTTGTCGTACACCCCGATGAAATCATCCATGTGCTGCTCGTCTCAGTTGGTTGCGTGGTGGCGACACTATACAAGCGGCACGTGGGGGAAGGAATATCTGATGTTGTTACGGGGCATGCCCGCAGCCGAATCACCACAGCGACTTGCTATAATCCTGGAACTACCTCATTGATTCAGGCAATGAACAACACTTTGCACCGTTTGGCTGACTTGCTGCTGGATGTGGTTTTTCTGGTGGAAGAGGGCGGCCGCATCGTCTACGTGAATCCCGCCTGTACGGCCGTGTTCGGCTACCAGCCCGATGAAATGATCGGGCGCCAGATACTCGACTTCATCCATCCCGGCGACTTGCAGCGCACCGTTGCGGAAATGGCGCAGGTGGCGCGCGGGCGCCCCGGCTTCGGCTTTGAAAACCGCTACCTGCGCAAGGATGGCAGCGTGGCGCACATCATGTGGTCGGCGCGCTGGTCGGATGAAGACCAGTTGCGGATCGGCGTGGCGCGCGATATCAGCGAACGCAAGCTGGCGGAGCAGCGGCTGGCCGGCATGCTGGCGCTGTCGACGGCGGCGCAGGGGGCGGAATCGCTGGAGGCGCTGTTCGTGGCATTTCATGGGATTTTGCTGGAACTGATGCCGCTGCGGGGGCTGGCCGCCGTGCTGGATCCGGGTGCGCGCGTGGCCTATGCCGCGGCCATGCCGGGCGTCGACGGTGCGGCGGGTGCGCCGCCGGACACGTCGCGCTGGTTTGCCGAACCGATGTCCACGCCGGGCATGAAATTCGGCGAACTGCGCTTTGACGTCGAGCACGCCGCCGTGCTGTCCGCGCACGACCGCGACGTGCTGCAATTCGCAGCGGCCCAGGCCGCCACCGTCATCGAACGGCTGGCGCTGCACGCGGACCTGGCCTATGCGGCCCGCTATGACGAATTGACGGGCTTGCCGAACCGCCGCCTGTTCCAGGACCGCATGCAATCGGCCTTTGCCCGCAGCCGCCGCGACCGGTCGCGCGGGGCGCTGCTGTTCATCGATCTGGATGACTTCAAGCGCGTCAACGATGACTATGGCCACGCGATCGGCGACCAGTTGCTGCAAGCGGTGGCGCGCCGCATCGTGAGCTGCGTGCGCGAGTGCGATACGGTGGCGCGCCTGGGCGGCGATGAATTCGTGGCGCTGCTGGAAAATGTCGACACGATGGAACAGGCGCAAGCCGTCGTGGCCAAAATCCACCAGGCCATCGGCAAGCCGTTGCCGCTGGCGGGCGTGCGCATGCAGGCGGCCGCCAGCATCGGGATTGCGCTGTACCCGGAACATGGCGATGCGACGGATCACTTGATGCGCTATGCGGATCAGGCCATGTATGCGTGCAAGGCCGCGCACAAGGCGGAAAACCGAAGCCTGGCCGGATAATCAAAAAATTGATCACCATGGCGTCCTGTTATGGATAACATGGTGGCATGAAACTATCTGCACGCCACCTTGCCGCCGCCATCGCGGCACTCGTTTTTCCCCTCACCGGCATGGCCCAGGCCCCGGCGCCGGCCACGTGGATCTGGTATCCCGGCGATTTCGAGATTTGGCTGAGCAATGAAATGCAAGTCAAACGCAATGAACGCGATGCACTGTTCATGCCGTTCTGGCGCTTTTACAGCCACCAGCCGCAAGTCAATTTCACCCGCCACGTGGACCTGGCGGAGCCGGAAACCATCTCGCTGCAGGTGGAGGGCAAATACAGCGTGGTGGTGGACGGCAAATTCGTGCAGGGCGACCAGCGCCATGTCCTGGTCCCGGCCGGCAAGCATGGCATCAATGTGCAGGTCTATAACGCCGCCACGCCGCCTGCCATCTACGTGCAGGGCAAGACCATCCGGTCGGACGGCCACTGGACTGTCGGGCCGAAACCCTTTTACAAACCGTTGAACGGCGTGCCAGTGCAGGCGGCCAGCTGGCACTTCGATACGCCCGCCGCGCCGCCGTCGCGTTACCGGCTGGCGACACGGGAAATCGGCGCGGCCAGGATCCAGCGTGGCGCACACTCGTTGCTGGTGGACTTCGGGCAGGAAACCATCGGTTTCGTGAAATTGAAGCAGGTGAAGGGCCGGGGCAACGTGACACTGTATTACGGCGAATCGCTGGAAGAAGCGCTCGCCACCGAGACTGGCGAGACGCTGGACCGCCTGGCCATCGCCCATGACGGCGACATGGTCTTGCCCAACTCGCGCGCCATGCGCTACGTGAATATCCGTTTTGACGATGACGTGGACATTGGCGATGTCGCGCTGCTGTACGAATACCTGCCGCAGGTGCGGCGCGGCAGCTTTAAAAGTTCCGATGCGGCGCTGAACCGCATCTGGGATGTCTCGCTGCGGACACTGGAATTGAATACGCGCGAATTCTTCCTTGACGGTATCAAACGCGACCATTGGATCTGGTCAGGCGATGCCGTGCAAACGTATTTGATGAATTACTACGCGTTCTTCGACAGCGATACCGTGAAGCGCACCACGTGGGCGCTACGGGGCGCCGATCCGGTCGATATGCACATCAATACCATCCTGGACTATTCGCTGTACTGGTTTATCGGCATCGACGACTATTACCGCTACACGGGCGACGCGGCTTTCGTGCAAAGCATTTATCCGCGCATGGTGACGTTGATGGATTTTGTGCTGGGACGGCGCAACAGCAACGGCATGCTGGAAGGCATGCCGGGCGACTGGGTGTTCGTCGACTGGGCGCCGATGCCCACCGATGGCGAACTGGCGGTGATCCAGCTGCTGCTGGCCCGCAGCCTTGACGCCATGGCGGATTCCGCCACGCTGGTGAAAGACGTTGAGCGGGCGGCGAAATACCGCGCACTCGCGGCGGACTTGAAACAGAAAATCATGGCCGCGTTCTGGGACCCCGAGCGGCAAGCGTTCATCCACCGCCGCAAGGACGGCAAGCCCGATACGCTGGTGACGCGCCATCCCAACATGTTTGCCCTGATGTTCGGCTATCTCGATGCGGCGCAGGCGGAAGCGGTGAAACGCAACGTGCTGATGAACGACCAGGTGCAAAAGATCACCACGCCGTATATGCGCTTTTATGAACTGGCGGCGCTGGCGGAGAGCGGCCGGCAGGATTACGTTACCGGCCAGGTCCGGGATTACTGGGGCGGGATGCTGAACGATGGCGCCACCTGTTTCTGGGAACAGTACGATCCGGCGCAAAAAGCGCCTGAACGCTACGCCATGTATGGCAAGGCGTTCGGCATGAGCCTGTGTCACGCGTGGGGCGCCAGCCCCCTGTACCTGTTCGGCCGCTATTACCTGGGCGTGCGGCCGGTGCAGCCAGGCTATGCCACGTATGTGGTGGAACCCCGGCTGGGCTGCCTGGAGTGGATCGAAGGCAAAGTGCCGACGCCGCACGGCGATATCGACGTGGCGGCCAGCACCACGGAAATCCGGGTCCGTGCGCATGGCGGCCAGGGCACGCTGCGCTTCGCGAGCACCGTTGCGCCGCGCTGCAGGGAGGGGGTGATCCGCACGGCGAGCACGGGCCATTATGAGATGACGCTTGAGCCCGGCCGGGACTATGTCGTGGCGTACGCGGCGGCATCCTCCCGTTAAGTCCGGGGTGAACACGGGTGGCGCGCCGCGCCTGCGCTCAGGCGGCCCGCAGCCGGGGTACGTCCGGACGCGCAGCGGGAGACGTCGCCACCGGGCGCGCCGGCGGCGCTTCGTCATTGAGCCGGAATACACTGACCACGTCCACCAGCTGGCCAGCCTGCGCCTGCATCGATTGCGCGGCGGCCGACGCCTGTTCCACCAGCGCGGCATTCTGATGGGTGGCCGCATCCATCTGGCGCAGCGCATCGTGCACCTGGGCGATACCGCCGTTCTGGTGATGGCTGGCCTGCGTAATGTCGTTCATGATGCCCGCCACCCGCTCGATGCTGGCCACCACGTCCTGCATGGTGGCGCCGGCCTGGTCGGCCAGTGCACTGCCGGCCACGACTTGCTGCACGGAGTCGCCGATCAATTCCTTGATTTCCTTGGCCGCCGCCGCCGAACGCTGCGCCAGCGAACGCACTTCCGACGCCACCACGGCAAAACCGCGTCCCTGCTCACCGGCGCGGGCCGCTTCCACGGCGGCATTCAGCGCCAGGATATTGGTTTGAAAAGCGATGCCGTCGATGACGCCGATGATGTCGGCAATGCGGCGCGACGAGGCATTGATGGCGCCCATGGTTTGCACCACTTGCGATACCACGTCGCCGCCGCGGCGCGCGGTTTCCGATGCGGCGTCCGCCAGCTGGTTGGCTTGCTGCGCCAGGCCGGCGTTTTGCTCGACGGTGCTGGTCAACCCATGCATCGACGCCGTGGTTTGCTCCAGCGATCCGGCCTGTTCCGACGTGCGTGTCGCCAGGTCCTGGTTGCCGCTGGCAATTTGCGACGATGCGCTGGAAATCGCTTCGGTCGCACTGCGCGCCCGCGATACGATCAACGCCAGGTTGTCACGCATTTCCTGCATGGCATGCAGCAGGCTGCTGCTGTCGCCAGGACGCAGCCGGATCGGGGCGGTCAGGTCGCCGGAAGCGATGCGGTCGGCCAGTTCGGCCGCCGCGGCGGGATCGCCGCCCAGCTGGCGGAACAGCTGGCGCAGGATATGCACCGCGACACCGACACCGGCCGCCAGCGACAGCAGCAGGATGGCCGGCATTTGCCAGCTGGCCGCCTCGATGCGTTCACGCGCCGCCGTTTCATCGGTGGCTGAACGCTTGTTCGCCATGTCCACCACACGGTCGATGGCTTGCCGGTGTTGTTCATAGTGGCCATGCAGGCGCGCCATGGCGGCGGTTGCCGCCTCCTTGTCCTGCTTGCGGATGGCGGGCAGGAATTCCTTCTGGACCACGCCATAAAACGCTTGCGCCGGCGTGTGCGCATCGTGCAGGTAGGCCTGTTTCAATTCCGGTTCCAGCGCCTGCTCCAGCCAGAACTTGTGGCGCGTATCGTATTCCGCCTGCAAGGCTTGGATCCTTTGCATCAGGCGCTCCTGTTCCGCAGGATCCGATGAGGCTTGCAGTTGGAAAGTAACGAGGTAGGACTCAATGATGTATTCCGGCGGTGGCAGGATGTCTGCCACAAGGTCTTTGCTCTGCACGATGCGGTCGTAAATCGGCCCGGTGACACGCACTTCCCGCAACAGCTTGATCGACCAGGCGCCATATATCATGAATCCCAGGGCAAAGCAGGCAAGCAGGATGGTAAAGCGGGTCTTGATGTCAGGTGTGCGCATCGTCGGTCTCCACGGGGACATTTGCTGCGAAATCCTGCTTTTGTCATCTTTCCGTGGAGCCGCGCAGGATGCGGTTTGCCACGGATGCATGCTGACATGAGCGGGGGCGGCGGGCAAGCCGTCAGGGTCGTAATACAACACTGTCTTGCCCTGCCGCCGTCAACGCCTTGCCGGTCCGTCAACTGGCAACCGGAACGCATCGACCGACTGCGCCAGGCGGGCGGCCTGTTCGCGCAGCGCCTCCGACGCGGCCGCCATCTGCTCCACCAGCGCGGCGTTTTGCTGTGTGGCGTCGTCCATTTGCACGACAGTGAAAGTGACTTGCTCGACACCTTCGGCGTGTTCGCGGCTGGCCTGGCTGAGATCGCCGATCGCGTCGCGCACGCGGCCGATCTGTGCCACGACGTCGCGCATGGTGCCGCCCGCCTGTCCGATCAGCATGCTGCCCGCTTCGGCGTTAGTGACCGATGCACCGATCAGTCGCTTGATTTCGCCTGCGGCCTGCGCGCTGCGCTGCGCCAGCGCGCGCACTTCGGATGCGACGACGGCGAAGCCGCGCCCGTGTTCGCCCGCGCGCGCCGCCTCCACCGCGGCGTTCAGCGCCAGGATATTGGTCTGGAAGGCGATGCCGTCGATCACGCCAATGATGTCCACGATGCGCAGGGCGGATTGCTGCGTGGTCTCCATCATGCGTACCGCGTCGGCCATTGCCACGCCGCCCCGTTCCGCCACGACGGAAGCGGCGCTGGCCAGTTCGCTGGCGCTGGTGGCGCGCGCCGCATGGTGCCGCATGGCCTCGGCCTGTCGCTGTACCGACGCCGCCGTGCGTTCCAGCGCGGTGGTCTGCGCTTCCGTACGGGCGGACAAGTCGCCATTGCCCGCCGCAATTTCCTCCGATGCCGATTGCAGCGCCATGGCGCCTTGCCGCACCTGCGACACGATGCGGGCAAAGCTGTCCTGCATTTGCCTGACGGCGTACATGACGCTGGTGGTATCGCCCGGGCGGGTGACGATGCCGACCGCCAGGTCGCCGACCGCGATACGGTTGGCAATACGTTTGACGTCGGCCGGATCGCCGCCCAGTTGGCGCAGGGTGCCGCGAATGATGTACGCGCCGATCAGCGCGGACGACAGCAGGGTCGCCGCACCGAGCAAGGCCAGCAAGCGTTGTGACGAGCTCGCCAGATCGGCCGTGTCGCCGCGGATGTCCGACGTGGTGGCAGCTTCATACTCCGTCAGCTTGCGGATACTGCCGACATAGCCAGCCAGCAGCGGATCGAGTTCACGCCAGGCCCGTTCCCGCGCGCCATCCGGGTCCGATTCGCGCTGCTTGAATACCGCCGCGCGCAAGTTGATATAGTCGTTGCGCGCCCGCGCGATCCTGGCCAGCAATTCCTGCTCTTGCGCATTCTTGTCATGGCCTTCCAGCTGCTTTTGCAGCGCTGAGATGTCCGTGCTGGTTTTCCGCACCAGTTCCTGCACCCGGGCCAGCCGGGATTCGTTATCCATTTCCAGGATCATGAAGGTGCGTGCGCCATTCAGGTTGGTATTGGCGGCCCAGGCGGCGACCAGGCGCTCCTTGGTCATGACGTCATTCACCATGAAGTCGACTGCTTCGTGTACCGCGCCAAAGCGCCAGGCGGCGATGCCGATGGCGGCGACCAGCGCCGCCGCCACGGCGGAATAGCCAATGGCAAGGCGCGTGCCGAGCCGGAGGTTCGAGAAATTCATGTCAGTAGTGATTGTTGGATTATTGGTATCTGCCGATTATCGTAAGTTGGTCGGGTGACCGATATCGGGCCCGCCTGATTCTGGGTAAGGAATTCCCGACGGAATGCGCCATTCAGGCTGCGATCCCTACGCCAATATCGGAATTTCCTGATGGGCGGGCCGGCAGTGTTCAGGGAAGATACAAATTCCGTTGTAAAAACTTGTACATTTTCTTGCACGCCTTGTTGAGTCTTTGTTGATGCGGTTCCCCCATCCCTGCCTATTGCTGCTGGGACTGGCCATGATGGGCTGCACCCGCCCCGGTATGGCCGCTCCCGACCCCGCCAGTGCATGGCGCGACGACGTCGCGCAGACCCGCATCCTGGCGGAGAACGATTTGCCGCGCGCCCTGGGCAAGGCAACGCGGCTGCTGGCCGCGTTGCCGTCCGATGCCGCACCCGCCGACCGCGCGCGGGCCCTGAACCTGCTGGCGCGCACCGAAGCGAACCTGGGGCAGACCGCCGAAGCGGAGCGCCACGCGCGGCAAGCGCTCGACCTGGCGGCCAAGTCGGATGACCGCGTCGGCCAGGCCGAAGCGGAACTGAACATCGTCATCACGTCCGTCAACACGGCCAGGATCGACGCCATGCTGGCCGCCGCCAAGCACAGCGTGGAATTGCTGAAGGGGGTGGACCGGCCGGACTTGCTGGGCGAAGCGCTGTTGCGTATGGCGATGATGTATTACCGCTACGACATGCTGCCGGAATCCGTGGCGATGGCAATGCAATCGATGGATATTGCGCACGCCAGCCACGATCCGCTGGTGCTGGCGTATTCGCACCAGGGACTGGCCTTCGTGTACCGTTTTGGCGGCCACTTCCGGGAGTCCGCAGAGCATTATGAACACATGCGGCAGCAAGCGCGGCTTGCGCATTCGGCCTTGCTGGAAATGGAAGCCTTGCTGGGCCTGGCCATGGAAAAAGCCAGGCAGGACGACCTGGCCGGCGCCGAGCAACTGACGCACGACGCGCTGCTGCTGGCGCGTGACGCCGGCGCGCCTTTTTACCAGAATACCGCACTGTATACGCTGGCGGAATTCAAGCGCCGCCAGCAGCGCTACGACGACGCGCAGCGCTTGCTCGATGAAGTCCTGTCGATCAATGCGCGCTACCCGAATCCACTGAACCGGTGGTACGCGCTGGGCGCCCGCAGCATCAATGCCGAGGCGCAGGGCCGGATGGCCGCCGCCCGCGCGGATGCCGCCGAGGCGTACGCGGTGGCGAAAACCATCGATATCCGGATTTACCTGGGCGAGAGCACCAAACGCCTGGCGGCCCTGGCCGCCGCCGACGGCAACCAGGCGCAGGCCTACAAGCTGCTCGCGGAAGCGAACGAACTGATGGCGCGCGCCACGCGCGAAAAGCTCGGCACCCAGATGCTGGAACTGGCGCGGCATTACAAGTCGGAAAGCAAGCAGCGTGAAATCGATGAACTGACCCGCCGCAACCGCCAGCAGACCGACGAGCTGCGCTGGCGTACCCTGCAGCAGCGCTGGCTGTGGACGGTGGCGGCCGGCAGCTGCGCGATGCTGGCCGGGCTGGCGTATTTCCTGGTGCGGCTGCGCCGCTCCAAGCAACAGATCGATTTGCTGAACGCGGGCCTGGAACTGCGCGTGCATGAACGCACCGCCACCTTGCGCCAGCGCACCCGCTACATGCGCACGTTGTTCGACATGCTACCGCTGTGGGTGTGGCTGAAGGATACCGAAGGCCGCTATTTATCCGCCAACCAGCCAAGCGCGGAAACCCACGGGCAACCGGTGGAAGCCATGATCGGCAAGACCGACTATGAATGGTGGCCGCACGCGCGCGCCGACCTGGTGCGGGCCGATGAGCTGGAAGTGATGGCAACGCGCCAGCGCAAGACGGTCGAGCGTGAAGAATGGCTGCCGGGTGCAAGCCGGCCGGCGTGGATCCAGACTTACCATGCGCCGGTGCTGGACGACGATGGTACGGTGCTGGGTACGGTGGGCGTGGCGCGCGACATCAGCGATATCCGGCAGCGCTTGCGCGTCGGCGCCAAGCGGGCCCGCGCGTTTGAATTGCTGGCGCAGGGCGGCAAGCTGGACGAGGTGCTGGCGCAGGTGGCCGCCTACGTGGAAGAAGCGGGCACGGACTTGCGCTGCACCATCACGCTGCTGGACGATGGCGCGCCGGAGGTATGGCCGGACGGCGACTGGGTGGAACCGATCCGCGATGCGGCCGGCAAGGTGCTGGGGTATATC
Organism: Pseudoduganella rivuli; assembly: GCF_009674485.1. Lineage (GTDB taxonomy): Bacteria > Pseudomonadota > Gammaproteobacteria > Burkholderiales > Burkholderiaceae_D > Rugamonas > Rugamonas rivuli_B. The sequence continues at coordinate 65,942 of NZ_WKJJ01000008.1, read as the reverse complement.
GTCATCCATCGCGATGTGCCGACCCCGTTGTCGGCCGATGAATGCGAGTTGTTCTGCAATGCCGGCAATCTGGCCGCCATCGCCATCGAGCGCAAGCGCATCGAGGAACAATTACGGCACCAGGCGGCCTATGACATGCTGACCGGCTTGCCGAACCGGCGCATGTTCGGCGACCGCCTGCGCGAGGAAGTCGCGCGGGCCGGCCGCAGCGGCGGCATGGTGGCGGTGATGTTCATCGACCTGGATCACTTCAAGGATGTCAATGACTCCCTGGGCCACCACATGGGGGACCGGCTGCTGGTGGAAGTGGCGGCGCGCCTGCGCACCTGCGTGCGCACGTCGGACGTGGTGGCGCGCCTGGGTGGCGATGAATTCGTGGTGATTTTGCCGGACCATGGCGATACGGCGTCGCTGCGGCGCATCGCGCAAACCATCCTGGATGTGGTGCGCCGGCCGTTGCAGCTCGATGGCCATACCGCGTACGTGTCGGGCAGCATCGGCATCGCCAGCTATCCCGCCGACGCGGGCAGCGTGGAACAATTGACCACCTATGCGGACCGCGCCATGTATGCGGCGAAGGAAGAGGGGCGCAACGCTTACCGCTTCTTCACGCCGCCGATGCATCAGCAAGCCAAGTCGCGCCTGCTGCTGGCCAACGATTTGCGCCAGGCGCTGGCGGACGGCCAACTGCAAATCTGGCTGCAGCCGATCGTCGACCTGTCGACCGGCCGCGTGTGCAAAGCGGAAGCGCTGCTGCGCTGGCAGCATCCGGTGCACGGCATGGTGCCGCCCGGCCAGTTCATTCCCATCGCGGAAGAGACGGGGATTATCGTCGAGCTGGGTAACTGGATCTTCCGGCAAGCGGCGGCCGCCGCCCGCCAGTGGCTGGAGCAGGGGGACGGCGCGCCGTGCCAGGTCAGCGTCAATGTGTCGCCGCGCCAGTTCGTCAGCGACACGCTGGTCGATACCTGCCTGGCGGCATTGCGCGAACTGGATGTGCCGCCCCACAGCATGGTGATTGAAATCACGGAAGGGCTGCTGCTGACCGACCGGGCCGATATTGTCGACAAGCTCGCCCGCCTGCGCAGCGCCGGCATGCAACTGGCGCTGGACGACTTCGGTACCGGCTATTCCGCCATGGCGTACCTGAAAAAATTCAATATCGATTACCTGAAGGTCGACCGCTCGTTCGTGCGCGACCTGGACGCCGATCCCAGCGACAAGGCCATTGCCGAAGCCATCATCGTCATGGCGCACAAGCTGGGATTGAAAACCATCGCGGAAGGCGTGGAGACCGTGGCGCAGCGCGATTTGCTGGCGCTGGTCGGCTGCGACATGGTGCAGGGATACCTGTACGCCAGGCCCATGCCGGTGGCGGAATTCCTGGCGTCGCTGCGTTCGGAGGGCGCCGCGGTCGCGGCCTGAGAAGTGTTGCCTCGGGAAATCCTTAACTTCCATGCTGCAATCCTTACCGATGTTTCAGGATGACCTGATGGAAAAACAGGTTTGCAATTTGTATGTTTAGACAAACCTTTGGAGACAACGTGGCCAGAACAATAATGACAGCAATTTGGACGGACCTGCAATGAGCGTCACCGCAGTGATGGAAGACGAGCGCCGCGTGGCGGTACGGCTGATGGCCTTGATCGGCATGGCGGGCGCATTGGCCTTGCTGGCCGGCGGCGGTGAATATGGAACCTGGCTGGCGCTGGCGCTGGCCGCTGGTACGGGAGGCTGCGCATGGTGGCTGGCCGTGCGCAATCCCGTGCCTGCGCTGCCGGAGCGTGGCGCCGGCGAACTGGAAGTATTGTGCGGCAGCGTGCTGCCGGTATGGGAAGCGCAGATCGGCAGCGCCCGCACCCAGACCGAGCAGGCTGTCGAGTCGCTGGCGGCGCGTTTTGCGCAACTGGTCGAGCGCATCGAGTCGGCCGTCGCCGCCTCCCACCAGTCCACAGGCGAAGATGGCGATGCCGATGGCAGCGTGCTGGCGCTACTCAGTTCCAGCCAGGACGACCTGCACAGTGTGGTGGAAGCCATGCGCACTGCGGCGCTGGAAAAGGAAGCCATGCTGGCCGAGATCCACGCGCTGGAAGGCTTGACGGTGCAGTTGAAGGACATGGCGGACGACGTCGGACGGATTGCCGCCCAGACCAACCTGTTATCGCTGAACGCATCCATCGAAGCGGCCCGCGCCGGCCAGGCCGGACGAGGCTTTGCCGTGGTGGCGGGGGAAGTGCGGACCTTGTCGCAGCGCTCCGCCGACACCGGCCGCCAGATCGGCGCCACGGTGGCGACCGTCAACAAGGTGATTGCGGCCACGCTGGCGGTGTCGCGCCAGTATGCGCGGCAGGATGCGGAAGTGGCGGCCCATGCCGAGCAAACCATCCACGCCGTACTGGAGCGCTTCCGCGGTAATGCGGGCGGCTTGAGTGATGCGACGCAATTGCTGCGGACGGAGAGCAACCTGATTCGCGACGACATTTCCGACATCCTGGTTTCGCTGCAATTCCAGGACCGGTCCAGTCAGATCCTGGCGCAAGTCAGCGCCGACATCGGCAAGCTGTCGGAGGTATTGGCCGGGGCGGCCCCGGGCATGCTCGACGCGGCTGCGTGGCTCAGTGACATGGAACGGACGTATACGACCCCCGAACAGCATGCGCTGCACGGTGGCGGCAGCACGGCGGCCAGTACTCCGGCCATTACTTTTTTCTAAGGATATTTCATGGCGAAAACCATCATGATCGTGGACGACTCGGCTTCGGTGCGCCAGGTGGTCGGAATCGCGCTCAAGCGCGCAGGGTATGACGTCATCGAAGCCAGTGACGGCGCGCAGGCGCTGGCCCGGCTCACCGGCCAGAAGATCAATCTGATCATCAGCGACGTCAACATGCCAAACATGGATGGCATCAGCTTCGTGCGCGCCGCCAAGCAATTGCCGGCGTACCGGTTCACGCCCATCGTCATGCTGACCACCGAAGTCAACGAATCGAAAAAACAGGCGGGCAGGGACGCGGGCGCCAGGGCATGGATGGTGAAACCGTTCCAGCCGGAACAAATGCTGGCGGCCGTCAACAAGCTCGTCGGGCCCTGAACCGCCATGGAAACTTCCACTGAAAATGTTGCCGCTGACAGCGTTGCCGCGGTTGTCATTGACGGCGATTTGACGGTCTTTACCGTCGATGGCTGGCGTACGCGCCTGCTGCCGGCGCTGGCGGAGCATCAGGTGCTGACACTGGACCTGGGCGCCGTGGCGGAGTTCGACAGCGCCGGGCTGCAGTTGCTGGCGTTGCTCAAGCTGGAGGGCAATGCGCAAGGCCGCCAGGTCGTGTTGCGCAATCCCGCCGCGTCGGTGAGCGGCGTGGTGGCGCTGTACCGCATGCAGGAATTGTTCGGGCTGGAGCCGGCATGAATGCCGACAACCCTGTGTATACCTTCATCGCGGAAAGCCGCGACTTGTTGCGCGCGATGGAAGACGCGCTGCTGCAAGTCGAGCGTACTCCGGATGACGCGACGCTGATCAACGAAATTTTCCGTGCCGCCCACACCATCAAAGGCTCGGCAGGCCTGTTTGGCATGGAACGCATCGTTGCCTTCACCCATTTGCTGGAAAGTTTGCTGGACCGCGTGCGCGACGGCGAACTGGCGCTCGACGGCGCCCGCGTGGCGCTGCTGCTGGCAAGCGGCGACCATTTGCTGCAACTGGTCGAGCACTGTGACGGCGGCGACTTGCCGGCGGCGGTACTGGCCCATGGGACAAGCCTGGCGCAGCGCCTGCAGCAGGACTTGCCGGACTTGCAAGGTATTTCGGCCGGCACCGCCGTGATCGTGGCGGCACCCGCCCCGAGCGGCGCAGGACACACCGCCGGCCACTGGCACCTTTCGCTGCGTTTCGGTCCGGACCTGTTCCGCAATGGCATGGACCCGCTGTCACTGTTCAGCTACCTGGATACGCTGGGCCGGGTGCTGCACGTGGAAACCGTGCTGGACCACCTGCCGCGCCTGGCCGAGCTGGAACCCGAGACTTGCCACCTGGGGTTTGAGGTCGCGTTCCTCGCCGACTGCGGGCGCGATGCCATTGCCGGCGCGTTTGAATTCGTGCGCGAGGACAGCCGCCTGCATTTCCTGCCGCCGGACAGTCCGCTGTCGGATTTCGATGCGCTGCTGGAGGAGTTGTCCGGTGCGGGTGAAGCGGACGCCGGCGAGCGCCTGGTGCGCTGCGGGTCGCTTAGCGTGGAGGAGCTGGACATGATCCGCCAGCGCCGCGCGATGGTCGTCACCGCACCGCCGGCGCATTCCATGGCGCAGGCCGGTAATGCGACGGTCGCCGCCCGCGCCAGCCGTGGTGGCGCCACCTTGCGGGTCGACGCGGACAAGATGGACCACCACATCAACCTGATGGGCGAACTGGTGGTGGCCAGTGCCGGCGCCAAGCTGGCGGCGCAGCGGGCCGACGCCACCGCCATGCGCGAAGCGGCGGAAACCCTGGACCAGCTGGTGCAGGCGGTGCGCGACTCGGCGCTGAAATTGCGCATGGTGCCGATCGGCGCCACCTTCGACCGTTTCCAGCGCCTGGTGCGCGATACCAGCCAGGAACTGGGCAAGGACATCCGCCTCGTGATTACCGGTGGCGATACGGAGCTGGACAAGATGGTGGTGGAACGCATTGCCGATCCGCTGACCCACCTGGTGCGCAATGCGATCGACCATGGCATGGAAACCGCGGCCACGCGACTGGCGCGCGGCAAGCCGGCGCAAGGCCAATTGCTGCTCAATGCCCGTCACGAGGCCGGCCAGATCGTGATCGAAGTCACCGATGACGGCGCCGGCCTGGACCGCGACAAGATCTTGCGCAAGGCCCTCGAGCGCGGCCTGGTGGCGGCCGATGCGGAACTGTCGCCGCGCGAGATCGACCGCCTGATCTTCGAGCCGGGTTTCTCCACCGCCGATGCGGTCAGCAAGCTGTCGGGGCGCGGTGTCGGCATGGATGTGGTGCGCGCCAATATCGAAGCGCTGCGCGGCAGCGTCAGCCTGGAAAGCTTGCCGGGGCAGGGCAGCACGGTGCGCATCCGCTTGCCGTTGACGCTGGCCATCATTGACGGCTTCATGGTCGGCGTGGGCGACTGCACTTACGTGATTCCGCTTGAAATGGTGGAGGAATGCATTGCGCTGACTCCATCCTGCATGGGCAAGCAAGCCGGCTGCCTGGACTTGCGCGGCGAAGTGCTGCCGTTCCGCCGCTTGCGCGAGCAGTTCGGCATAGGGGGCCAGGCCGGGCGGCGCGAGAGCGTGGTGGTGGTGCGGTATGGCGAACGCAAGGCCGGGCTGGTGGTGGACCGCCTGATGGGGGAATTCCAGACGGTGATCAAGCCGCTGGGACGGATGTTCAGTGGCTTGTCGGGCGTCACCGGATTCACCATCCTGGGCGGTGGCGACGTGGCGCTGATCCTGGACATACATGGACTGATGCGGCAATTGGAGAAGAGTACACATGAATAAGATGCGGGTGAGCGTACGGATGGCGCTGGCGTTCGGCATGGTGCTGTCGCTGCTGGTATTGATACTGCTGGTGGGGTTGAATGCAATGTCGGCGATGAGCCGCACGGCCGACGACATCGTCAACGACCGCTTCGCCAAGGTGGACATGGCCAACCAGGCCATGCGCAAGGCGCTGGACAACGGGCGCCTGCTGCGCAGCCTGTTCCTGGTCGATGCGAGCGAATACGACGCGATGATGGCGCGGGTGCAGGCCAACCGCCAGGACAATCAGCAGACGCTGGCGCAGATGGAAAAACGCTTGTCCGGCGCCGAGGAACGGGAAGTCATGGCCACGATCACGGCGGCGCGCAAGGAGCTGACGCCCAAGTATGACCAATTGTTCGCCTTGCTGAAGGACGACCGCGAACGCGCGGTGCGCTACATGCTGACGGAATTCGTGCCGAAAAACGAAGCCGTGCTGGCCGCGCTGGACAAGATGGAGGATTTGCAGACCGACCTGATGGAACAGGCCCGCAAAGACCTGGCCGTGCGCAATGAAGAGGCGCGCTCGCTGATGATCGGCGTCGGGGTGGCGGCGGTGCTGCTGGCCACGGCGGTGGCGGTGCTGATCGTGCGCAGCCTGCTGCGCCAGCTGGGCGGCGAACCGGTGTATGCCGCCGAAGTGGCCGCACGGGTGGCGCGCGGCGACCTGACGGTCAGCGTACTGACCCATCCCAGCGACCAGAGCAGCATGCTGTATGCGCTGCGCGGCATGACGGAAAAACTGTCGGGCATCATCGGCGAAGTGCGCGGCGCGGCCGATGCGCTGGCCGGCGCTTCCGAAGAAGTCAGTTCCACCGCGCAGAGCATCAGCCACGCCAGCAGCGAGCAGGCGGCCAGTGTGGAAGAGACATCGGCCGCGGTGGAGCAGATGAGCGCCACGGTGGACCGCAATGCGGACAGTGCGCGCAGCACGGACAGCATGGCGTCGCGGGCAGCCAGCCAGGCCACGGAAGGCGGCGCGGCAGTGCGTGCCACCGTGATGGCCATGCGCAGCATTGCCGCCAAAATCAGCATCATTGACGATATCGCATACCAGACCAACTTGCTGGCGCTGAACGCCGCCATCGAAGCGGCGCGCGCCGGCGAACATGGCAAGGGATTCGCGGTGGTGGCGACCGAAGTGCGCAAACTGGCCGAGCGCAGCCAGGTGGCGGCGCTGGAAATCAGTGAACTGGCCAGCGGCAGCGTGAACCAGGCGGAATTGGCGGGCAGGCTGCTCGATGACATGGTGCCGGTGATCACCCGCACATCGGAACTGGTGCAGGAAATCGCCGCCGCATCGTCGGAGCAGGCGCATGGCGCGTCGCAAATCAATATGGCGCTGGGCCAATTGAGCCAGGCTACCCAGCAAAACGCCAGCTCGTCCGAGGAGCTGGCCGCCACCTCCGAGGAAATGAGCAGCCAGGCCGCGCATTTGCAGCAACTGGTTGCGTATTTCAAGGTCACTGACAGCGTCGCCGGTGTACCGGTTGCACCGCGCCACCGGGCCGCGCCGGCCTATCCACGATCCGCGCTCCAGCCGACGCTGGGCGTGCGTTGAACTTTACATAGAAAGCGTCACCCATGACTGTTGCCAAAAAAATGTTCCTGCTGGTACTGAGCGCGCTGATCGGCATCCTGCTGCTGGGCGTGATCAGCCATAACCAGATCGACACCGTCTATGAACGCGCCAACTTTGCCAATGAAAACACGGTCCCCAGCATCCGCGATATCGACCGCGCCTACACGGCCATTTCCAACCTGCGCGCCGACGTGTGGCGCCATATTGCGCTGACGGACAGCGTTGCCATTGTCGAGATGGAAGCAAAGATGCGTGACCGGATGCAGGTGGTGGAAGACGCGTTGGGGGATTACGAAAAGAACGACATTTCAGATAGCAAGGACCGCACCATGCTGGCGGCCGACCGGGCGGCCGTGCAGGCGTATGAAAACCTGCGTCTGCGCGTGATGCACCTGTCGCGCGAACAGAAAGATACGGAAGCCATCGCGTTGCTGATGAATGCGCCGGAAGGTGTCCGCGTCGGCGCCGTGTTCGAGGAACACCGCGCATACAAAGCGCAACTGGGCGAGGCGGCGGCCAAGCTGGCGGCAGACGCGAAAGCGCTGGCGCTGCGGCTGTTGATCGGCGTGGCGGCAGCCACTTTGCTGACGGTGGGCGCACTGGGTGTGTTCTTGACACGCAACCTGCTGCGCCAGTTGGGCGGCGAACCGGATTACGCCGTGCGCGTCGCCAACCGTGTGGCGCAGGGCGACTTGACGGTCACGGTCAGCACCCGCCCGGGCGACGACAGCAGCCTGCTGTACGCGATCGCCACCATGGCCGGCAAGCTGTCGGGCATCATCGGCGACGTGCGCGGCGCCGCCGATGCGCTGGCCAGCGCGTCCGAACAGGTCAGCGCGACCGCGCAGGGCATGAGCCAGGCCAGCAGCGAACAGGCGGCCAGCGTGGAGCAGACCTCTGCCGCGGTGGAGCAAATGAGTTCGTCCATCACGCAAAACACAGCCAATGCGCGCACCACCGACAGCATGGCGTCGCAGGCGGCCACCCAGGCGGCGCAAGGCGGCGTGGCGGTGCGCGACACGGTGGTGGCGATGCGCAGCATTGCCGGCAAGATCGGCATCATTGACGACATCGCGTATCAAACCAACCTGCTGGCGCTGAACGCGGCCATCGAGGCGGCGCGCGCCGGCGAACACGGCAAGGGATTTGCCGTGGTGGCGGCCGAGGTGCGCAAGCTGGCCGAACGCAGCCAGGTGGCGGCGCAGGAAATCGGGGAACTGGCCAGTGGCAGCGTGGACAAGGCGGAACTGGCCGGCAAGCTGCTTGACGAGATGGTGCCGGCGATTACCCGCACCTCAAGCCTGGTGCAGGAAATCGCCGCCGGATCGGAAGAACAATCGGTGGGTGCGGGCCAGATCAACATGGCGATGGGGCAACTGAGCCAGAGCACCCAGCTCAACGCCAGTTCATCGGAAGAACTGGCTGCCACGGCGGAAGAAATGAGCGGCCAGGCAACCCAGCTGCAGGAACTGGTGCGCTTCTTCACGGTGGCCGATACGGCGCCGCCGGTAAGGACCCCGGCGCGCGGCACCGTGCATGATTTGGCGTCCCGGCGCCGCGCATCAGCCGGGCGCCCGGTCGTGTACGCGGCCAAGCCGCCGGTCGACGAAACGGACTTCGTCTCTTTTTGAGGAGCCATGATGGGCCAATTGAATATGGCGGCCACGCTTATGATTGGTGGCAAACAGCAATACCTGACCTTCATGCTGGGCGGTGAAACCTATGCGATGCGCATCGCCGGCATCAAGGAAATCATCCCGTACGGCGGCGTGACGGCGATACCGTGCGTGCCTGATTCCATACGGGGCGTGATCAACCTGCGCGGCGCGGTGGTGCCGGTGATCGACCTCGGCGCGCGCTTTGGGCATGGCGCGCTGTCGCAGGTACGCCGCAGCTGTATCGTGATCATTGAAGTGACGGATGGCGAGACCGGGCAGGACATTGGCGTGATGGTCGACGCCGTCAACGCCGTGGTGGAAATCGACGATGACGACGTCGAACCGCGTCCTGCCTTTGGCGCCAGCGTGCGCGTGGAGTTCATCCAGGGCATGGGCAAGGTCAACGGCAAGTTTGTCGTGATCCTGGACGTCGGCGCCGTGTTGTCGATGGATGAACTCGCGCTGCTGACGGAAATGACCGAACTGGCGGCGTAGGGACGGACTGTTCAGGCCGCCCCTGCGCCTGCCGTGATCAGTTATTGCAACCGTTGGCGCGGATGCGGTCGTACGCTGCCTTCGCCTGCACCAGGCCATAGCCGTAGTACGCGTCGCGGCCCGGCGCGCCCAGGTCCAGCGCCGTCTTGCCCAGGGTGCTGCGGATCTGGGCGGCGCTGCAATTCGGGAAGTAGCTCCACACCAGCGCAGCCACGGCCGACACGTGCGGCGTCGCCATCGACGTGCCGTTGAAGTAGGCGTAGTTGGTGGCCGTCACATTGACGGTGGCGCTCTGGCCCAGTTGTGCTTGCAGCGTGGCGCCTTCCGTGCCCGATGCGGTCACGGACGGAATCGACGACGCGGCGCCACCCAGCGTGCCGGCAAAGCCTTCCGGCGCGTTGTTGTAGACCACGGCGCCGACGCCGCCGCTGGCCTGGCAATTGGCCACCTTGACGGAGAAGGCAATGCTGCCGCGCTTGATCAGGCACACCTTGCCCGCCACGGCGGCATTGGTGGCGTCGCCCAGGCCGAAGTCGGCCAGCGGCGCCGTGACCGAGGCGGCCGGCGAACCGTCCATGCCGCCCGGCGCATAGGTGGTGGCGCCCACTTTCAACGCGGATTCGCGGCCGCTGCCCATCGGCACGGTCGACAGCACGCCCACGCCCGGTCCGGCGATTTCCACCTTGTCCGTGAATTGCGAGAAGTTCGCGACCACCTTGTTTTCATCGAGGGCCGCCACCGACATCACGCTCGGGTAGCCGGCCGGATACGATTGCGTATTGTTGCCATCGTTGCCTGCCGCCGCAATCGACAGCACGCCGCGCTTGGCCAGCCCGTCGAACGCGCGTTCTTCCGCCTGGCTGCGCTCGTCGCCGCCCAGCGACATGCTGATCACGTTGGCGCCCGCCGCGCCGCACTTGTTGGCGGCGGCAATCAGGGTCGACGTGTAGGCCCAGCCATCGGCGCCGAACACCTTGATGATGTGCAGGTTCAGCTTGCCATTGGCATTGACGCCGACGACGCCCTTGCCCGCATTGTTGAGGGCGGCAATGGTGCCGGCCACGTGGGTGCCATGGTGGTTTTCGTCCGTGTTCCACGCACCGGTGCCGGGATTGGTCTGGCCCGTCACGTGGTTGCCCGACAAGTCTTCATGCGCCAGGTCGATGCCGGAGTCGATGATGCAGACGGTGCGGTTGCCCGCATAGGTGTCCGGCAACTGGTCCGCCTGCACCATGGCGATGCCATATGGCACTTGCTGACCGGTTTTATACGGGGTGCCGGTGGACGGCGTGGCCAGCGCGGTCAGGTAGCGCTTGCCATCGTTTTCCACGAATTCAATGTGCGGGTTATTGCGCAAATCGTTGACAGCCTTGGCCGGCACTTCGGCTACCGACGCGTTGATGTCGTCCATATCCACTTTGACGTTGCCTTTCGCAGCAGCGATGGCGGCTTTGCCGTTTTGCTTGCCGCCGGCTTTGAAGCCGACGATCACGCGCGCCGTGTCGTCCGTGCTGGCGGCGGCGGGCGCTGCATGCGCGGCGCCGGCAGTTGCAATCAGTACCGTTACCGCGGCTGCGATAGTGTTCTTGGTGGATTGAAACATAATCTCCCCTTGTAGGTGGAATGGATATCGAAAACCGCTGGCACGGTGGCGCCGGACGGCGTTGTGGAAAGGCGATGTTAGAAATCTTCTAACGGCGGGTCAATCTCAGCAGCGGTTTATTTGTTCAGATTGACGCGAAAACAACAAAGTTTCCGCATGGAAATCAATGGGTTACGCGCAGTGTGACGAACGGAGTTAATGAAACGGCAATGCGTGCCGTTAACCGGGGATGACGTCGATTTCTTCCTTGTCGAACTGGCAACCTGCCATGCGCTTGCCCGCTGCCCCCGCCGGCCGATTTGTCGCCACCGGGGCGGCTGCCGCGCCGCCGTCGGCCATTGTCCGGCTCAGTCCCGAAAGCCTGGTCGCCGCCAGGCAAGCGCAGGCGGATGACGCCATGCCGCCGTTCCCGGTCCGCTTCAAGGACGTGGGGGCGGCCATGCTGCGGCAATTCAATACGGGCGCAGCCGTTCCCGCCACGCAGGCCGCCTTGCCGGACAACGTCGATAACAAATTCACCCTCGGCATCGTGACCCGCAGCGGCGTAAAGGTCGACCTGACCCTGGCCAGCCTGGAGGACGGGATGACCTTGCAGGTCAGCGCCAGTGCGGAATTGAGCGATGCGGAACGCGGCGCGCTGTCCCGTCTCGCCGAAGGCTTCCAGGCGGCGATCGACGGCATGGCGGCGGGGGAGCCGCAAATCCGCCTTGGTGCGCTGACGCGGTTCGATGCCAAAGCGTTGCAATCTGTGGAACTCCATGCGGAGGTCAAACAAGCCGCCGGGACGCAATCCCTGGCATTCCGTACCGACGACAAACAGCGCAAAGTCAGCTTTGATGGCCCGGACGGCAGTGCGGAAGTCGCCGTCGATACCAGCCAGTCCGCCAGCCAGGGCACGAAGCAGCAGCAGGCGAAAGCCATCGACAGTTACCTGAAACAGTTTGACCAGGCGGTGGAACGCGGCCACGGCGACGTTCGGCTGATGACGATGTTCAAGGATGCCTTCGCCGACATGAACCGCACGTCGGCGCGCGACGAAGCGCGTGACACGGGCCTGTCGCTGCCGGGACAGTGGCCGCTGGCGGCGGAAGACCATGCGGTGCTGACCGGGCTGGCCGATTTCAGCGCGTCCGTCACGCAAACGCCGAAGTGGAGCAATCCGCTGCGCTCGGCGGAAAAGGATAGTTTCAGTTATTCGGTGTCGCAACAGACCCATATCGACGGCGCCCGCCGCGATGAACGCACCGTGTCGCAGACCCAGCAGGCGCGCCTGGCCGCGCAATTCCATGCGCCGGTCAAAAAGGGCGGTGCGCTGAAACTGGATGTGACGCCGCCATCGCAAACGTACGAATACCACCGCATCGATGACGCGGCCGACAGCAACGTCGAACTGGGTTACCGGGACGGACGCTTGTTCAAGGCGGCGCTGCGCCAGTCGGCCAGCCAGTCCGAACGCATTCAAACCTATGCGATGGGCAAACTGGTGTCCGATAAAACCATCCCCGGCCAGCAGACGCTGGTGCTCGATTTGATGGCCAGCCTGGCGCCGTACCAGGCGGGCGACGATGGCCGTGCCGACGATACGCGTGCGGCGCGAGAGGCGCGCCGCCAGCAGGCATTGGACGCGCTGAACGACGACATGCTGCTGCTGGCGGCGCCGGACGCGCTGATGGCGCGGCGGCGCGCGGTGCCCTGAAACATTCCTGATACAAAATCCCGACGTTGACTGCCGATTGCTGCGTCATACTTCTGTTCGTGATTATTTCGTCGGAGTTGTGAGTTATGAAACGCACCCTGCTCGGCATGATGCTGTTCGGCTGTTTCCACGCGTGGGCGGCGGGTCCGCAAGCGGGCATCGACGCCGCCGGCATCGACCAGAAGGTCCGCGCCCAGGACGACTTTTTCCGCCATACGCAGGGCAAGTGGCTGAGCGACGTGGACATCCCCGCCGACCGCTCCAGCTGGGGCGCCTTCAATGTGGCGCAGGAAAAAGTCGAAGAGCAGGTGCGCTCCATCATTGAGCAGGCCGAACAGGACAAGACGCGCAAGCCCGGCTCCGACGCGCAAAAGATCGGCGACTATTACGCCAGTTTCATGGATGAGGGCCGCCGCAATGCGCTGGGCCTGACGCCGTTGAAAGCCGAACGTGCGCGCATTGTCGCGCTGTCCGGCAAGCAGGGGCTGGCGGCGCTGATGGCGCACATGAACCGCATCGATGGCGGCGCGCCGCTCGACATGGGCGTGGGGCAGGACAACCGGGATTCGACCCGTTACATCGTCAACATTTCGCAGTCCGGCCTGGGCTTGCCCAACCGCGATTACTTCCTGTCGGACAACGACGCCCGCCTGTCCGACATCCGCGTCAAATACCAGGGGCACGTGGAAAAGATGCTGGTGCTGGCCGGCCATCCGCAGGCCGCGGCGGAAGCGGCGCAAATCGTCGCGCTGGAAACGGACATCGCCCGCGCACACTGGACCGCCGTCGAGCGGCGCGATCCGGTCAAGGCTTATAACAAGCTGACGCTGGCGCAACTCAAGGCGCTGATGCCGAACTTTGACTGGGATGCCTACCTGAAGGGTATCGGAGTGGCCGGCAAGGTCGATGCGCTGATCGTGCGCCAGCCGAGCTACCTGGCCAGCCTGGACAAACTGATCGTGTCCACGCCGCTGCCGGTGTGGAAAGCGTATTTCGAATTCCACCTGCTCAGCGCCTACGCGCCCTACCTGTCGCAAGCGTTTGTCGATGAAAGCTTCGCCTTCCGCGGCACGGTGCTGTCGGGCGCAAAGGAAAACCGGGCCTTGTCCAAGCGCGCCATCGCCGAAGTGAACCGCGCGCTGGGCGAAGTCGTGGGCAAGGCCTACGTGAAGCAATACTTCCCTGCGGAGCGCAAGCAGCAGGTGGCGGACATGGCGCAGAACTTCATTGCCGCCTTCCGCGAAGGCATCGAGTCGCTCGACTGGATGAGCAAGGAAACCAAGGCTGAAGCGCAAATCAAGCTGTCCAAGATCAGCGTGAAGGTCGGTTATCCGGACCAATGGCGCGATTATTCGAAATTGGCTGTCAAGCGCGGCGACCTGGTGGGCAACGTGTTGCGCTCCCGCGATTTCGGCCACGAATACGCGATCAACAAGCTAGGCAAGCCGGTCGACCGCGCAGCGTGGGGGATGACGCCGCAAACCGTGAACGCGTATTACAACCCGTCGCTGAACGAAGTGGTATTCCCCGCCGCGCGGCTGCAATACCCGTTGTATGACGCCGATGCTGAGCCGGCAGTCAACTATGGCGCCGTCGGCATTTCTATCGGCCACGAAATCAGCCACGCGTTTGACGACAAGGGGTCGCAATACGATGGCGATGGCAACCTGCGCAACTGGTGGACCAAGGAAGATGGCGAGAAGTTCGCTGCACGCGGCAAGATGCTGGTGGCCCAGTACAACACATACAGCCCGCTGCCGGGCTACTTCATCAATGGTGAATTGACGCTGGGCGAAAACATCGCGGACAACGCCGGCCTGATCATGGCCACCCGCGCCTACAAGCTCCACATGAAAGGGCAGCCCGGCCCGGTGATCGACGGCTACACGGCCGAACAGCGCCTGTTCATGGGCATGGCGCAAGCCCGCCGTGGCAAGGCGCGCGACGCCGCCGCCATCGCCCAGGTCAAATCCGATCCGCATTCGCCGGCCGAATTCCGCGTCAATGGCAGCGTCAGGAACCACCCCGGTTTCTATGAGGCGTTCGACGTCAGGGAAGGCGACAAGATGTACCTGCCACCGGACCAGCGTGTGATCTTCTGGTAACGGGCGGCCGGCAAAAGCCGGGAGCGGAGCCGAAGTGGACTAAGCTGTTGCACACGGGTTTAAAGAAAGGGCGCCATGCGGATTTCGACCAAGCTCACTCTCGTTGTCGCGACGGTGTTCACCATCATCGGTGTCGCGGGCGCGCTCACCATCGGCCAGATGCAGGATATCGCGCGCCGTTCCATCGGCACCGAGGCGCGCTATCTGGCCGAGTCCATGTCTACCCTGGTGGCCTTTGAAACCGCCAGGGATACACCGGCGGCCCGCCAGAAGCGCTACCAGGACTTGATCGACTTTATCGCCGCCCGGGACAGGCGCGACCTGGAAATCGTCGCGCCGGATCTCGTCATCCTGGCCGACGTCACGGCGGAGCACATCGGTACCAAGATCGAGGAGGGGCCGCGGCGCGGCATCATCGGACGCACGCTGCGCGATGGCCAGCCGCGCACGATGACGGAAGCGGCCACTGCGGACGAACCTGAAATGCACCAGATCGTGGTGCCGGTGCGCGACATGGCCAATCGCATCGTGGCAGCCCTGGTGTATGAATACACGCCGCTGCACGATGATGTGTCCGGGCTGGCGTCGCAAGCGCTGCGCTGGGTCACCGCGCTGGCGGTGGCCGGCATCGTGCTGGCGCTGGCCAGTGCGGCTTACCTGGCGCGGGCCGTGTCGGTGCCGCTGAAGCAGCTAACCAATGCCGCGATGCAGCTGGGACGCGGCCGGCGCGCAATTGCCGCTGTCAGGGATACGCGCGACGAGATTGGCGAGTTGGCCACGGTCTTCAACACGATGAGCGCCGCGCTGCACTTGCGCGAGCGTGCAATGGAATCGACCTTCAATGGCATCATGATCGTGGACCTGGGCAAGCCTGGCTTCCCGCTCGAGTACGTCAACAAGGCATTCGAACGGATCACTGGCTATCGTGCGCAGCAAGTGCTGGGCAAACCGTCCGATTTCCTGGTGCGCGACGATGTCGACCAGCCGGGCCTGCACCAGATCCGCCAGGCCATGCGCGAAGGGCGCGAAGCCCATGTCGTGTTGCGCGGCTATCGCCAGGATGGCGCACTGTTCTGGAACGAAGTCAGTATCGCGCCGGTGCGCAACGACGAGGAAGCGCCGAGCCATTATGTGGCCATCATCAGCGACATCACGGAGGCGCGCAACGATGCCGACCAGCTGGCGCACCAGGCCCAGTTCGACACGCTGACCGGCCTCGCGAATCGCAGCCTGATGCTGGACCGCCTGAACCAGGCGATCGGCAGCGCGGGGCGCCATTTCGACCGCATCGTGGTGGCCTTCATCGACCTGGATGATTTCAAGCTGATCAACGATAACCTGGGGCACGAAGTGGGCGATCAGCTGTTGCGCGCCGTGGCGCAACGCTTGCGGGACAGCATACGTCCGGGAGATACGGCGGCCCGTTTCGGTGGCGATGAATTTGTCCTGTTGCTGCTCGATGAAGGCGCCCAGCCGGCGCTGGCGGAATCGCAATTGACGGAGCTGGTGCGGGCAATATTGCAGAACGTCGCGGCGCCGCTGGCACTGGCCGGACGGGATATCCAGATCAGTTGCAGCATTGGCCTTGCCGCCTATCCGCAGGATGGCGAGGACGCGGAAATGCTGATCAAGCATGCCGATACGGCCATGTACCGGGCCAAGGAGCTGGGCCGCAACGGCTTCCAGTTCTTTACCGAGGCATTGCAGCTGCGCGCGCAGCAACAGCTGGAACTGGGGGCCAGCCTGCGCCTTGCGCTGGAGCGCGATGAATTCGAATTGCATTACCAGCCGCAGGTCAGCTTGCGCAGTGGCCGCGTGGTCGGCGTCGAGGCATTGCTGCGCTGGCGCCATCCGGAGCGGGGCTTGCTGGGACCCGGGCATTTCATTTCCTTCGCGGAGGAGTCCGGACTGATCATCCCGATCGGCGAATGGGTGTTGCGGCGCGCCTGCATGCAGAACAAGGCGTGGCAGGACGCGGGATTGCCGGCGATTCCGGTGGCGGTCAACATCTCGGCCCGCCAGTGCGCCCACCACGGCCTGGAAGCGGTGGTGCGGTCGGCGCTGGACAGCAGCGGCCTGGACCCGCATTGCCTGGAGCTGGAGCTGACGGAGAGTATTTCGATGGCCGATCCGGAACACAGCGTGCCCATGATGGAACGCATGAAAGCAATCGGGGTCGAGTTGTCGATCGACGATTTCGGCACGGGCTACTCGAATATGAGTTACCTGAAGCGCTTCCCGATCGACCGGCTGAAACTCGATATCTCGTTTGTGCGGGAAATCACCACGGATCCTGGCAGCCTGGCCATTTCAGATGCCATCATCACGATGTCGCACAGCCTGCACCTGGAAGTCGTGGCGGAAGGCGTGGAAACGGAAGGGCAATTGTCGCTGCTGGCATTGCGCCACTGCGATATCGTGCAAGGCTATTACTTCAGCAAGCCGCTGGAAGCCGGTGCGCTTGCGGCGCTGCTGCGCGAGGGCCGCCGCCTGCCGGACCACTTGATTGGCCGCCTGCCTGACGCGCCGGCACTACTGGTGCTGGATGACGATCCCCACATCCTGGGCTACCTGGACCTGGTGCTGAGCAACGAAGGCTATGCCGTGCATGTCGCCACCGCCCCCGGGCAAGCCTTTGAAATCCTTGCCTGCCATGACGTGGCTGTCGTGCTGAGCGACTTGCGGATGCCGGCCATCAGCGGGGTGGAATTCCTGGGCCGCGTGCGGCACATGTATCCCGATGTGCTGCGCATCATGCTCAGCGCCTGCGACGATGCCGAATCGACACGGCAGGCCATCAATATGGGCGCCGTCTACAAATTCATTGAAAAGCCGGTGCAGCCGGAGATGCTGGTAGCCATCGTGGAAGACGCCTACCAGTGCTACCAGGGCAGGCGGGGACAGCAAACTGCCTGAATGACGGCGGTTTGCTGTCCGAAGCGGGCGGGGGAGGGGGCAACAGGATTCAGGCTGGCAGAGGCGCCGGGACGCCGCCCAGTTGCGACATCAGCCGCATGCTTTTCGCAGCCCGGGGGGCGGCAGAGGCGCGCGCGGCGGCATGCTGTGGCGCCGCTTCCGCCGCTTCGGTCTTGAACTGGCTGACGATGTCCACCAGGGCGCCGGCCTGTTGTTGCAAAGACGCGGCGGCGGCGGCCGCTTCTTCCACCAGCGCGGCGTTTTCCTGCGTCACCTGGTCCATTTGCGTGACCGCTTCATTGATTTGCTCGATCCCCGCCGTCTGCTCCCGGCTGGCGGCGCTGATGTCGCCCATGATGTCCGTCACATTGCGGATGCTGGTGACGATGGCCGCCATCGTGGCGCCCGCTTCCTCGACCAGCATGGTGCCGCTGTGGACCTTGGCGGATGAATCTTCGATCAGCGCCTTGATTTCCTTGGCGGCCGCGGCGGAACGTTGCGCCAGGCTGCGCACTTCGGTCGCCACCACGGCGAAGCCGCGTCCCTGTTCGCCGGCGCGGGCCGCCTCCACTGCCGCGTTCAGCGCCAGGATATTGGTCTGGAACGCAATGCCGTCGATGACGCCGATGATGTCGGCAATTTTGCCTGACGAGGTGTTGATGGCGGTCATGGTCTCCACCACTTGCGACACCACGGCGCCGCCTTTGCGCGCCACGTCCGCGGCATTGATCGCCATCTGGTTCGCTTGCTGTGCATTGTCCGCGTTTTGCTTCACGGTGGCCGTCATTTCTTCCATGGATGACGCGGTTTCTTCCAGCGAACCAGCCTGCTGCTCGGTGCGGGAGGACAAGTCGAGATTGCCGGCCGCGATCTGGTTGGTGGCGCTGGCAATGCTGTTCGCACCGCCGCGCACCTGGTTGACGATGCCGGCCAGGTTGTCGCGCATCTCTTTCATGAAGTACAGCAGGCTTTGGGTATCGTGGCGGCGGGTATCGACTGACACGCTCAAGTCGCCGGAGGCAATGCGGCGCACGATGCTTGCCGCATACGCCGGATCACCGCCAAGCTGGCCCAGCACATTGCGCATCAGCAGGAACACGATACCCATGCTGAACACCGCCATGCTGCCCAGGCACCACATGATCATATGGCGCGAATCGTGATAAATTTCATCGCCGGCCTGGCTGGCTTTGCGTCCGCCTTCGATGTTCATGTCGCCCAGTTTGGTCAGGTCGGCGTTGGCCGCGTTGTATTTTTGCTGCGACAGGCCGCGGATCACGGCCAGCGCTTCGGCATCCTTGTGTTCGCGCGACAGCGCCAGCACTTTTTTGCGTTCCGCCAGAAAATCGCCCCAGTTGGCCATGAACGAGTCGTACACCATTTGCTCGGCGGGGGAGGCGATCAGCTTCGCGTATTCGGTCCGGTTTTGCTCAAAGGTGGCCAGGATTGTCGCCATCTCGCCTTCGTAGCGGCTCCACTCGGCGTCACTGTCGGACAGGATATGTTGCAATGCCTTGATGCGCAGGTTGGCGATATTGCTGCTCATGGTCAGCGTGTTGCGAACGCTGGGCATCCAGTGTTGTTCCATGTCGGTCGATGTCTGGTTGACACGCGCCAGCTGGACAATGGAAAAACCGCCCAGCAGCACGCCCAGCAGCAGCACCGACAGGAACGAAATCATGAGTTTCGTGGACAATTGCAGATTCGCGAGCCATTTCATTTTGCATCTCCCCCTCGTTATCAAAGCAACCAGGAGCCGGTTGCCAGTCCCAACTGCCTCGTGCGTTTGCTGCCTGTGATTGATTTCACTAGCTTGTTGCAAGGGGCTTGCTGTTGATTACAGCGTAGGCGGGAAGCGGGGTAGGAAATAGTAAGGATATCCTGATCTTGCAGTCAGGATATATGCCGAAGCTGCGCTGCGGGGCGCGCGCTTCCGCTGCGAGCGGAGGCGCGCAACTGGTCATCAGCCGCCCAGCGCCGCTTCCAGCTTGTCGAACGACCCGGTCCAGCCGCCCGTCATGCTGGCGCGGTGTTCGAGGAAGACCGCCAGTTCTTCGGCTGTTGCCTTGCCCGCGACTTCCCAAGTCACCGTAACCCGGGTGCGATTGGGCGTTTCGGCGCTGAATTGCACGGTGGTGCGCATGGTTTCCGGCCACACGGGCGCCATCGGGTGGCGCGCGATGTTTTCATGCTCGTCGCAGAACTGCTGCGTGTAGACCAGCAGGTCGGGCCGGCGGATTTCCTCGTAATGCGCGCGGCCATACATGGTGATGGCATCGTTGCTCATGCAATACAGCGAACCGCCGCCGGTGCGGATGTCGGCGCGCAGGAAACGCATTTCCATGCCGGTCGGCGGCAGCCAGCGCGCCAGGTGTTCAGGCTTGGTCCACATGTCGAACACGACATCCTGCGGCGCGTCGAAGCTGCGGTTGATGACGAACTTGTCCTGGTCCGCCAGGCGCTTGCCCAGGTATTCGGCCAAGCGGTCCCAGGTGGAATCGCCGTTGGCGTGCTTGATGAACTGGCGGGTTTGCTTGGCGGCTTCCGCATCGGCCAGCGCCATGGTCATGTCCATGCGGGTCTTGCCATCGACTTCGTCGAACAGCACGGTGACGTGGAACAGGGGCGGACTGGTGTCGGTGGCGCCGTGGTCGTAGACCAGTTTGCGCAGCGGTTCCACCACGTGATAGACGGTCTTGTTGGGGTAGTCGGTGCCGTCCGGCCCATGCATGGTGTAGCGCCAGACGCCGCCCACGCGCAGATCCTTGCTGTGCGTGGTCAGCGTGAAACCGCGCGGCCCCCACCATTGCGCGACCTGGGCCGGGTCGGTCCAGGCGTCCCAGACCGCCTGCACGGGCGCGTCGTACATGCGGACGATGCGGATTTCATTCGGGGCGCTGAACTCAGACATTTTCATCTCCTTTTTTGGGTGGGGCGGTAACGGTTTTCAGGTAGGTGTCGAGACGGTCGAAACTCTCTTCCCAGAACACGCGGTAATGCTCCATCCAGTCGGCGGCTTCCTTGAGCCCATCGCCATTGATCTTGCAGGAGCGCCACTGCGCCTTGCGCGTCTTGGTGATGAGGCCGGCCTTTTCGAGCACCTGCAAATGTTTGGTCACGGCAGGCAGGCTCATCTCTCCCAGAAAGGGTTCGGCCAGGTCGGAAACATTGGCTTCGCCCAATGACAACCGGGCCAGCATGGCGCGCCGTGTCGGGTCCGCGAGCGCGGAAAAGGTTTGGCTGAGATGGTCTTGCATGAATTTCACCGATTGATTAATTAACCAATTGGTTTAATATAGGCCCGAATCAGGCCGGCGTCAAGCCTGGCGCGTTTTTTAGCGGCGGCGAACCGGCGGCGGGTTGCCGGGGCTGCGCTTTTCGATGTGGCGGAAAATGATGCGTCCCTTGGACAGGTCGTAGGGCGACAGTTCCAGGGAGACCTTGTCCCCGGCGAGGATGCGGATGAAATTCTTTTTCATCCGGCCTGCGGCGTAAGCGATCAGCTTGTGACCATTGTCCAGGTCGACACGGAACCGCTGGTCAGGCAGCACTTCGACCACCACGCCATTCATTTCAATTAATTCTTCTTTGCCCATGGGCGCCTTTCGGTGGTGTTGCGGGTGAGACGCAACGTGCCAGGCTGCGATGGGGGAGCGAAAAAAAAGCCCGCTTGCGGCGGGCTTCGTTTCAATGTAATGCCAATGCTTCAATCGCGGCTCCAGCCCATCCTATCTGCATGGTGCGGAGCTGTTGGCCCATGCTATCTGCAAGGTGCCAACGTATGACCAACGTATATGGTGCTACAACGGTGAAGTACTCGAGAACTTCACAACGGAGCGGAGTGTA
Source organism: Pseudoduganella rivuli (assembly GCF_009674485.1). Classification (GTDB taxonomy): domain Bacteria; phylum Pseudomonadota; class Gammaproteobacteria; order Burkholderiales; family Burkholderiaceae_D; genus Rugamonas; species Rugamonas rivuli_B. Next base: position 44,524 of record NZ_WKJJ01000008.1, on the reverse strand, counting down.
GCACAGTTTTTGTGCGGTGCACAAAATATTTGCCCGGCGGCAGGCGGGGTCAATGGCGGGCAGCCGTGGCGCCGGTCGCGGCGGCTTGCCCCGCCATCGGCGGATGTTCCGGCGGCATGCCATCCTTGAACAGCTGGCGCAGTTGCGTGCGCAGTTCCGGTGTGTCGGTATGGTGGTGTACCGAGACCGCGTGCTCCACCGCAATTTGCAATAACTCGTCCTCGGTGTCGGCGGAGATGGCAACCGAGCAGTGCATATCGCTGGGGAAGTCCCGGCAATCGATAAATTTGCGCGTCATGATGAATTCCTTCGCTGGTAACGGCGGGCGCCAGGTCGGCCGTTTCAGTATAGGCAGCGGCGCCGGTGTAAACAATGAAATCTCAGCGCGGCAGGCCCAGCGCCTTGCATGGCGCACTGCGGCCTTGTTTGCACACGGCCGGAACTCATACTGTTGACGCTCAGCGTTAAGTGGGATTAAAAAAAACGCCAACCGGGGTGATTGGCGTTTTCGATTTTCTCCTGACTGGCTTATTGCTTGCGGCGGCGTGCTGCCGCGACGCCCAGCAGGCCCAAACCGAACAGGGCCAGGCTTGCCGGCTCAGGGACATTGGCTGGGGCCAGATCGTCGAAGGACAATTCCCAGAACGCGTCATAGTTTTCAGCGGTCGAGAAGCGTGCCACACCGACCGTGCCCGAATAGTTGAAGGAGGATGCGTACGTGGCGATCAGGTTGTTCGAGATATCGAACAACTGAGTCTGGGCATTGCCGGTAATGGCAGTGATGGACAGGGTATTGACCGTGGCCGTGGCGCCGCCGACCGGGGAAACAAAGCTACCGTTGACTACACCGGTATAGCTTTGGGCGCCAGCCGTCAGGCAAGTTCCGCCGCACGCCGTGACCAGGCCTTGCGGGCTGGAGAAGATGATGCCGAGCGACGCCCAGGTGTTGCCGTCGACAGGGCTGTCCTGGTTATGGGTGCTACCCAGCGCGGTGAAATCGATCACGGTAGCCTGCGACAAGGCTGGCACGAGAGCGGCGAAGGCAAGGACGGCACGGGCAAGGAATTTTTTCATGGTATCTGTGCAAATGATTGGTTTATGGAAAATTAAATTTCTATAAGCAAACATTGTGCCTATAGGAATTAATGTTTTAAATCAATCAGTTGTGGCGGCACGGTTTTATGACTGTAAGAATTTTCGACAAAATCATGCCGGGGCGGGGGCGACCAGCGCGGCGGGCCCTCCGTCCGCATTACTCCTGGTTGGAGCGATACCGTTCCACCAGCGCCATGACTGCCTTGGATTGATAGCTGTCCGCGAGATGCCGCAGGCGTGATGCGAAGGGGATGTAGTGCTGGTCCAACTGTTTCAGGTAATCGGCGCGTGCCATGATCAGCTTCATGTTGCCCAGCTTGGCCAGCCGGTATAGCGTCTCGATTTCGTGCTGTGGCGGCGCGACGAAGTCCCCCGTTTCTTCCGCATTTTCCTGCGCGCGCTCGTCGTGAATCCAGGTCAGGGACAGCAGGGTGCCGATGGTTTTCAGCAGCTTGTCCAGTTCGATGGGTTTGGGAATGAAGGCATTGGCGCCGGCTTCCAGGTTCATTGCCTCTTCTTCGCGGTTCGCGCTGGCCGTGACGATGATGATGGGAATGCCGGCGAATTCCGGCATGCGGCGTATCCTGCGCGTCGCTTCCCGTCCATCCATGACCGGCATCATGACATCCATCACGATGAGATCAGGACAGGCGTCGTCGAGCACGGCCAGGCATTCCTCGCCATTCTTCGCATCGCACACGTCGAAGCCAAGCGGTTGCAAGGCCTCGATCAGCATGGCGCGATTGTGCGGCACGTCATCCACAACCAGCACTTTCCTGCGCGGGCCTTCATAGGCGAGGATGCGCGCTGGCGCCTGCAGCTCGGTAACCAGCGGACTGGCGAGCGGCAGATCGAGCTCGAACCAGAACAGGCTGCCCTTGCCCTGTTCGCTGCGTACGTGGATATTCCCACCCATGAGCCGAATGAGTTGCTGGCTGATGGCCAGGCCCAATCCCGTTCCCGCCTCGCGCCGCCGTATGTCGCTGACCTGCTCAAAGGGTTGGAAGATGCGCGACAGCTGCTCTTCGCTCATGCCGATACCGGTGTCCTCCACTTCGAAGCGCAGGCGGACCGTGCTTTGGCTGCTTTCCAACGCCGCGACGCGCTGTACGCTCAGGACGATTCCGCCGCGGTCGGTAAATTTCACCGCATTCCCGAGAAGGTTGAGCAGTACCTGGCGCAAGCGCTTGTCGTCCACGGTGACCGCCGCGGGCAGCGCTGGCGAAGTCCGGAACTCGAACGACAGGTTTTTCTCCTCTGCCTTGACACGGATGATGTCGTCGACGATGCGCAGGAGGTGGGACGGGTCGACATCGTTGGGGTCCAGGCTGAGCTTGCCGGCTTCGACGCGCGCCAGGTCGAGGATATCGTTGATAAGGGTGAGCAGGTGCTGGCCGCTTTCATGGATCGTCGCCAGGCCCGTGGTCTGCCGCTTCGTCAAATGCGGATCGCGCTGCAGGATTTGCGCATAGCCGAGGATGGCGTTCAGCGGCGTGCGCAATTCGTGGCTCATCTGCGCCAGGAATTCGCTGCGCAGGCGCGCCAGCCGCACCGCTTCGGCCAGCGCCTTTTCCCGCGCCGCTTCCGCCGCCTTGCGCTCGTTGATGTTGCGCGACACGCCCACCATCCCCAGCAGCGTACCGTCGTCGTCCAGCACCGGGGCCCGGTAGGTTTCCATCCAGACCAGGCCGTTCTCGCTTGCGACGGGCTGTTCCACGGTTGCCCGGTGGCGCGTGGTGATCACTTCGGTATCGTCGGCATGATAGGAACCGGCCAGTTCGGGCGGCCACAATTCCTGGTCCGACTTGCCCACCATTTCCTCGACGCTGCGCCCGCAGGCCGCGGCTTTGGCCTGGTTGACCGCCAGGTAGCGGTGGCCCGTATCCTTGAGCCAGACCCACAGTGGCAGCGTGTCGATCAGTGTGCGCAGATAACGGGTTTGCTGGCGCAGCTCCGCGGTGCGGGCTTGCATGCTTGCCAGGCCGAGAATGCCGAATCCGATCCACGCGGACACCAGGTACATCAGCAGTTTTGCCTGCGAAATCCATTTCCCGCGGATCTGGATCGATTGCAGCTCGATGGTGAATTGTTGGCCGGGCGGGACGTATCCCGTCGACAGTTCCACGGCCGTCACGTTATCGAGCCGGGCATAGCTCCGGGACAGCGGCACCTTGCGCACACTTCGCCACCAGTCCGCGGTGCGCAGGACATTGACTGGAATCGCGAGGGAGGGCTGGCCGGCGGGTTTGATTTCGGCTTCATTAAACCGCTGCGAGTTCCAGTCTCCCACCGTGGACATTTCCGGCTCAAAATTCATCAGGTGGAGCTTGATGGATTGCGGGGGTGACTCCGAATAGCGCATGTTGAGCACGATCGTTTCAAACTGCGAAAGGTCCACCCCTTTGCCTGCGGCGCCCAGCAGAAATTGCAGCTTACAAAACGGATAGGGCGCGGCCGGTCCCAGTTTGCAGCGCATGATGATGGCATCGTCGCTGAGAACCAGCGACGAGACCGAATTACCGTGATCGTGCTCGCTGTCATCGGTCACCCTGGCGCCGTGCGGCTGGCGGGGTGAAATCTCGATGATCCGGGTCATGCCGAAATGCTGCCACATCAATAATGCGGGCGTAAGTAACAGCAAAAAAGTTATTAAATAATAACTTTTTCTCATCGTGCGGGAAGCCGGCTGATTCATCAGGTTTTGCTCCTGGAAGCTCCGTCCCACAGGACGGGGCGGACGCCGGCTTCAGTCACCGTCCCAGTGATCTGTGCTTGAACGCCAGCGGCGAACAATGCCAGCAAATGAGCTGACCTGACTTGATGAAGCAAGATCATGTCGGTTTCCACCCTAACAGTATTTCCCAAAATTATACGGGTGGTATTGATCGCCTTGACGCAATTGGGCAAATTCGAAATGGGCGCTGAGGAAATTCATTCGCGGCAGTCCGGGATGGAAGATTTTGCAACGCGATCTGGTGAAATTCGTAACTTGGCCCATCTGGCCGATGCGTATGATTTTGCGATCGTCCCCCGGTCCGGCGGACAAAACAGTCTACGGAGCGGCGCATGCGAAGCAAGTGGATCAACCATGCGGCATTGCCGCGCGTAACCCCGGGCGCCATTTCGCGCCGCGGCTTTCTCAAGGCGGGCACGGTTGCCGGCAGCGGGCTGATACTGGGCTTTGTCATTCCCGACGCCAGCCGTTTGGCGGAGGCGGGCGACGCGGCCACGCCGCCCGCGCCCAACGCATTCCTGCGCATCGCACCCGATGGCGCCGTCACCGTGATGGTCAACCGTCTCGAGTTCGGGCAGGGCGTGCAGACCGCACTGCCGATGCTGATCGCCGAAGAACTGGACGCCGACTGGAAGCAGGTACGCGGCGAGCTGGCGCCGGCCGATGGCGCCTATAAAGATCCGCGCTTCGGCATTCAAATGACGGGCGGTTCGATCTCGGTGGCGCATTCGTTTACCCACTATCGGGAAACCGGCGCCCGCGCCCGCGCGATGCTCGTTGCCGCCGCCGCCCAACGCTGGCAAGTCAGCCCGGAACAGTGCCGCACGGCCAGGGGAGTGGTCTTCGGTCCCGGTGGCCGCCAGGCCAGCTACGGCGCGCTGGCCGATGCTGCCATGAGGCAGCCGGTGCCGGCCACTGTCCGGCTGAAGGACGCCTGGGCGTTCCACTACATTGGCAAACCGGCCGGGCGGCTCGATGCACGCGCCAAGTCGAACGGCGCGCAGCAGTTCGGTATCGACTTTACACTGCCTGGTGCAAAGGTGGCCGTAGTCGCCAGGCCGCCGGTATTCGGCGCCAGGGCCGCCAGCGTGGACGCCAGCAAAGCGAAGGCCGTCAAGGGCGTGATCGACGTGATCGAAGTGGCGACCTGCTGCGGCGGCCGTGGCATGGCGGTGATCGCGGATGGTTATTGGCCCGCGACGCAGGGCCGCAACGCGCTGGTGATCGATTGGGATACCAGTGCGGTTGAAAAGGTCAGTTCGGTCCAGCAGATGGACGCTTACCACGCACTCGCCAACAGCCAGGGCACATCGGCCATGGCGGCGGATGTCGGCAAGCTGGCGGCGGCGCCCCGGAAGATCTCGGCGGTCTATGAATTCCCTTACCTGGCGCACGCACCGCTGGAGCCGCTCAACTGCCTGGTCGATCTCAAGCCGGATCACTGCACCGTATGGGCTGGTTCGCAGTTCCAGACCTTTGACCATGCCGCTATCGTCGCCACCACCGGCCTCAAGCCGGAGCAGGTGGTCTTGAACACCATGACGTCCGGCGGCAGCTTCGGGCGCCGCGGGGTACCCACGTCGGACGAACTGATCGAAGCGGTCAATATCGCCAAGGCGTTCTGGCGCGGTCCGCTGAAAGTGATGTGGAGCCGCGAAGACGACATCCAGGGCGGCTACTATCGCCCATCGCATGTGCACAAGGTCGATATCGGCCTGGATGAACGAGGCGGCGTCCTGGCCTGGAATCATGTGATCGTTGGCCAGTCCATCAGCGCCGGGACGCCATTCGAACCGGCGCTGGTGAAGAACGGTGTCGACGCCACGACGATCGAGGGTGTCGGTGAAACCTATGCCTTGCCGGTGAACCTGTCGGTGCATCACGTCAAGGCCAATGTACCGGTGCTGTGGTGGCGTGCCGCAGCGTCGTCCCACACCGCCTTTGTCATGGAGACGCTGCTGGACGAAGCCGCCCATGCGGCCGGGATCGATCCCGTGATCTACCGCCGCAAGTTGCTGGACGGGAAACGTCCGCGTCACCTGGCCGCGCTCGACCTGGCGGTCGCACGATCCGGCTATGGCAAGAAAAAGCTGCCCAAGGGCCATGGCTGGGGCGTGGCGCTGCATGGCGTGTCCGGCAGCGTGGTGGCCTACGTGGTGGAAGCGTCGCTGAGGGACGGTGTGCCCCGGCTGCACAAGGTCACGGCCGGGGTGCATTGTGGCATCGCGGTCAATCCCCTGACGATCGAGGCGCAGGTACAGGGGGCGGTGCTGATGGCCGTCGGCACCACCCTGCCGGGTTCCGCCATCACGCTCAAGGATGGTGTCGTCGAACAGCGCAATTTCGACGGCTACGCCGTGGCGCGCATGCCCGACATGCCGCTGGTGGAAGTGTGCATCGTGCCATCGAACGACCCGCCGGCCGGCGTTGGCGAGGCGGGCCTGCCGCCGCTGGCGCCGGCCTTCGCCAACGCCATCTTCGGCCTCACCGGCAAGCGCCTGCGTAAATTACCGTTTGACTTCGGGCCGGCATAAGGCGGGCGCCCGGGCGTACAATGGCACATCATGAAAAAACGGATATTCCTCTTTCTCGGGTGTGTCGTGTTTTCCCTGTGTCCGGCGTATGGCGGGGACTTGAATATTGTCTTCATACCGAAGTCGCGTGACCAGGATTTCTGGACTTTCATGCGGCAGGGCGTTGACCGCGCGGTGCGCGAAGCCGGGCAGGTGCAACTGACCTGGCGCGGCCCGGCCCATAACGATGACATCGATTCCCAGATCGAGATCCTGCGCCTGTATTCCCGGCCGGATGTCGATGCCATCATCATTGCCCCGACCGACCGCAGCAGGCTGGCCGACCCCGTCAAACAAGCCGCGGCGCTGGGCGTCAAGGTGGTCGCGGTGGATTCCGCGCTGGACGGCAACGCGCACGTTAACTTCGTCACCACCAACAATTACGCGGCGGGCAAGCTGGCGGCGCAACACATGTCCGGCCTGCTGAACGGGAAGGGCACGGTGCTGGTGCAGCGTACGATTGCGGGTAGCGGCTCGACGGACGACCGGGCCAACGGCTTTGTCGATTACCTGAAAAAGAATGCGCCGCACATCACGATCGTGGCTGATGAATATGGCGGCGGCACCCGCGGCAAGGCGGCGCGCAGCGCAGCGCTGTTATTGGAAAAGCACCCCAATGTCGACGGTATTTTTGCTGTCAATGAATCGACCAGCGATGGGATGCTGCGGGCGCTGCGGCAAGCGGGGCTGGGCGGGATCAAGAAATTTGTCGGCTTCGATACCACCGATTTCCTGCTGGACGGACTGAAGAAGAAGGACATCCATGGCCTGGTGGTGCAGGACCCCCGCCAGATGGGGTATTTGTCCATGAAAGCAGCGGTGGCCGCCGCAAAGGGGGCGCCTGTCAAGGACCCCGTCATTCTCACCGACGCGGTGATGGTTACCCGGGATACCTATCAAAATCCGGAGATCCAGGCATTGCTGGTCCCATAGGCCGTTTGGATTAACGCGCGCCCGGGACGTCAATCCCGGTATGATCTGGCCTGTCTTACATGCCGGTGTGCATGGTTGAGTAACGGGATAGGAATGCTATGGTGATCGTGACGCATAGCGGCAAATTCCACGCGGACGATGCGTGGGCAGTCGCTGTATTGAATATCGTATTTCCCGGATGTGACATCATCCGGACGCGCGACGCTGCCGCGATCGAGGCAGCGGACTTTGCCGTCGATGTGGGCGGCATCTGGGATCCGGCTTCCGGCCGCTTCGATCACCACCAAAAGGGTTTTAGCGGGGCAAGGCAATCCGGTGTGCCCTATGCCAGCGCGGGGTTGGTGTGGCGGGAATATGGCGCGCGCTGCGTCGCCATGCTGGCCGCCGAACATGCGGGATGCCAGTTGCCAGACGACAAGGCGCGTGAAATTGCCTATGCCATCGATGCCGATATCGTTCAATACCTGGACTTGTCGGACGTCGGTGTCGCGAAAAGTGCGCCCGGCAGTTATGGGCTCTCCGCCGTGGTCTCGGGCTACAACACGAACTGGCTCGATGAACAAAGGCTGGGCTATGGCGAAGCCGCGGAAGCCTACCGGATGGCGCAATTCCGGCGCGCGATGGCGGTGTTGGCCGACTCCATGGTCAATGCCGTGAAATACCGGGTGGGGGCGATGCTGGCGGTGGAGCAGGTGCGCAACGCGCAAGTGCTGGAGGGCGGTAAATTGTTATTCCTGGAAAACGGGGCGCTGCCCTGGAGCCAGGTGGTGCGCAGGGAAATGCCGAAAGTATTGTTCGTCATCAGCCACAGCATTGCCGAGCAGCGCTACATGCTGCACACCGTCCCGCTGAACACGGAAAGTTTCGATGCGCGCGCCGACTTGCCCGAGGCGTGGGCCGGATTACGCGACGCGGAACTGGCCGCCGTGACCGGCGTGCCGGATGCGGGTTTTTGCCACAACGGCAGGTTTATCGCATCGGCCAAGTCGTATGCGGGGGCGCATGCGATGGCGCTGCTGGCGCTGGACGATGTAACAAAAGCGCCATCCTGAAGTGGCGCTGGTTGAACGACGCGTCAGGCCGCTCTCCTGCCGCGCTTGCCCATATAGGGCAGTGCGAACAGGTAGAGGCCGGAAAACAGCATCAGGAACAGTGGCGGCAGCGGCGCATAGGTGATCCACGGCGATGGTTCGCCTGCGTGCATCGCCCTTGCGGCGAAGTTGGCCAGCACGGTCGCGGTGAAAACGATGGCCAGCCAGCGGTGGCTTTGCCGTATCCAGTCGGGCCGGCTCATTGCGCTGTCCCCGCATCCGCTTTCGCCGGCGCTTCGATCATCTTCCATCCGTTGCCGGACGGGTCCCGGAAGCCGGCATCGACTTTGCCGTAGCGGTCCATGGGTTGCTGGGTAAATTCCACGCCGCAGGCATGCAGGCGTTCGTACGCTGCACGGCAGTTGTCCACGGTGAGGACCAGTGGCGGCATGGCCCCTTTCGCCACCATTTCATTGAGGGTCTGCGCGGTGGCGGCGTCATGCACCGGCGGTCCGGGTTTGAACAAGCCCAGCTGGAACGATGGCTGGTCGGGATGCTGCACCGTCAGCCAACGATAGTGTCCGTTCTGAACGTCGGTATGGACCACGAATCCCAGCTTGCCGACGTAGAACGCCAGCGCTTCGTCCTGGTCGCGCACATAGATACCGGCCACATTGATACTTTGAGTCATATCGCCTCCTTGGAAAATGAGGCTACAGTTTGCCAGCGGCCTTGATGCGCCGCTTCTCCAAAACTGCGATATTGAGGTCCGGCCGCTGTGCGCTGCGCGCGACGCATTCGGGAATCTGCTCGCCGGTCTGCGGCTGCGAGCGGGCATGCGAGCGCAGCTCGCCCGGGCTGGCGCCGGTGATGTCCCGGAAAATGCGGCCAAAGGTGCCCAGGCTGGTCCAGCCGGTTTGCAGGGCGATGTCGGTAATCGGCAGGTCGGTGTCGCGCAACAGTGCGGTGGCGCGCTCGATGCGGCGGGTCAGCAGGTAGCGATGGGGCGGCAAGCCGAAGGCTTTCTTGAATTCGCGCGCAAAATAGGCGGCCGAGACCGCGCTCACCTCGGCCAGGCGTTGCACCGGCCACTCCTCATGGGGAGCGCCGTCCATCCGGTCTTTCGCACGTAGCAAGCGCCGCAGCAGCAGGGGACTCTGGGTCATCGTCTCTTATTGACAGGCTGACAATTTGTCAGTGTATGCAGTGAGCGGAACACTGTCCAGCAGAAACACTTCCGCTGGTAAAACAACGCCCAGGAAAGGTTGAAGGACGATTCCCAGCGGATGGCTTGGACTACTGGCTTCCCAACTGAAGGCGGTCCGGCTGCCGTTTCTCGATGGCCCACTTGAGCAGTGCTGCGCTTCTGAAAACACCATGGGAAAACTTCCCGTAAGGCAGTGTGGCGAACAACGCCATGACGGCGGCCAGGTGGATGCACAGGACCGGCGGCAAATAGGGCGTCGCACGGGCCAGCATCAAGCCCAATCCGCTCAGCGCGATGAGGAAAAGCAGTGCGATGAAGCCCAAATCCATCGGCTTCTGAATCTTGTCACCCAGCAGCGGATGCCGGCGCAGGTTCAGCGAGAACAGGCCTGTCGTACCGGCCAATAAGGAGACCCCGCCTGCAATGCCGAGCAGCTTGGGGATCGTGGTGTAACCGTAAGGCGCTGCCCAGCCGAACAGGTAGTGATACAGCGTGGCGACGCCGGTGGCGGCGAAACACAGCATGAAGCCGTAAAACGTAAAATGGTGGAAGCGACGGCGCGCGAGTGTGTAAGCGTCATCCGCGTTATGGCATCCATCGCCATGTCCACCATCCAGATATTTCAGCCGCAGCACCTTATCGACTGCATCCCCCATGGATTCCCATGAAGCCTGGCCAGGCGAGACATCGCGCCAGAACTTCCGGACGCCAAGGCCAAGTGCCAGCGCGGCGAACAGGAAGACTGGCGCAAACAGGCTCACCATCAAGTGATGCGGGAAGATGGCGTAGAAGCCCGCTCCAGGGAGCACGTTGAAGAGCGAACCTCGAAGACCGGCAGCCAGGGCCAGGAACAGCGTCAACGCCGAAACCAGTGCGACGGAAAGCATCAAGCCATTGCGCTTGTACAGTGCACCGAGCGCCGGCGGCCACGCATAGTCCGAGTAAGTCTCTACGCGTACCTTGGCCATAGCCTGTGGCACGTTGACCGCGAATTCGTGCGGAGGCGCATATTGGCATGCGTGCAGACACGCGCCGCAGTTATGGCAAAGGTTGGCGAGATAGTGAATGTCAGCCTTCACAAACTCCAGCCGCCGCGTCATGGCGGGGAACACTGCGCAAAACCCTTCGCAGTACCGGCAGGAATTGCAGATCGTCATCTGACGACTCACTTCAGCCTCGTTGGCGCTGAGGATAGGGATAACGGGATAGGCAGGGGCAGCGAGTGCTCGGCCCTCGCGAATGATGGCTTCAAGCTGCTGCATGGTTTGCTTTCTGTGTGGCGGCTTTGGCAGCCTGGGTACCCGCAATGCGGCCGAAGGCTGTACCAATGGACATGCCGACTCCCGCCGTATAGCCTTGGCCAAGTACGTTTCCTGCCATCATTTCGCCCGCGACGAAGAGGTTGGGGCTGGGGCATCCGTTGAAATGGACCGCGGCCTCTTCATTGACCTTGAGCCCGAGGTAAGTAAAGGTGATGCCTGGCCTGAGCGCATAGCCATGGAATGGCGGTGTATCGATGGGGCGCGCCCAGTGGGTTTTTGGGGGCATCAAGTCCTGGGTGTGACAGTGGTCCAGCACGGTGTGGTCGAAATCGTTTGGCTGGCACGCGGCGTTATAGTCCGCCATCGTCTTCACAAAGGCTTCCTGCGGCAACCCAAGCTTCAACGCCAATTCCGGTAACGAGCTCGCGGTAACGCCTGGGAAAACCGGGGGCATGAATCGACCGATCGCCTTCTGGTCGATGATCGAGTAGGCAATCTGGCCGGGCTGCCTGGCGACGAGGCGGCCCCATATCGCATAACGCTTCGGCCAGAAGTCCTCGCCCTCGTCATGGAAGCGGGCGCCATCGCGATTCACAACGATGCCAAGCGAGACGCAATCGATGCGGGTGCAAATGCCACCGTCATATAAGGGGGCGCGCGCATCGATCGCCACCATGTGCGCCTGTGTCGGGTCGCCAATCGCGTCGGCTCCGGCGCTGATCATATGCTTGAGAAGTATGCCTTCGTTGAAACGCGTGCCGCGGATCAGGAAATTGTCCGAAGGCCATTCACCGCGTTCGTTTTGGCCCCACGCATCGCGCAGCCAGTCCCGATTCGATTCGAAGCCTCCAGCCGCAAGTACGCAACTCTTGGCCGGGATGAGCTGCCCGTCAGCCGTAAAGGCGGCAACGAAACGGCCGTCGTCGAGTTCCAGTGAAGCCACTGGCGTGGCATATCGGATTTGTACGCCAAGCCGCTCGGCGCTGCGATAGTACGCGTTGACCAGCGCCTTGCCACCCCCCATGAAGAACGCATTCGTGCGTGCGACGTGCAACGCTCCCGACAGCGGCGGCTGGAAGCGCACGCCGTGACGACGCATCCAGTCGCGACAGGTGGATGAAGCACGAATCACCAGCCGGGCGAGCTTTTCATTGGTCATCCCGCCCGTGACCTTGAGCAAGTCCTGCCAATATTCCTCTTCGGGATAGGCATCGACCAGGACATCTTGCGGTGCCTCGTGCATGCATCGCAAGTTGCGTGTGTGTTGAGAATTCCCCCCGCGCCACGTGCGCGGTGATGCTTCGAGCATGAGTACGGAAGCACCGGCCTCGCGCGCCATCAGCGCTGCGCAAAGGGCTGCATTACCTCCGCCAATGACCAACACGTCCACCATTTGTTTTCCTCCTGATTGGAAAACAATGGTAGGTGAAGCCATTCATGCCAGGTAGTACCCTCGCCAGCAAGACCTCTTTACGATTCGTGAAGACTCGCACCCGGCCAAGCTGCCTTGGCCACGAGTTCCCGCACCACATCCCTGAGAACAATACGGGAGGCGAGCACGGCCGGGGATAGCTCGTCCTCGGGAAGACTGGCAAGGAGATTGCGGCGGCGCAGTCCTCTTTCCGCCAGTTCGGCCAATCGGATCTCTGAAGCAGGCAAGCGCGTTGTGGCAGCGCCAGGTTGTATCGTCGCGGCCAGGCCCGAGCGAACCACGTCCATCAAAATCGCCAAACCATCGACCTCTGCGACGATATTGGGCTTGCACCTGGCCTGCGCGAATGCCGTCGAAACGATTGCCCTCAGCCCATGCGTACCGCTGGGCATGACCAGCGGCAATGCGAGGATGTCTTTAATCCGAACCTTTTTGGCGGCCGGCATGCCGGTCAAGGAGGATGCCCCAATAACGAACAGGCGTTCATCGAGAAGTGGAATGGCATGTGGATGGCTTGCCGCGTCGGTTTCGAATAGGACCGCAAGATCCAGTTGCCGCGCGTTGAGCATGGCTGACAGATTGCCCGACAGGCTCTCGACCAGTCTCAAACTGATGTCCGGATAGCGTTGACGCAACGCGTTCATGAACGGCAATGCGAGGACGGACGCCGTGGAAGGTGCGAGTCCGACACTGACATGACCGGCCAACCTTGCTTGCTGTGCGACCCGCATGGCTTCATCGGCATGCCGCAAGGCCAGCTGCGCTTGACGCCAAAACGCCAGTCCCGCGTCTGTCGGCGCAATGCCCGTCGTTGTCCGGCGCAGGAGACGGGTCGACAGCTCGCTTTCGAGCCGGCTGATTTGCTGACTCAGTGTTGACGTGACGACGCCCAAGTCCGCAGCCGCACGCCCCATACTTCCAAGCTCGACCACGCGCACGAAGTATCGCAGTTGCCTCAGTTCCATAGTAGAGCTATCTCAGCAATTCCTGGTGGCCCGGGGCGGAATCGAACCACCGACACAAGGATTTTCAATCCTCTGCTCTACCAACTGAGCTACCAGGCCAAGGTCTGGCATTATAGCAAATGGGAAATCCGCCTGTTGCAAATCGTTGCTATGTCTGTTTCCGCACTGAATAGATGTGTACCCGGTGGGATGCTTGGCTGGCGGCAAAGGCAGGCATGATTTGCCGGTCCCGCCAATCCGACCCGGGCCGACCACGACAGCGAATGGAGCAAGACCATGGCTACCACCTCTTCCGCCGGCACCGCCGCCCCTGAAGATCCGGCGCCGCCCGGGAAACGTATCCGATCCGCCCGCCTGTCGCTCGCCGCGTGGCGGCAGTTCGTCAATGTGGCGAAACCCTATTGGCTGGAAGAGGAAAGGAAGAAAGCCTGGGCCCTGCTGTTGCTGCTGGTGGTCCTGATGCTGCTCGAGACTAAATTCGCCGTCATGCTGAACAATCAGGCCGGCGAGATGACGTCGGCGCTGGCGGCCAGGGATGGCGGCCGTTTCTGGAGCACGGTGCGGGCCTGCCTGCTGGTCCTGGCGTTCGCCGTGCCGGTCTACGCTTTCTATTACTACATGCGCGACTTGTTCGCCAACCAGTGGCGGCGCTGGCTGACCGGCCGTTTTCTCGACGGCTACCTCACAGGCCGCAAGTACTACATGCTGGGCACCGACAGCGAAATCGACAATCCCGACCAGCGTATCAGCGAAGACATCAACACGTTCACCGGCCGGTCGATTCACTTCCTGCTGATTTTCCTGGGCTCGATCATGCAACTGGTGGCATTCAGCACGGTGCTCTGGTCGATTTCACACTTGCTGGTCGGGGTGTTGGCGGTGTATGCATTGATGGGCACCACGATTGCCCTCTATGTATTCGGCAACCCGCTGATTCAGTTGAATTTCTGGCAATTGCGGCGCGAAGCGGATTTCCGCTTCAGCCTGATGCGCGTACGCGAAAACGCCGAATCCATCGCTTTTTACCGGGGCGAGGCGCAGGAGCGGTCGCACATCGACGGCAAGCTCGACAAGGTCATCACTAATTTCTCGAAGCTGATCACGAAACAGCGTTCCCTCAACCTGTTCCAGCGCACGTTCAGCCAACTGACGCTGGTGCTGCCGGGTGTGATCCTGGCGGAACGCGTCCTGTCGGGTGAGCTGGAAGTCGGCCGGGCGATTCAGGCGGCCGGGGCATTTACTGCGGTGCTGGGCGCGGTGGCGGTCATTGTCGATAATTTCGAGAGCCTGAGCCGCTTCGTGGCGGGGATCAGCCGCCTCCAGGCCCTGTCGGACCTGGTACTGCCCGATGCGCAAGCGGAAACCGCGGCAGGCAGCACGCCGCGCATCGAGTTACGTCCGGCCGGGCACCTTGCGCTGGAATCGGTCACGCTGCATCCGCCGCAATCGGAGCGGGTGCTGATCAAGGAACTGAGCCTGGTGTTGAAACCGGGCGATGCCCTGCTCATCACCGGCGACAGCGGTTGCGGCAAAAGCTCGCTGTTGCGCGCCATCGCAGGCTTGTGGCATACCGGCAGCGGCGTCATTCATCGCCCGCCGCTGGAAGACTGCTTCTTCCTGCCCCAGCAGCCCTACCTGCAGCCCGGCACGCTGCGCAGCCAGTTGCTGTACCCGAGCGCGCAATCCGCCCTGGACGACGAGCAATTGCTGGAAATCCTGCAGCAAGTCCATTTGCCCCACCTGGCGGAGCGGATGGGCGGGCTGGATGCGGTGCAGGACTGGGAAAAACTGTTGTCGGTGGGCGAACAGCAACGCCTGGCCTTCGCCCGCGTGCTGGTGCATGCGCCTGGCACCATCATCCTCGATGAAGCGACCAGCGCGCTGGACAGCGGCAACGAATCGTCGCTCTATGCGCGCCTGCGCGAAAGTGGTGCAACGCTGATCAGTATCGCGCATCGTCCCGGCGTGCTGCGTTACCACACCCACGTGCTGCAACTGCTGGGGGAGGGCGCATGGGCGCTGCATGATGCCGCAGACTATCAATTCGACGCGCCGCCCGCGCCACAGCCGGCACAGCCGCACGCGGTGGCTGCCGTCGCGTAGGCGGTCCTGAAGCATTCCCGGTGGCCCAGGCGAAAGGGGCCGGGTCAGCCCGCCCCCGGCTAGAATCGCGTGAATTGCGTGTCATCCGGAGACAGATACAGCTTGTTTGCCGGCGTGGATGCGAACTTGCGAACGCCAGCCTTGCCGCTGGTTTCCCGGCCAGCCACCGGCGCGCTACGCGCCAATGATATGGTGCCGGGATGTTTCGCTTCAGCGAGCTTAAAGAACGAAATCGTCTGCTTTAACTGCTCGGCCTGTTCGCTCATTTCCTCAGCGGTGGCTGCCAGCTCTTCTGAACTCGACGCATTTTGCTGCGTGGAATGGCTCAACTGCCCCACCGCCGCATTGATCTGGCCGGCTCCGCTCGACTGTTCTTCCGACGCCGCGGTAATTTCCTGCACCAGGTCTGACGTACGCTTGATGTTCGGCACCATTTCATCCAGCAGCTTGCCGGCCATCTCCGCCAGTTTCACGCTGTTGATCGCCACTTCGCCAATTTCCTGCGCCGCCACCTGGCTGCGTTCGGCCAGTTTGCGCACTTCGGCCGCCACCACCGCGAAGCCCTTGCCGTGTTCGCCTGCCCGCGCCGCTTCGATAGCCGCATTCAGGGCCAGCAGATTGGTCTGGTAAGCAATGTCGTCGATGATGCTGATCTTCCTGGCGATCTGGTTCATCGCCGAAACCGTTTCCTTGACGGCCGCGCCGCCCTGCGTCGCTTCTTGTGCGGCCTTGGTTGCAATGCCGTCGGTGATCTTGGCGTTATCGGTATTTTGCGAGATCGAGGCTGTGATCTGCTCGATCGAGGCGCTGGTCTGTTCGACACCGGCGGCCTGTTCGCTGGCTGCCTGCGACAGTGCCTGCGCGGTAGCGCTGACTTCTTCCGACGCACTGGCAAGCGCGTCGGCTCCGCACGCGACCTCATTGACGACCTCCGCCAGTTTGCAGGCCATGCTGTTGACGGCGTTCTTCAGTTCGGCAAAGGCGCCCAGGTAGTCGCCCTGGATGGATTGCGTTAAATCGCCAGTTTCCATTCCTCCCAGCACCTGCTGCACTTCACGCAGCGGGATGACGATGGCGTCCAGCGCGTTGTTCACGCCTTCGACGATGCGCCTGAAGTCGCCGTTATGCCTGCTAGCGTCCGCGCGTGTGTCAAGCTGGCCCGCTTGGGCTGCCTTGGCCAGTTTGCCCGTGTCGTCAATCAAGGCCATCAGGTTCGCACGTACCTGCTCGATGGTGTGATTGATGAACGCCTTCTTGCCGGGGAAGGTCTCCAGCGGCGCACTGAAGTCGCCCTCGCCAAAGGACTTCACGCAAGCCATGGCTTTTTTCTTCACGGCGATATGGCCCGCCACCATGTTGTTGATGCCTTGCGCCATGGTGCGGAAATCGCCTTCGAACTTCTGGGCATCGATCATGACGTCGATGTCGCCCTTGTCGTGCTCTGAGGACATTTTGTTCATCTCGTCAATCATGCCCTTGAGGTTGCCGCGTACCTGCTCGATGGTATCGTTGATGAACGCCTTCTTTCCAGGCAGTTTTTCCATTGGGGCGTCGAAATTGCCGCGGCCGAACTCCCTGACCACTCCCATGGCTGTCTTTTTGACGGCAATGTGCGCGCCGACCATCGCGTTGATGCCCTGCGCCATGGTACGGAAATCACCTTCGAACTTCTGTGCATCGATCGTGACATCGATGTCGCCCTTGTCATGTTCGGCCGACATCCGGTTGATCTCGGCAATCAATCCCTTGAGGTTGCCCCGCACCTGATCGATGGTATCGTTGATGAACGCCTTCTTGCCGGGCAGCCTGTCGATTTGGGCATCGAAATTGCCGCGGCCGAATTCCTTGAACACGCCCATGGCTGTCTTTTTGACGGCAATGTGCGCGCCCACCATCGCGTTGATGCTTTGCGCCATGGTGCGGAAATCACCTTCGAACTGCTGCACATTGATCGTCACGTCGATGTCGCCCTTGTCATGCTCCGCCGACATCCTGTTGATCTCGGCAATTAAGCCCCTGAGGTTGCCCCGCACCTGGTTGATCGTGTCGTTGATGAACGCTTTTTTGCCGGGCAGTTTGTCCATCGGGGCGTCGAAATTACCCCGGCCGAATTCCTTGATCACGTCCATGGCCATCTTTTTTGTGGCGATGTGGGCGCCGACCATTGTGTTGACGCCTTGTGCCATCGTGCGGAATTCACCGTCGAATTTTTGTGCATCGAGCGTCACGTCGATGTCGCCCTTGTCGTGTTCCGCGCGCATCCGGTCCATGTCAGCGCGGATCGCCTGCAGGTTGTCCAGCAAGCGGTTGACTGCGGCGCCTGTCTTGCCCACGGCTGGCGGCAAGGCGCCAGTGTCGACCCGCTGGGAAAAATCGCCAGCCGCCGCCGCGCTGACGATGCGCGTCAGGTTATGCTCGATAGCTTCGGCGAATGCAGTCTGTTCAAGTGCCAACTGCCGGGATGTCTTGACCTGAATCATGTGATTTCCTTTCCGAGCATGTGAAAGGGCGCGCAGGAGGGAGCGCGATCGCATTGAGATCGGGGCGTGTTAGGTGCCGCCGCGGCCGCCTGCTGGGCGCAGGCTGGACGCATCATTGCGCATTTACGGATCCAAATATACTTTATTTTGTAGGAGAAATCCCACCGGTGTCGGATATTTCGTTGGCACGTTGCTGTTGAGCATATAGAAAGACGTTTTCTGGTCGCGTAGTTCCACGCACTCCGGCGCCGGCCACATTCGCGAATCCGGGAATTCATGGAGCCCCAATGGGCCGGCGCAAGGATTTTAATCAGGACGCCAGGGGAACGTGCGCCCTGGTCTCCAGGGAGTTCACATGGCGCCGCTGCCACTATCCTTGCCGGCCTTACTGCCCGGGCCGGCGGTGCCGTTCGCCGCGCCATTCGCTGAGCCGCTGGTGCCGGCCGACGGTTGGGCGCCCGCCGCCGCGCCACCGATAGCGCGTGCACCGTCGGCCGCCGCTGCCTTGCCGCCCTTGGCGGAAGACGCGACCGTTGCCGCGCTGGTCTGGGTGTAGCCGCGGGTATTGTCGGTCTGGGACCTGGCGCCGTCGCGCAGTGGCTGCACCGCGCCGCGTGCACCTTGCGCCACGCTGTCCGGCAGGGCGGCATGGTTGCCGCTGTCGGCGCTGACCGCACCCTCGGCGGCGCCGTTGCCACTGGCGCTGCCGGTTGCGCCGTTGGCAACGGGTTGCACCAGCGCGGCGTTCTTCATCACGTTGCCGGCCAGCGAACCGGAAGCCGCACCATTGCCGCCGGCTTCGCCATTGGCGCTGCGCGGCTTGCGCAGTTCATCGGTATTGATGGCATTGGTGGCTGAACGCGTGCGCTCCAGCGCGTCGCCACGGCCGGCAAAGGATGTCATGCCGCTCAATTGGCCGCCGAAGCTGCCGGAACCTCCGATGATGCCGCCGACGGCGCCGCCCCGTCCCAGCAACTGGGCCTGGGCCGAGCACGCGATACCGAGGGACAGGGCGATGATCAATGGTTTGGCGATGGTGACGTTTTTCATGATGGTTCTCCT
This sequence comes from Pseudoduganella rivuli, assembly GCF_009674485.1. Lineage (GTDB taxonomy): Bacteria > Pseudomonadota > Gammaproteobacteria > Burkholderiales > Burkholderiaceae_D > Rugamonas > Rugamonas rivuli_B. The sequence continues at coordinate 25,647 of NZ_WKJJ01000008.1, read as the reverse complement.
GGTTGGCGCCGCAGACCGTCTGCGGCTGTTGCAAGGAAAACGTCCGCCCTCGGCGGTTTAATCCATCGCCCTGAAAATTTTTTTGGTTTTTTTTGCCTGTCAGCGGAAAGATGCCGGATCGGTGCGGAACGCCGTCCCCAGCACGCCATATCCAATGTCATTGCTGCGGGCGCCTGCCGCCATGCCGGTGGCGGACTCGGCCAGCCTGGCGATTGCCGCCTTGGCCGTGTGCGGCGCGGGCGGCCCCAGTCCACGGGACAGCAGCGCCGCCACCAGCGGCGCCGCGAACGAGGTACCCCGCACGGTGCGGTAAGGCGGTGCGCCGATGGCGGCGCTGACCATCTGGCTGCCGGGCGCCGCGAACATCACTTGCGGACCGCGTGCCGCTTCCGGCAGCGGCCGCCCCTGCCTGTCGACGCCGCTGACGCCGATCACGCCTGGATAGCTGGCCGGATACAACGGCGGCGCGGCCGGCCCATCATTGCCGACCGCGGCGACCAGCAGGTGGCCGCGCTGCACCATGTTGCGCACCACGCGTTCGAGGATCTGGTTAGGCGGTCCGACCAGGCTGAGATTGATTGCCGCGACTTGCTCGCGCGCCAGCCAGTCCAGCGCGGCGGCAATGCGCGCGGCCGACCCGCCGCTGCCGCTGTCACAATATATGTCCGCCGCATACAGCGTGGCTTGCGGCGCGGCGCCCTGGAAGCGCGCCGAGCGGCCCACCATCAAGGCCGCCACCGCCGTGCCATGCGCGCTGGGATGGGGGCCGTCGTCGCAACCCCATCGCACGATGGCGGCATCGGCGAATACTTCATGGCCGCGCTCGATGCCGCTGTCGACCAGCCCGACCCGCGATGCCCCGGCGGCCGCGCCGGGAGCGGCCGGAACGCTGTCGGTGCCGGTGGATGGCGCCAGCTCCCGGGGCGCGGCGCCGCTGCCGGTATAGATATGGTTGTAATCATAGGCGCCCTCGGGATCCGCGGCGCGCAGGCGTTCCAGTGTGGCGGCCATGTCCGCGCCGGCGGGCAGGTGCAAGACCAGGACGCCATCGGCGCCGCCGCCGGTCACGGCCAGACCGTCCGCGCGCGCCATGTCCAGTCCTTGCGGGCTGGCCGGCCACGCGAGGATTTGGCGCCGTACCACCGGCTCGCCGCGCGGGTCGGCTTCCAGCACGTCGCGGTGCCATTTCAGCAAGTCGCCAACCTGCTTCAGGCGCAAGCCGCGCAAATCGCCAAGATCGCTGCGGTCCAGCAGCCGCTGGCCGCCGCGCAGCAGGGGACTGCCCAACTGGTCTTGCAACTGCGGCAGTTGCGGCAGTTGCAATGGCGGCAAGCGCAGTTGCGCGTGGGCGCTGCAGGTGACGAGTGCGCAGGCCAACGCGGTGATGAGTGGTTTGATCGGCATCATGGCTGGTCGGATCATTATATAGTGGCTGTACTTTGTACCTGTTGAGCAGGAAAACGTACGGGACAGGGATTAAAATCCATGGCGCCAGCGTTTACCTGTTATCCATGACCGATCACGCCATCAATCATGACATCGCGGCCCTGCTGCCGCGCCTGCGCCGCTTCGCCCGCACCCTGGTGTACCACCGCGAGGATGCGGATGACCTGGTGCAGGCCGCGATTGAGCGCGCATTGGCGCGCAGCGGGCAATGGGAGCCCGGTACGCGGCTCGACAGCTGGATGTTCAGGATCATCAAGAATGCCTGGATCGATGAGGTGCGCTCGCGCATGCGGCGCGACCGGCTGTTTGCGCCGGAAGAAGCGGGCGAACATGTCGGCGACGGTTACGCGGAAGCGCATCAGCAGCGCATGGCGATCGAAAAGGCGGTCAGCATGCTGTCGGACGAGCACCGTATGGTGGTCGCACTGGTGCTGGTGGACGGCATGCCGTACAAGGAGGCGGCCGAGGTGCTGGAAATCCCCATGGGGACGCTGACCAGCCGGCTGGTACGCGCCCGCGCGGCATTGCAGGAATTATTATCCGATCAAGCGAGGACAGTGAAATGAGCCTTTCCGATGAAACCCTGATGGCGTATGCCGACGGCGAACTGGCGCAGCCGGAGTGCGAGGAAGTCGAACGCGCCATGCGCGGCGACCCGGAAGTGGCCGCCCGGGTGGCGCGCCACCAGGCGCTGCGCGCGGACGTGTTTGGCGCGTTTGCACCGGTGCTGGACGAACCATTGCCTGCGCGCCTGACGGCCGCCGCGCTGCCGGGCAAGGTGGCCGATCTGGCCGCGGTCCGCGCAAGCGGGAGTGGCCCGGCCGAGGCGGCGGCGGTCCCGCCCGATCCCCGCGCGCCGCGCCGTGGCTGGTCATGGGCCGAGTGGGGAGGCATGGCCGCCTCGCTGGCGGTCGGGGTGCTGGCCGGCAGCATGCTGCTCGGCGGCAATCAGTCCCAGTCCGGCATTGCCAGTGCCGATGGCGCGCTGGTGGCCACGGGGGCGTTGGCGGAGGCCCTGACCAGCCAGCTGGCCGGCAGCGCGCCCGGTGGCGCCAACGTCACGATCGGCGTCAGCTTTGCCGCCAGGGATGGCGCCTTTTGCCGCAGCTTCCGCATCGGGACGGCGGCGGGCCTGGCGTGCCGCAACGGCGCACAATGGACCCTGCCGGTGATGGCCGAAGCGGAGCGGGGCGCCGCTGGCGACTACCGGCAGGCTGCCAGCGCCATGCCGGCCGTGGTGCTGGAAGCGATCGACGCCCGCATCGCGGGTCCGGCGCTGGATGCGGAGGGGGAGCGGGCTGCGCGGCAAGATGGCTGGGTACGGCGGGGAAAATAAAGAAAGGATCTTCGGGCATCGACGCTAAAGGCGAGGCCGACGGCGCGGGATATTGTTACGGCAGCGGTCCCCATGGCGCGTGGCGCCACTGCCGGCGGCGTGCAAATAAAATGTTGCAATCCGGCATGACAGGCGTAAGCTGGCAAGAAAAGGAGCGCCGCCATGGTCACCCGCTACACTGCCGCCATTGAAAAACTGTATGTAGCGTATTTCAATCGCCCCGCCGATGTGGCCGGCCTGGCGTACTGGGAAGCCGTGGTGGCGGCTTCCGGCGGCGATACCCGTGCCGTATCGCAAGCGTTTGCCCAGTCTCCGGAATACGCCGGCTTGATCGGAGCGCGGACACCTGCCGAGGTGGTGGACAGCGTCTACCTGAACCTGTTTGGCCGCCATGCGGAAGCTGCCGGGCTGGCCTTCTGGACCGGCTTGTACGAGGCGGGCGCAATAGGCGCCGCCGACGTGGTGGCGGTGCTGGCCGATGCGGCGGCAGGCCAGGATGCGGACGCCGTGGCTAACAAGGTCCGGGTGGCGACCCGCTTTACCGAGGCGCTGGCGTCTTCCGACCATCCGGGCGCCTATAACGGCGCCGCTGCGCTGGCCTACGCCAAGAAGTTCCTGGCCGGCGTGACCGATGACGCGTCGGCCCTGGCCGCCGGCGCTGCGCTGGAGGGGGCGGTCCACGCGACCGCGAGCCTGGGCAGCGCCCATGCGCTCGACAGCCAGGGCGCGCCATCGGTGGCCGCCGTGCCCCTGGTGCCGGCAGCGCATCCGTTCGTGCCCGACCCATCGATTGCGCCGGGCAGCGTGGACTCCAGCAAGTTCATGGCGCTGCTCCAATGCAGTGTGTCCTGGTACGGCAAATTCATCCAGCAAGCCCCCAACGGGACGCCGCTGACGGTCACGTACAGCTTCATGACGGGCGTGCCCGATTACTACAATGAGTATGCCTATAGCCACCAGCCCAACCTGGCGCGCGTGGCGGGCTTCGAAGCCTTCGACAGTGCGCAGATGGATGCGGCGCGCGCGATTTTCCGCGTGCTGGCGCAGGCCACCGGCCTGTCGTTCCAGGAAGTGCCTGCCGCGCTGGGCGCCGACATTGCACTGGGCATGCGCGACATGAACCTCAATACCGGCGGCACCGCCTACGAACCGGGCGTGGACGATGGTCTCAGTAACGACAATCCCAAATCGCTGGACAACCTGGACCAGGAGGGCACCTATGGCGATGTCTTCCTGAACGCGCAGCTCATGCGCGATGCTGCCATGCAACCGGGCAGCGAAGGCTATTACGTGTTGCTGCATGAGATAGGTCACGCACTGGGCCTGAAGCATGCGGTGGTGTCGGACGGCGGCCTGACGCTGGCCGAGGACAACCAGGACTATACGGTCATGACGGCGTCGTATGATCCGGGCGGCCGGTTTGCCGCGCATTACGGCGCCTATGACCTGGCAGCGCTGCAATACCTGTATGGCACCGATGCCGGCGAAACAGCGCAGCGCGCCGGCACCAGCACGGTGTTTGACGGCGCGGCCATGACCATCACGGCTGCCGCGGCAGGCGGCACGCTGCTGGGCACCTCGCTCACGGACCATATGCATGGCGGTGCGGGGGCCGACGCCATGTGGGGACGCGGCGGCGATGATGTCCTGGCTGGTGGCGCCGGCAACGATACGCTCGATGGCGGCATCGGCAACGACGTACTGTTGGGCGGCAGCGGCGACGACAGCCTGCAGGGCAGCTGGGGCGCCGACCGCCTCGACGGCGGAGCCGGCATCGACACGGTCAATGGCGGCGACGGCAGCGACGTGCTGGTCGCCAGCGGCGATGGCGACACCCTGATCGGCGGCGACTGGGCGCCGTCGGGCGTTCCCGATACGGTGGACTACAGCGCCGCCGGCGCCGGCGTGACGGTGCTCCTGTCCGGCGCCATCGTCACCAACACGACCGAATACCACTTCGACGGCACCCGCGGATATGCGCACGTGACGGGCAGCGGGCAGGTGGCCGGCATGGCGCTGCACGACACGCTGGTCAACATCAACGGTGTGATCGGCACGGCTTTTGACGATTATCTGTCCGATAGCGCCACGACGTTTTATTTCGACGAAATCCTCGATGGCGGTGCAGGCAACGATACGCTGGTCAGCCACGGCGGCGGCAACTACGGCTACAGCACGCGCGATACCCTGATCGGCGGCGCTGGCGACGACCGCTATGTGTTGTCGATCGTGTCCCTGGACGACAGCGCGGTCAGCATCGTCGAAGCGCCCGGCCAGGGCCATGACGTGATTGATATCACGGGCGGCAAGGCCGTGCTGACGGTGCCGGCCAATGTGGAAGACGTCATCTGCGGCGCCAACGCCACCGTGGAGCTGACCGGCAACGCGCTGGACAACCGCCTCGCCGGCGGTGGCGGACACGATGTGCTGCGTGGCGGCGATGGCAACGATACGCTTGCCGGCGGCGATGGCTCTGACACCCTCACCGGCGGCGCTGGCGCCGACCGCTTCGTGTATGCGCCGGCTGCCGGCGGCGGTGCGCAGCATGACGTGATCACGGATTTCAACGGCGGGCAGGGCGACCGCATCGTGTTGACCGGCGTGGTGGTGGCGTCGGTGGGCGCGGCAGGCGCCAATGTGCTGTTGACGCTGTCCGACGGCGTCACCATCGAACTGGCCGGCATTGCCGCGTTCGATCCGGTCTGGCTGGGCTGAGCGCCGGCCTCCACATGGACACTTGGGAAGTCCAATCGCTCAACCCCGACCGATCGGACGATTCGGACGGTTGCGCGACAGTGGGAAGGTGAGCCGGAAATAGACCGGACACGAGGACTTCTTGCTGCGGAAACAAAAACGCCGATCAGCATGGATCGGCGTTTCGCGAAGGATATTCTTGGTGGCCCGGGGCGGAATCGAACCACCGACACAAGGATTTTCAATCCTCTGCTCTACCAACTGAGCTACCAGGCCAAGAGCCAGCTATTATAGCCACTCTTTGAAAGAATGCAAGGGCCGATGCATAAAATTCTTGAGGCGAGCGCGGATTGATACGCGGCGCATCGCCACCGACACAATCCCGACCGTCGTACTGGCCCTCTGCCCGCGCGCAGGGTGGCCCCCTATATAATGCGGGACATGAATAATCCCACCACCTCCACCCGGCGGCAGCGCAGCGGCATTTGCATCGTCGGCAATGGCGCGGTCGCCAAGGCGGCGGCGCTCGGGTTCGCCCAGGCCGGGCAGAGCGTCACCCTGCTCACTCCTGCCGCGTCCGCCCCGCCGCCCGCCAGCGGCAATTGGGATGTGCGCGTGTATGCGCTCAACCACACGGCTTACCATTTGTTGTCAGCCTTGAAAGTATGGGGCGCGCTCGACGCGGCCCGTGTCGCGCCGGTCGACGCCATGCAAGTGTTTGGCGACGGCGGCCAGCCCGGCGGCCTGAATTTCGATGCGTATGGCGCCCACACGGGCACGCTGGCGTGGATCGTCGAAGATTCCAACCTGAACCAGGCGCTCGATGCGGCGCTGCGCTTTGCCAGCAATGTCACGATGGTGGCGGGCAAGGCCGTCGAACTGCGGTGCGACGCCGATAGCGCCAGTGTCAGGCTGGCGGACGGTTCCGCCATCGACGCGGAACTGGTGATCGGCGCGGACGGCGCGGAATCGTGGGTGCGCGGCCAGTGCGATATCGGCATGGATTACCGCTCGTACGGGCAGCGTGCCATCGTCACCAACTTCCATTGCGAGCGCCCGCACCATGGCGTGGCGCACCAGTGGTTCACGGGCGAAGAGGGCATCGTGGCGCTGTTGCCGCTGCCCGGCGACATGGTGTCGCTGGTGTGGTCGGCGCCGGACATGTTGGCCGAATCGCTGGCGGACAAGCCGGCCTCCGTGCTGGCCGAGCGCCTGTCCCAGTATGCCCACGATAAATTGGGCAAACTCACGCCCGTGCAGCCAGAGTTGGTGCGCGCGTTCCCGCTGCGGCTGATGCGTCCCCATTCGATGGTGGCGAACCGCGTGGCGCTGGTGGGCGACGCGGCCCACGTGGTGCACCCGCTGGCGGGCCACGGCATGAACCTGGGCTTTGGCGACGTGGCGGACCTGGTGCGCATCGTTTCGGAGCGCGAAGCGCACCGCGGCATTGGCGACGAACGCGTGCTGGCCCGCTATGCGCGCGCCCGCAAGGAAGACGTGCTGTTGATGCAACTGGCCACCGACGGGCTGGAGCGCCTGTTCGGCATCGGTTTCGAGCCGGTGCGCGTGGCGCGTAATTTAGGATTAAACTTGTTGGATAAGTTGCCGGTACTCAAACGCCGGCTTATTTCACATGCCCTCGGCAAGTTGTAACGGAGAACAAATGAAATTCAGCAAGACCGCAGTATTGGTCGCATCGGCCCTGGTGGCGGCCTGTGTCGGCGCCGAGACATCCGTCGAAGCCACGATCAAGAAGAATATCGAACCGCGCCTGGGCAATGGCGTGAAAGTGGACGGCATCAAGGAAACCCCGTATTCCGGCCTGTATGAAGTGCGCATCGGCGGCGACGTGCATTACACGGACAAGACGGGCACTTACCTGTTCATGGGCCAGATCATCAATCTGAAAACCCAGACCAATGTGACGCAGGAACGCATCGACGAACTCAACAAGATCAAGTTCTCAGACCTGCCGCTGGAAATGGCGCTGAAAACCGTCAAGGGCAACGGCAAGCGCGTCATCGCGATTTTCGAAGATCCGAACTGTGGCTATTGCAAGCGCTTCCGCCAGAATACGCTGAAGGAAGTGGACAACGTCACGATCTACACGTTCATGTACAACATCCTGTCGCCGGATTCGTTCACCAAGTCGAAAAACATCTGGTGCGCGGCGGACCGCAACAAGGCATGGGATGACTGGATGTTGTCCGGGAAAGTCGCGCCAGTGGCGCCGGCCGGCTGCAATACGCCGAACGATGAAGTGCTGGCGCTGGGCCAGAAGCTGCGCATCAACGGCACCCCCAATATCTTCTTCGCGGACGGCAGCCGCGTGCCGGGGGCAATCGATCTGAAATCGCTGGAAGCCAAACTGGCAACGGTCAAGCAGTAAGCAGCAGTTCATCCGCAGTGCAGTGTTACCCGGGGGCCGCATACACGCGGCCCGTGTCGTATTGTGCGTATTGTGTTCTTACGAGTTCTTAACGAGGGAGTTTGCCGATGATTACCTTGAATATCAATGGACGCGACATGCAGGTGGATGCCGATCCATCGACGCCCGTCCTGTGGGCGCTGCGTGACAACCTGAATATGACCGGCACCAAGTTCGGCTGCGGCGCGGCGCTGTGCGGCGCCTGCACCGTGCACCTGGACGGCGCGCCGATCCGCTCCTGCATCACGCCGATTTCCGCCATCACGGCAGGCCAGAAAATCACCACCATCGAAGCCATGGAAGCGGACCGCGTCGGCAAGGCGGTGCAGGATGCGTGGGTCAAGCACGACGTGCCGCAATGCGGCTACTGCCAGAGCGGCCAGGTGATGAGCGCCACCGCGCTGCTGCGCACCAATAAGACCCCTACCGACGCCGACATCGACAATGCCATGAGCGGCAATATCTGCCGCTGCGGTACCTATCAGCGCATCCGCGCCGCCATCAAGGACGCCGCCAAAACCATCGCCTGAACCGCCACTACGGGAGCCATACCATGCGTAAAGAATGGATCAATGATGATGCAGTGGTAAATGAAGGCGGCGCCCTGGCGCCGGTCGCCGAGGCGGCAGCACCGCAGGGTCGCGGGAGTAGCGGCGTGTCGCGCCGCACCTTCATGAAGGCAGCGGCCGGCAGCGGCCTGGTGCTGGGCTTTTTTGTCAGCGGCGGCGGCAGGTTCGCCCAGGCGCAGCCGGCGCAAAAACCGGTTTATCAGCCCAATGCATTCCTGCGCATCGCGCCGGACAATACCGTGACCGTGCAAGTGAACCGCCTGGAATTCGGCCAGGGCGTGCAAACGGCGCTGCCGATCCTGATCGCGGAAGAACTGGATGCGGACTGGTCGCAAATGCGCGGCGAACTGGCGCCGGCCGGCGATCCCTATAAAGATCCGGGCTTCGGCATCCAGATGACGGGCGGTTCGAACACGATGCGCAGCTCGTGGCAGCAATACCGCGAAATTGGCGCCCGCGCCCGCGCCATGCTGGTAGCGGCCGCGGCCGCGGAATGGAAAGTCAGCCCGGACCAGGTCAAGGCGTCGAAAGGCATCCTCACGGGCCCGGCGGGCCAGCGCGCCACGTATGGCGCCATGGCCGATGCGGCCATGAAGTTGCCGATGCCGGAATCGGTCAAGCTGAAAGACCCGAAAGACTTTGTCTTGATCGGTAAACCCGTGCCGCGCCTCGATGCGCGCGCCAAGACCACCGGCACCCAGCAATTCGGCATGGATTTCAAGCCGGCCGGGACCAAGGTCGCCGTGGTGGCGCGTCCTCCCGTGTTTGGCGCCAAGGTGGCCAAGCTGGATGCGGCGAAAGCGAAGGCGATTCCCGGTGTGACCGATGTGCTGGAAGTGGCGACCGACCGTGGCGGCCGTGGCGTGGCTGTGATCGCCACCGGTTACTGGCCCGCCAAGCAGGGGCGCGACGCGCTCAACGTGCAGTGGGACACGTCCGCCGTCGACAAGGTCGACACGAAAAAGCAAATGGCGGAATACCGCGCGCTGGCGCAAAAAACCGGGCAGCCGGCCAAGACGGCGGACACGTCGAAGCTGAAAGGCGCGGCCCGGAAAATCTCCGCTGTCTATGAATTCCCCTACCTGGCGCACGCACCGATGGAACCGCTGAACTGCGTGATCGACTTGCGCGCGGACAGCTGCGAAGTGTGGGCCGGTTCGCAATTCCAGACGCTGGACCAGGCGGCCGTGGCGCGCACGGTCGGCATGAAGCCGGAACAGGTGACGTTGCATACGATGATGGCGGGTGGCGGCTTTGGGCGGCGCGCCGTGCCGAGCTCTGACTACCTGGTGGAAGCGGCGAACCTGGCGGCGGCGTACAAGGCGGCCGGCAAATCCGGTCCGCTGAAAGTCATCTGGAGCCGCGAAGACGATATCAAGGGCGGCTACTATCGCCCGTCGCACGTGCACCGCGCGGAGGTCGGCCTTGACGCCAAGGGCAATATCGTCGCGTGGGACCACACCATCGTGGGCCAGCCGATTCTCGTGGGCACGCCGTTCGAACAATTCATGGTCAAGAATGGCGTCGACGCCACCATGGTGGAAGGCATGGGCGAACCGTATGACGTGCCGATGAACCTGACCGTGCATAACGTCAAGGCCAATGTGCCGGTGCTGTGGTGGCGTTCCGTCGGTTCCACGCACACGGCCTTCGTGATGGAAACGCTGATCGATGAAGCGGCGCAGATCGCGAAAATGGACCCGGTCGCGTACCGCAAGAAGCTGATCGACGCCAAGCACACGCGCGTGCACGCGGCGCTGGACCTGGCCGTCGAGCAGTCCGGCTATGGCAAGAAAAAGCTGCCGAAAGGGCAGGCGTGGGGCGTGGCCGTGCACGAATCGTTCAACACCGTGGTGGCGTACGTGGTGACGGCGTCGCTCAAGGGCAATACGCCGAAACTGCATACGGTGACGGCGGGCGTGCATTGCAACACGGCCGTCAATCCACTGACGGTGGCGGCGCAGGTGCAGGGCGCGGCGCTGATGGGGCTGGGCATGACGTTGCCGGGAGCCGCCGTGACCCTGAAGGATGGCGTGGTCGACCAGCAGAACTTTGGCGACTACACGTTGGCGCGCATGCCGGATATGCCGGAAATCACCGTGCATATCGTACCGTCGACGGAGCCGCCGACCGGCATGGGCGAACCGGGCTTGCCGCCGCTGGCGCCCGCGTACGCCAACGCCATCGCGAAGCTGACGGGCAAGCGCTTGCGTAAGCTGCCATTCGACGTGGCCGGTACGGTCAAAGCGTAAGCATGGGTGCGTCCGGAGGGATTGTCGGTATCCTGCTGGCCGCCGGCCGGGGCAGCCGGTTTGACCCTTCGGGCGCGCAAAACAAGTTGCTGCAGGCCTTGCCTGCGGCGCCTGGGCAAGCCATGCCCTCGCGCCCGGTGGTCGCCGCCAGCGCAGCGAACCTGCTGAGCGTCCTGCCCCGTGTCGTCGCCGTGGTCCGCCCCGGCGCGGAAGCCGTCGCCACGGAACTGAAACAGCTCGGCTGCGAAGTCGTCACCTGCGACCTTGCCGACACCGGCATGGCCGCCTCGCTGGTCTGCGCACTGGGCCAGGCCGCAGATGCGCAAGGCTGGATCGTCGCTCTCGGCGACATGCCCAGGGTGAGCCCGGAAACAATACACTCGCTACAATACGCACTGGAACAAGGCGCCGGCATTGCCGCGCCCATGTACCGGGGCAAACGCGGCAACCCCGTCGGGTTCAGCCGCCAGTATTTGCCGCAATTGCTGGCCCTGCAAGGCGACCAGGGCGCGCGCGGCATCCTCAAGCAATATCCGGTGCAGGAAGTGGACGTGGACGATGCGGGCATCCTGCAAGACATCGACACCCCGGCCGACCTGCACGACCAAGGACAACCATGAAGAAGACCGTACAGAAACCAGGCGTCAGCTACGCCATCGTCGGCAAGGATTTGCCGGGCCATATTTTCCAGGTGACGTTGACCGTGCACGAACCTGACCCGCAAGGGCAGGTGCTGGCGCTGCCGGCCTGGATTCCCGGCAGCTACATGATCCGCGAATTCTCGCGCAACATCGTGCAGATCCGCGCCGAGTCGGATGGCCAAGCCGTCAAGCTGGCCAAGGTCGACAAGCACACGTGGCGCGCAGCCCCCGTCAAGGGCGAACTGGTGGTCGAGTACGAAGTCTATGCATGGGATCTGTCGGTGCGCGCCGCGCACATGGACCGCACGCACGCGTTTTATAACGGCACCAGCGTGTTCCTGCGCGTGGCGGGCCAGGAAGATGGGCCCCACATCGTCGATATCCAGCGTCCGCAAGACCCGGCCGCGAAAACGTGGCGCGTGGCGACCTCGCTGCCTGAGTTGAAAGCCAAGCGCTATGGTTTCGGTACGTACATCGGCGCCAACTACGATGACCTGGTCGACCACCCGGTGGAAATGGGCGACTTCCAGATGGCCACGTTCAAGGCGCACGGCGTGCCGCACGATATCGTGTTCACGGGCAAAGTGCCGAACCTGGACCTGGCGCGCCTGTGCTCGGACTTGAAAGCCATTTGCGAAACGCAGATCACGTTCTTCGAGCCGAAAACCAAGAAGGCGCCGATGGACCGCTATGTCTTCATGACCATGGTGGTGGGCGATGGCTATGGCGGCCTGGAGCACCGCGCGTCGACGGCGCTGGTGTGCGCGCGCGCTGATTTGCCGACCACGGGCGGCAAGGCCAACGGCAAGGATAAGGAATTGAGCGAGGGGTACATCAAGTTCCTCGGCCTGTGCAGCCACGAATACTTCCATACGTGGAACGTCAAGCGCATCAAGCCGGCCGCGTTTGCGCCCTACGATTTGAACGTGGAAAACTATACGCCGCTGCTCTGGCTGTTCGAAGGCGGCACCAGCTACTACGACGATTTGCTGCTGGTCCGCGCCGGCATCATCACGGAAGCCACGTATTTCAAGATGCTGGGCAAAACCGTGGGCGGCGTGCTGCGCGGCGCGGGACGCCTGAAGCAAAGCGTGGCCGACTCCAGCTTCGATGCATGGGGCAAGTACTACCGCCAGGATGAAAATGCACCGAACGCCATCGTCAGTTACTACACCAAGGGTTCTCTCGTGTGCATGGCGCTGGACTTGACCATCCGCGCGAAAACCAATGGCAGGAAGTCACTGGACGATTTGATGCAGGCGCTGTGGCAGCGCTATGGCCGCGATTTCTATGAAGGCGCGGGCCGCGGCGTCACGCCGGCCGAAGTGGAAGCCCTGGCCGACGACATTTGCGGCGCCAAATTGAAACCATTCTTCGACCGGTACGTACGCGGGACGGAAGATTTACCGCTGGCGAAGCTGCTGGCGCCGTTCGGTGTCAAATACAGCGACGTGCGCAAGTCCGATAAACCCAGCCTGGACGCCAACCTGGGCCGCGATGGCGCCGATTGCAAGCTGTCCGCCGTACATGAGGGCGGCGCCGCGCATCAGGCCGGCCTGTCGGCAGGCGACCTGCTGGTGGCCATCGATGGCTTACGGGTCACGCCGGGCAATGTCGACACCTTGCTGGCCCCTTATGCGGTGGGGGATACGGTGGATGTGCATGCCTTCCGCCGCGATGAATTGCAAACCTTCAGCGTGACGTTGCAGGGCGAGCGCATTCCCGCCGTGACGCTGTCGCTGGACCCGGCCGGAAAGAAGGCAACCGGCCCGCTGCGCCCCAGCGCCGACCGCTGACCGACGATGGGGGCTGGCAGTACGACGTGATTTCGCTCGACCCGAAGACGGTGCTGTTCATGACGACGCTGATGAGCGTCGCCATGTCGATTGTCATGCACTCGGCGCACAGCAACTTTGGCAAGGAAGTCAAAGGCCTGGACCGCTGGGCGATGGGTTTGCTGGCGCTGGTGGGCGGCGGCGTGGCCTTCATGCTGCGTGACGAGTTTCCGCAAACACCGTTGCCGATGGCCACCAATGCGCTGCTGTTTTGCGGCATCGGCCTGTCGATGATCGGCACCCAGGAATTCTTTGGCCGGCAGCCGTCGTGGCGCACCTTCTGGGCCATCGCGGCCGGCGGCTTTGTGTTGATCGGCTGGTTCCTCGTGATCAAGCCGGATTTTGCCGCCCGCGTCACGATCTTTTCATTCCTCGTGTTTTACTTTTATGCGGAACAGGTGCGGCTTGTCTGGCGTCACGGCACGCCGCATTTTTCCACCCGCTTCTTCGGCACGCTGATCGGCATCCAGGCATTGGTGGTGCTGGTGCGCGGCTGCATGGCGCTGCGCGCGATGGTGGCGAATATCGACCTGATGCGCGACAACGCCATGGCCAACATTTACTTGGGTGTTGCGAATTTCATGGCGCTGATGCTGACGGTGGCCTTCATGACGATGGCCACGCGCCGCCTGCAAACCATCCTGGAGCAGCGCTCCACGCATGACCCGCTGACGGGCGTGTTGAACCGGCGCGGCTTTGCCATGTTTTATGAACACCAGCGCTTGCAGATGCGCCGCGCGGGCAAACCCATCACCCTGATGGCGATCGACCTCGATCACTTCAAGGCCGTCAACGACCGCTTTGGCCACATGGTGGGGGATAAAGTGCTGGTGCAGGTGGCGCGTGCCATCCGCCAGACCTTGCGCGAGACGGACGACGTGGCGCGCTTTGGCGGCGAGGAATTCGTCGTGCTGTTGCCGGATTCGGATGAACACAATGCGGTGCTGGCGGCGGAACGTATCCGCGATGCGCTGCGCAGGTTTGCCGATATCCAGTTGCCGATGGTGACAGTCAGTATCGGCATTGGCTGCCATGCATCGGAGCAGGAATCGCTGGACGCGCTGCTGGCGCGGACGGATGCGGCCTTGTACCGCGCCAAGGAAAATGGCCGCGACCGTATAGAAATCGCGATGTAATTCCGTAGGGCGGTTTCCGCGCAGCGGAAGCCGCCATGCGCGGCCGGCAAATCAGGCAAACAAGCGCTGCAACTCCGCCCCCGGATCCTGCGCCCGCATGAACGCCTCACCCACGAGGAAACTGTGCACGTCCGCATCGCGCATGCGTTTCACGTCGGCCGGCGTCAGGATTGCGGACTCCGTGATCACCATGCGGTTCGGCGGAATGCGCGGCAGCAGGTTCAGGGTCGTATCCAGCGTGACTTCAAACGTGCGCAGGTTGCGGTTGTTAATGCCGATCAGGTTGCTCTTCAGTTTCAGTGCCGCATCCAGTTCGTCGCCGTCGTGCGACTCGATCAGCACATCCATGCCCAGTTCATGCGCGCACGCTTCCATTTCCGCCATCAAGCCATGGTCCAGCGCCGCCACGATCAGCAGGATGCAATCGGCGCCCATCGCGCGTGCTTCATAGATCTGGTACATGTCGACCATGAAATCCTTGCGCAGCACAGGGATGTTGCAGGCGGCGCGGGCCTGCTTCAGGTATTCCTCGGAACCCTGGAAATACTGGACGTCCGTCAGCACCGACAGGCAGGCCGCGCCATGGCTGGCATAGCTGGCCGCGATCTCCGCAGGACGGAAATCCGCGCGGATCACGCCTTTCGACGGCGACGCTTTCTTGACTTCTGCAATCACTGCTGGCTGGCCCGCCGCGATCTTGCCGCGCATGGAAGCTTCAAAGCCGCGCAGGCCGGCGCGCAATTCCGCATTGCTTTCCACGTCGGCGCGCAGGCTGGCGAAGCTGCGGTATTTCTTGGCGGCGGCCACTTCATCGGCCTTGGTGGCCAGGATTTTATTCAGGATGTCGGACATAATAATTACATGCTCAATGTTGTTCGGATAACGCCAGCCGCGCGCCCAGCGCGACAAACAGGCTGCCGGTAATGCGGTTCAGCCACAGCGCCGCCAGCGGCCTGACCTTCAGGCGCGCGCTGGCAAATGCCGTGAACACGGCCAGGCCGTTACACCACAACATGCCGTTGAAGTTGAAGATACAGCCCAGGATGAAAAACGCGGCCGCCTTGTTGGGGGAGTCGGCCGAAATAAATTGCGGCACGAAGGCCAGGAAAAACAGCGCAACCTTGGGGTTCAGCACATTGGTGAGGAAACCCTGGGCGAAGATGCGGCCATAGGGCTGGGATGCCGGCGCCGTGGCGGGAGCCGTTGCTTCACCTTTCAGCCGGGCGCGCAGCATGCCGATGCCCATCCACACGATGTACGCGGCGCCGACCCATTTGACGATATTGAATGCCATGCTTGACGCCGCCAGCAGCGCGGAAATCCCGATGGCGGCGGCCGTCACGTGCACCATGGTGCCGGCGCCGACACCCAGCGCCGCGGAGCAGCCGGCGCGCCAGCCCTGCGTCGCGCTGCGCGCCATGATCAGCAATGAATCCGGCCCCGGCATGATGTTCAGCAGCAGGCCTGAAATGATGAACAGGGTCAGGTCATGGATGCCGTACATGATGCCGCTCCTTTATGCGGCTTCCGCCGCCAGCTTTTGCGTGATGTTGACGAACTGTTCGACCTTGGCCAGTGCCGCGCCCGACGTGATGGCGGCGCGGGCCTTGGCCAGGCCGTCTTCTATCGACGATGCGACACCCGCCGCGTACAGCGCCGTGCCGGCATTCAGCGCCACGATGTCGTAGGCCGGACCCGGTTCGCCGCGCAGCGCTTCGAACATTTTCGCTTTGGATTCGGCTGCATCGGCCACCTTCAAGTTGCGGCTGGCGATCATCGGCAGGCCGAAGTCTTCCGGGTGGATTTCATATTCGCGGATTTCGCCGTTCACCAGTTCACCCACCATGGTGGCGGCGCCCAGCGACACTTCATCCATGTTGTCCTTGCCGTACACCACCACCGCATGCTGCGTGCCCAGGCGCTGCAGCACGCGCACCTGGATACCCACCAGGTCCGGGTGGAACACGCCCATCAGGATATTCGGCGCGCCGGCCGGATTGGTCAGCGGGCCCAGGATGTTGAAGATCGAGCGCACGCCCAGTTCGCGGCGCACCGGCGCCACGTGCTTCATGGCCGTGTGGTGGTTCGGTGCGAACATGAAGCCGATGCCGGTCTGCGCAATGGATTGCGCGATCTGTTCCGGCTTCAGGCTGATCGACGCGCCCAGCGATTCAATCACGTCGGCCGAACCGGACGATGACGAGACGCTGCGGCCGCCGTGCTTGGCGACACGCGCGCCGGCGGCCGCCGCCACGAACATGGCCGTGGTCGAGATATTGAACGTGTGCGCGCCGTCGCCGCCGGTGCCGACGATGTCGAGCAGGTTGGTGGTGTCGGCCATCGGCACCTTGGTGGCGAATTCGCGCATCACCGTGGCGGCGGCGGCGATTTCACCGATGGTTTCCTTTTTCACGCGCAAGCCCATGGTCAGGGCGGCGATCATCACGGGCGACATTTCGCCGGACATGATCTGGCGGAACAAGTGCAGCATCTCGTCGTGGAAGATTTCACGGTGTTCGATGCAGCGCAGCAGCGCTTCCTGGGGCGTGATCTGGTGCGTCGGTTTCTGGGTCGCAGGCATGGCTATTCCTTCGTCATTCGTATGATGAGAGCGGATCAAGTCTGATTGTCGGCGCGCGTCGTTGAAACGCGCGGGGTGTCAGACCCGGTCCAGGAAGTTCTTCAACAGGGCGTGTCCGTGTTCGGACAGGATCGATTCAGGGTGGAATTGCACACCCTCGATATCGTATTCCTTGTGGCGTACGCCCATGATCTCGCCATCGTCGGTCCACGCCGTGACTTCCAGGCAGGAAGGCAGCGACGAACGCTCGATTGCCAGCGAGTGGTAACGGATTACCGTGAAGGGGCTGGGCAAATCCTTGAAGACGCCCACACCCGTATGCGCGATGACGGAAGTCTTGCCATGCATGACTTGCTTGGCACGGATGACTTTACCGCCGAAGGCTTCGCCGATGGCCTGGTGGCCGAGGCAAACGCCCAGAATTGGTTTCTTGCCAGCGAAATGCTTGAGCACTTCGATGGAAATGCCTGCCTGTGCAGGATCTTTCGGACCGGGCGAAATGCAGATGCGGTCCGGATTCATCGCTTCGATTTCCGCGATGGTGATTTCATCGTTGCGGTGCGTGCGCACCTCTTCGCCCAACTCGCCAAAGTACTGCACGATGTTGTAGGTGAAGGAGTCGTAGTTGTCGATCATCAGCAGCATCTCAGAACTCCCCATCCAGGCCATCTTGCACTTGCTCGGCGGCGCGCAGCACGGCGCGCGCCTTGTGTTCAGTTTCCTGCCATTCCATTTCCGGTATCGAGTCGGCCACGATGCCGGCGGCGGCTTGCACATACAGCATGCCATCCTTGATCACGCCGGTGCGGATGGCAATCGCCACATCCATTTCGCCGCCGAACGACAGGTAGCCGCACGCGCCGCCATAAATGCCGCGCTTGCAGATTTCCAGTTCGTCGATGATTTCCATTGCGCGCACTTTCGGTGCACCGGTCAGCGTGCCGGCCGGGAAGGTGGCGCGCAGCACGTCGAGGTTGGACATGCCGTCTTTCAGCTTGCCTTCGACATTCGACACGATGTGCTGCACGTGCGAATACTTTTCGATCACCATCTTGTCCGTGACTTTCACGGAACCGATTTCGGAAATGCGGCCCAGGTCATTGCGGGCCAGGTCGATCAGCATCACGTGTTCGGCGATTTCTTTCGGATCGGCCAGCAACTCTTTCGCGAGTTCCGCATCGCGTTCCGGCGTCGCGCCGCGCGGGCGGGTGCCGGCAATCGGGCGCAGGGTAACGGTCTTGCCGCCATCCGGATTGGTTTCGTTGCGCACCAGGATTTCCGGCGACGCGCCGACCACCTGCATGTCGCCGAAGTTATAGAAGTACATGTACGGCGACGGGTTCAGCGAACGCAGCGCGCGGTACAGCGACAGCGGTGCATCCACGTACGGCTTGCGCAGGCGCTGGCCGATCTGCACTTGCATCAGGTCGCCCGCCAGCACGTATTCGTGCGCGACCTTGACGGCCTTCAGGTAATCTTCCTTGGCGAAATCGCGGATGATTTCCGTGCGCACCGAAGCGGTCGTCACCGGCGCATCGACGCCGCGGCGCAGCAGCGCGCGCAAGTCTTTCAGGCGCTGGCGCGCTTTCGAATAGGCTTCCGGCTGCGTGGTGTCGGCATATACGATCAGGTACAGCTTGCCCGTGATGTTGTCGATCACCGCCAGTTCTTCCGTCACCATCAACTGGATGTCCGGCAGGTTCAGGTCATCTTTCGGCGCGGTGTTGACCAGCGTTTTCTCGATGTGGCGCACCGTGTCGTAGCCGAAGTAGCCGGCCAGGCCGCCGCAGAAACGGGGCATGCCGGGACGCAGCGCGACTTTGAAGCGGGCCTGGTATTGCTCGATGAATTCGAGGGGATTGCCTTCGTGCGTCTCGATGACCTGGCCGTTTTTCAGCACTTCCGTCACCTTGCCGCGGTTGCGCAGCAAGGTGGTGGCCGGCAGGCCGATGAAGGAATAGCGGCCAAAACGTTCGCCGCCGACCACCGACTCCAGCAGGAAGGTGTTCTTGCCGTTGTTCTGGCTCTGGGCCAGTTTCAGGTACAGGGTCAGCGGGGTTTCGAGATCGGCGAAAGCTTCCGCGATCAATGGAATACGGTTGTAGCCTTGCGTGGCCAGCGATTTGAATTCGAGTTCAGTCATGCTTCTCTCCAGGCCGCCCTGGATCCACTATGGATGTACGTATGGCGGTAATGGTTCAAAAAACCTGTCGCTGCGAAGGGGTGTGCAGGGACAGCAATCAGCGCGGGTCAGTTTGCCCAGGATTGCCAGCGTCGCCACAGCCAGGCCTCAATCGAGCCTCGGTGGGTAACATTGTGTCTTTTGTTGAGAAACATGCTGTGTTTTTGAGAGTTTTTTTACTTTGCGTTGTGCAAGCGAATCAACTTTGCCGCGTGCAGCAGCGTGTCAACTATACCATCGGAATCCGTTTCGTGTATAGACTCGCCGTGGTTATAGCCATAAGGCACCGTCAGGACCGGGCAACCGGCGGCCCGCGCGGCCTGTGCATCATTGGACGAATCGCCGATGGCCACCACTTGCTGCGGGGCGAGCGCGAAATCTTTACACACTTGCAAAAGCGGCATCGGATGGGGCTTTTTCTTTTCCAGCGAATCGCCGCCGTAAATCACGTCGAAGTAGCGCGACAAGCCTTTCAGCTCCAGCAGCGGACGGGCCAGGCCGATCGGCTTGTTGGTCACGCACGCCAAGCGCAAGCCATCGTCCTGCAACGTCTGCAAGCCCTCGGCCACGTCCGGATAGTGCGTGGAATGGTCGCCGTTGATGGTTTCGTAGTGGCGCTGATAGGCGTCGAACGCGGCCTGGAAACGCAGTTCCACGCCGGCGGCGTCGTAATCGATGGCCAGCACGTCGCGCACCAGCTTGTCGGAACCCTTGCCGATCATGTCGCGGATTTGCGCGACCGGCATCGGTTCCAGGTCCAGGTCGGCGCGCATCATGTTGATGGCGGCATGGATGTCCAGCACCGTGTCGAGCATGGTGCCGTCCAGGTCGATGATGGCGGCCTTTACGCCGCGCAGGGGAGTCGTGGCCGCCATGGTGCTTATACGCCTTTCAACTGTTCGCGCATCGCGTCGATGACGGCCTTGTAGTCCGGCTGGCCGAAGATGGCGGAACCTGCCACGAAGGTATCGGCGCCGGCCTTGGCGGCGGCGGCGATGTTGTCGATCTTGATGCCGCCGTCGACTTCCAGCAGGATGTCGCGGCCCGATTCATCGATGCGGCGGCGCGCTTCCGCGATCTTGTCCAGGGCGCGCGGGATGAACGACTGGCCGCCGAAGCCCGGGTTGACGGACATAATCAGGATCATGTCGATCTTGTCCATCACGTGGTCCAGGTAGCTCAGCGGAGTGGCCGGGTTGAATACCAGGCCGGCTTTGCAGCCGTTATCGCGGATCAGTTGCAGCGAACGGTCGATGTGGTCGGACGCTTCCGGGTGGAAGGTGATGATGTTGGCGCCGGCCTTGGCGAAATCCGGGATGATGCGGTCGACCGGCTTGACCATCAGGTGCACGTCGATCGGCACTTGCACGTGCGGGCGGATCGCCTGGCATACCAGTGGGCCGACCGTCAGGTTCGGGACGTAATGGTTGTCCATCACGTCGAAGTGGATAATGTCGGCGCCGGAAGCGACAACGTTGCGCACTTCTTCACCCAGGCGGGCGAAATCGGCGGACAGGATGCTGGGAGCGATACGGAAGGTGGTCATGGCTGAGAGGTCTGGCTATAAAAAGATGCGCTATTTTACGCTGACCCTTGCATGTGCGTCCGATTTGGGGTGCAATGACAGATACACGATAACAATTCGCCATCCTTGCTGGCGAGGAAACATTAACAAGGAAAAGCCCCATGGCATCTTATGAGTTCACTGTGTCGGTCAGGACGCAGTACCTGCCTGAACAGTCCGATCCCGAACGCACCAATTTCGTGTTCACCTACTCGATCACGATTAAAAATACGGGAACGGTGGCCGCACAGCTGATCTCCCGTCACTGGGTCATCACCGACGCCAACAACCATACGCAGGAAGTGCGCGGTCTCGGCGTCGTCGGGCACCAGCCGCTGCTGCAGCCGGGCGAACAGTTTGAATATACCAGCGGCACGCAACTGGCCACGCCGCAAGGCTCGATGCTGGGCGAATATTTCTGCGTGGCGGAAGACGGTCACCAGTTCGAGGCCAAGATTCCCGAATTCGTGTTGTCGCTGCCGCGCACGCTGCATTAAGCTTCGTCTTTACCGCGTTCCTGCTTGGGCGGCAAAGGCTTTGCCGCCGGCTTCTTCTTGGACGGCAAGGTCCACCAGACGATGAACACCAGCAGGAACAGCGCCACGAATGCTTCCAGATACAAGACCCACATACCGACTCCATGTTTTTGACACGCCGTAGTTTAAACCTTTCCCTCAGCGCCGTCGCGCTGGCCCTGGCCGGTTGCGCCACGCAGGCGCCGCAGCCGCAACCACCTGCACAGCCGCAGCAGCCGGTGCAGCCGTCGGTGCCGCCGTCCAAGCCGGCGGAGCCCGCGAAACCGGGCGCCATCCAGTTCGTGCCGGCCACGTTTGCCGCGCTGCCCGGCTGGGAGCGTGACGACGTGCGGGCCGCGTGGCCGGCGTTCATGTCGTCGTGCTCGGTGCTGGTCAAGCGCGCGGAGTGGAAAGAACCGTGCACCATCGCGCGCCAGGTCAACGGCAATGACGACAAGGCGATCCGCCTTTTCTTTGAAAGCTTCTTTGAACCACGCCAGGTGATTGCCCCGGACGGCGCCGACACGGGCCTGGTCACCGGCTACTATGAACCGCTGCTGCGCGGTTCGCGCAAGAAGGGCGGTCCGTTCCAGACGCCGCTGTACAAGGTTCCGGATGACCTCATTACCGTGGACCTGGCCGGCGTCTACCCGGAATTGAAGGGTATGCGCTTGCGTGGACGCTTGCAGGGCAAGAAACTGGTGCCGTATTCCACGCGCGAGCAGATCGACCGGGCGGATTTCACGGGCAAGGAATTGCTGTGGGTGGATGACCCGGTGGAAGCGTTTTTCCTGCAGGTGCAGGGTTCCGGCCGCGTGCAGTTGGGCGACGAAACCGTGCGCGTCGCCTATGCCGACCAGAATGGCCATCCGTACAAGTCGATCGGCCGCTACCTGGTGGAAAAGGGTGAGTTGACGGGCGACCAGGCGTCCGCGCAGGGCATCAAGGCGTGGATCGCGGGCCATCCGACCCGCATGGCGGAACTGTTCAATGCGAATCCGTCGTATGTGTTCTTCCGTGAAGAAAAGCTGCCGGACCCAAAGATCGGCCCGAAAGGTTCGTTGGGCGTGCCGCTGACACCGCTGCGCTCCGTTGCCGTCGATGCGACGCAATTGCCGCTGGGCGCGCCGGTCTTCCTGTCGACCACCCATGCCAACAGCGATATGCCGCTGCAACGGCTGGTGATGGCGCAGGATACGGGCGGGGCCATCCGTGGCGCCATCCGCGTCGATTACTTCTTTGGCTTCGGCACGGAAGCGGCGGAAAACGCGGGCCGCATGAAGCAAAAGGGCACGGTGTGGGTGTTGATGCCGAAAGAGGCGCCGTCGCCCGCCGTGTCGGTAACGGCTGCGCCGCGCAAGTCGTGATCTGCTAACGCAAGACCAGTACCGGCAGCTTCGTGTGCGCCAGCACTTTCTGCGTTTCGCTGCCGAGGAATAGCTTGTTCAAGCCCTTGCGGCCATGCGACGCCATGACGATGGCGTCGCAGCCGTGCTTCTCCGCCGCCTCGACAATCGCTTCATAAGGGCTGGCTGCCATCGATGTGACGGTGTCGCACGCGATGCCGGCCGCGCTGGCCGCTGCCGCCACCTTGTTTACATTGTCGTTGGTGATGTCCATCATGCGGGTTTCATAGGTGCCCACGTCTGGTACGGCCACACCGGAATCCCCCATTGGCACGAACGGGTAAGGCTGCAAAACGCTGATGGCGACGATCTTGCCGCCGTGCTTGCGGGCCAGTTCGATGACGGTGGCGGCGGCTTTATCGGACAAGTCGGAACCGTCCGTAGGAAATAAGATGTTGTTGAACATGACCAACTCCTGAAGCTATCCGTTGGTCCCAGTGTAGGCGCGAAGCTTTCAGTCCGGGCGCACGCTACGGATGTGCGGTGAAGCAATCATGGCGGCGGTCAGCAGCATGCCGCACGCGCCCACGCAGGCCAGGCCGGTACGGACACCGTAGCGGTCGGCAATCGCGCCGGCTGCCAGCGCGCCCAGCGGCGCGGTGGCGACGGTCAGGAAGCGCATGGTGGAAATGATGCGTCCCATATAAGCGTCCGGCGTGGCATGGGCGCGCATCGACAAATAGGGGATGAAGAACAGCATGACGCCGCAGTCATAGACAAACACCAGCAGTGCATAGGCGGCTGCGCTGGCCAGCGGCTGGCCGAACCAGTTGGCGGGAATTGTGGCTTGCAGTACGAAGCCGCCGAGAACCGTCGCGGCGATGCCGGTCAGCATGGTCTTGCCCGCGCCGAATCGGCGCGTCATTGGTTTGACCAGCATGGAGCTGGCCAGCATGCCCAGCCCGCCCAGCATTTGCGCGACGCCCAGCAAGCCCGGTGTCATTCCCAGTTCGCGCGTCGCCAACAGGATTTGCAGCGCAGCGAAGCCGTAATACAGCATGTGCCACAAGCCGATGCTCCATGCGAGCGTGCGCAGCAGCGGCGTGTTCCAGATAAAGACAAAACCTTCGCGGATTTCACGCAATGGGTGTTTTTCGGAAGGCTGCGGCGCCGGTTCCGTCACGTTGGTCTGGCGCAGATTCCATGCGGATAGCAGGAAGCTGGCGGCATTGGCCAGCACGGCATAGGGCGCCGTCAGCCACTGGATCAGCAAGCCCGCCAGGCCGGGGGCGATCAGCCGGGACGCGGAATCGGTCATCGTGAATTTTGATTGCGCGTCGATCAGCTTGTCGCGGCCGACGACCAGCATGACAAAGATTTGTTCCGCGCCGCCGCCGATGACATTGCAGGTATGGAAAACCAGCGTGCTGGCATACAGCCACGGCATGGACAGGATGCCCAGCCACCATGCCAGCGGGATGCTGGCCAGGCACAGGCCCTGGATGACCTGGCACGCCAGCAGGATGGGCAATTTGCGGCGGCGGTCCAGCCAGACGCCGGCAGGCAGCGAGAACAGCAGTGCTGGCAATGCCTGGCAGGTAGCGACCAGGCTCATCTGGCCAGGCGTCGCTTGCAGCAGGATGGCGGAGCACAGCGGCACGGCCAGCGCGCTGACTTGCGCACCAAAACTGTTCAGGATGCTGGAAAACCAGTAGCGCAGGAAGGCTGCGTTGCGCAGCAGGGGATCGGCGCCGAGCGTGGACGCCAGGTAGCGTTGTATGGCAGTAATCATTTAGAGGGGAATAATAACAGTGCAACATCAAGAACCGCTAAAATCGCCCGGTATCGCTTTCCACATATAGAGGAGTCGTCCATGCAATATGAAGACCTGATCGTAGAAACCCATGGCCGGGTAGCCCTGATCCGCCTGAACCGTCCCAAGGCCATGAATGCGCTGAATGACCGCATGATGAATGAGCTGGGCGATGCCTTTGCCAAACTCGATGCGGATCCAGCCATCGGCTGCTTCATCCTGACGGGCAGTGAAAAAGCATTTGCGGCGGGGGCGGACATTGCCGCCATGGCGGATTACACGTACCAGGACACGTACCGCGACAATTACATCACGCGCAATTGGGAGCACATCCTGAAAGTGCGCAAGCCGGTGATCGGCGCCGTGGCGGGCTTTGCACTGGGTGGTGGCTGCGAACTGGCGATGATGTGCGACATGCTGTTTGCGGCGGACAGCGCCAAGTTTGGCCAGCCTGAAATCAAGGTTGGCGTGCCGCCGGGCGCCGGCGGCACGCAGCGCTTGCCGCGCGCGATCGGCAAGGCGAAAGCCATGGACCTGCTGCTGACTGCGCGCATGATCGATTCGGCGGAAGCGGAACGCATCGGCCTGGTGTCGCGCGTGGTGCCGGCCGACAAGCTGATTGAAGAAACCCTGGCCGTGGCCACGCAGATTGCGTCGATGTCGTCGGCGGTCGCCATGCAAATCAAGGACGCGGTGAACCGCGCCTTTGAAACCACGCTGACGGAAGGCGTCAATTATGAACGCCGCCTGTTCCAGGCTGCATTCGGTACGCCGGCGCAGCGTGAAGGCATGCATGCCTTCCTGGAAAAACGCGCGCCGAATTTCGAGGGGTTGTAATCCAGGGCTTGCGGGGAGGGGATGGGTTTGCTATAGTTCTGTCCCCGCAGCGCTGAGATGCCTCAAGCAAAACAGCGTAGCGAAGCAAGGGGTTGACGAGAATCACGAAACACTAGATAATCTCGCTTCTCTGCTGCTGACGAACAAAACGCTTCGTCGAATACGAAAAGTAAGCAGCCTTCTTTAAAAATAAACAGTCGATAAGTGTGGGTGTTAGATGAGATCGGCCCGGCGATGTAAATCGCTGATGCTCAAATTATTATTTAACACTCGCACAAAAATTAACGTAATTCTCTTCGGAGAATTCGTCAGTATTTTGAGTGAGTGACCTCCGGCAGCAATGCTGGAAAAACAGAGATTGAACTGAAGAGTTTGATCCTGGCTCAGATTGAACGCTGGCGGCATGCTTTACACATGCAAGTCGAACGGCAGCGCGGGCTTCGGCCTGGCGGCGAGTGGCGAACGGGTGAGT
>NZ_WKJJ01000089.1 GCF_009674485.1 Pseudoduganella rivuli | reverse complement strand
TGGGCGTCATAGTTCGACAAGGTCGTCACGTGACCAAGCGCATTGGCCACGGTCGCCAGGTTGCCATTGGCGTCGTAGCTGTACGTCACGGTGTCGTCCGCATCGGTACGCGGCCCCCGCGCGGTCAACACCTGGCCTGCGGCGTTGTACGTGTAGGTCCAGGTGCGGGCACTTCCCGTGGCAGTGGCATTGAAACCCTGTGCGCCGTTGGCGTCAGTGGTGGCTTGCATCGTCATGGTCAGCACATTGCCCGTG
>NZ_WKJJ01000088.1 GCF_009674485.1 Pseudoduganella rivuli | reverse complement strand
AGGAGGGCGCTTACCACGGTAGGATTCGTGACTGGGGTGAAGTCGTAACAAGGTAGCCGTATCGGAAGGTGCGGCTGGATCACCTCCTTTCTAGAGTAGGCTGTCCGCCTAATACTCACACTTATCGGCTGTTCTAAAGAAGAACGAAAAGCATGTTGGGGCTGTAGCTCAGCTGGTTAGAGCACCGTGTTGATAACGCGGGGGTCGTTGGTTCGAGCCCAACCAGCCCTACCAGTCCAAGCATCAAGCAATACC
>NZ_WKJJ01000087.1 GCF_009674485.1 Pseudoduganella rivuli | reverse complement strand
CTTGCTACAGCATTTTGGTAACTGGTAGGGCTGGTTGGGCTCGAACCAACGACCCCCGCGTTATCAACACGGTGCTCTAACCAGCTGAGCTACAGCCCCAACATGCTTTCGTTCTTCTTTAGAACAGCCGATAAGTGTGAGCATTAGGCGGACAGCCTACTCTAGAAAGGAGGTGATCCAGCCGCACCTTCCGATACGGCTACCTTGTTACGACTTCACCCCAGTCACGAATCCTACCGTGGTAAGCGCCCTCCT
>NZ_WKJJ01000086.1 GCF_009674485.1 Pseudoduganella rivuli | reverse complement strand
GCCAGTATGTAAAGCGGGCTCGTTGGATGTTGCTGCGCAACCCAGCTAATGTGCCATCAGATCAAGCACCGAAATTGGCTGAACTACTGGAGGCAAACCAGGCACTCATGACGGTCTACGTCATGAAAGCGAGCTTGAAGGAACTCTGGCAGCCAACCAATCCTTGGCATTGGCGGGCAGCTTGGCGTAACTGGCAAGCCATGGCAATGAGCAGCGCTATAGAGCCACTGATCCGGTTTGCCCGAAAACTTGCGT
>NZ_WKJJ01000085.1 GCF_009674485.1 Pseudoduganella rivuli | reverse complement strand
AAGAACGGTACTACTTTTATCTAAACCTCAGGGCTTACATAAAAGCAGTTTGGTGGAGGATGACGGGATCGAACCGACGACCCCCTGCTTGCAAAGCAGGTGCTCTCCCAGCTGAGCTAATCCCCCTACAGGTATTGCTTGATGCTTGGACTGGTAGGGCTGGTTGGGCTCGAACCAACGACCCCCGCGTTATCAACACGGTGCTCTAACCAGCTGAGCTACAGCCCCAACATGCTTTTCGTTCTTCTTTAGAACAG
>NZ_WKJJ01000084.1 GCF_009674485.1 Pseudoduganella rivuli | reverse complement strand
TGGGCTTACGGCGTGGGGGCTTTTCACCCCCATTATCGCTACTCATGTCAGCATTCGCACTTCTGATACCTCCAGCATCCTTTACAAGACACCTTCGCAGGCTTACAGAACGCTCTCCTACCATATGCATTACTGCATATCCGCAGCTTCGGTGACTGGCTTAGCCCCGTTACATCTTCCGCGCAGGACGACTCGATCAGTGAGCTATTACGCTTTCTTTAAATGATGGCTGCTTCTAAGCCAACATCCTGACTGTTTTAGC
>NZ_WKJJ01000083.1 GCF_009674485.1 Pseudoduganella rivuli | reverse complement strand
TTCCTTCTCCCGAGTTCTCTCAAGCGCCTTAGAATACTCATCTCGCCCACCTGTGTCGGTTTGCGGTACGGTCTCGTATGACTGAAGCTTAGAGGCTTTTCTTGGAACCACTTCCGATTGCTTCGCGAGTCAAGCTCGCTCGTCCCAGTCCCTTGAATTCCGCACCCGGATTTGCCTAAGTGCCTTCTCTGAACCAGAAACCAACTATTCCAACAGTTGGACAACCTTCCGCGATCCGTCCCCCCATCGCATCATACGACGGT
>NZ_WKJJ01000082.1 GCF_009674485.1 Pseudoduganella rivuli | reverse complement strand
AAGCGGCAGGCCTGACCACCGACCAGGTGGCGCACCTGTCGACCACGCAAGTGGCCGCACTGTCGACCGGCATCCTGTCGACGCTGGGCACCACGCAGGGCGCCGCGCTGAGCGACACGCAAGTGGCTGCGCTGAATTCGGCCCAACTGGCGGCCTTGCCGACCAACGTGCTGGCCGTGTTCTCGACCGATGACATCGCCGCGATCAAGACGGCCGCACTGGCCGGCCTGAAATCGTCGCAAGTTGCCGGCCTGACGTCCGACC
>NZ_WKJJ01000081.1 GCF_009674485.1 Pseudoduganella rivuli | reverse complement strand
CGAAACACTAGATAATCTCGCTTCTCTGCTGCTGACGAACAAAACGCTTCGTCGAATACGAAAAGTAAGCAGCCTTCTTTAAAAATAAACAGTCGATAAGTGTGGGTGTTAGATGAGATCGGCCCGGTATCTTTTAGATACTGATGCTCAAATTATTATTTAACACTCGCACAAAATTAAACGTAAATTTCTTCGGAAATTTCGTCAGTATTTTGAGTGAGTGACCTCCGATAGCAATATCGGAAAAACAGAGATTGAACTGAAGAG
>NZ_WKJJ01000080.1 GCF_009674485.1 Pseudoduganella rivuli | reverse complement strand
TACGAGTATTTAGCCTTGGAGGATGGTCCCCCCATGTTCAGACAGGATTTCTCGTGTCCCGCCCTACTTGTCGTACGCTTAGTACCACTGAACTGATTTCGTGTAAGGGGCTATCACCCTCTATGGCCCACATTTCCAGGTGGTTCCACTATCAGCTCAACTATCACGTACAGGCTCTTCCCATTTCGCTCGCCACTACTTTGGGAATCTCGGTTGATTTCTTTTCCTGCAGCTACTTAGATGTTTCAGTTCGCCGCGTTCGCTTCGTTA
>NZ_WKJJ01000007.1 GCF_009674485.1 Pseudoduganella rivuli | reverse complement strand
CGCGCGGCGGCGCAGGCAGCGGCGGAACAGGACCAGCCCCGCCGCGACCCGGCGCGGGTGCGCCTTGCCGTCCTCGGCGGCGCGCTGGCGCTGGTGGCCGGCACGCTGGCAGGCGTCTACTGGTATGCGCTGACGTCGCCGGGCCCCGGCGCCCATTTGCCGCCCGTGCCGATGCCGCCACCCGGCGCCACCACGGGACCGGCGCCAGTGGCCGTGGTCCCGCCGCCATCCAGCCTGCCTTCCGGTGATGGCGAAGCCTCGCTGCCCGCCCCCGCCACACCTGATGCGACCGCGCCGGGCGCGCCCTACACCACGCAAGACCGCCTGCAGCCGGCGCGGGGGCATACCGGCTTGCCGCAGGCCCGTACCGCGCTGCCGGGACAACCGCACAGCGCCAGCCGCATGCCGTCCGACGACGACTTGCAGCGCGCCTTGCAGCAACAGGCGCCCGCTGTTGCAGCACCGCCACCCGCTCCTGCCGCGCCGCCCCAGGCGGCCAAGCCGGCAGCCAATGCGGGCAACGCGGCAAATCCCGGCAACGCCGACGGCGCCGCCACTGCATTGAACACCGGCGTCACCGACATCCACGTGCTGCGCAGCGTCACGCCGCAACGCGTCAACGCCAACCTGCAGGACGGCTATCAGTCGTTCATGGCGGGCGACTATGCGACGGCGGCCCAGCATTACGCCACCGTCCTGCGGCAGGATTCGAACAACCGCGACGCCCTGCTGGGCATTGCCGCCATTGCCGCGCGCCGCAACGACACGGCTGCGGCCACGTCCGGCTACCAGCGCCTGCTGGAACTCAATCCCGGCGATCCCGATGCACAGGCCGGCCTGCTGGCGCTGCGGCCCGGCGACCTTGGCCACAGTGAAATGCGCCTCAAGGAAATGCTGCGGCGCGATCCCGGCGCCGGCCCGCTGGAATTCGCGCTGGGGAACCTGTACTCGCAACAGGGCCGCTGGCCCGATGCGCAGCAAGCGTATTTCCGCGCCTACTCCGCCGCGCCCGACAACCCCGACTATGCGTTCAACCTGGCCGTCGGCCTGGACCGTCTCAGCCAGCGCAAGCTGGCGCTGTCGTATTACCAGCGCGCGCTGGACTTGTCGCGCACCAGCCCCGCCGCGTTCGACCGCAACGCGGCAAAACGCCGCGCCGAACAGCTGGCGGTGGAAAAGCCATGAACGCGTTGCACCAGCCCGGCAAGGCGCCCGCCATCCCGCTCGGCAAGCTGCTGGTGCGCCAGGGCGTGATCAGTGAAGACCAGTTGCGCATTGCGCTGATCGAGCAGAAGCGCAGCGGCGAACCGCTGGGACGCATGCTGATTTCACTGGGCTTCGTGACCGAAGCCACGATGCGCGAAGCGCTCAGCGAAAAGCTGCAAACCCCGGCGGCGGACTTGAACAGCCTGGTGGTCGATGCGGTGGCGCTGAAGCTGATCCCGAAAGACGTGGCCAAGCGCTACCGCGTGTTCCCCATCGTGTATGAGCGCGACCGCGACAACCTGGTGCTGGCCATGGCCGATACCAGCAACATCGTCGCGCTGGACCAGATCCAGGCGATGCTGGTGCAGGGCATCACGATCACGCCCGTGCTGGTCAACGAGTCCGACATCAGCCGCGCCATCGACCAGTATTACGGTTTCGAATTGTCGATCGACGGCATCCTGCATGAAATCGAGACCGGCGAAGTCAATTACGCCAGCATGAAGGCCGATACCGATGAATACAGCCATCCGATGGTGCGGCTGATCGATGCGCTGCTGGCCGACGCCGTGCAAAACGGCGCGTCCGACATCCACTTCGAGCCGGAACAGGGCTTCTTGCGCATCCGCTACCGCATCGACGGCATCCTGCGCCAGATCCGCAGCCTGCACAAATCGTACTGGCCCGCCATGGCGGTGCGCCTGAAAGTCATCAGCAGCATGAACATTGCGGAAACCCGCGCGCCGCAGGATGGCCGCATTTCCATCCGCTTTTCCGGCCGCCAGATCGACTTCCGCGCCTCCAGCCAGCCCACCACGCACGGTGAAAACATCGTGCTGCGCGTGCTGGACCGGCAGCAGGGCATCGTGCCGCTCGACGGCCTGGGCCTGGCCGACCCGGAACTGACGCTGCTGAAGCTGATGATCGCGCGGCCGCATGGCGTCATCCTCGTCACCGGCCCCACCGGCAGCGGCAAGACCACGACGCTGTATTCGATCCTCAACCACATCAATACCGAGAGCGTCAACATCATGACGCTGGAAGATCCCGTCGAATACCCG
Organism: Pseudoduganella rivuli; assembly: GCF_009674485.1. Taxonomy (GTDB): domain Bacteria; phylum Pseudomonadota; class Gammaproteobacteria; order Burkholderiales; family Burkholderiaceae_D; genus Rugamonas; species Rugamonas rivuli_B. Next base: position 345,305 of record NZ_WKJJ01000007.1, on the reverse strand, counting down.
ATGAACATGATCCGCCAGACCTCCGTGAACGACGCGGCGCGGATCGGCTTCGCGGACGGCATCCGCTCGATGATGCGGCAAGACCCCGACATCATCCTGGTCGGCGAAATCCGCGACCGGGAAACCGCGGAAATGGCGTTTGCCGCCGCCATGACGGGCCATCAGGTGTATTCCACGCTGCACACGAATTCCGCCATCGGTTCGCTGCCACGGCTGCTCGATATCGGCATCGTGCCGGACGTCATGGCCGGCAATATCATCGGCATCGTCGCGCAGCGCCTGGTGCGCAAGCTGTGCATCCATTGCCGCACGCCGGACACGGCGGACGACATCGAACGGCGCCTGCTGGGCCTTGCACCGGACGATGCCCCCGCCACGATCTACCGGGCCGTCGGCTGCGAGCGCTGCGCGCACCAGGGCTACAAGGGGCGGCTGGCCATCATGGAAGTGCTGAAAATGAATGGCGAACTCGATGAACTGGCGGGCCGGCGCGCCTCCGGCCGCGAACTGCGCGAAGCGGCCGCGCGGGCCGGTTTCCGCACGCTGGTCGACGACGGCATGCGGCGCGTGCTGGACGGCGTCACCACGCTGGAGGAAGTGGCGCGCGTGGCGGACCTGACCGACAGGTTGCAATGATGCCGCACTATCTCTACCAGGCGATGGACGCCGCCGGGGAACTGGTGCCGGGCAACATGGAAGCAGCCAACGTGCCGGACCTGGAACTGCGACTGGACCGCATGGGACTGGACCTGGTCGACTATACCGTCACCCGCACCCGCAAGCTGGCGCTGGGCCGGCGCAAGGTCACGCGCGCCGACATCATCAATTTCTGTTTCCACATGGAGCAGATGACGGGCGCCGGCGTGCCCATCCTGGACGGGTTGGGCGATTTGCGCGACAGCATGGAGCAGCATCCCCGTTTTCGCGAAATCATCACGTCGCTGATCGAATCCATCGAGGCGGGACGCCAGTTGTCGGAGGCGCTGCAGGCGCACCCGGAAGTATTCGACCGCACGTTTACGAGCCTGGTGCACGCCGGAGAACAAAGCGGACGCATCACCGATGTCTTCAGGAACCTGGCGGACAGCCTGAAATGGCAGGATGAACTGGCCGCGCGCACGCGCAAGATCCTCACCTACCCGCTGGTCGTGGCGGTGGTGGTGCTGGCCGTGACGTTTTTCCTGATGATCTACCTGGTGCCGCAACTGACGGCGTTCATCCGCAACATGGGCAATACGCTGCCGGCCCACACGCGGGCCCTGATTTTCGTGTCCGGCATCTTCATCCACTGGTGGCATGTGATCCTGGCCGCGCCCGTCGTGGCGTGGCTGGCGCTGCGCTGGCGGCTGCGCCGCAGCGGCGCGGCGCGGCGGCGCTGGGACGGGTTCCTGCTGCGCGTATGGCTGCTGGGGCCCGTGCTGCACAAGATTATCCTGGCCCGCTTCGCCACCTACTTTGCACTGATGTATGCGGCCGGCATCCCCGTGCTCGAATGCCTGCGCCTGTCCGAAGGCATTGCCGGCAACCGCGCCATTGCCGAGGGGTTCCGGCGCGCCGCGCAACTGATTGCCGAAGGGGCCAGCGTGGCCTCGGCGTTCCAGAACACGGGGATTTTCCCGCCACTGGTGGTGCGCATGCTGAAGGTGGGCGAAACCACGGGCGCGCTGGACCGGGCGCTGCGCAACGTCAGCTATTTCTATGACCGCGAAGTGAAGGAATTGACGGACCGCGCCCAGGCCATGATGGAACCCGCGATGACGGTGATCCTGGGCTTGCTGCTGGGCTGGATCATGCTGTCCGTGCTGGGCCCCGTGTACGACACGATCGGAAATATCCGCCTGTGAAGACGATGAATATCATGGCATCAACCGTGCACCTGGCGTACCTGTGCAGCGGCAGGCTGGAAACCTGGCGCTGGCGGCGCGGCGTGCTGTCGCCCGGCCCCGTGTTCGCGCCGGACCACGCCGGTGTCGACGCCTTTGCCGACCACGTGGTGGCGCTGGGACGCCCACCCATCCATTTGCTGGCGGACCTGGTCGAAGAAGACTTCCACCGCCTGCTGTTGCCACACGTGCGGGGCCGCGCGGGCCGCAATTTGCTTGCGCGCCGCCTGCAACAGCAATACCGGGAAACGCCGTACCGCCGCGCCGCGTTGCAGGGCCGCGAACCGGACACGGGCCAGGCCCGCTCCGCCAGGCGCGACGACATCGTGCTGATGTCGGCACTGACCAATCCCGCCGCCGTCCAGCTGTGGACCGAAGCGCTGACCCTGGTGGAAGCGCCGCTGGCCGGCGTCTGGTCCGCCGCCCTGCTGTATGCGGATGTGCCGCCCGCGCTGGGGTTCACGCAACCGCACATCCTGCTGGTGACGTGGCAAAGCTGCGGCATGCGCCAGAGTTATTTCCAGGACGGCCAATTGAAGTTTTCGCGGCTGGCACCGCCGCAGGCCGAATGCGCGGCGGAGACGGCGCGCACGCGCCAGTTCCTCGTCAGCGCGCATTTACTGGAACGTGGGGAAATGCTGCATACGGTGATCGTCACGCACGACGACGCCATCGCGCCGCTGTCGGAACAATGCGTGAGCGGAGCGGAAACCACGTTCCATTTCGTGCCGCTGGCGGCGGCGTTCGAACGCTGCGGCATGGCGCCGGGCGATTCGCCTCCCCTGCTGGCCGACGCGCTGTTGCTGCACTTGCTGGCCCGCGGCCTGCCGCGCAGCCATTACCCGACGGGCGCCGATTCCCGCTATTACCGGCTATGGCAAACGCGCGTGTCGCTGTACGCGTCGGCGCTGGCGGTGGCCGCATGCGCGCTGGTCTGGACGGGATTTAACGTGTGGGCGTACGCCGACGCCAGCATCAGCGCCGCAACGCTGGCCGAGGAAGCCCGCCATTTCACGGCGCGCTACCGCAGCGCAATGGCGCCGCTGGGACCGGTCGCGGCGCCCACGGCCGACATGCGCGCCGCCGTGCTGGTCGACCGCCTGCTGGCGGACCAGGGGCCCGCGCCGCTGGACATGCTGTCCATGGTCAGCACGGCGCTGGAACGCACGCCGCAAGTGCAACTGGTGTCGCTGGCGTGGCGGGTCGAACCGCCGCCGGGGGCCGCAGGGGGCGCCGGATCCGAAGCGGCCGGCGCTGCCGCCATCGGGCGCGAAGGGCAAAGCGGGTTGCCCGCAAGCGCGGCCGGCGCCGAATCCGTGCCGTCGGCCCTGCTGGGCATCCCCGTCAAGCCGCGCCAGTCGCTGCGGGTGGAAGCGGAAGTGCGGCTGGCCCGGCCCGACGCGCGGGGCGCCGTCGACAGCATGCAGGCGTTCGCGCAGGAACTCGCGCGCCAGCCGCGCATGACGGTGGCCATCGAACAACCGGTGCTGGACGTGCGGCCGGACGTGAAGCTGACCGGGCGCGCCACGGGCGACACCCCGCCGCCCTCGCCGTTCATCCTGCGGCTGGAGCTGGCGCCATGAACGCCGCCATGAATGCGGCCACCACGCCACGCGTGCTGCCCTGGTGGCTGCGCGACTTCCGCCACCTGCGCCTGGCGGTGCTGGCATTTGCCGTGACGGGGGCCTGCGCCACGGCCGCTGTCGTGTCCACGCGCGCACTGTGGCATGACGCTCGCGACCGCCAGGTGCAGGCGGAACATGAGCGCGACCTGGCGCACCGGCAGTTTGCGCAGGTAGAGCAGGAAAAACGCGACATCGCCCTGTTCCAGCCGATTTACCGGCAATTGCTGGCGCGCCGCCTGGTTGGCACGGAAAACCGGCTGGACTGGATCGACGCGCTGCGCCAGATGCAAGACCAGTACCGCTTGCCGCCGATCGCGTATGACATCGCCCCGCGCCAGCCGGTGGTGGTGTCGCCCGCCATGGAACTGGGCCGCTACAGCCTGTACACGACGCGCATGCGGCTGCAAATGGATTTGCTGCACGAAGGCGACCTGTTCGCGCTGCTGTCGGGCCTGCGCACGCACGGCCACAGCACTGTTCAGGAATGTACGCTGAAACGCCCGGCATCCGCGCCCAACACGCCGCTGGCGCCGACGGTGACGGCGTCGTGCACATTGAACTGGGTGACGCTGGCCGACGCCGCGACACCGGATCTGAACCGTTCCGCCGGCACGCTCGCTTCGGTGTCCGCCACACCCGCAGCCCTGGCGGCAACGGGAGAACGGCCATGAACCGCCTGCCGCCATTGCCGGGAATACTGCGCGGCGCGCCGATCGCCGCCCTTGTTACGCTGCTGCTTGCCCTGCCCGCCGGCGCAGCGGAACCACCGCCGCTGGGCCGGCTGTTCAACACAGCGCAGCAGCGTGCCCAGCTCGATGCGCAGCGCTACGGCGCGGCGCAGCCCGCCGCGCCCGTGGAAGCAACATCGCCAGCCCCCCCGCCTCCGCCGCCACCGGCGCCGCTGGTATTGAACGGGGTGGTGCGTCCCGCGCGCGGCGCCGCCACCGTGTGGCTGAACCAGGAAGCGCTGCCGGACAGCCGCCGCATCGTAAGGCGCGACGGCAAGGTCACGCTGATCCTGCCGTCCGGCCAGCGCGTCACCCTGAAACCCGGCCAGCGCTACGATGAAACCACGGGGGAGGTGCGAGATGAAACACGCTAAGAAGCTCGCCAGGCGCCAGCACGGCGCCGTGCTGCTGATCCTGCTGGCCATCCTCGCGCTGGCCGGTTCGTCGCTGCTGATGTCGGCCTTCGGCGGCGTCCATCCGCAGGCGCGCCGCGAACAGCAAACCCTGATGGTGCTGGCCCAGGCCAAGGATGCGCTGGCCGGCTTCGCCGCCGTCAACGGGCGCCTGCCGTTGCCGGCCGCCTCGGCATTCGACGGCCTGGAACGTCCCACGCCCTGCGCCAGCGATGCCGATTGCACGGGGTTCCTGCCGTGGGCAGCACTGGGCATCGACGGCGCCGACGCCTGGGGCCAGCGGTTGCGCTACAGCGTCACGCCTGCGCTGACCACCTATGCCTATGCCGCGTCGACCGCCGTGGCCAACCGCACCGTGCAGACACGCGACAGCGATGGCGAATTGCGCTATGTCGCCGGCGGCGCGGCCTGCTCGGTGCAGGCGCAATGCGCGCCGTTTGTCGTGCTGTCGCACGGGCGCTACAACCTCGGCGTCAGCGAAGCGGGGCTGGAACGCGCCAACGCCGCCGATGGCAACGACGATGAACAAACCAACGCCGTGCAAGCGCTGCACTTCATCAGCCGCCCCGCCACCACGGACCCGCGCCGGGCGGGTGGACCATTCGACGACCTGGTGGCCTGGCTGCCGCTGGACTTGCTGTACCAGCGCATGCGCGCGGCCCGCACCTTGCCAAACTGATTATGCAAAAAACAACACAAGCCGGATTCAGCCTGGTGGAAATCGCCATCGTGCTGGTGATTGTCGGCCTGATGATAGGCGGCCTGCTGACGCCGTTATCGGTGCAGATGGAACAGCGCCGCGTGGCAGATACGCGGCGCATGCTCGATGAAGCGAAGGAGGCGCTGGTCGGCTACGCGGTGCGCCATGGCCACCTGCCCTGCCCCGCGATATCGGCCGCCAACGGCGAGGAAGACCGCAACGGCTACCGCTGCACGGACGAGCGGCGCGACGGTTTCCTGCCATGGGCCACGCTGGGCTTGCCGAAACTCGATGCGTGGAACCACCTGTACCGCTACAGCGTGACACCGGCCTTTGCCGACAGCGGCCAGCGCTTCAAGATCGTCACGCCGCGCGATATCACGGTCTACACGCGCGACGCCGGCGGGGCGCTGGCCTATGCCGCGCCGGCGCAGGACGTGCCGGCCGTGATCGTGTCGCATGGCGCCAATGGCGCGGGCGCGTACAGCGAACTGGGTGTCGCGGCGGCAGGCGGCCCCGGCGGCTTTCGCGGCAATGAGGATGAGCGCAACAATGCGCAATCGGACGTGAATTTCGTGTCGCGCCAGCCCAGCGACAACCGCGCGCAGCAAGGGGGCGAATTCGACGACATCGTGGTGTGGGTGTCGCCGAATATCCTGTTCAACCGCATGGTGGCCGCGCAGGTGCTGCCATGAACGCCATGCTCGCCATACGCGCCATCGGCCGCTGCACTGTGCTGGAAGCGTGGCGCGGGCGCCTGCCCTGGGTCATGGCGGCGCTGGGCGCGGCGGCGCTGGGAATAGCCGGATTTGCCCGCCTGCTGGCGCTGGCCGAAGGCGACGCGCTGTACACGGCATTGCTGGGCGCCTTGCTGCGGCTGGCCTGCGCGGGCGCCATCGCCGCCTTTGCCGTACTGTCGGTGATGCGGGAAACCCTGGGGCGCGGCATGCAAATGCTGATGGCAATGGCGCTGCCGCGGAGCGCCTATGTGGCCGGCAAATTTGCCGGGCTGGCCTTGCTGGCCGTGCCCATGGCGCTGGCCAGCGGCGTGCTGCTGGCCGTGTGCGCGGCGCCGCAGCAAACCGTGCTGTGGACCGTGTCGCTGCTGTGCGAGCTGTGGCTGGCCGCCGGCTTCGGCCTGCTGTGCGCGCTGGCGCTGGCCCATCCGTTGCCGGCGCTGGCGGCGGCAACGGCGTTCTATTTACTGGCGCGCATGGGGGCCGCACTGCATCTGGCTGCGCAGCACAGCCTGCAGCCGGACAATACGCTGCGCCACTGGCTGGTACTGGGCTTTGACGCCATCGCCACGCTGCTGCCCCGGCTCGACCTGTATACGCGCGCCAGCTGGCTGATTTACGGCGACGCCACCTGGGCCACGGTGGCGTCGATCGGCGGCCAGACCGCCCTCTACCTGGCGCTGCTGGGTGCGGCGGCGCTGTTTGATCTGCGCCGCAAGGAACTGTGATGACGCCGCGCTCTTCCCTGTTGCAGGCCTGCCGGCCGCACTTGCTGGTGGCGGCCACATTGGCGGCACACTGCCTGTATGCGGCATGGCTGCCGCCGCCCGGCGGCAAGCCGGAACCCGTGCCCGCCGCGCCATCAACGGCATGGCTGCGCGTGGCCAGCCTGGGCGAAACCGAAGTGGCCGCGCGCCTGCTGATGCTGCACATGCAGACCTTCGATGAAGGACAGCGCTGGCGCGACCTCGATTACGCCGCGCTGGCCACCTGGCTGGACCGCGCACTGGACCTCGACCCACGCGGCCAGGCTCCGCTGCTGGCGGCGGCCGACGTCTATGGCGCCGTGCACGACCCGGTGCGCGTGCGCATCATGCTGGACTGGATCGCCCGCCGCTTTGCCGAAGACCCCGACCGGCGCTGGCCATGGCTGGCCCACGGCGCTCTGCTGGCGCGCCATCGCCTGCACGACGCGGCGCTGGCGCAGCGCTATGCGCAGGCAATCCGGCTGCATGCCACGGGTCCCGGCGTGCCGGCCTGGGCGCGCGAACTGGAACCGCTGCTGGCGCAGGCGTCGGAACGCGACGCGGCGCGCGCCATCGCGGGCGGCTTGCTGGTCTCGGGCCAGGTACAGGACGCCGCCCAGTTGCAATGGCTCGAGCGCCGCCTCGAACGCCACCAACCCTGATTTTTCCATCCCGGAGCACACACCATGAAAACCACCCTACCCATCCCATCAATCTCGCACAGACGCGGCTTCACGCTGGTGGAAATCGCCATCGTGCTGGTCATCATCGGCCTGCTGCTGGGCGGCGTGCTGAAAGGCCAGGGCCTGATCGACAGCGCCAAGGTGAAAAACATCATCCAGCAATCGAATTCGCTGACGGCGGCGGTCAACGCTTACCAGGATAAATTCCGCGCGCTGCCGGGCGACGATCCGCTGGCCACCACGCACGTACCCGGCGCCACCGGCAACGGCAATGGCGACGGCCAGATTTCCGAGTACCACCTGGCGCCCCAGCACCTGGCGCTGGGCGGCTTCATCACGGGTTCGTACAACGGCACCACCGATTTCATGACCAGCGCCCAGGGCGGCGCCGTCTACATCTACAACGACGTGGTGGGCGGCCGTGGCGGCAACGGCATCCGCTTCGACAACCTGCCCGACACATTTGCCGAACAAATCGACGCCAAGCTCGATGACGGCAAGCCCGGCACCGGCAGCGTACGTGCCAATACCGGCACAGCCGCCGGCGCCTACACCAGTTCGGGTGCGATTGTCACCCGTACCGCGATATTTTTCTGACATCCCGCAATAAAAACGCACGCACGTTCTATTTTTTGGGCTAGAATAAAAAAACGCAGTTATTCCCATACCCAGGAGATGGAAGATGTTCGAAGAATTCATGGGCACCAAGGAAGTGTCGGCGCGCCACCAGTTCGACGTGGCCGCGCTGGACGCTTACCTTGCGCAGCATATCGACGGCTACCCGGCCGGTGAGTTGACGGTTGTGCAATTCAAGGGTGGCCAGTCGAATCCCACCTACAAGCTTTCCAAGGGCGACCAGCACTACGTTTTGCGCACCAAGCCGGCGCCGGCCGCCAAGCTGCTGCCTTCGGCCCATGCCATCGACCGCGAATACCGCGTCATGGATGCCCTGAACAAGGCCGGTTTCCCCGCGGCGCGCCAGTACACGCTGTGCCTGGACGAAGCCATCATCGGCCGCGCCTTTTACGTGATGGAATTCGTCGAAGGCCGCGTGCTGTGGGACCAGGCGCTGCCCGGCATGACACCGGCCGAACGGCAAGCCATCTACGCCGAGCAAAACCGCGTCATCTCGCTGCTGCACACCATCGATTACAACGCCATCGGGCTGGGCGATTTTGGCAAGCCGGGCAATTATTTCCAGCGCCAGATCGAACGCTGGTCGAAACAATACGTGGCGTCGCAAACGGAATCCATCGCCGCCATGGACCAGTTGATCGCGTGGCTGCCCGCGAATATCCCGCCGGGCGATGAAACCTCGATCGTGCACGGCGACTTCCGCCTCGATAACATGATTTTCCATCCGACCGAGCCGCGCGTGCTGGCGGTCCTGGACTGGGAATTGTCGACCCTGGGCCACCCGTTCGCCGACTTTTCGTACCACGCGATGGGCTGGAACATCGAACCGGGCCAGTTCCGCGGTATCGGCGGGCTGGACCTGAAAGCGCTGGGCATCCCGTCGCAGCAGGAATACATCGCCATGTACACCGAGCGCACCGGCCGCACCTTGCGCCTGGAAGACTTCAATTTCTACCTCGCCTTCAACATGTTCCGCCTGGCGTCGATCATGCAAGGCATCATGAAACGCTACGTCGACGGCACCGCCTCCAGCGCCCAGGCGCTGGAATCGGGCAAGATGGCGCGCCCCATGGCTGAACTGGCATGGGCGTACGCAAACGGCAAACCAATCTGACAAGGAACCAGCATGGACTTCGAATACTCCGACCGCTGCAAAGAACTGCAAGGCAAATTGCTGGCCTTCATGGACCGGCACGTGTACCCCGTTGAAAACGTGTTTTATGAAGAAGTCGACCGCAACGGCCGCGAAAAGCAGAACCGCTGGATTCCCACCGAAATCGTCGAACAGTTGAAACCGCTGGCGCGCGAACAGGGGCTGTGGAACCTGTTCCTGCCCAAGTCGAAACGGGCGCCGGAAGGCTTGTCGAACCTGGATTACGCACCGCTGTGCGAAATCATGGGCCGCGTGCCGTGGGCGCCGGAAGTATTCAATTGCTCCGCACCGGACACGGGCAACATGGAAACCCTCGAGCGCTACGGCACCGAAGAACACAAGCAGCAATGGCTGGAGCCGCTGCTGCGCGGTGAAATCCGTTCGGCCTTCGCCATGACGGAACCGGCGGTGGCGTCGTCCGACGCCACCAACGTCGAGATGCGTATCGACCGGGACGGCGACGAATACGTCATCAATGGCCGCAAATGGTGGATTTCCGGCGCCGGCGACCCGCGCTGCAAACTGTTCATCACGATGGGCAAGACCGATTTCGATGCGCCGCGCCACCAGCAGCAATCGATGATCCTGGTGCCGTCCGACACGCCCGGCATCACCATCGTCCGCCCGCTGCCCGTGTTCGGCTACGACGATGCGCCGCACGGCCACTGCGAAATCATTTACGACAATGTGCGCGTGCCCGCCTCCAGCATCCTGCTGGGCGAAGGCCGCGGCTTTGAAATCGCCCAGGGCCGCCTGGGACCGGGCCGCATCCACCACTGCATGCGCGCCATCGGCGTGGCGGAACGCGCACTGGAACTGATGTGCAAGCGCCTGAACAGCCGCGTTGCCTTCGGCAAGAAGATTTCCGATCAGGGCGTGTGGCGCGAACGCATCGCCGAAGCCCGCATCCAGATCGATACGGCGCGCCTGCTGACGCTGAAAGCGGCATACATGATGGACACCGTCGGCAACAAGGGCGCCCAGGCGGAAATCGCCATGATCAAGGTGCTGGCGCCGACAGTCACGCAGCAAGTGCTGGACTGGGCGATCCAGGCCCATGGCGCGGGCGGCGTGTCGGGCGACTTCCCGCTGGCGTACCAGTGGGCCGGCAACCGCACGTTGCGCCTGGCCGACGGTCCCGATGAAGTGCACCGCAACGCCATCGCCAAGCTGGAACTGGCCAAGCACATGCCGTTGAAGGAAGACCTGGCGCTGCCTGTCACGCGCAGCTGAAACCACTCACTATCCAAGTACAAGCAACACCCCGCTGTGACCGCCAGTCACAGCGGGGTGTTGCTGTCCAGCACAAAAGCATTTTGCCGAATCCCCGCACGCGGGTATGATCCAATGGCCACCGGACCAACAGGGAGATGCAGCGGTGACCACGGACAACGGAAAATTACCGACCATACGTTCACAAATCGCACTGTTGGTGCTGGTTTGCGCATTGCCGTCCGTGGTGGGCCTGGGCGTCATGGTGCAGCATTTTTATCAGCGCGAAACCGTGCAGGTGTCGCGCGACGCGCTGGTCACCGCCCGCGCCGTGTCGGCCGCCATCGAACACGACATCAGCGAGGCGGAAAGCACGGCGCTGGCGCTGGCCGCCTCACCCAGCCTGGCCGCCGGCGACCTGGCGGCGTTCGCCGCCCAGGCGCGCAAGCAGTTGCGGCCCAACTTCCCCGGCGCCCGGTTTATCCTGACCGATGCCGCGGGCCGTCAGGTACTGTCCGTCGCCGCCGGCGCCACTGCGCCGGCCCTGGCCGCGGAGCGCCCCTCTTCCGCCATACCAGCCGCGGGCCCGCCGGCGCGCCTGCGTCCATTGTTCGAGCAAGGCCGCACCGTGGCGGCCAACCTGCCGTCCAGCGCCAGCGATGGCCAGCGCTGGCTCGCCATCGACGTGCCGGTCGAGGTCAACGGCAAAGTCGCCTATGCGCTGACTACCGTCCTGCGCCATGACCGCCTGACGGACCTGCTGGCCGAACAGCGCCTGCCGCCCCACATGATTGCCAGCCTGCTCGACGGCGATGGCGTGATCCTGGCCCGCAACAAGGATGCCCCGCGGTTTGTCGGTCAATCCGCCCCACCCGACGTGCTGGATGCGCTGCGCGATGGCGATGAAGGCGCCATGCGCACGGTCTCGATGGAAGGCATCAAGGTCTATGCCGCCTTTGCCAAGCTGCCGCACCACAACTGGCGCATCGCCGTGGCCATGCCGGAAGAGCATGCGCTCGATGGCATGATGCCATCGGTGCCGCTGGTGACGGGCGCGGTCACCTTGCTGGTGCTGGCCGGCTTTGCCATGTCGTGGCTGATGGGCGGACAGATCGGACGTTCCGTCAGCGCACTGACGCAACCGGCCCATGCGCTGGCCACCGGCGAACCCATGGTGCTGGCGCCGTCGAATTTCCTGGAAGCGGAAGAAGTCGCCACGGCGCTGCGCCAGGTCGAAGGCGACATCCAGCGCCACCGCCACCAGCTCGAATTGCTGGTGGCCGAACGCACGGCCGAACTGGCCGCCTCCAAGGCGCTGCTGGAAAACGTGTATGCCAGCGCGCCCGTCGGCCTGTCGTTCGTCGACCTCGACTTGCGCATCGTGATGATCAATGAATACCTGGCCGCCATCAACGACAAGCCCGTCAGCGAACATATCGGCCGCCATTTCGGCGACGTGATCCGCGATGAGCAAGTGATCCGCGACGTGGAACGGGATTACCGCAAGGTGATGGCGACGGGCGAGGCGATTTCCGGCATCGAACTGACCGGGACTGCGCCCGGCAAGCCGGACGACGTGCGGCACTGGCTGACCGGCTATTTCCCCGTACGTTCGGCTGAAGGCAAGTTGATCGGCATTACCGGCCTGCTGCTGGACATCACCGACCAGAAACGCACGGAACAGGAACTGCGCCAGTCCAAGCAACTGTTCAAATCCGTGGTCGAACACATGCCGGTCTCGCTGTTCGTGAAACGGGCCAGCGACCTGCGTTTTGAAATGCTGAACCACCAGGGCGAGCTGACGTTCGGCCTGCCGCGCGAAGTCTTCATCGGCAAGAACGATTACGACTTCTTCCCCGCCGACCAGGCCGACGCGTTTACCGCGGCCGACCGCGCCGTGCTGGCGTCCGGCGACGTGGTGGAAATCCCGGAAGAGCCGTTGACCAGCGCGGACGGCCAGTTGCACTACCTGCATACGCGCAAGGTGGCGCTGCGCGACGACGACGGCAAGCCCACCCACCTGCTGGGCATTGCCATCGATATCACGGAACGCAAGCGCGCCGACGAAGTGCTGCGCGCCACGTCGGCCAGCCTGGAGCGCAGTAATGCGTTTATCCGGGCCATTGCCGATAATGTCCCCGGCATGGTGGTGTACTGGGATGAACAGATGCGCTGCCGCTTCGCCAACAAGTATTTTGCGGAGTTCATGGGCCGCCCGGTGGAAGACATCCTCGGCGCCACCATCCGGGATGTGCTGGGTGAACGCCTGTACCAGGAAAACCTGTCCCACATCGAAAGCGTCATGGCGGGGACGCCGCAAAGCTTTTACCAGGACCGGTTGCGCGCCGACGGCGAAATGCGCTTTGTCTGGGCCAGCTATTTCCCGGACCTGGACGACCAGGGCAAGGTATGCGGCTTCTTTGTCATGGTCTCCGACGTGACGGAGCTGAAGCGGGGCGAATTGCGGCTGCACGACTTGAACGACCAGCTGATCCGGGCGCGCGACCGTGCGGAAGCGGCCAGCCGCGCCAAGAGCGAATTCGTGGCCAACATGAGCCACGAAATCCGCACGCCGATGAACGCCATCCTGGGCCTGGCGCGGCTGCTGGAAGAGGCGCCGCTGGAACGGCGCGAACGCAGCTACGTCGGCAAGATCCAGCTGGCCACGCAATCGCTGCTGGCGGTCGTCAACGACGTGCTGGACTTTTCCAAGATCGAGGCGGGCCAGCTGAAACTCGACATCAACCGCCTGAACCTCGACCATATCCTCACCAGCATCGGCGTGGTGATCAGCCAGGCCGCATGGGACAAGGGCGTGGAACCGATCTTTGCGGTCGGCGCGGACGTGCCGATGGAACTGGTGGGCGACGCCATGCGGCTGCAGCAGGTGCTGCTGAACCTGGCCAGCAACGCCGTGAAATTCACGCAGCAGGGCGAAGTGGTGCTGGGCGTGCGCCTGGTCGGTTCCAGCCCCACTCACGTCAGCCTGGAGTTTTCCGTGCGCGATACCGGCATCGGCATCCCGCACGACCAGCAGGAACACATGTTCGACGCGTTTTCCCAGGCCGACACCAGCACCAGCCGCCAGTACGGCGGCACGGGACTGGGGCTGGCGATCTGCCGCCGCCTGGTCGACCTGATGGGGTCTTCCATCACGGTGCAGAGCGAACCGGGACGCGGTTCCGTGTTCCGCTTCACGCTGGTGCTGGAACGGGCCGTCACCGGCGTTCCGACGCCGGCCCCGCTGCCCGACGCGCTGCAAGGCCTGGCGTTGCTGGTGGTGGACGACAACGCGACCGTGCGCGACATGCTGGCCCGGCATTGCCTGTCGCTGGGCTGGAGCGTGTGGACCGCCGACAGCGGCGCCGCCGCGCTGGCATTGCTGCACAAGCTGGCGCGCTCGGTCGGCCCGCGCCAGCTGGACATGCTGCTGCTCGATGCGCGGCTGCCGGACATGGACGGCATCGGCCTGCTGACCCAGGCCCACACCGACCACAGCCTGCAATTGCCGCCCACCATCATGATGGCGCCGGACCACCTGACGGAAGAAATGCAGGCGTTGGCCGATACGCTGCACATCGCATCCGTGCTGGCCAAGCCGTCCACGCCGAGCCGCATGATGGCCGCCATCACGGCAGTGCGCACCGGGACCGCGCAGCCGTCCGCCATGCCCGTTTCCACGCCGCTGGCCGGACGCCTGGCGGGTGTGCGCGTGCTGCTGGTGGAAGATAATGAAATCAACCAGGAAATGGCCCAGTACATCCTGCTGCACGCGGGCGCCCGGGTGGAAATCGCCGCCAATGGCAAGATTGCGGTGGACATGCTGGAAGCCGATGGCGCCCGCTGCGACGCGGTCCTGATGGACCTGCAAATGCCGGTCATGAATGGCTACGAGGCGACGGCCGCCTTGCGCGCCATGGGCTTGCGCGACTTGCCCATCATTGCCATGACCGCCAACGCGATGGAGGAGGACCGCCGCCTCGCCATCGAAGCGGGCGTCGATGCGCACGTGCCGAAACCCATCGACGTGGAAGAAATGATCGACACGCTGCTGCGCTTCACGTCCGTGCGCAGCGACCCGGCGGCGGCCACCGCGGGCGGCTGGGCGGTCGAACGCGACGACCGCCCGGCGGAAGTGCCCGGCATCGACCTCGATGCGGCGTTGAAGCGCCTGGCCGGCAATTACCCGGCCTTTGTGGGTTTGCTGAAACGCTTTGAAAATTCGCAGGGTGGCACCGTGTCGGATGTCCGCACGTTGCTGGCACACAACAAGCGGGAAGAAGCCGCCAAGCTGCTGCACCGCCTGCGCGGCGTGGCGGCCAACCTGGGCGCCGGCGATATTGCCCGTATCAGCGCGCAGGCGGAAATTGCCCTGCATCAAGATAGCGATGCCGAACTGGCATTTATGCTGACGGCACTGGACCAATCGATCGCCGTGGTGACGGCGGCCGCCCGTACGTTGCCGCTGCCGCTGCCGGCCGGTACGGCGGTGCCGGAGCAACGGGCGGAAATGGACCTGACGCAAGCGTTGCAGGAACTGGTATCCTTATTACAGACTAACAATATGAAAGCCTTGACACATTTCCAGTCCGTGCGGCCGTCGCTGGAATCGAGCGGCCACGGCACGGTGCTGGCGCTGGCCAATGCGATCGAAACGCTGGATTTCGCCGCCGCGGAAACACTGGTGCGCGACCTGTTGAAGCGAAAGGAAAACGCATAATGAGCTGGTCCGACCTGGCCATGAATGGCCGCATCCTGATCGTCGACGATGCGATGGAAAATATCCAGATCCTGCATCACGCGCTGCGCGACGAACACGATGTCCTGTTTGCCCTCAACGGTGAAAAAGCGCTGCAGATTGCGCACAACCAGTTGCCCGACCTGATCCTGCTCGATGCCGTGATGCCCGGCATGGATGGCTATGAAGTGTGCGCCGCGCTGCGGGCCTCGGCCGCCGTGCGCGACATCCCCGTGATCTTCGTCACGGCGCTGACCCACCCCGAAGATGAGACGCGCGCCCTGGAAGCCGGCGCGGTGGACTTCATCAGCAAGCCATTCAATTCCGCCGTCGTGCGGGCCCGTGTGCGCACGCAACTGACCATCAAGCGCCAGGCCGACGCCATGCGCGAACTGACCTTGACCGACGTGCTGACGGGCGTGGCCAACCGCCGCAGCTTCAATGAAGCGATGGACAATGAATGGCGCCGCTGCGCGCGTTCGGAACAGCCGCTGGCGGTCATCATGATCGACATCGACCAT
The DNA here is from genome assembly GCF_009674485.1 of Pseudoduganella rivuli. Classification (GTDB taxonomy): domain Bacteria; phylum Pseudomonadota; class Gammaproteobacteria; order Burkholderiales; family Burkholderiaceae_D; genus Rugamonas; species Rugamonas rivuli_B. The sequence continues at coordinate 329,530 of NZ_WKJJ01000007.1, read as the reverse complement.
TTCAAGAACTATAACGATGCCTATGGCCACCAGCAGGGCGACCAGTGCCTGCAACAGGTGGCGGCCGCCATGAAGCGCTGCGCCGGCCGCCCGCCGGACTTGCTGGCGCGTTATGGCGGCGAGGAATTCATCATCCTGCTGCCGGCGGTCGGCGGCGACGGCGCGGAAGTGGTCGCCAAGCGCATCCTCGAAGAAGTGCGCAGCCTGGATTTGCCGCATTCGGCGTCGTCCGTCTCGGACCAGGTGACGGTATCGATGGGTGTGGCGGCCGTACACCCCAGCGACGACAACGACCCGGAAGCGCTGATCCGCACCGCCGATGCGCTGCTGTACCGTGCCAAGGAAACGGGACGCAACCGGTATTGCATCGGTAGCGGGAACTGATACGTTCTCAGCGGCGCCGGCATGGCGGCAATCCTGCGGATTACCGCCCTACGGGTTCATTGCCAACGTTATAATGATGGCTGACTACCACGTACCAGCCATGAGCGACTTGAATTCACCGCTTCCTCCATCGTCCGACGCCACCGATGCTGCACGCTTCCGCAAGCGCCTCGCGCTGCTGGGCGCCATTGCGCTCATCGGCCTGGCCGCGCTGACGGCACGCCTGGCCTGGCTGCAAGCTTTCTGATTTTCCGATTCCCTCCCCGATCCCGTATGACCCCGTTACCGCTGTGGCGCCACGTGCGCTCGTATATCGCCGTCGACGCGCGCCTCGCGCTGCTGGTCGGCCTGCTGCTGGCCGCCGGCCTTGGCACCCTGTATTCCGCCGCGCTGGATTTTCCCGGCCGCTTCGAACTGCAATTGCGCAATGTGCTGATCGCGCTGTCGCTGATGTGGATTGCCGCCAATATCCCGCCGCCCACGCTGATGCGGTATGCGGCGCCCGTCTACGGCGCGGGCGTGGCGCTGCTGCTGGCCGTGTTCCTGTTCGGGATCAGCCGCAAGGGATCGCAGCGCTGGATCTGGATCGGCTTTGAATTCCAGCCGTCGGAAATGATGAAGATCGCCATGCCGCTGATGCTGGCCTGGCTGTTCCACCAGTTCGGCGCCATGAAGCGCCGGCACTTGTTTGCCGTGGCCGGCGTGATGCTGGCCATGCCGGTCGGCCTGATCATGAAACAGCCGGACCTGGGCACGGCGCTGCTGGTGCTGGCGGCCGGCGTCTACGTGATCCTGCTGGCGGGCCTGTCGTGGAAAGCGCTGGCCGGCATGGTGCTGGCGGGCGTGGCGGCGGTGCCGCTGGCGTGGCCGCTGCTGCACGATTACCAGCGCAACCGCGTCCTGACCTTGCTCAATCCCGAAGCGGACCCGCTGGGCAAAGGCTTCCAGGTCAAGCAGGCCGGCATTGCCATCGGTTCCGGCGGCGTGGCCGGCAAGGGTTGGCTGGAAGGCACGCAAGGCCACCTGGGGTTCGTGCCGGAGCGGTCCACCGACTTCATCTTTTCCGTGTTCGCGGAAGAGTTCGGGCTGGCCGGCAACCTGGTCTTGCTGGTGCTGTATACGCTGCTGATCGTGCGGGGCCTGCAAATCGCGGCGGACGCGCCCACCGTGTTTTCCCGCCTGCTGGCGGGCGCCATCACGCTGATCTTTTTCACCTATGCGTTCGTCAACCTGGGCATGGTGAGCGGCATCGTGCCGGTGGTCGGCGTGCCGCTGCCATTCTTCAGCTACGGCGGCACCGCCCTGATGACCCTGGGGACCGGTTGCGGGATGCTGATGAGCATACGGCGCGCATCGCTCGCCGTTCGCTGAACTTACTTGGGCGCGGCGCTCCGCGCCGGTGACCTGGCCCATAGCAGCGCCTCGAACGGTGCGCGGAACCAGTGCTTGCGGGTTTCCGTGACGATCCCCGCCAGCCACGTGGTGGCGGCGATCAGCAAGGTCAGCGTGACCATGTGCGCCGTGCTGTCCGGATCGTGGCCATGGAAGGTGCGCCAGCACGAGATCACCAGTTCATGCACCAGGTACAGCGTGAAGGTGTAGGCCGACAGCATGCGGATGGGTTGCGCCGCCCGGGCCAGCGCGGCGAACTCGGCAAAGCGGGCGCAGGCGAAGTTCGCCACCACCAGCACGCACACCACGTAATCGAACAGGAAGCGGTCCGCGCTGCCCATGCGGATGCCGGGGAACGGCCACAGGTGCTGCGCCACCGGGCGCCACGCCTGTTCACTGCCGGTGGCATGGAACGCCGCCAGCAGCGCCAGCGTCAGCAGCCAGCCCAGTCGCGCCACCATTACCGGCATGCTGTAGCGCTTCAAGCCGTGATACAGCGCCACGCCGCTGAGCCACACCGGCAGCAGCAACCACAGCTTGGGGCCCAGCAAGACGAACACACCGGCGGTGACGGCATAGCGCCACCAGCCGCGCAAATAAAATGCGCAGCCGAACAGCACGTAGTACCAGACTTCGTAACCCAGCGACCAGTATTGCGGCATCCATGGCGGGGTTTCCGACATGACCCACAGTTCCCCCATGAACATCAGGTGGAAAGGAATATAAAAGTATGCGCGGCGCAATTCATAGCCGGCCGGCACGTCCACGCCCAGCCACGTCGCGGCGATGCCGGCCGCCACGAACGACGCCAGCAGCAGGGGCAACGCCACGGAATAAATGCGGGCGCAGCGCGCCACCACATATTCGCGCGCCGATGCGCCCTTGTTTTCCGTGGTGTAGGCAATCACAAACCCGGACAGCACGAAAAACACCATCACGGCTTCCCGGCCCCAATTCGGCAAGACGGCGGCAACCGGGGCGCTGACCAGCTTGTGCTGCACGTAGTGCGCGAAGACCACCATGACGGCGGCGCAAAACCGCACGGCGTCCAGGTACAGGGAAAATGCGGTGGGTAACGGAGCGTTGGTGCGTGGCATATCGGGGACCGGGTCGGGCAAACCCGGCTATTGTAACGTGGAATGGCCGCATGGCCATATTGACAAGATCAGCGGCCCTGCCGGCTGATCCAGCGCTTCAGGCCCAGGCCGCCGGCCGCCAGCAGCAACACCGTCACGGCCAGCAGTCCGAAGCCGAAGCCGGACGGCTGTTTCATTGACGCGATGATGGTATCGACGAAGAACATCATGAACAGCGTGCTGGGCGCCATGCCGATGGCTGTGCCCAGCAACAGGTCGCGCAGGCGGATATGACTGGCTCCCGCCACCATGTTCACGATGGGAAAAGGCGCCACCGGCACCAGCCGGATCAGCACGATCGCCAGCAAGCCCCGTTCGCCCAGGCGCTGGCTGACCATGTTGATGCGCGCCCCCGCCAGCCGCGCCACCGCTTCGCGTCCCAGCAGCATGCCAAGACCATAGCTGATGGCCGAGCCGGCCAGCGCGCCCGGCAACGCCACGGCGAACCCGGTCCATGGGCCGAACGCGACAATAGCCACCAGCGTCAGAAACGTCAGCGGCACGGCGGTGGCCACGGCCAGCGCAAACCCGGCGATGGCGGCCGGCACGCCGAACGACTGGCCGAATCCCCGCAGCGCGGCCACGATGGTGTCGAGGTCCAGCATGGATTTCATCGGCGACCATGCCCAACTGGCCGCCAGCGCCAGCAGCAGCGCAATCGCCACGCCAAGGCCGATCAAGCGCCGGCGTAGCACCCGCTCCCTGCGCTCCTCAGGCGGCATGGCGTTCTTCCATGATGCCGCCCAGTACCGCCGCCAGCTCATTGATGTTGTTGGCCTCGAAAATGGATCCATGCAAGCCCGGCACCCGCCGCTCCGACAGGCGGTCTTTCAACAGTCGGCGCCATTTGCCGAAGAACAGCCGGTCCCAGTTGGCCAGGCCCGACGAGCGCACCAGGCACGTATGCCCGTCGAACTCGCCGGGGTGGAAGCCGCGCAGCGCCATCACTTGCGCCACCAGTCCCGGGTCGCCGACCAGGCCGCCCAGGCGGCGGCCGTTCATGCTCAGTTCCTGGATGCGCAAGGTGCGCACCAGCCAGCCCAGCGCGCGCCACGAGCCGACGCCGCCCACGATCGAGCGGGGGTGGATGGTATCGAGCAGCACCAGCATGCGCGCCGGCGCGCCGCTGCTCTTGAGCAGGCGCGCGGTTTCCAGCGCAGCCACGCCGCCCACCGAGAATCCCGCCACGACGCCCGGCTCCCTGCCCTGCGCCACGATGCAATTGACGTACAGTTCCGCCAGGCTGACCACGTCCTTCAACTTGCCTTCCATCGGCGGTTGCAGCATGTAGACGTCATAGGTGTTGGACACCAGCTTGGCCAGCTCGGTAAACCGCAACAGGTCGCCGTGACCGGACGCCGCCAGGTACAGCGGCGTGCGGCCGTTTTCCGCCGACAGTGAAATGATCATGTCGGGCGGCGTGATCTTTTTGCCCAGCGCGATCGCCAGCCGCTCGATGGTCGGGTGTTCCGTCAGCGTGTACATCGGCACGCTGCAACCGAGCCGGCTGTCGATGGCCGACAGGATCGCCACGGCGGCCAGCGAATCGCCGCCGATGTCGAAGAAATTGTCCTGGATGCCGATCGGGCGCGCCGTCAGCGCGCTTTCCCAGATCGCCACCAGTTCCCGTTCCAGCGCCGTGCCGGGCGGACGCGCGGGTTCCGCCAGCGCGCCCGGCTGCTGCACCGGCAACGCGTCGTAATCGATCTTGCCGACATTGCTGTCGGCCAGGCGCGGCAGCACGCAAATGGCGCTGGGGATCATGTAGTCGGGCAGGCGCTGGCGCAGCACCGATTGCAGGCGTTGCGCCGTCACGTGGTCGGCCGCGCCGACCCATGCGTGGATTTGCGGCTTGCCGCCCATTTCCACCAGCCGCGCCGCCGCCTGCGACACACCGTGCACCTGCAGGCAGGCCGCTTCGATTTCACCCAGTTCGATGCGGTAGCCCCGCAACTTGACCTGGCGGTCCAGGCGCCCCACGAAGTGCAGGTTGCCTTCGACGCCCAGCCAGCCCCGGTCGCCCGTCTTGTACATGCGCGAACCCGGCTGGAACGGATCGTCGAGGAACACGGCCGCGTCCAGTTCCGGCCGGTGCAGGTAGCCTCGGGCCAGCGTATCGCCGCCGATATAGATTTCGCCCGGTATGCCCAGCGGCATGGGGCGTAATTGCGCGTCCAGCACATAGATGCGGGTGTCGTCGATCGGGCGGCCGATCGGCAGCGGCGTATCGTCGTCCGACGGCAGGCATTGCCACGCGGTGGCGAAGATCGACGCTTCCGTCGGGCCATAAACATTGAACAGCCGCGCCCCCGTCTCGTTGACGAAGCGGCGCGCCAGCGCGGGCGACAGCACTTCGCCGCCGCAGCACGCCACGCGCAACTTCAATCCCTGCACGCCGGCCGCGCCATCCAGATAGCGCTGCAACGTGGTGGGGACAAAGGCGATGAACGTCACGCCGTGGCGGGCCGCGAAGGCCGGCAAGGTTTCCGGCAACAAGCGTCCCGGCGGCGGCAGCGCCACCCTGCCGCCGTTAATCAGCGGCAGCAGCAATTCGATCAGCGACGGATCGAACGTGTATTGCGTGGACTGGCCGGAACAATCGCGCCAGTCGACGCCATAGGCGCGCGACAGCCACGCCAGCCGGCGCGACAGCACGGCATGCTCCACCATCACCCCTTTCGGGCGGCCGGTGGAGCCGGACGTGAACAAGACATAGGCCAGGTCGCGCGGCGCCGGTTTCGCCGACAGCGGCGGCAGCGTGGACTCGGTGTCGGACAACGGCTCGTTCCAGCGCACCCGCACGATGTTCGGATGCAACTGGCCCAGGCGGCCGCCGGCGGCCGGGTCGATCATCAGTGCGCAGGCGCGGCTTTGTTCCAGGATGTCCGCCAGGCGCTCGAGCGGCGCGTCGGGATCCAGCGGCAGGAACGCGGCGCCGGTCTTCGATACGGCCAGCATCGCCACCACCATCGAGCAAGTGCGCGCCATCGCCATCGCCACCACCTTGTCGCGGCCCGCGCCCAATGCCGTCAGGCGCTGCGCCATCATGGTGGCGCGCCGGTTCAGCGTCGCGTAATCGATGTCACCGTCGTCCCACACCACGGCCGGCGCTTCCGGCCGCAGCGCGACCTGGTGCTCGAACAGTGAAATGAACGGTGGCGGATATTCGTGCGTGGCGATATCGCGGTGCAGGCCGTACAGGATGGCCCACTGCTCTTCGTTCGGCACGATCGACAATTGCGCGATACCGGCTTCCGGATGCGCGCGCATCGATTCGACCAGGTGCCACAGGCGGCGGCCCAGCAACTCCGGTTCGCCCTGCGCGAAGCACGCTTCGCTGGCGTCCAGCACCAGTTCCAGGTCTTCGCCGGGATGGAAATCGCACACCGTCACGCCCAGCGGATAGCGCGCCGAACCCGAGAACAGCTGGCGCGCATCGACTAGCGGCGTATCGCCAAACCTCAGCGTGTAATCCTGGCGTTCGAACGACAGGAAGATATCCATCAAGCCGTCGCGCCCATGGCGGATCACTTCCAGTTCGCGCCCCAGGTCCGACAGCGGATAGCGCGGGTGGCGCAGCGCGCCGCGCATGGCGATGCGGGTCGCGCCCAGCAATTCATCGACACGCATATCCGGATGCACGCCGATTTTCACGGCCAGCACGCCGGCAAACATGCCCAGCGTGGATTTATACGCGCGGCCGGACCGGTTCAGGCTCGGTACGCCGATCACCACTTCCTGCACATTGTTGACGCGCGCAAAATACAGCGCGAGCGCCGCCAGCACGTAGTTGAACACGGTAAGCCCGGCGCCGGCCGCCTGCTGTTCCACCCGCTCATAATCGGCGCGGGGAATGCGCTGCTCGACCAGCCGCGATTGCGGCAGTTGGCCCACCGCCATGCCACCGTAGTCGTAGCGGCGCTCGATCAGCGGCGCCGGCACTTCCGGCACTTGCGTGCGCCAGTAGGCGGCATCGTCCTGGTAGGCGGGCGAATCGCGGTACGCGTGCGATTCCGCGATGAACTTGCGGTAGCCGGGGGCATCGGACGGCGGGCAAATCACGCTGGTTTCCAGCGCGTTATAGATTTCACTCCAGCGCCGCATCACTTGCGTGGTGCCCCAGCCATCCATGATCAGGTGGTGGAACTGGATCGTCAGCCCATACAGTTCGTCGCTGCCGCGCAGCAGCGTGAAACGCCACGGCGGCGTGCCGTCCAGCACGAACGGTTCGCGGATGCGGGCAGACCACCACTGGCGCATGGCCTTGCGGGGCTCAGGACTGGCGGACAAGTCCACGATTTCCAGGTCCCGTTCGAACACGGGCAGCAAGACCTGCTTGCCGGTCGACTGCGGGGCCAGGCGCAAGGCTTCGCTCTCCGCGACCAGGCACACCAGCGCCTGGCGGAACCGGGCCAGGTTCAGCGGACCTTCAAGGTAAGCGCCGCCGCCGATATTGAGGTGCGGCGATTCGGGCCAGGCGCGCTGGTCCAGCCAGACTTCCCTTTGACTCAGCGACAGACGCAGCGTATCTTCAACCGGCTCGGACCGGCTCAGCCCCTCATTGACGCGCGGCCTGACGTTACTGGATGCGTCCATTTTTCAATTTTTTCGATGGCATAACGGTAGCCCACCTCGACGATTTCCCGCGAGCGGCTATAGCCCATCAGCGAGAATTCCGCGACAGGCGGCTCCAAATAGTGATCGGCCTGGGCAATCGTGCGGCCGCGTTGTGCGGCGCCGCCGATATGCCCGGCGCTGTAAAGGATGGATGCAATGCTGGGAGTGGGATTGCCGTCCGCCTTGAAATACCCTTTTACGGTCTTCCATGCGGATAAGCGGTGCAGGCTCGGATCGGCGCCTGGACCTTCACGCACATCGACGTCGATGGCGATGATGGTGCCATTGCCCCGCCGCTTTTCCAGCGGCGTGCCAAGGCGGACGCGCATGGCTTCCACCGGCACGTTTTCAAGGATGGCGCCGTCCACCAGCAAGTCGCCCCGGTCCAGCACCGGCGGGAACAGGCCGGCCGGCGAATTGCTGGCCAGGACGGCGCGCCACAGCGGCCCCTGATCCTGGACACTGGTAATACCCTTGGACAGGTTGCATGCGGCGGCAAAGAACGGCGTCCACAAGTCATCCATCGTGGTGTCGCCGAACATGCGTTTCAAATCGCGCTCGACGCGGCGGCCGGACACGATGGAAATCACGGGCAAGGTCAGGCGTTCACCGCCGCCCGCGAAGACTTGCGTGCGCTCGCGGATTTCTTCCAGCGGCATGCCGCACGCGAATTGCGCGCCGATCAGCGCGCCCATGCTGTTGCCGCCCACCAGGTCGACCGGAATGCCGCTTTCCTCCAGCGCGCGCAGCACGCCCAGGTGGGCAAAGCCGCGGGCGCCGCCGCCGCCCAGCACCACGCCCACGGCGGTGCCGGTCAGGAAGCGCGCCAGGCGGGAAAAGTCGGCCGGCCGGCCTTCGCGGACCGGATAAGTCCGCTCGAATTCACGCACGCCGCGCCACAGGCCGATATCGATCGGCATCCGCGCTTCATCCTTGTGCAGCAGCACAAGGTGTTTGCGTTTCAGGTGGAAACCCGGTTCCTGCGTCAGCCGCTCTTCGATTTCACCGATGGCTTGCGTGGCGCCTGCGCTGGCGACAAAAATCACCTGGTCGGCCTGGCGGAACGCGCGGCGCGTCCATTCGGACGGCGAACCTTCCGCTTCATAGACGAGGAATTCATATTCGCCTTCCAGCTCATCGGCGTGGCGGCCCACGTGGCGGCCGCCATTGGCCGGCGGGCGCAAATGGTGCACGCTGCCCATGGTGGCAAACGCGTCGGCCAGGCGCTGCGCGACTTCGGCCGCATCGGCCCCGGCATGCAGCGGCACCACGGCGAACGATTGCGCATATTGCTGGTGCGCCACGGGCGTGTGGCGCATGAAGTTATAGACGGTCTTGACGAACACCTGGTTCAGCGCCAGCGGGTGCTTGGCCAGCAAGGCTTCGTAGCTGGCGCGCGACAGGTACGCCACGGTGGAATCGCGGATCGCCGTCACGTCCGCCGTGCGGGGCTGTTGCAGGATCAGGCCCACTTCGCCCACGCTCTGGCCGGGACGCACTTCGTTGTACAGGTTCAGGTCCGCGCCGACGCCGCGCGATACACGCATGCCGCCGCTGACGACGAAGAGCATGCTGTCCGATATCTCGCCTTCCTTGTAGACCTGGGTGCCGCCGGCGACATCTTCGAACACCAGGGCAGCGGCAAGGTCGTTGAGGACGGCGTCATCCAGGACGCCAAATCCGCGACTCGCGCGCAACACCCTGATTGCCTTTTCATGCAAGTCCATATGAGCCATTCATTTGTTAAACGGATCCGCACCGGATCGGAGGGTGCGGCACTGCCATAGAACACAGCCGACCATAGAGAGATGCATCAAAGCATTCCCTATGATGAGCGACACGAGCGCGGTTTGTCAATCTGGCATTCACCTGGCGCAAAGTTGTCTCAGATTACGTATTATTATATACACATTGGTTGCCTGATATCAATTTATTTAACTATCCCCACTGCATTCCGTCCGGCCGCGACGCTTCCACGCGCCACTCGCTGGCATTGGCGGCCGGATCGGCCAGGAAGCGGCGCACCGCGCCCTCCTGCATCCCGGCATCCAGCGACACGCCGACCCACGCGTCGCGCCAACTGCGCTTGGCCGCGTACAGCGCCGTATCGGCCAGTTGCTGCAGGCTGTCCAGCGTCACGTCATCCATCCGGCCCGGCACCGGCGGGCACGCGGCGTAACCGATCGACACGGTCTTGTGCAGCACCGCGCCATCCGGCAGCACGAACGGGTGACCGGCGATGGCGGTGCGGATCTTTTCCGCCATCGCCGGGCCCTGGGCGCGGTCGACAAAACGCGCCAGCAGCAGGAATTCTTCGCCGCCCCAGCGCACGATGTAGTCCGATCCGCGCATGCACTGGCGCAGCACGGCCGCCGCCTGCACCAGCACCGCGTCGCCCGCCGCGTGGCCATACTGGTCGTTGACGGACTTGAAGTGGTCGAGGTCCAGCATGAACAGCAGCAAATCCGAACCGGGGCCGGGGTCGCCGCCCGCATGGCGGCGCGCCACCAGGTCGAGGTCGGCCTGGAACGACTGCTCCAGGAAACGGCGGTTGCGCAAGCCCGTCAGCGGATCGGTCAGGCTGGCTTGTTCGATGTCGCGGTAAGCCGTTTCCAGCGCCGCCGTACGTTCCGCCACCGTGCGCTCCAGCCACGCCGCGCGCCGCCGCAACTGGCGCAGCCGCAGGCGGAACAGGCCAAATACGCTCAATGCGCCCAACAGCCACATCAGCGCACGGAACTGGATGGTCTGGTAAAACGCGGGCGCCACCGTCACGTTCAGTTGCCATTCGCCGGGCGCGGCACCGGTGGCCGCCCATGGCATGTCGCCGGCCGCGGCCTGGACGCGCAGCGTGTATTCCCCCGGCGGCAAGCCGGTATAGGCGGCCACGCGCTGGCGCGCGTCCACCTCGGCCCAGTCGGCGTCGTAGCCTTCCAGCCGGTAGCGGTAGCGCACCTGGTCCGGTGCGCCGGCGCCTTGCGCGGCGAATTCGACGCGCAGGCTGCGCTGCGGCGCCTGCAGCGCCAGTTGCGCCAGTTCGCCGGCGCCCGGCACGTCGCGCCCCGCCACCGACAGCGCCGCCGCCACCACGCGCAGCGGTTCGCCGCGCTGGCGCAGCAAGGCGGGACGCACGATCAACAGCCCTTCCGGCGAACCAAACAACAAATCGCCGCTGCGCGTCATGCTGCGGCTGGCGATATAGCGGGTGCGGAAATCGGCGCCATCGGCCGGGCCATACGTCTGGAATTGCCAGGTGGCGGGATCGATGCGGGTGCGGCCGTTCAGCCACACCATGCCTTGCGCATCTTCCAGCAGCGATTCGGCCGGCTGCGCGGGCAGGCCGATGCGGCGCGACACCACATCGAAGCGCGCTTCGCTGCCATTCCACGTATTCAGGATGGCGACGCCGGACTGCGTGGCCAGCCACAGCCGGCCTTGGCGGTCGACCATCAAGTCCGGCACCCAGTTGTCCGGCAGGCTGTCGGCGCGGTTCGCGTCGCGCCGGATGCGCACGGCCGTTCCCTGCGCCGTATCGAACGCATTGACGCCATTTTCCGTGCCTACCCACAAGGTGCCGTCTTTGGTAAACGCCAGCGATTCCACTTCGCGCCCGGACAGGGTGCGCTCGTCGCCCTCCACGTGGCGGTACACGGTGGCCTTGCCGCCTGGCGCAATCCGGCCCAGGCCTTTTTGCGCACCCACCCACAGCGCGCCGTCCGGGCCGAACGCCATGGCGCGGATCGGCCCGCCCGGCAACCCCTGCGTTTCGCCATAACGCCGGAAGCCGGTTGCCCCCGCGGGCAGGTGGTGCAAGGTGCCATCCAGCGTGGCGATCCACATGCCGCCCTGCGCGTCCTGCGCCAGGCACGTGATGGAACCGTCCGCCAGCGCGCCCGGATCCGCAGTCCGCGCGCGGTGGCGGGCCACCACGTGGCCGTCCGCGTCCAGCACGTCGACACCTTCGCCGTTGGTGCCCAGCCACAATTTGCCATCCGCGCTTTCCAGGGCGCGCACGATGCCCGGGTGGCCCGGCGTATCGGGATTGATGGCGCTGTGGCGGATTTTCACGAAGGCGCGGGTGGCGGGATGGTGCTGGGCGATGCCGCCGCCCCAAGAACCGGTCCACATGGTGCCGCTGCGGTCGCTCAACAGCGCGCCAATGCGGCTGGCGCCGATCGAACTGGTGTTGCCCGCGTCATGCCGCAGCCGGTCCACCACTTTCAACGAGACCGGATCGATCACGTCGATACCGTTGCCGAACGTGCCGATCCAGATTTCGCCGTTGGCCGCCTGCGCCATCGAATAAACCCAGTAGTGGCTGAGGCTCGAAGCGCCCAGGGACAGCGAATCCGGCTTGTCCGACGGCAGCCAGCGCACCAGCAGCTCCCTGGCGGGCGGCAGTGTTACGCCCTCCGCCACCGTTTGCGGCAGGCGCGCCGGGTCCAGCATGGCTGCGCCATGCTTGTGCGTGCCGATCCAGATGCGGCCCCGCGCATCCTGCATCAGCCGGGTGATGTGCTGCCCCGCCAGCGATCCGGGTGCGCCAGGTTCCGACGCCACGCGCAGCCAGCGGCCATCCTGCCACAGCTGCAAGCCATCCTGGCCGCCCACCCACAGGCGCCCTTCCCGGTCCGCCAGCACGCTGCGCACCTGGTTGCTGGCCAGCGTCGACATGTCCAGCGCATCGTGGCGGAAATGCGTGATGGCGCCGCTGCCGGGATCGAGCCGGTCCAGGCCATCGTCGGTGGCCAGCCACATCATGCCGGCGCGGTCTTCCGCGATGCTTTCCACGCGGTCGTGCGCCAGCCCGCTATCGTTTTGCTGGTGGCGGTACTGCGTAAAGCGTTCGCTGCGCGGGTCAAATACGGACACGCCGCCGCTGATGGTGCCGGCCCAGATCCGGCCATCGCGCGCGACAAACAGCGACCGGATATAGCTGCCGCCCAGCGCCGCCGGATCGCCGGGCCGCGCGCGGAACACCTTGTAGCTGTAGCCGTCATACCGCACCAGGCCATCCTGCGTGCCGAACCACAGCATGCCGCGCTGGTCCTGCACCGCGGCAGTCGTCAAATGGGCGGGAACGTCGTCGGGAATGGCGATGCGCTGGAATGACACCAGGCCGGGGCGGGTTTGCGCAGCCGCGTGGGGATGCACCGCGAGCAGCGATGCCGCCAGCAAGACACACAACATACCGCGCCGCCGGGGGCGCGCCCGGATAGATTCAACCATCGGCGCAGGGAAAAAATCCCATTATTACATGCCTACTAGCAACAAATAAGGTGCTTCTTATATATTCCTTTAAGGGAACCCCTTAGCTGGTACGTAATGTGCCGGGCACGCGGCTATGCTACAGTTGCATATAATTGCAATATAAACAATTTTCTATGCACATCCGACAATATCACCATACCGACTGGCCCCGCATTTGCGAAATCCACGACGCGGCGCGCCGGTTCGAACTGGAAGCCAGCGGCCTGGCCGACGCCTTCCTGACGCTGGAAGAAACCGGCGAAACCGAAGGCTTGTTTGACGCCACGCTGTTCGTGGCGGTGCTGGATGGCGTCGTCGCCGGCTTTGCCGGTTATACGGGAGACGAGTTGACATGGCTCTACGTCGATCCCGCCCGCTGCCGGAATGGCGTTGGGCGGGCGCTGCTCAGGGCGGTGCTGCGCGCTGCGGCCAGGCCGCTGGCGCTGGACGTGCTGGCCGGGAATGCCGCCGCCCTGGCGCTGTACCAGAGCGAAGGTTTCCATATCGTTGAAACCGTCAGCGGCAAACTGGCCGGCAACGAGCGGTTTGCCGCCACGGCGCACGTGTTGCGGTTTACGGCGTCAGCGTGAAGTTGACGTTGGCCTGATCGGCGGTGCTGACGTCCACCAGCGGCGCGGACTTGCTGGTGTAGCCGATGGCGGAGGCATCCACGCGGTACTGGCCTGGCAGTGGAACCGTCGCTGCGGCGCCGAAGACCAGCGGCAGCGTGCCGCTGTACGTCACGTAGCGCGGCGCCGCCACCGGCAGGCCGGCCAGCGTATAGGCGCCGCCGCCGATCGGCGTCAGCGTGTATTTCAGCGTGACCGTGGGCCCGCCGCTGATGGCTTGCATTGCCGCCACCACGGCAGGTTCGGTGCTGCTGACCGGATTCTGTGTCACGCTGCCGCTGATGTTGCGGCCCAGCGACACGGCCGGCACGATCGGCGCGGCCACGGTGCTGAGCTGGGTCATGGCGCTGGCAGTCACCGGCACGGCGCCCACCACGCTGGCCGCATAGCCGTCGCCCGTGATCACCACGTCGTAATTGCCGGCCGGCAGGCGGGCCAGGTTGAATTCGCCAGTGGTGGCATTCGGTACGGTGGACGCCACGATGACGCCATTCTGCTGCGCCGACACGGCCACGTGGCTGCCCAGCGCCGCAGTGGCGACAAAGCCGCTGATGCCGTTCAATGCGGTCGGCACCACTTTCACCACCGGCTTCAGGTTGTAGCCGCCGCTGTTGCCCCGGGTGACCACGGATTTGCACGCGTCGAAGTCCAGCACCAGGTCCACGCGCTGCCCTGCGGCCACATCGAATTCGTTGACCAGCTTGATGCCACTCTGCAGCGCGCTTGGCGTGTCGAGCGCGACTTCCGTGGTTGTGCCGGTTTTGACCACGGTGTTGGCATTGGTACCGCTGCCCAGCACCAGGCGCAACTGGCTGTAGTGGCCCGCGCCCAGCGACGCCGTCCCCAATGCTTCGAGCGCGCCGTTGTTCAGATTGAGCAGATTGATTTTCCGTGCCGGCGACAGCGTGATGTCGGTCCAGCCACTATCGGTATCGCTGGCGGAAGAACTCTGGTGGATACGGACTTTGGAAACCGTCACATTGACCGCGTCAAAGCCGCAAGCGGGCGCGTCGGTCAGCGAGACGGCGACGCTGCCCATTTGCGTTGGTGTGGGCGTCGATGAACCGCCGCCACCGCCGCCACAAGCGGTCAGCAGGCCGGCCATGGCAGCCAGGGAAAGTGCAGGAACGGTGAACTTCATAATGTGCCTCATCGTGGTTGTGCTGTGAGGCCATTATCGATTCCTGGTTGCATACTAAAAGTGCGCTGGCGCACATAGTAACGGACTGTTACATATTGCTGAGCTCGGGCAACCGCGACCAATCGCTCAGTAACGCCGCATCAACAACTCCGCCACGCACACGGGCTTGTCGCCCCCTTCCCGCTCGATGACGACGCCCCACTCCACTTGCGCGCCGCCTTCGATGTCATCGATGCGCTGGATGGTCAGCCGCGCCCGCACGCGGCTGCCGGCCGGGACCGGCGCCGGCAGCCGGACCTTGTTCAAGCCATAGTTGACGCCCATTTTCATGTCCACCATGGTCACGGCGGACTCCAGCATGGCCGGCACCAGCGCGATGGTCATGAAACCGTGCGCGATGGGACCGCCAAACGGCGATTCGCGCCGCGCCCGTTCGATGTCCGTGTGGATCCACTGGTGGTCGCCGGTGGCGTCGGCGAACTGGTTGATGCGCTCTTGCGTGATGTCGAACCACGGCGACACCGCGACTTCCTGCCCGACCAGCGTTTTCATTTCCTCCAGCGTGGCGATATTACGCATCACTCCCCTCCCCGGCCGCGCGGCGGCCGAACATGCCCATGCCTTCCACCGTGGCCACCAGCTCCCCATGCTGGTTGACCGCCTTCCACACGGACACCACGACGCCCCGGTCCGGCTTCGACTGCGATGCGCGAACCGATTTCGTGTAATACGACACCGTCAGCGTATCGCCCGGATACACGGGCTTCAGCCAGCGCACTTCGTCGACACCGGGCGAACCCAGGCTGGTGGAGTTCGACAGCAGGTTGTCGACCACCACCCGCATCATCATGCTGCACGTGTGCCAGCCACTGGCCGCCAGTTTGCCGAAAATCGACTTTGCAGCGGCCGCGTGGTCGACGTGGAACGGTTGCGGATCGAATTGCTGCGCGAATGCGATGACTTCTTCTTCCGTCACCAGTTTCGTGCCAAGAACGAATTCCTGGCCCGGTTCGAAATCGTCAAAAGTCCAGTGCTTGGTGGCGGCCATGTTGTTCCTTATGCGGCGTGTTTGAATCCCGGTTGGGCGATGAAGCGTTCCAGGTGGTGGTCCGCATCGCCGAGCGTCAAATCTATCATGGCCAGCCGCTTGAAGTGGTGCGCAGCAGGCAATTCGTCCGTCACGCCCATGCCGCCGTGCAGTTGCACCGCTTGCTGGCCGACGAATTTCGCGGCCTGCCCCACCCGCATCTTGGCGGCGGAGACGATGCGGCGCCGCTCTTCGGCATCCTGCGACTGCACTTTCACGGCCGCCAGCATGGCCATCGAGCGCGCTTGTTCCAGGTGGATGAACATGTCCGCCATGCGGTGCTGCAGGGCCTGGAATTTGCCGATCGGCGCACCGAACTGCTGGCGCGTTTTCAGGTATTCCAGGGTGGCGGCAAACACCGCGTCCATCGCGCCCACGGCTTCCGCGCACAGCAGCGCCGCGCCGTAATCGGCCGCCGCTTCCAGGACGTCCCAGCCGGAACCTTCCGTGCCCACCAGCGCCGACGGCGGCACTTGCACTTGCGTGAAGCGCACGGTGGCGGCGCGCATGCCGTCCAGGGTGCGGCAATCCGTGATGTCCACACCCGGCGTCCCCACCGGCACGGCAAACAGGGAAATGCCGCCCTTGTCGCGCTGGCCGCCGCCGCTGCGGGCGGAAACGATCAGCACGCCGGCTTGGGCGCCGTGCAGCACCACGGTTTTCAGGCCGTCGATAACGTAGCCGTCGCCGTGCGGCGCGCGGCTGGCCGTGACGGCGATGTCGTGCAGGTCGTGGCGCGAATGGCGTTCGCCCAGCGCGGCAGCCAGTTTCAGTTCGCCCGCGGCCACCTGCGCCAGCAAGTCTTCATGGCCGCCCGCCAGTTTCAGGAATTGGGCGCCCAGCACGGTGGCAAAGTACGGCTCCACCACGAGGCCGCGGCCCAGTTCCTGCATCACGGCCAGCATATCGATGGCGGTGCCGTCGAAGCCGCCCTGCGCTTCCGGTACCGGCAGCGCCAGCATGCCCAGTTCCGTCAGGGTCGCCCACGCGTCGGCGGACACGCCCGTTTCCGAATGCACGATGCGCTTGCGGGTCTCGAAATCGTAATCCTTGGTGGTCCAGCGGCGCAGCGCGTCGGCAAATTGCTGCTGTTCTTCATTGAATTGGAAGTCCATGCTGTCTCCTTACAGGCCCAGGATCATCTGGGTGATGATGTTTTTCTGGATTTCGTTCGAGCCGCCGTAAATCGACGTCTTGCGGAAATTGAAGTAGTGGCCGGCCAGCGGCGCGGCATCGTCGTCGCCCCCCGCCGACTGGTCGCTGTCTCCGGACAGGTAGGCCGGATCGAACGGCAGCGCGTTGGGGCCCACCGCTTCCATCATCAGTTCGGTCAGCCACTGCTGGATTTCCGAGCCCCGCACCTTCAGCATCGACGCTTGCGGTCCCGGCGCGTGCTCTTCCTGCGAAATCGTGCGCAGCACCGTGGTTTCCAGCGCCATCAGTTCGATTTCCAGGTTGGCGACCTTGGCCGCGAACAGCGGGTCTTCCAGCAGCGATTTACCCTTCTTCATCTGTTTGGCGGCGATGCGCTTGAGCAGATGCAGTTCCTTGCGCGAGCGGCCCACGGCGGCAATGCCGGTGCGCTCATGGCCCAGCAAGTACTTGGCGTAAGTCCAGCCCTTGTTTTCCTTGCCGATCAAATTCGTCACCGGCACTTTCACGTTGTCGAAGAACACTTCATTCACTTCGTGGTCTTCGTCCAGCATGATGATCGGGCGCACCGTGATACCCGGCGTTTTCATGTCGATCAGCAGGAACGAAATGCCTTCCTGTTTGCGCACGCTGGTATCGGTGCGCACCAGGCAGAAAATCATGTCGGCATGCTGGCCCAGCGTGGTCCACGTCTTCTGGCCATTGACGATGTAATGGTCGCCCACGCGCTCGGCCGTGGTTTTCAGCGACGCCAGGTCGGAGCCCGAACCCGGTTCCGAATACCCCTGGCACCACCAGTCGTCGCAGTGCAGGATGCGTGGCAGGTAATGGGCTTTTTGTTCGTCATTGCCGAAGGCCATGATGACGGGCGCCACCATGTTGACGCCGAACGGCAGGATCGGCGGCGTGCCGGCGCGGGCGCACTCTTCTTCCCAGATGTGGCGCTGCACGGCATTCCAGCCCGGGCCGCCGTGTTCGACCGGCCAGGCCGGCGCGGCCCAGCCCTGTTTGGCCACGATTTTGTGCCAGCGGACGTAATCGTCACGCGTCAGGCGCAGGTGGCGCTGCACCTTGCGCTGCAAATCCGCCGGCAGGTTCGCGTCGAGGAACGCGCGCACCTCGGCGCGGAACGCCTGGTCTTCCGGCGAGTAATTCAGATCCATGCTGTCTCCCTTAATTTTTTCGGCCCGATTAAAAAAGCACGACCGTTCAATTAATTGTACAGCAGACTATGGGAAGATCAACAGGGATTTTTGTGCAGTGTGGCAAGGCGGGCAACAGTGCCGCCTTGCCGTGAAACCTAGTGGATGCTGTTCAGCGCCACCATGTCGGCTTTGAATCCAGCGGCTTCAGGCCGTTGTTCCAGCAGCGTCTTGGTGACTTCGACCAGCTTGTCGCGCCGGATTTGCACCACTTCACTGAGTGTGGCCAGGTCGGCCGGCATGCAGACAATCACCCAGATTGGCAGTTTCAACAGTTTTTCCAGCACGTCCAGGTGGGACAATCTGGCGCCGAACAGGTTGGGCGCGGGCGAACCGATATGCTGCACCGTGTGCAGGAAGTTGCCGACCTGGATGCTGATGGTGTCCTGCCCCTGGGCGACGCCGGCTTGCGGCAGCCCGGACGGATAAATGATGCTGGCCAGTTCCTGCAACGGGCGAGGCCCTTTGGGCCGGGTGCCGCACCAGTCATCGTCGTCCCAGCCGAAATAGCCGCGGGCCTGTTCCTTGGTGGCGGCTGCGGCGGCCAACAATTCTTTTTCATCGGCGGCGCCGCGCTTGCCGAAGAAGGGGAAGTGGTGCAGCTGGCGGCCGAACAGCGTGGCGGTCTGGGTCAGGTACAGTTCCGTGTCCAGCACGTGCGTATGCCACACGTAATCGATGTAGCGCGATGGCGATACGGGCTTGCCTTGCGCGTTATTGACGAGGAACAGGAAGCCCTTGTATTTCGTGATGGCGTCCGCTGTCTGTTCCAGCGACAAGCCGGGGCGGTCTTCCGGGTTCATCAGCTTGTAAGCCAACGGGCCGAAATCCAGGCTGTTCAGTTTTTGCAGAAATTCCCGCTGCGTCTCATTCAGTCGTGCCTCTGTATTTTTGGACATGGCGAATCCTCCGTGTTGTGACCGTTGACTCGGCTGGATCCAGCCGCGCCGGCCACAACGCGGCCGCACCAGTTTATTCAAGTTGTTATCAGTGTTAACAATGCTATTTCAATCACATAGGGGAATTCTCACCAATACTCACAGGTGCACACAATTATTATCATGAGCCGATCCCGGCTGATAGACCGGCGCTGTTGCTCAGCCGTGCATCTATTCGAACGACAGCGGCAGATCGCGCCCTTCCGTCGCCACATTGCCCGCGTAATCGTACGCGTGGATGCGCAGGAGATACGGGCCCGGCGCGATGTCGGCGATGCGCCACGTACCCGGCGTCACCTGGCCGTGTTCCAGGCGGTTCGTCACGGTATAAGCAAAGCGCGTGGCCTTGCTGCCGTAGACGGTAATGCCGCTGTTGGGCGCATAGGCGAATTTCACGGCGTCGCGGTTGCGGGGCAACTGGTCGTACAGTTGCGTGATGACGGGCTGCGCGTAACCCGGCGCCGGCGAGCCGTCGGCGTTCAGCAACTGGTAACCGATCCGGTATACGCCGAGGCGGCGGCGCGCTTCGTTGCCATCCATCTGGTCCCACGCGTCGGCCACGATGGCCAGTTCACCCAGTTCCCGCTTGATCACCAGCGGTTTCACTTCGGCCGGCGCCTTGCCCTTCTTGCCGGCCTTGCCTTTGGCCCGCTCCCTGGGCGCGCCCAGCGGCTTGCCCTGCATGTCGAACAGTGTGATGCCGGCGATGCGCGGGGCGATGGTGTCGCGCAGGCCGGGGAACGGCAGGCTGAGGGGATTGAGTGCTCCGCCCTGCCGGAAATAATCGAGGTGCACGTGGGCCATGCCGTTGACCATGCCGAGGGTGTCGCCCGTTTCAAAGCGCGCGCCACGGCGCACGCGGATGCGCTCAGGCTTGCCACGGCTGTTGCGCAGCAGCTGGAAGCGCTCGTCGAGCGGCGCGTTTTTCGCGTTGCGGCCCACGCGCATGTGGATGTATGAGATATTGCCCAGGCTGATGCCTTCGCTGAGCGTGCCATAACCCCAGTTCGGCAAAGGGTCGCTGACTTTGACGGGCGCGATGGCCAGCACCGGCTGGCCCACGTCGGCGCGGATGTCGAGGCCGGAATGGAAGTGGTCGCGCGGATCGCCTTCGAAATTGCCGCGTACTTCGCCCATCAAGCCCACCACTTCGTGGGGGCCGGTTTGCGGGGACAGGGGCCAGGGCATCGGCTTCATATTGGCTGCGGCTGTCGGTGCACGGGATTCATTGGGTATGGGTGCGGCTTGGGCGCCGGGCAGCGGCAGTGCGGCCAGCAAGGCGGCGTTGATGGGACGCGGCGCGCCCGGCGCGGATGACGGCTGCGCGCCATCCTCGCGGGTAATGCGGTGTACGCGCTGCGTTGCCGCATCCGTCACGACGATGCTGCCATTGGCGGCCAGCGCCAGGCCGCGCAACTGGAACAGTTGCACCTTGCCGTCGCTGCCATAGCCGGGCTGCACCACCTGGTCGACGTCACCGAGCGCTTCGACGCCGTTAGCCGGTGTCAGTTGCAAAATGCGCCCGCCGTGCACGGCGATATACACATGGCCGTCGTGCGTGCGGGCCAGCGCCAGCGGGCGGCGCAGCAACGGGCGCCGCTCGTCTTCCGGCGCGCGCGCCACCGTGCTGACGGAACCATCCTTGCCGATGCGGCGGATGGCGTCGTTGCGGGTATCGGCCACCAGCAGCGCACCGTCCGTATCGATGGCGAGCGCGCACGGCGTATCAAACGACGCCTGCAATGCCGGGCCATCCGCGTCGCCGGGCACGCCAGTGCCCGCCAGCGTGGACACCACGCCATCGGGCGCGATCTTGCGGATCGTATCGTTATAGGTGTCGGCCACGTACACCGTGCCGTCGTCATCGACAGCCAGGCCCACCGGGCCATTGAATTGCGCGGCTTTACCGATACCGTCCGCGGTACCGGCCACGCCGCTGCCGGCCAGCGTGCTGACCGTGCCGTCCGGCGTGATTTTGCGGATCGCGTGGTTGCCCGTGTCGGCCACGTACAGGTTGCCCTGCCTGTCGATGGCGATCCCGGATGGCGTATTGAAGCGCGCCTGTGCGGCGGGGCCGTCCGCATAGCCTTCCGCGCCGCCGGCCAGCGTTGTCACCGTGCCATCCGGGGCGATGCGGCGGATGCGGTTGGCGTCGCCGCCGTCCGCGATATACACGTTGCCGTTGGCATCGAGGGCGACGCCATAAGGGTCGGCAAACAGCCCGTCCTTGCCCGCCACCAGTGAGACCTTGCCACTCCAGAACACGGGCGTCGCCTGCGGCCCCATGTCGACCGGCGCCTCGGCCCGGTGCGGCGCCGGCGCCCGGTCGTCACGCGTAGCGTACCAATACACGGTCCCGCCAATCGCGGCCGCGGCGCCCAGCGCCAATAAAATCGGTTTATTAGTTCCCACGGCCAGCCAGAAAAGAATTGCAGAAATGTTATTTTAAGGCGAGAACCCGCAGCGAGGGCCCTTCTGTTTTCGCCGTTTTACTATTTTCCGCTATCCCTTACTAAAACGCGCTGCCCTGCACTACCTCACGCTACCTCGCAGCTTTGGCTCCGACCTTGGCCACGAATTTGTCCCGGTTGATGACATGCCGCTCGTGCCGGCCCCGTGAAATCAAATCCACGCCGTCATGGGCCTCGACGGTGAAAGTGAGTTTCCGTCCTTCGACGGCGATCAGTTCGACGGTGGCGGTGACCTCCGCAAACCGGTCGCACTTGTTCAGCGGCGGCCAGAGCCTCGTCAGGGTTGTAGCCGCACGGATTCAGTAATCCACTGACTCAAGCAGGCCTCGGCGCGCGGAGAGTCTTCGCCCCGGACGCGAACGAAGCACGCTGGATGCGCCCGTCGACAACTTCGTAAATGCACAACATCTCGAGCGTACCCAAGCCTTCCGGGAAGTTGCGGGTAATAAGTTCAAGATCGGTCACGATATTGCCAATGACCGTGCGCGACAGCAGCCGGGCGAACAGATCGGGCTCCTCGAAGCGCGTCAGATAGCGTGGCCGAAGTTCATCATGTCCTTTTGCCAGGCGCTCGCCATGTAACGCAAACTGCTCGGCGTCTGGCGCATAAGTGCACATCAGCGCCTCGATATCCTTGGCGTTGAAGGCGTCGAGCTGGGCCTGAACGACGAGGAGCGGCGAGGTGTCTTTCATTTGTTTCCTAACTGAGTGTGATTGAAAAGTTGAGCGTCGCGGCTTAGCATCTACCCATTGTCTTTTGTATTGCTTCCGGCTAACAAATGTCAATTCGGAATAGCCTGTTTATCAGCGCCCCCAGAAGCCTGTACCACCTGTTTTTCAACACGATACCCAAGCACCGCAAGCGCCACCCCTGCAACGCTCGAGAAGAAGAACATACGGACCGGCAACTCTGGAAAAGTGAAAGAACCATGTGCCGCAATGGCAGCCATGGCCAATGTTTCAGATACATGCAACTGATATGCGTACACCAGCAGAGGCGCCACAATTAATGACACGCCAGAAACAAGCGCGAGAATGGAAAATTTCATAATTTCTTTATAGGTGGATCGGCAGGCGCGCAGTACAAGGACTGCCGGGGGCGCTCAGGATAGCATCTTACCAAGGGGAAAAATCCACGAATTGTCACACTTGACACAGTTGCCAGGACTGGACCCGTCGCCCTAGAGCTCGGCGGCCCCCCATATTTGAGGAATTCCTTACTTTGAAACCACAATAATTTGTGTACATTAGAGGAAACGAATAGCAAGCGTTTCCCCCATGAGACTGCCTCTCCTTCGCCTTCTGCTGCTTGCCCTGCTGTCGCTGGCGCCAATCGCCGCCGCCCAGCAATTGGCGCTGCAGCATTTCGGCCAGAAGGAAGGCTTGGGCAACCTGTCGGTGAACGCGCTGGCGCAGGACCAGCAAGGCTATCTGTGGGCCGCCACTGAAAACGGCCTGTTCCGCTTCAATGGCGCGGCATTCCGGCGCTATGCGGCGGCCGAAGGGTTGCCGGAACAAATTGTCACGGCAGTCTATAGCGACCGCGCCGGCACTTTGTGGGTCGGCAGTTACGACAACCTGTATCGGATGCACCAGGGCCGCCTGCTGCCGCTGGCAGCGGATGGCAAGGCGCTGCCGGTCTGGCCCGGGCAGACCATGGCGCAAACGGCCGTCGGCGACATGCTGGTCATTTCCAGGGCCCGCCTGTTTGCCGTCACCGGCGACAGCGCCGTGGCCCGCCACTACTTCAGCGCAGCCCAGCTGGCGCAACAGCCGGAGCTGGCGTCGGTCCGCGCGATTTATGCCGACCCGGATGGCACCCTGTGGCTGTCGTGCAAGGACGCCATGTGCCATGCCACCAGAGACGGCATCGTCCGCTACGGCGAGGCGCAAGGCTTGCCGGCTGGGCCCTGGACCAGCATTGCGCGCGACGCCGGCGGCGCCCTGTGGGTGCGCAGCGCGCGGCGCGTGTTTGTGCTGCGTCCGGACGCGGACCGCTTCGAAGACCGCACGCCGCCGGGCGATCAGTTCCGCAAGACCCATGTGCGGACGGAATTGCATGCCGATGGCGACGGACGCATGCTGACCAACGGCGACCCGGGCCTGATGCGCTGGGAAGAAGGCCGCTGGCAGGCGTTTGGCCAGCGCAATGGGTTGAACGGGGCCGGCGGCGTCACGGATATCCTGACCGACCACGGCCAGGGCACGTGGCTGGCCACGCGCGGCCGCGGCCTGGTGCACTGGCTTGGTTATGGCAATTGGGAGAACTGGACCACGGCCCAGGGACTGCCGGACGACGTGATCATTTCCATGCTGCGCGACCGCGATGGCCACATGCACGTCGGCACCCGTTCCGGCCATGCGCTGATGGCCGCGGACGGGAGCCGCTTCGACGTGGCGCCCACGCCGCCGGAGCTTGCCGGCCACCAGTGGGCCAGCATGCAACAAGACCGGCAAGGCAGGATCTGGGCCGGCACTTACTCCGGCCTGCTGATGCGCTACCTGCCGGACAGCGGCAAGACCGAACTGGTAACCCGGCTGCCGCTGGTGACGCAGATCATCGCCGATGGCAAGGGGCAGCTCTGGCTCGCCACCACGCAAGGCTTATACATGATGCCGGAATCGGCGCCGGCCGGCGCCGCGGCCCAGCGCGCACCACTGCCGGACGTCGCGGGGCACGATCCCACCGCCCAGGTGGTACATGGCTGCACCGACCGTCTGGGCCACCTGTGGTTCGTCGGCGGCGACGACATCCTGCATTACGACGGCGCCACGTGGCGCATCCTGCCTTTTGGCGCGCATACCGGCAAGGCGGACCTCACCACGGTGGCGTGCGCGCCGGATGGCTCCCTGTGGGCCGGCAGCACGGATACCTTGTGGCGCCTGCAAGTGCGCGGCGCACCCGCCGCCCAGCGTGTCGACGCGGCCGTGCTGAGGGAACGGGCCGTGCAAATGCTGTACACCGACAGCCGCGGCTGGCTGTGGGTCGGCACCGATGCCGGCTTCGCCGTGTGGAACGGCAAACGCTGGCGCAGCGTGAACCAGTCGCTGGGCCTGGCGTGGGACGACATCAATGGGCGCGGCTTTTACGAAGACCGCGACGGTTCGATGTGGATCGCCACCAGCAACGGCTTGTCGCACCTGGCGCGTCCCAACCGGCTGTTCGATGCGGCGGCGCCGCACGCCGTGCTGGAAGACACGCTGCGCGGCGGCGATCCGGTTCGGCTCGACAGCGGTGCGTTGGAGTGGTCTTCCGACCCGCTGGTGTTCCGGCTGGCCAGCCTCGCCTACGAAGACCGCCAGGGCTTGCGATACCGCTACCGGCTGGCCGGCAGCGAACAGCAATGGAGCGTGACGGCGGCGCCTGAAGTGCGCTATGCCGCGCTGCCCGGCGGCGATTACCGCTTTGAATACCAGGCCATCAACAGCGCCAGTGGCGACCAGTCGCCGCTGGGCCAGGTCACGTTTTCGATATCGCCGCCATGGTGGCGCAGTTATCCGTTTTATGCGCTGTGCGGGGCCGCCGTGCTGCTGGGCTTTTGGGGCGTACACCGCTACCGCCTGCGCGCGATGACACTGCGCCAGATCGAATTGGCGGTCCTGGTCCAGCAGCGCACGCGCGAACTGGAACTGTCGCAGGAAGAGTTGCGCATGCGCGCCCTCAAGGACGGCTTGACCAAGGCATGGAACCGTGGCGCCGTGATGGAATTGCTGGAGCGCGAAATCGAAAAGTGCCGCCGGACCGGTGAAAGCTTCGTGCTGGTATTGCTGGACCTCGATTTCTTCAAGCGCGTCAACGACACGCATGGCCACCTGGCGGGCGACGCCGTCCTGGTCGAAGTGGCGCGCCGGCTAAAGGAAGCCACGCGGCCCTATGACGCCGTGGGCCGCTATGGCGGCGAGGAATTCGTGGTGCTGATGCCGGGCCTGACCTTGCCCGACGGCGCGCACCGGATCGAAGCGCTGCGCCAGGATGTGCGCGCCATACCCGTCGATATCGGCGGCGGGAAATTGCTGCAAGTGACCGCCAGCTTTGGCGCCGCCGCTTTCACGCCCCGGCACCAGCCGGGTGCAATGGAATTGCTGCGCTTGGCCGACGAATCGCTGTACGCCTCCAAGCACGCAGGGCGGGACCGCATCAGTTATGCGCCGGCGTCGATCCCCACGCTGGCCACGCACTGCTGAATCACGTCACGCCAAAAACGCGTTGCCTGACCCGACAGCTCCGTCATCGGCGGCGCAGGCGGTCTCCTGCATCACCTGCCGCGTCACCTGTTCCAGTATGCCCCTCAACTGGGCCACCAGCGACAGCGCGCGCGTCAGTTCGCCGCCCGCCTCCCCCGGCGCCAGTTGCTCCATTTCTTCACACACATCCGCCATGCGGAAAGCGCCGACACTGCGCGCCGCGCCTTTGGTGCGATGCCCCAGTTCGCGCACCACCTGCACCTCGCCGCGCGCCAGGGCGGCCTCCATGTCGCGCACGCCCTCCTGCGAACTTTGCAGGAATTTGAAGGCAAATTTACGCACCTTTTGCGAGTCGTTGCCCAGCAGCGTGGCCAGCACCGACATGTCGATCGCGGCCATATCGCCGCCAGGCGACGAAACGGGGGCCGGCGCCGCCTGGCGCGGCGGCTGCAAGCCTGCCATTGGCACGCGCTGCGGCAGCCAGTTGGCGATGGTCTGGTACATCAGGGCCGGCTGCACGGGCTTCGAAATAAAATCATTCATGCCGGCGTCGATGCAGCGCATCCGGGCTTCGGTGGTGGCTGTCGCCGTCATCGCCAGCACCGGCAAATGCGCCAGTTGCGGGTCGGCGCGGATGCGGCGGGTTGCTTCCAGCCCGTCCATCTGCGGCATTTGCAAGTCCATCAGCACGCAATCGAAATCGCTGCCGCGCAATTGTTCCAGCGCGTCGACGCCATTGTGGGCGAGACAAACCGTGGCGCCCATTTCCTCCAGCATTTCCCGCGCGATTTGCTGGTTGAAGGTATTGTCCTCGACCAGCAGGATGCGAGCCACCTTCAGCGCCGCCATCATGGCCGAAGTGCGGGCGCTGGCCAGCAGTTCGCCGGCGGCGTCGCCGATCTGGTTGATCAGCGCGGGCATGGACTTGCACGAGACGCCCAAGTGGGCCGTGAACCAGAACGTGCTGCCGACGCCGTGCTGGCTGTTGACGCCGACATCGCCGCCCATCAGCTGCGCCAGCTCCTTGCAGATGGCCAGGCCAAGGCCGGTGCCGCCATATTCCCGCGTGGTCGACGTGTCGGCCTGCTGGAACGACACAAACAGCTTGGCCATCTCTTCCCTGGTCAGGCCGATACCCTGGTCGCTCACTTCGAATCGCACCAGGCAATCGTTGGCGTCGCCGACCATCTTGCGGATGCGGATCTCGATCCTGCCCTGCTCGCTGAACTTGATGGCGTTGTTGGCGTAGTTGATCAGCACCTGCCCCAGCCGCAATGGATCGCCCACCAGCGTCGGAGGCAACGCGGGATCGATGTCGAACACCAGTTCCAGGTTGCGGGTGGCGGCCTTCGGCGCCACCACCGTGGTCAGCGTCTGCACCACGTGGTCGAGCGAAAAATCGATGTGCTGGATTTCCAGCTTGCCGGCCTCGATCTTGGAAATGTCGAGGATGTCGTCGATGACGCCCAGCACGTGCTCGCCGGCGAAGCGGATTTTTTCCAGGTAGTCGCGCTGGCGCGGGTCGACTTCGGTCTTTAACGCCAGGTAAGCCATGCCGATGATGCAGTTCAGCGGCGTGCGGATTTCGTGGCTCATATTGGACAGGAACTGACCCTTGGCCACGCTGGCCGCCTCGGCCAGTTGCTTGGCCTGCTGCAGTTCCCGGTTCTTGTTCTCCAGCTGCTCTTCATAACGCCGCTCGGACGTGACGTCGTGGTAAATCGTCACGAAACCACTGACCGTGCCATCCACGTCATAGGTGGGGCGGCCAACGATGTGCAGCAGCACGCCGTCCGCCCGGGAGCGGGTGAAGCTGTGCGGTTCGAACTTGAGGCAAAGGTCGACCCGGGCAGCCACCAGCGTTTCGATATCGCCGGGCCCGTAATCGCCGCGCTGTGCAATGTAGCGGAATACTTCGGCCATCGTGACGCCGGGATGCATCACGTCGATGGGGAAGCCTTGCAGTTCGCAAAACGCGGGATTCCAGAAGCGGATGGTCAGGTCGCGATCGACAATGGTCACGCCAACAGGCATGAATTCCAGCGCGGCAGCCAGCCGTGGGAAGTTCAGTCTGATGAACTCTTCACTTTGAATTGTCGATTCCATAATTCAGTCATCCGGCGGCAAACATGGACGACTCTAACCGATCTGCCATATTGCTGCCAGATCAAGTTTGAGCAAAATCAAATACGCCATCAATAATGACCATTATCAAAAACGCATATCACTTTAGCACACCGGCGACAAAAAAAAGCCCGCTGCTGGAGCGGGCTGAATCTATTTCCTTTGAGGGAGAATAGAGGAGACATAAACATTATGCTGCACCGCGCCATTTATTTCCACTTTAGATTCATGATGTCGGAAATAAGCGGCGCGTATAGTTATCGATATCGCAACGACAAGGAGTTACTTGCCCAGGTCGGCGACATATGGCAGCACGCGCGCGGCCAGGCGCGTATCGGTTTTCAGCAAGCCCACTTCGTCGGACAGGATGTGCACCGCTTCCATCAGCAGCACGTCCTTGGCAGCCTTGGCGGCCTTTTCCGCGTCGATGTCGGCAGCCAGGCCACGTTCATCGGCCTGCAAGCCGTCATCGGTGCGCAGCGCGCCTTTGACACCGGCGACTTTCTTTTCCGGCTTGCCGTTTTTCGCGCTGGCGGAAGCGGCAGCCGACGCGGCAACGGCTTTCAGTTGTACGTCTTTCGGATCGGGAATCAGCACGGGATCGTCCGGCGACAGCGCCGCCGTGGCCAGGCGCTGTTCGCGCAACTTGGCGCGCGCTTCCTGCTGGTCGCGTTCCTTGCGGCGCGCCGCTTCGTTCAGCGAGATGACGTTATCCTTGCGGAGCTTCTTCACGGTGGCGATATCTTCCTCCAGGTACTGGAAGTCCTTATCGCGCGCCACGCGCTGTTCATGCTTCTTGTCCAGCAGCGGCACGATTTCCTTCAGTTCACCCGCCGGGATATACACCGCCGGCTTGATCGACGTCCATGGCAAGGCATTGTCGTAGCTGGATTCGCCAAAGTTGTCCGGGTCCGACATCGACGGCAGGCTGATGTCCGGCTGCACGCCGCGCAACTGCGTGGTGCCGCCATTGATGCGGAAGAATTGCGCCACCGTCATCTTCAGCTTGCCGTATTTCGGCTTGTCGGTCGGGTTGTGGCCATCGAGGTTCCACAGCGTTTGCACGGTGCCCTTGCCGAACGATGGCTCGCCAATCACCAGGCCACGGCCATAATCCTGCAGCGCGGCGGCGAAGATTTCCGATGCCGACGCCGACGAACGGTTGATCAGCACGCCGACCGGACCGTCCCACGCCAGGCCGGCATGGGTATCGCTTTCCACTTCCACGCGGCCGGCCGCGTTACGCTGCTGCACGACCGGGCCCTTGTCGATGAACAGGCCGGTCAGTTCCACTGCTTCGTTCAGCGAGCCGCCGCCATTGTTGCGCAAGTCGATCAGCACGTTGTCGACTTTTTCACGCTTCAGTTCCGTCAGCAGGCGCGCCACGTCGCGCGTGGCGGATTTGAAATCGCGGTCGCCACGGGCGCGCGCTTCGAAGTCCTGGTAGAACGTCGGCAGCGAAATCACGCCAATGCGGCGTTTGGCCGTGCCGTCGCGCACTTCAAAGATGGATTTCTTGGCCGATTGTTCTTCCATGCTGATCTTGTTGCGCACCAGCGAAATCTGCGACAGCTTGGCATCCTGGCCCGCGTCGGCCGGCAGCACTTGCAGGCGCACGGTGGAACCCTTGGCGCCGCGGATCTGCGACACCACGTCGTCGATGCGCCAGCCCACCACGTCCTGGAACGCACCGCTGTCGCCCTGCGCCACCGCCACGATACGGTCGCCCACTTTCAGCTTGCCGGACAAGGCGGCCGGGCTGCCCGGCACGATTTCGCGCACCACCGTGTAATCGTCGCGCTGCTGCAATTGCGCGCCGATGCCTTCCAGCGACAGGCGCATCGCGATGTCGAAGTTTTCCGCGGCGCGCGGCGCCAGGTAATTCGTGTGCGGCTCGATCGACATCGCGTACGCGTTCATGAAGGTCTGGAACACGTCTTCGGTCGACAGCTTGCGCGAGCGGCTCACATAGTTTTCATAGCGCTTGTCCAGGGTCGAACGGATCGACTTGTCATCCTTGCCGGCCAGCTTCAGGCGCAGCCAGTCATTCTTGACGCGCTTGCGCCACAAGTCCTTGGCTTCCGCTTCGTTTTTCGGCCAGTCGGCTTTTTCGCGGTCGATCTGGTACGTCTCTTCCGCCGTGAAGTCGAATTTGCCCTTCAACAGTTCGCGCGCATAGGCCATGCGCTCGTTGAAGCGCTGCTGGTACAGGTTGTAGATGGCGAACGGAATTTGTAGGTTTTCCTGCATGATCGCGTCATCGAGCTTGGTGCGGGCCGGCGCGAACTGGTCGACGTCCGCTTGCACGAAAAACAGGCGGTCGCTGTCAAGCAGCTTGAAATAGCGGTCGAAAATCTTTTCCGACATGGCGTCGTCCAGCGGCGTCGCCTTGTAATGGAAGCGGGACAGCACATGGGAGGCCGCAACGGCAGCCTGGCTTTGCGCGGTGGCCGGTTTGACGTCGGCCTTCTCCGGCGTAGCGGCGCCCACCTGGACTGAAATCGCCAGCGCGATAGCGCTCAACAGCATCTGCTTCTTCATCGGCATACCCCCGTACATTAAGACTGAAACTTTTCATGGAACCGGCGCACTGTATATGGGCCGGCGCTTCGGCTTATTCTACAGCGCGTATAGCGGCAGCGCAGCCTATTTCCCCCTGGAATACGGGCTGAAACCTTAAGGCTGGATTAAAGTTGGCAGACAGTCAGTCCGCCAGGGCAGGCTTGGGCGGCTATAGCCGCCAATAACGCAGCGCGGCCCATACCAGGGCGCCAATCAACAGGTAGGGCCAGGAGCGCAGGGAAATCTTCCAGTCGGCTGCCGATGGCCAGCAGGCAAGGAATTGCGGCGCCACGGCAAACGCCAGCAACAAGTCGATGCCTTCGAACTGCCAGCCGGGCCGGGTACGCCACAGCGCCACCAGCAGCGGCACGCCGGCCACGAGGAATGGCGCCAGCGCGGCGGGCGCCGCGTTATACCAGCGCACCCGCGTCAGGCTGACGGAACCCAGTTGCCAGCCGCCCGCCATGCGGCGCGGCATGACGGAAAACGCGGCAGGCCGCGCATACGTGACCAGGCCGACAAAGAAATGCGCCAGTTCATGGCAAATCGTGCCGGCCAGCCGGAACAGCAGGAAAAATGGATGCCAGGCCGCCAGTCGCTGGATCACCAGCGCCAGCATGAAGGAAGGCGCCAGGTACAGCAGCATGTCGAACACCGCGCCCCGGTACTGGCAGATCCAGGCGGGGGCGATGACGTTGCAATCGGGCATGATGAAGAGAATTACTCGGAATAAAAACAGCGCCCGCACGCCTGGCGGTAGCGCTCATTGCCGCCAATGCTGATTTGCTCGCCGTCGCGGATGCGTTTGCCGTGTTCATCCACGCGGATATTCATTGTGGCTTTTTTGCCGCACGTGCAAATGTTCTTGATTTCCTCGATGTCATCGGCCAGCCCCAGCAAGTAGGCCGAACCGGGAAATGGTTCTCCACGGAAATCCGTGCGCAACCCATACGTGATCACGGGAATGCCCCGCACCTGTGCCAGCTTGTGCAATTGCTGGACTTGCACGGTGGACAGGAATTGCGCTTCGTCGACCAGCACGCAGGCGACTTTCTGGTCCACCACGTTGAGAAAATCCGTCGCGGCGTCAAACACTTCGGTGGCCCTCTGCGGCCCCAGGCGCGACGTCACGTGGCCCACGCCATAGCGGTCGTCGATCGCGGCGGTAAATAACCGCACGGCCTGGCCTTGTTCTTCGTAGTTGTGCGCGACCTGCAACATTGCGGTCGACTTGCCGGCATTCATTGCCGAGTAACGGAAATAGAGCTTAGCCACTTCAATACCAATCATGCTGCGTTCATGACGCGGATTATACGGCGCGGGTGTTGAAAAAGGCGCATACTTTTCCCGTCCTGTGCATA
This sequence comes from Pseudoduganella rivuli, assembly GCF_009674485.1. GTDB lineage: Bacteria > Pseudomonadota > Gammaproteobacteria > Burkholderiales > Burkholderiaceae_D > Rugamonas > Rugamonas rivuli_B. The sequence continues at coordinate 297,899 of NZ_WKJJ01000007.1, read as the reverse complement.
AAATGCATATACAAATTTATTAAGATTCGTTCCCGAAGTGAACCGTGCGGCTGAAAATCCGCGTTTTTCACGGGCCTGGCTGCCGGCACAACCGGCGGTGCGGGTCCCCTTGCAAAGGAGAACGCCATGAACACTCCCAAAGAGGCTGCCCTGTTCAGCCTGATCGGCGACACCCCGCTGATCGAAGTCACCCGGCTGGACACCGGTCCGTGCCGCCTGTTCCTGAAACTTGAATCGCAAAACCCGGGCGGCTCCATCAAGGACCGCATCGGCCGCGCCATGATCGAGGCCGCGGAGCGCGATGGCCGCCTGAAGCCGGGCGGCACCATCATTGAAGCGACCGCCGGCAACACGGGCCTGGGCCTGGCGCTGGTGGGCCGCATCAAGGGCTACCGCGTGGTGCTGGTGGTGCCGGACAAGATGTCGACGGAAAAAGTGCTGCATTTGAAGGCGCTGGGCGCCGAAGTACACATGACCCGCTCGGACGTCGGCAAGGGGCACCCGGAGTATTACCAGGACTATGCGGCGCGCCTGGCCAGTGAGATACCCGGCGCGTTTTACGCCGACCAGTTCAACAACCCCGCCAACCCGGCCGCCCATGAAACCACGACGGCGCCGGAAATCTGGGAACAAATGCAGCACGACGTGGACGCCATCGTGGTCGGTGTCGGCTCCTCCGGCACCTTGACGGGCCTGACGCGCTTCTTCCGCAAGGTCCAGCCGGAACTGGAATTCGTGCTGGCCGACCCCAAGGGCTCGATCCTGGCCGAATACATCGACACGGGCAAGGTCAACGACACCAGCGGTTCGTGGGCGGTGGAAGGCATCGGCGAAGACTTCATTCCTTCGATCGCCGACATGAAGTCCGTGCACAAGGCATACACCATCACGGACCAGGAAAGTTTTGAAAGCGCCCGCGCACTGCTGCAGGCCGAAGGCATCCTGGGCGGCTCGTCGACCGGCACCCTGCTGGCCGCCGCCCTCAAATACTGCCGCGAGCAGACCGAAGCCAAGCGCGTGGTGACCTTCGTCGTCGATACGGGGACGCGCTACCTGTCGAAGATGTACAACCACAACTGGCTGGTCGACCAGGGCCTGGTGCAGCGCCAGAAAACCGGCGACTTGCGCGACCTGATCGGCCGCCGCTATGACGAGGGCGACGTGGTCAGCGTGTCGCCGACCGATACGCTGCTGGTGGCGTTCAACCGCATGCGCACTGCCGACCTGGCGCAACTGCCCGTGCTGCAGGATGGCAAACTGGTGGGCATCATCGATGAATCGGACTTGCTGATGAAAGTCGACAACCATGCGGAACAGTTTTCCAGCCTGGTGGGCGCCACCATGACGTCGCGCCTGGAAACCCTGTCGCCGACGTCCAGCATCCAGGCGCTGCGCAGCACGCTGGACCGTGGCCTGACGGCCGTGGTGGCGGACGGCGCCACGTTCTATGGCTTGATCACCCGCTTTGATTTGCTCAACCACTTGAGAAAGACGCTGTAAATGACCAAGAAAAAAGCTGCGCTGGCCACCCGCGTCATCCACGGCGGCCAATCCCCGGACCCGTCCACCGGCGCCATCATGCCGCCGATTTACGCGACGTCCACCTTCGTGCAGGAAAGTCCCGGCGTGCACAAGGGCCTCGACTATGGCCGCTCGCACAATCCCACGCGCTGGGCCTTCGAGCGCTGCCTTGCCGACCTGGAAGGCGGTTCGCAGGGTTTTGCCTTCGCGTCCGGCCTGGCGGCAATTTCCACCGTGCTGGAACTGGCCGACGCCAACTCGCACATCATCGCTGGCGACGACATGTATGGCGGCAGCTATCGCCTGTTTGAACGGGTGCGCAAGCGCAGCGCCGGGCATACGTTTTCCTACGTGGATTTGACCAACCCGGAAAACCTGCTGGCCGCGCTGCGTCCCGACACGCGCATGGTGTGGGTGGAAACGCCGACCAACCCGATGCTGAAACTGGCGGACCTGGCCGCGATTGGCAAAATCTGCCGCGAGCGGGGCATCATCGCCGTAGCCGACAACACGTTTGCCAGCCCGCTGGTGCAGCGCCCGCTGGAACACGGCTTCGACATCGTCGTGCACTCGGCCACCAAATATTTGAACGGCCATTCGGACGTGATCGCCGGCGTGGCAGTGGTGGGCAATGAACCGCACCAGCAGGCGTGGCGCGAGCAATTGGGCTTCTTGCAAAACGCGGTCGGCGCCATCCTCGGCCCGTTCGACAGTTTCCTCGCGCTGCGGGGCGTGAAAACCCTGGCCGTGCGCATCGCCCGCCACAACGCCAGCGCGCTGGACCTCGCTCAATGGCTGGCGCACCAGCCGAAAGTCGCCAAGGTTTATTACCCGGGCCTGGAAACCCATCCGCAGCACGCGCTGGCCAAACGGCAAATGGACGGTTTCGGCGGCATCATTTCCATCACGCTCGACACCGACCTGGCCGGGGCGCGCCGCTTCCTGGAACGGTGCGAAGTGTTCGCGCTGGCGGAAAGCCTGGGCGGTGTGGAAAGCCTGATCGAGCACCCCGCCCTGATGACCCACGCGACGATTCCGCCGGAACAGCGCGCGGTGCTGGGCATCGGCGACGGCTTGATCCGGCTGTCGGTCGGGATCGAGGACGTGGAGGATTTGCGGGCGGATTTGCAGGCGGCGCTGGACGCGATTTAACGTTATCGGCACGACACGCGTGGAACCTGCCGTTCCACGCGCATTCCACTTACTCAGGTGCGCCGCCCATCGCCCTGCCCCGCCACACCAAACACCCGCCGCACGAACGCTTCCAGCGCTAAAAACACCCCTTCGACACCAAACCCCGCGATGAACGACAGCGCCGATCCACTCAAGGTCCAGCTGCTAGCCAGCGCCGCCCCCGCCCCGGACGACGAGCCGGAAGGATTCACGAACAAGCCGATACAAGCGCCGATGGTGGCGCCCAGCGCCAGTTGGCCCAGCGCCAGCGTGTAGTCACGCGGCATCAGCATGCTCTCGCGCAGCTTGGCCCACAGGTTGCGCACGGCGGCCGCGCCCGCGCCGAGAATGCCGTAGCACAGCGGCAGCACGGCGCAGCCGATGACGTGGGTCAGCACCCGCGCGGGTTCCTCATCGCCGCCATAGGGTCCGGCGAAATCCGGTATGCCGCCGGCGCGCTGCGGTGGCGCACCGGGCGACGGCTCGAACGTGACGAGGCGGTACAGCTTTTCCCACGGCTTGATCCACACGTGCAGGTTGCGCTGGGTGACGACCCGCTCGTTTTCCAGGCGTTCCTTGTCGGTGCAGAGTTGAAGCTCTTCGACGGTGCGGTATTTGCGCGGCGCGCTGGGAATGACGGGTTCGCAGAATTGCACCGGCGGCAACTCCACCGCCGCGGCCGGCCCCGCCTTGCTGCGGCGCGCCAGTTCATCGGCTGCTTCGGCGGACGATATTTTGCGCGCCAGTTCGCCTTGCTGGGTACGCAGCGTATCCAGGTGCGTCAACACCACGTTGCCCGCCGTGATATCCCACGACAGCACGCAAGTGAGCACCATCCACATGACGAGAAACAGCACGATGCGCCAGATACCCCGGTTGAAGTGCCCGGCCGGGCCGATCAGGCCGGGAAAGGCGGTGCGGGCCAGCGACATGCGCGTGGGCGGGCGGGTGAAGCCGCAGCCGGGGACGATCAAATCGCCATTCGTTGGCGCGGTAAACGGCGGGATCGGCGTCTGAGCCACGGCGCCATCCACAGCAGCGGCTCCCACTGCGCCCTGCGGCGTAATCGGCGGAGCCACAGACTTGGCACCGCCATGCGGCAAGGCACGCCACTCGCAGCGCCGTTTCCCCGGCCATCCCCACCGCCACAGACGGCGCCACCACCGCCGGTGCTGCCGGCGCGGATCTTCCTCCCCCACCACCAGCAACGTAAAGGCGATGGTCGCGCCGCTGGCGGGCCGGGCCAGCGCATTCAAGCGGTCTTTGGCCCGCAACAATGTCGTCGCTTGTTCCGCCGCGTCGGGACGGCTGCCGTTCGGCGGCCAGCCGATGGCGCAGACGGCGGCGCGCAATTGCTCGCCTTCCGCATCGAGCGGCTTGTCCCAGCGGCCGGAGATATGGTCGAGCAGCAGGTAGACTTCGGCCAGCTCGCGCACAAAGATGAAGTCGCGGATATCGAGCGGCCGCGTACCGCCGCGTTGGTCTTCCAGGGTTGCCATGGCGCGGTCCTCCTGTCCACAGCATGGCCCCGTGCTCATTCGCGCATTTGCGCCCCGTCAATCGCAGATTACTCGCCCGGATGGTAGCGCCGCTCGACGTGCTTATCGATGTCTTCAGGGTAAAACAGCACATCCTTGAACTCGCCACGGGCATACATTTCCGCCTGGTCGCTGAAGTGCGGCGATGCGGGATCGCCGCTCTGGCCGCCGGCCAGGATGCTTTTCGCGCGGACCCGCTTGCCGAATTCCACGGCCGCGACAAAGCTGTTGCCGCGCTCGCCATAAATCCGCTTGGTCTTTTGCGGCGACGTCATGCCATACGCGGCCAGCGCGCCCCAGTTACCCGACACATACGGCACGGGAATGCTGGGCTTGCTGTCATCGAACGGTTGCACGATGTCGCCCGTCAGCCGCTGGTACCGGTTGATTTCGCCCCATTGCGTCTGCCACGTGCCGAAATCCGCTGCCAGCTTTGCGCTGGCGCGCGCCATGGCAAACACCAGTTCCTGCGGCGCCAGCCGGGTCTCGATGAACACGGTCAACGGCATATCCAGCGCTTTCGCGGCCGGTTCGAACATTTTCTTCAAGTCTTCCAGCCAGAACACGCCCAGCGACGTCGGTACCGAGTTCAGCGCATAGCGCATGTCCCACCGTTTCAGCACGTGCACCTGCGGTGCGATGCCGGACTTCAGCGTATCGCCATCGGGCAGCGCTTCCCATGCCGCGAACAGTTTCGGCAACAGCGGCTCGAACGCGGGCAGCTGGTTGTCATAGGCCGCCGCGATCAGGCTGTCCAAGGTGAAGTCTTTTTTGTTTTCCAGAACCCGCACTGCGTGGATGCCGCGCGCATTTTCCGGGTACACGGACATGTACGCCGGATAGTCGGATTGTTTCGGGCTGTAGGCGCCCGCGGCGGAAAACGGCCAGTTATTCGTGTTCTGGATCCAGCCGTTGGCGGGGTTGAACAGCTGGATCGTCTCTGATACAGGGTGCAATCCCTTCCATGCGGTGTCCGGGTCGCTGCCATCGACCGGTTTGCGGTAATTGAAGCGCACATCGCGTATCGGCATGAAATTGCCGTGGAAATAAGCGATATTGCCGTCCGCATCCGCATACACGGTGTTGTTGGATGAATTGGTGCGCAAGTCCATCACCCGGCGGAACTGGGCGAAATTGCGGGCCTTGGTGCGCAGGTACGATTGCTGCAATGCCTTCAGCGGTTCGTTCATCAGGCTGACACTGATCCACTTGCCATCCGCTTCCCGCACCACGGGGCCGTGCACCGTGTAATACGCAGACACGGTTTTTTCCGCCATGCCGGACGCCGTGCGGTAAGGCAGCCGCACGGGCACGGCGCGCACGGGACGCTCTTCCTTGCCATAGCGGTAAGTCAGCTTGCCATCCTTGGCGCTGACGGTTTCCACGAATTCGTCGATCACGTCGCCGCCGCCGGACGTATGCATCCAGCCCAGCCGGTCGTTGAACCCCTGGTAAACGAAGAACTGGCCCCACGTGACGGCGCCATACGCATTCATGCCGTCTTCGCTGACCATGTGCACTTCGGGGCGGAAGTAAAACGACGTATGGGGATTGATCATCAGCAGCGCGTGGCCGGACTTGCTGATGGCCGGCGCGATGGCGAAGCCGTTGGAACCGGCAGGTTCCCTCTCCCGCTTCAGCAGCGCGTCCTGCGGCACCGGCGCTTTCGTGTAAAACCGTTCCAGCGCCTTGACGTCGATCGATTCGATGTCGCCGCCAATCGACCCTTCCGTGAAGCTCAGCGCCATCCACGGCTCGAAACGGGTAATCAGTTGCGGTTTGACTTGCGGATGCGTCAGCAGGTAATAATTCAAGCCGTCCGCGAAGGCATTCATCAATTGCTTCAGCCACGCGGGGCTGGCCGCATAGTGCGCTTTCAGGCTGTCCTCATCGATGAACAGCTTCATACGCAAGTCGCGGTAAATCTCGCTCTCGCCCTGCACTTCGGCCAGGCGACCCAGCGCATTGATGTAATTGAGTTCGATCCGGCGGAAGTCATCCTCCGCCTGCGCGTACAACAGCCCGAACACGGCGTCCGCATCCGTCTTGCCGAATACGTGGGGAATCCCCCACTTGTCGCGCACGATGGTGACGCGCTGCGCCAGCCCCCGCAGGCGCGCCGCCTCGGCCTTGCCGGCGGCCGCCGGTGCATGCACCCCGCTATGGCCGACACGGCCATCCTGCGCGGCGGCATGGGAAGAATAAACGGCAGCCAGCGCGCACAGCAGCACCGGGCCCAGTGTCGGCAGTTTCGCCATCAGACGGCTCCCTGGATCAGAACATGGCCGGCGCTGGCTGCCGGCCTGTCATTACGACGCGTCGACCAGCGACGCGATGCGTTCCCGCAGTTCCGCGTTTTCCGCGCGCAACTGGGCGTTACGCTCGGTCAGGCGGGCCACTTCGGCGCGCAGCAACTCCACTTCGGACAGCGATGCGGCCGGCGCGGCCAGCGCTTCCGCGCTGTCTTCCTTCGGCTGTTTGGCGGGACGGTTGGCGGCGCGCTGTTCGCGCACTTCCTTGGCGGCCTGTTGCAATTGCTTTTTACCGCCTGCGACCGCCAGCACTTGCTCTTCCTGCGGCAGCGACGCAACGGTGGCGGCGGCATTGATGGAAATGGTGCCGGCGCGGACCGCCTCCACCAGTTCCGGCGTGGCCTGCTTCTGGATTTTTTCGATCTGGCTGATGGTCGCGGTCGACAGCCGCGCCGCGCGCGCCACGTCTTCGCGCGACGTGCGCACCTTGGCGGGAACGGCCGCCTCTTCCGCCGCGGTCGGTTCCGGCGGCGCGATCTTTGCGTCTTCCTCGGCGTTTTGCGCGGCCGCCTCGGCCGAACGGGCTTCCAGGATATCCTTGCGGCGCAGCGCCAGGACGCCGCGCTGGAAATCCGTCACGCTGCGGCGGCCCAGGTGGTTGTCGATCATCCACAGCATGACGTCTTCCATGCTGCGGAATGTGGTGTTTTGCGTGACTTTGAACGGGATGCCGTGCTGCTGGCAGATGGCATAACGGTTATGGCCGTCCACCAGCACGTCGTTCCACAGCACCAGCGCATCGCGGCAGCCTTCGGCCAGGATGCTGCGTTCGAGCGCCGTATATTCCGCCTCGGTCAGTGGATCGATATAGGCGCGCAGGGTATCGTTGATTTGGATTTGCATAAATGTTCACAAAAAGCTGCGGCGGCAGTTGTCTAGATGAGCCGCCGGATGTCGACCGGCATGATACGACATTTGGCGGCCGGTGTTATGCTTCGCCCATGGAAAAATTGAACTCAGAGCTGGCCAGGCTGTACCTGCCCTCGGGCGCCGTCTCCGAGGACGCGTTGCAGGCGCACATGGCAGGCCTGGCGCCGCTGGCCCTGGCGGACGCGAATGGCGGCGTGCGCGCCGCCGCCCTGTCCTTCCCCGTCATGCGCGACCACGGCGAAGGCCACCACTGGAGCCGCCTGTGCGACGTGGCCAATGAATTGCAAACCCGGTTCGGCCTGCCCGCCCCCGCTGTCAGCGTGTCGGGCGACGACGGTTACTGTTTGTGGCTGTCGCTGGAACAGCCGGTTACCGAGGCGGAGATGCGGGCTTTGGTGGCGTCGCTGCGCGCCGCCGTGATGCCGGACATTCCAGCCGTGGACGCCGAGGTCCCGCTGCCGCCGTGCCAGCACCCGGACACGGAACGCTGGAGCGCGTTCATACACCCGGGCATGGGAGCGTCGTTCGCCGACGGGTCCGGACTGGAAATTGCGCCGCCGCTGGCCGGACAGGCGGCGTTCATTGAGGGATTGCACAGCATCTCCGCCGGGCAGTTTGCCGATTTGTGGGGACAGCTACGTGGTTCAGCGCCGGCACCCGCGCCGGTGCGCAGCGTTGCTCCGGCCGGATTGTTGCTGAAAGACGCCACGCTGGAAGAGATCGTGCAATACCTGCACTCAAAGAATATCGAACCGACGTTCCGCTTCCTCAAGTGAGACGTCACTCGGTAGGGCGGCTTTTACAAAGCCGCCAGCATGCGTCAACGCGACGCGTGCACGGCGGGTTCCGCTGCGCGGAAACCGCCCTACGTTGACACGGTGCGTCAGTGACTACCGTCAGTGGTTGTGCCGCGCCATGTTCTCCGCGACACCGCGATACGGCACCGCCAGTTCCATGCAGGCGCCGCTGGCCAGTTGCCCCACCGTCGCGCGGTACAGTTCCTGCCACGGCGTCTGGCTCGGCGGCACGGCCGGCACGCCGGCTTTCTTGCGTTCGGCCAGTTCCTCGTCGCTGACCAGCACATTGCAGCTGCCCTGGTTCAAGTCCACGCGCACGATGTCGCCCGTGCGCAGCCACGCCAGTCCGCCGCCCACGGCGCTTTCCGGCGACGCGTTCAGGATCGACGGGCTATCCGACGTGCCCGACTGGCGGCCATCGCCCAGGGTCGGCAAGTTCATCACGCCCCGCTTGATCAGCGCATCCGGCGGTTGCATGTTGACCACTTCGGCGGAACCGGGCCAGCCCACCGGCCCCGCGCCGCGGATGACGAGGATCGAATTTTCATCGATGCCCAGTTCCGGATCGTTGATGCGCTGGTGGTAATCGTCCGAGCTCTCGAACACGACCGCGCGGCATTCAAATACGTTTTCATGGCCTGGACGGCTCAGGTAGCGCGAGCGGAACTGTTCGGATATCACCGACGTCTTCATGATGGCAAAGTCGAACAGGTTGCCCTTCAAGACCATGAAACCGGCATGTTCGCGCAGCGGCGCGGCATACGGATACACCACTTCGCGGTCATTGGTTTCGCGGCCCGACAGGTTTTCCGCCATCGTGCGGCCCGTCACGGTCGGGCGGTTCGAGCGCAGTTTGCCCGCCTGTTCCAGCTCCCACATGATGGCGGGCACGCCGCCCGCGCGGTGGAAGCGCTCGCCGAGGAATTTGCCGGAAGGCTGCATGTTGAGCAGCAGCGGCACGTCGTGGCCGTACGCCATCCAGTCGTCCGGATGCAGTTCCGCCCCCGCGTGGCGCGCCATCGCCATGATGTGCGGCTGCGCATTGGTCGAGCCGCCGATCGCCGCGTTGACGACGATGGCGTCCAGGAACGCGTCGCGCGTCAGCATCTTCGATGGCCGCAAATCCTCATGCGCCATGGCGACGATGCGCTTGCCGGTTTCATAAGCCATCTGCCCCCGCTCGCGGTAGGGCGCGGGAATCGCCGAGCAGCCCGTCAGCGACATGCCCAGCGCCTCGGCCAGCGCATTCATCGTCGATGCCGTGCCCATGGTGTTGCAGTGGCCCGCCGACGGCGCCGACGCGGCGGCAATCTGCAGGAATTTTTCGTTATCGATCTGTCCCGCCGCCAGTTGCTTGCGGCCTTTCCAGATCGCCGCGCCGGAACCGACCAGTTCCCCGTCCATCCAGCCGTCCAGCATCGGACCGCCGGACAGCACGATGGCGGGAATGTCGACCGTGGCGGCCGCCATCAGCTGCGCCGGCGTGGTCTTGTCGCAGCCGGTGGTCAGCACCACCGCGTCGATCGGATAGCCGTGCAGGATTTCCACCAGTCCCATATACGCGAGGTTGCGGTCGATCGCGGCGGTCGGACGGCGGCAATTTTCAAACACGGGGTGCAAGGGAAATTCCATCGCGATGCCGCCGGCGTCCCGGATGCCGTCGCGCACGCGCTTGGCCAGTTCCAGGTGGATGCGGTTGCACGGGCTGATATCGCTGCCGCTTTGCGCGATGCCGATAATCGGGCGGCCCGAGCGCAATTCTTCCGGGGTGATGCCGTAATTCATGAAGCGCTCGAGGTACAGCGCCGTCATGTCGATGTGGTCGGGATTATCGAACCAGTCTTGCGAGCGGAATCGGCGCGCTGGCTTGTTATTGTCGGTCATGTCAGTGTTCTGCCAAAAAATGGTTTTGTGGAAGACCCGGCGCATCCGCGCGGAAGCGGAAAATGCCGCCGGCCAGCGGTTCGCGGCTCAATTCATCGATGGTCAGCCCTTTGCGGGCGGTGGTGACAAACACCGTACGCAAATCGGCGCCGCCGAACGTGATCTTGGTGATGTTCGAGCACGGCATCGGGATCGATCCAATCAGCGTGCCATCGGGCGCATAGCGGTCAATGCGGGCGCCACGGAACATCGACACCCACAGCGTGCCTTCCGCATCGATGGCGGTGCCGTCCGGGTGGCCCGGTGCGGCAGTGCGGATCAGCACGCGGCGGTTGGACAGCGTACCATCCGGCGCCAGGTCGAAGGCGTATATCTGCTTCGCCAGCGTGTCGGTGTGGTAAAACGTGCGGCCGTCGGGGCTGACGCACGGGCCATTGGTGATGATGTACGCGTCATCCTTTTGCTGCAGGCGCTTGCCATCCCACAGGTACAGCGCGCCGGTGGCGGCCTTTTCGCCGTTGTCCATGGTGCCGAACCACAGGCGTCCGGCCGTATCGATATAGCCATCGTTATTGCGGTTGCCCGGCATGTCCGCTTCCAGCGTGAACAGCGTTTGCAATTCGCCGCTGGCCGGATCGAAGCGCACCACCTTGCCCGGCAAGCCGCACAGCAGGCCGCCATCGATCATCGGCAGCGCAAAGCCCACCTGGTCCGGCAAGGTCCACGTGGTGCGCGCGCTGCCGTCTTCGGCGCAGCGGTGCACGGTATGGCCCTTGATGTCGACAAAATACAGCGCGCGCTGCTGCGCGTGCCAGAACGGCCCTTCAGCCAGTGTCGCGCCCAGCGGCCAGATACATTCCGGGATATGGCTGTTCATGCTCATGCGCCGTACCATCCCGCGTCGACGAAGTAATCGCGGCCCGAGCAGCGGCCCGCGTTATCGGAGGCGAGGAACAGCGCCAGCGCCGCCACGTCTTCCGGTTCCACCCGCTGCGGCAGGCATTGCGCGTTGAGGATTTGCTGTTCCGCTTCCGGCGAATACCACAGCGTCATTTGCCGTTCCGTGCGCACGGAACCGGGGATCACGCAATTGACGCGGATGCCGTCCGCGCCCAGGTCGCGCGCCAGTCCCCGTGTCAAGCCTTCGATCGCGGCCTTGGCCGTCATGTACAACGTCAGGTTGCCCAGCGCCAGGTACCACGAAATCGAACCGAAATTCAGGATCACGCCGGTGCCGGCCGCCTTCATGCCCGGCGCCACGGCTTGCGCGCAAAAGAATTGGTGGCGCAGGTTGACGGCCAGGCTGTCATCCCAGTATTGCGGCGACACTTCTTCCACCGTGTGGCGCTTGTCGTTGGCCGCGTTGTTCAGCAGCACCTGCACCGTGCCGATGTCCTGTTCGATCCGCGCCATCGTGGCCGCCAGCGCATCCAGGTCCGTCAAGTCGCACGGATAAAAGCGCGGCGCATGTTGAATGCCATCCTGGCCAACCCGCGCCGCCAGCGACGCTTCCAATGCGCGCGACGCTTCCACCGCGATATCAACGAACGCCACCTGCGCGCCCTGGCGCACGAAGGCCTCGACCAAGGTGGCGCCAATACCCGTGCCGCCGCCCGTGATCAGGACGCGCTGGCCGGCCAGGCTGGGATAGGTCGCGTACGCCATCGGCTGGCGCTTGTGATTCACGGCCGGATTCATTGTGCGCCTTTCAGCAGGCCGCGCTGCGCCAGGTTGGCATACAGGGCGCGCACGCCAAAGGTCCACGGCGCGATGGTATTGCTGCGCTGGACATGGTTGACCAGCGTGCCCAGTGCACCGCTGCTGATGCTGACCTTGTCGCCCAGTTTATGGGTGAAGCCGGCGCCCTTCGCGCCACGGTCCTTGATCGGCGAGAACATGGTGCCGAGGAACAGCATGAAGCCGTCCGGGTACTGGTGGTGCGGACCGCAAGTCTGCGCCACCAGGTCCAGCGGGTCGCGGCTGATTTCACGCATGCGCGATTCGCCGTCGAGCACGAAATCGTCTTCCACGCCTTCGATGCGCAGGCGCACTTCGGCCTGGCGCACGGTGTCGATGGTGTAATGTTCGTCAAACAGGCGGATGAACGGACCCAGCGAGCAGGAACCGTTGTTGTCCTTGGCCTTGCCCAGCAACAGCGCGCTGCGGCCTTCGATGTCGCGCAGGTTGACGTCGTTGCCCAGCGTGGCGCCCACCGCCTGCGCGCGGCTGGTCACGGCCAGCACGATTTCCGGTTCCGGATTGTTCCAGTGGGATTCCGGGTGCAGGCCCACGTCCGCCCCCAGGCCCACCGCCGACATCGGCTGCGACTTGGAAAACACTTCCGCATACGGGCCGATACCCACTTCCATGTATTGCGACCACGCGCCCCGTGCCTGGAATTGCTTTTTCAGCGCTTCCGCTTCCGGCGAGCCCGGTTTGATGGCCGACAAGTCGCTGCCGATGTCTTGCAGCAGGCTGGCGCGCAGCGCGTCGGCGCGGGCCGCGTCGCCGCCCGCCTGTTCTTCGATCACGCGTTCCAGCAGGCTGACGGCAAACGTCACGCCGCAGGCTTTAATGGCCTGCAAGTCGCACGGCGCCAGCAGGCGCGGCACGCCCTCTTTCCGGCCAACGGCGGCATCGACCAGCGCGGAGGCGGGCCCCAGCGCTTCGCCCGGTGCACTGCGGACGAAGTCCAGCAAGTCGTCGCGTTCCAGCAAGTCCGACACGGTGGCGCACTGCGCCGTGATGTCAAACGCCTGGCCTGCGCGCACCACCACCACGCACGGTCCCACATTGTCGCGCCACACGCGGCCCACCAGCAATGCGCGTTCCAGGTCGGCCGGCAGATGATCTGTCAAATAAGCCGTCAAATCAGCTGCCGCTTTCGATTCCATCGTCATGTTCAATCCTTTGCAAAACTCGGTTTTTTCGGGTTATAAGTCCAGCCGGGCACCAGGTAGCGCATGGCCATCGCGTCATCGCGCGCCGTGGTGGCGACTTGTTTGTACAGCGCATGGGCCGCTTCGATGCGTTCCATATCGGGCGCAATGCCCAGGCCCGGCGCGTCCGGCACGGCCACGCAGCCTTTGATAATGCGCGGCGGCTCGACGGTCAGGCGTTCCTGCCCTTCCTGCCAGATCCAGTGGGTATCGATGGCCGTGATCTGGCCTGGCGCCGCCGCTGCCGCGTGGGTGAACATGGCCAGCGATACGTCGAAGTGGTTGTTCGAATGTGATCCCCACGTCAGGCCCCAGTCGGCGCACAGTTGCGCCAGGCGCACGGAGCCTTGCATGGTCCAGAAATGCGGGTCGGCCAGCGGGATATCGACCGCGCCCAGCAAGTGCGAATGCGCCATCTGGCGCCAGTCGGTGGCCACCATATTGGTCGCGGTAGCGATACCAGTGGCGCGGCGGAATTCGGCCATGATTTCGCGGCCCGAGTACCCGTCTTCCGGGCCGCACGGGTCTTCCGCGTAGGCCAGCAACTGGTTCTTGCCACGGCACAGGTCCACCGCTTCGCGCAGCGACCAGGCGCCGTTCGGGTCCAGGGTGACGCGCGCGTCGGGGAAGCGCGCCTTGATGGCCGCCACCGCCGCCATCTCGTCTTCGCCCCGCATCACGCCGCCCTTCAGCTTAAAATCCTTGAAACCGTAGCGCGCCACGCACGCCGCCGCATGGTCGGCTATCGCGTCCGGCGTCAGCGCTTCCTCGCAGCGCAGGTGGTACCAGTCATCGGACGCGCCCTTGCCCGGCAGGTAATCCAGGTCCGTCTTGTTACGGTCGCCCACGTAGAACAGGTAAGCCAGCATCGGCACCTGGTCGCGCTGCTGGCCCGTGCCCAGCAATTCGCACACCGGCACGCCCAGGTGCTGGCCCAGCAAATCCAGCAAGGCCGCTTCCACCGCCGTCACCACGTTTTCCAGCCGCAGGTTGATTTCGTGCGGCTGCTTCAGCACGGCGGCTTCCGCGGCCGACGTCACCTGGTATTGTTGACCGCTCACATTTTTGTTAGCGATGCTGGTACGCAAACTTTGCAACGTGCGGTTGTAACGCCCCACTTGCGTGCCCTCGACCAGCGCGACCACATTTTCCAGCGCCCGCAAAATACCGGCGCCGCCCGGCACTTCCCCCATGCCGGTCCGGCCCGCGCTATCTTCCAGCAACACCAGGTTACGGGTAAAAAACGGGGCATGGGCGCCACACAGATTCAACAGCATGCTGTCGCGTCCCGCCACCGGGATCACGCGCATCCGGGTGATCACCGGAGTGTTAGTAACATTTGAATTTGTTGCGTCAACCATTTTCATACCCTAAAATAAATAGCGCTAACATTTTTCGAGTTTGAAGGATTTGGTTGCGCAAGTCAACCCATACCAAGGCAAGCGGAGACGACCTGATGAAAACTATTAAAACAATAACGTTTATTATAAAAAGCACGCTGGCATCGCTCTGCCTGCTGGGCGCTACCATGGCGGCGGCCGCGGAACCGCAGCACTGGGTTGCCGCCTGGGGCACGGCGCAACTGGTGGCCGAGGGCGACAACGTGCTGCCGGCGCAGCACTGGCGCGACAGCAGCCTGCGCCAGGTGGTGCGGCTGTCGCTGGGCGGCCAGCGGGTGCGGATACGCCTGTCGAATGTCTTCGGCACGGCCCCGCTGCAGGTAGAAGCGGCCAGCGTGGCGCTGGCGCCCAGGCTGGGCAAGGCCGACGTGGACGGCGCTACCTTGCGCGCGCTGAAATTCAATGGCCGCGGCCAGGTGCTGATCCCGGCCGGCGCCGAGTTTTACAGCGATCCCGTCGATTTGCCCGTTGCCGCCGGCGTCGACGTCGCCATTTCCCTGCATTTCAAGGGCGAACCGGCGCGCCAGACCGGCCACCCGGGCGCCCGTACCAGCAGCTACCTGTTGCCCGGCAACCGCGTAACCGATGCCGCCTGGCCTGAGGCACAGGCGGTACCGCGCTGGTACGTCATCAGCGACGTGGAAGTGCTGGCCGGCGCCGCTACCCGCGCCTTTGTGGCCATCGGCGACTCCATCACGGATGGTTACGGCGTCGTCAACGACAGCAATACGCGCTGGACCGACGTCCTGGCCGGCCGCCTGCGCGCGGCAAACCTGCCGGTGGGCGTGGTCAACGCGGGCATCGGCGGCGGGCGCCTGCTGCGCGACGGCCTGGGCCCGAACCTGTCCGCGCGCTTCCTGCGCGACGTGACCGGACGCGCCGGCGTCACCCACGCACTGGTATTCATCGGCGTCAACGACATGGGCGGCCAGCACCGCAACGGTTCCGACACGCCGGCCGACCGCCAGCGCCTGCTGGCCGACATGCAGTCGGCCTACCGCCAACTGGCCGACCAGGCCCACGCGCATGGCGTCTGCCTACTGGGCGCCACGGTCACGCCCTATTCCGGCAGCGGCTATTACCATCCTGAAAAGGAAAATGAAGAAGACCGCGTGGCGCTGAATGACTGGATCCGCAACAGCGGCGTTTTCGACCACGTGGTGGATTTCGACGCCGCGCTGCGCGATCCGGCGCGGCCGGCCTACATGGATAAAGCCTACGATTCCGGCGACGGCCTGCACCCATCGGCCGCCGGCTACCGCGCGCTGGCTGACGCCGTGCCCCTGTCCGTGCTGAACCAGCCTTGCAAGGTCCGTCCATGACCGCCTTCATGAAGTTGCCGCGCCTGTTTGCCGCTCTGGCGCTGCTGGCCGCCGCATTGCCCGCGTTACCCGCCTGGGCCATCGGCCAGCCGGCCGTGGCGTCGTTCACGCGCCCCGCCCCGCAAGCGGTGGCGCTGGCGGAACACGGCAAGGCAGCCGTGCTGTTTGCCGATCCGTCGGACGATCCCGGCGTGCTGCGTGCGGCGGCCGACCTGCAGGCCGATATCCGCCGCGTCACCACGTTGACGCCGGCGCTGCGTCTGGACCGGCAAATCCGCGGCAAGGACATCGTGATTATCGGCACGCTGGGAAAAAGCGCGCTGATCGACCAGCTGGCGGCCAAGGGTGTCATCGACGCCAAAGCGTTGCGCGGCAAGTGGGAAGCTTTTCAACTGCGCACCGTGGCCAACCCGCTGCCAGGAGTCGAGCGCGCGCTGGTGATTGCCGGCAGCGACCGGCGCGGCACGATCTACGGCATCTATACGCTGTCGGAACAAATCGGCGTCTCGCCGTGGTACTGGTGGGCAGACGTACCGACGCCACGCCATGACAGCGTGTTCGCCCATGCACCCGATACCGTCAGCGACGCGCCCGCCGTGCAATACCGGGGCATTTTCCTCAACGATGAACAGCCCGCGCTGACCAACTGGGCCAAGGAGCGCTTCGGCGGCTACAACCACGCGTTCTACGAAAAAGTCTTCGAACTGATCCTGCGGCTGCGGGGCAATTACCTGTGGCCCGCCATGTGGGGTTCGGCCTTCTTTGACGATGACAAGCGCAACGGCGAACTGGCGCACCGCTACGGCATCGTCATGGGCACGTCGCACCACGAACCCATGATGCGCGCCCAGCAGGAATGGAAGCGCCAGGGCAGCGGCCCGTGGGATTACACGCGCAACAGCGAGACACTGCGCGAATTCTGGCGCGGCGGCCTGCGCCAGACGCGCGACTACGACAAGGTCATCACCATCGGCATGCGCGGCGACGGCGACGAGCCGATGTCGGCCGACGCCAATACCAGCCTGCTGGAGCGCATCGTGGCGGACCAGCGCAAGCTGATCGCCAGCGAAATCAACCCGAAAGTCGAGCAGGTGCCGCAACTGTGGGCGCTGTACAAGGAAGTGCAGCAATACTATGAACTGGGCATGCGCGTGCCGGACGACGTGATGCTGCTGTGGTGCGACGATAACTGGGGCAATATCCGCCGCCTGCCGACCGCGGCCGAACGCGCCCGCAGCGGCGGCGCCGGCGTCTATTACCACTTCGATTACGTGGGCGGCCCACGCTCGTATAAATGGATCAACGTGACGCCGATCCCGAAAATCTGGGAACAGATGAACCTGGCGTGGGAATACGATGCGCGCCGCATGTGGGTGGTCAATGTCGGCGACCTGAAACCAATGGAAGTGCCGATTGAATTCTTCCTGACGCAGGCGTGGAATCCGCAAGCCATGACGGTGGAACGCATGGATGGCTATTTGCGCGAGTGGGCCGCGCGCGAATTCGGCACGGAACATGCGGCGGACATTGCCGCCATCGTCGCCACCTATACGCAATACAACAGCCGCCGCAAGCCGGAAATGCTGTCGCCGACGACGTACAGCCTGGTGCACGACGACGAGGCGCGCCGCATCGCGCGCGATTATGAAGCGCTGGCCGCGCGCGCCGAAGCCCTATACGCAAAACTGCCCGCCGCGCAGCGCGACGCCTACTTCCAGCTGGTGCTGCACCCGGTCAAGGCGGGAGCCGTGGTCAACGCCATGTACGTCAGCGCCGGCCTGAACGCGCTGTATGCACGCCAGGGCCGCAGCGCGGCCAACGACATGGCGGCCCGCGTGCGGGCCCTGTTTGCCGAGGATGCCGCGCTGTCGCGCCGCTACAACCTCGACACCAGCGGCGGCAAGTGGAACCACATGATGGACCAGACCCATATCGGTTACACGTACTGGAACCAGCCGCCGGAAAACGTGATGCCCGCCGTGCGCGAGCTGGCGTTGCCGCCACAGGCGGCGCTGGGCGTGGCGGTCGAAGGCAGCGCCGCCGCCTGGCCGGCCGACGGCAAACTTGCCGCCCTGCCCGCGCTGGACGCGGTCTCGCGCAAGCCCCGCTACATCGAAGTCTTCAACCGGGGTGCCGCGCCGCTGCGCTATACCGTGACGGCCAGCGCGCCATGGATCACGCTCGACCACCCGCAAGGCACCGTCGACAGGGAACAGCGCGTACTGGTGAACGTGCTGTGGGACCAGGCGCCCGCCGATGCGGCCGCCGCCACCTTGACGGTGCGCGATGCCGATGGCGCGCAGGTGGACGTCACCGTGCCGCTACGCCGCGCCGGCACCACCATCGCCGGCGTGCCGTCCGGCACCTTCCTGGAAGCCGACGGCATGGTGGCCATCGAAGCGGAACACTATACCGGCGCCCGTGCGCCTGCCGGCCGCAGCTGGCAGCGCATTCCCGGCCATGGCCGCACGTTGTCCGGCATGGCCACCACGCCGGGTGTGCTGCCGGCCGCACCGCAGCAACCTGCCGATATGCGCCTGGAATACCGCATGGCATTGAACAGCGCGGGCCCGGTCACGGTCCGCGCCACGCTGGCGCCCACCCTGAATTTCCAGCCCGGCGCGGGATTGCGCTATGCCGTGTCGTTCGACGACGAACCGCCGCAAATCGTCAATCTCCACGCCGGCAAGACGGAAAAGGACTGGGAGCGCTGGGTTGCCGAAGGCGCGGCCCTGCACCAGTCGCGCCATACGATCGCCCAACCCGGCGTGCACACGCTGCACTTCTGGGCACTCGATCCCGGCATCGTGCTGCAATCGCTGGTGGTCGACACGGGCGGCCTGCGCGATACTTACCTCGGCCCGCAGGAAAGCCCGCGCGCGCCATGATGATATTGAACCAATCCGGAGCTTCCATGCCCGAAATTTTACGCCGTACTTTGCGCGATGTATTCCGTCATATGACACGGGCGCGCCTGGCGCTGCTGCCGGTGCTGGCCGTCATGCTGCTACTGGCCGCAACGCCGCTCATGGCGCCGGCACAGGCCGCGGCGCAAGCGGCCGACGAAGATGGCTACGCCCTGTGGCTGCGCTACGCGCCGCTGCCAGGCGCCGCGCGCGCGCAATTGCAGGCGCAGGCGCGCACGGTGGTGCGGCTGGCGCCCGCCTCGCCCACCACCGATGCGGCCATGGCCGAGTTACAGCGCGGCCTGGCCGGCATGCTGGGCAAGGCGCCCGCCACCGGCAACACTGTGGCGGATGGCGCGCTGGTGCTGGCGCGCGCGGCCGACTTGCCGGACACGGTCCGCAGCAGCCTTGCGCTGGCCGATGCGGGAACGGAAGGCTATGTGCTGCGCCGTACGCGCCTGCAGGGGAAGAATGTGTTCCTGATCGCCGCCAACAGCGACATCGGCCTGCTGTACGGCAGCTTTGCATGGTTGCGCGCCGCCGCCAGCGGCGCCCCGCTGGAATCGGCCAGTGCACCGGCGCTGAAGTTGCGCGTGCTGAACCACTGGGACAACCCGGACCGCACGGTGGAACGGGGCTATGCGGGCCAGTCGATCTGGGACTGGTGGGCGCTGCCCGACATTGTCGACGCGCGTTACCTGGATTACGCCCGCGCCAACGCGTCGCTCGGCATCAACGGCACGGTGCTCAACAATGTCAATGCCAAGGCGGAAATGCTGTCGCCCGCTTTCATCGCCAAGGCGGCGGCACTGGCCGGCGTGTTCCGTCCGTACGGAATTCGCGTCTATCTCTCCGTGCGCTTTTCCACGCCGCTGGAATTGAAGGAAACCGCCACCGCCGATCCGCTCGACCCGCAGGTGCGCGCCTGGTGGCAGCGCGAGGCCGACGAGATTTACCGCGCCATCCCCGACTTCGGCGGCTTCCTCGTCAAAGCCAATTCCGAGGGCCAGCCGGGACCGCAGGATTATCACCGCACGCACGTGGACGGCGCCAACATGCTGGCCGCCGCGCTCGCCCCGCACAACGGCGCCGTGATGTGGCGCGCGTTCGTCTATGCGCCGGGCGGCACGAAAACCGACGACCGGGCCAAACAGGCATACGACGAATTCAAGCCGTTCGACGGCCGCTTCGCACCCAACGTGCTGGTGCAGGTAAAGAACGGCGCGATCGACTTCCAGCCGCGCGAACCGTTCCATCCACTGTTTGGCGCCATGCCACGCACGCCGCTGATGATGGAATTCCAGATCACCAAGGAGTACCTGGGCTTTTCCACCGACATGGCCTATCTCGGCCCCCTGTTCCAGGAAACGCTGGCGGCCAATACGCACCACGGCAGCCCTCCCCTCAGCGTCGCCGATGTGCTGCAACAGGCGCCCGGCAAGCTGACCGGCATGGCCGGCGTGGCCAATATCGGCAGCGACCGCAACTGGAGCGGCTCGCATTTCGACCAGGCCAACTGGTACGCGTTCGGCCGCCTGGCGTGGAATCCGCGCGGCGACGCGCGCGCCATTGCCGACGAGTGGGCCGCGCAAACCTTCAGCCGCGATACCGCCGTGCGCGGCGCCGTCACCGGCATGATGATGGTGTCGCGCGAAGCCGTGGTCAACTACATGACGCCGCTCGGTTTGCACCACATGATGGGCACCGGCCACCACCACGGCCCCGCGCCCTGGGTCGACAACCTGGAGCGCCCGGACTGGAATCCCGTGTACTACCACCGCACCGCGCGGGACGGCATCGGTTTCGACCGCACCGCCACCGGCAGCAATGCCATCGCCCAGTATGCACCTGCGTTGGCGGCGCAACTGGCCGACCCGCGCACCACGCCGGAACAGGTGCTGCTGTGGTTCCACCATTTGCCGTGGGACTACCGGATGGCGTCCGGCCGCACGCTGTGGCAGGAACTCATCAGCCATTACGACCGGGGCGTGCGCCAGGCGCGGGACATGCAGGCGCAGTGGGCCGCGCTGGCGCCGGCCATCGATGCGCGCCGCCATGCGGAAACCGCGGCGCGCCTGCAACGCCAGGCGGCCAATGCGCAATTGTGGCGCGACGCCTGCATCGCGTACTTCCAGTCGGTTTCCGGCTTGCCGCTGCCGGCCGGCGTGGCGCCGCCGGCGCATGACCTCGACCATTACCGCAAGCTGCGCTTCCCCTATGCACCCGGCAACGGCTAGTCCCTTGTGGTAAAGTCTGGCCTTATAAATAGCGCAAACATTAGCCAACACCAATGACAAAAACAATAGCGAAAACCCCTTCAACGCAAGCGCCGGCGCCCGTTGCCGGGCAAAAACCCCATGCCCCGACCATGTCCGACGTGGCGGAACTGGCCGGCGTGTCGCCGATGACGGTATCGCGCGTGATGAACGGCGACGCCAAGGTCCGTGAAAAGACCCGCGTGAAAGTCATGGCGGCCGTCGCCGAGCTGAATTACACGCCGAACCAGGTGGCGCGCCGCCTGGCCGGTTCGCACGCGATGCGCGTGGGCTTCTTGTACAGCAATCCGAGCGCGGGCTATATCAGTGAATTCCTGGTCGGCTTGCTGAACCAGGCCAGCTCCAACAATGTGCAGCTGGTGGTGGAAAAATGCGAAGACGACGCGCGCGACCAGGCGCGCCGCCTGATCGCCAACGGCATCGACGGCATCATCGTGCCGCCGCCGCTGTGCGACGACCAGAAACTGATCGACCTGATCACCGAAGCGGGCACGCCGGCCGTCACCGTGGCTTGCGGCACGCCCGATCCGCGCGTGGGCGGCGTCAGCATCGACGACTACCAGGCGGCCTACAGCATGGCCAGCCACCTGGTGGCGCTGGGCCACCAGCGCATCGGTTTCGTCGCCGGCAATCCGAACCAGAGCGTCAGCGCGCGCCGCCTGGCCGGCTTCAAGGCCGCCATGGCCGCGCACAAGCTGGCCGATGCGCCGGAATTGATCGTGCAGGGTTTATTTACCTACCGTTCCGGACTGGATGCGGCCGAATCGCTGCTGGCCCTGTCGACGCGGCCAACGGCGATTTTCGCCAGCAATGACGACATGGCGGCGGCCGTGGTGGCCGTGGCGCACCGCATGGGACTGGACGTGCCGGGCGACCTGACGGTGGCCGGTTTCGACGATACGCCGCTGGCGACCACGATCTGGCCGGAACTGACCACGGTGCGCCAGCCGATTGCCGACATGGCGGAAGCGGCAGTGCGCTTCGTCGTGCAACAGATCCGCGCCAAGCGCGAAGGCGAAGATGCGGAACCCGCGCAAATGGTGATGGACTTCACGCTTGTGCGCCGCCAGTCCGACGCCGCTCCCCGCATTCGCCCGCCGAGCCGCATCGCCGGCAAGTCCAAACCGTAATTCAGGCCACAACCCGGGTCCGTGGCCGCACCCGGGGCGCCGCATCCGACTGCCGCCGGATCAACGTAAAGTCCACCAGTTGCTGCTCCACCGGCGCCGCCTTGTGCTGCCGGATCCCTTTCACCTGCTCGACCAGGCAGCGCACCGCCATCTCCGCCATGTCGGCAATCGGCTGGTGCACGGTCGTCAGCTCGGGCCAGATGGTGGTGGCCAGCGCCGTATCGTCGAAGCCGACGACGGTCAAATCGCCCGGCACGTCCAGTCCCGCCTTGTGCGCGACGGCGACCACGCCGGCCGCCATGTCGTCATTGCTGGCAAAGATCGCGCTGGGACGTTCGGCCAGCGCCAGCAGGGTTTCCGCCGCTTCCAGCCCGGAACGGTAATGGAACATCCCCGGCGCCACCAGTTCCGGCGACAGGTCGCCGCCAAACTCCTGCAGCGCCGCGCGGTAGCCGTCCAGGCGTGGCCGGGTCACCGACTGGCCGGGATTGCCCGTGATGAAACCGATGCGGCGGTGTCCCAGCCGCAGCAGGTGGCGCGTCATTTCGTACGCGGCCTGGCGGTCGTCGATCATGATGGCGTTGATGCGGCTGTCGATCGGGCCGCACGCCACCGCCACCAGCGGAATACCGGCAGCCACCACGGCATCGCTGATGACGGGAATGTCGCACAGCGGCGGCGGCAGGATCACGCCGTCGAGCTGCTGGGACAGCAGGCGCTCGGTGGGCGCCACCGCGGATTGTCCCAGCTCGCACTTTTCCACCACCAGCTGGATGTTGTTCAGTGTCGCCGCGGCCAGCAGGCCGCGCAGGAATTCCGTCAGATAAGGACCGGTCGGATAGCTGTACATGAAGCCGGCCCGCACGGCGCGGGCGCCGGCCAGGCCGCGCGCCATCTGGTTCGGCGCGTAATTCAGCGCCGCCATGGCTTCCGCGACTTTCCTGCGCGTGTCTTCGTGGACTTTGTCGGAGTGGTTCATCACGCGCGACACCGTCATTTCCGACACGCCGGCCATTTTGGCCACGTCGGACATGCTGGGCGCGCGCCGGGTAGCGCCGGCTTTGGTTTTCTTGGTTGCGGTGGACATTTTTGAAGTGTAGCACAGGGGCTCCGCTCCTCCGAGGAAGCGGTTGACGGCTACAGGCAAATCCGCCACAATCAGAAATGTTAGCGCTTTACATTTTATGGTTGAATATTGTGATACGCTATCACCAGCACAATAATTACGACGAGACACCCCATGACACCGACGCAACCGGGCGACGCCGTGCCCACCCTTGAAAAGATCGGCTACAGCCTCGGCGACCTGGCCGCCAACTTGATCTTCCAGACACTGCTGACCTTCATCGCGTTCTTTTACACGGACGTGTACAAGCTGCCGCCCAATACCGCGGCCACCATTATTTTCCTGGGCGGCCTGACCGGCGCCTGCTTCAATCCCCTGATGGGCTTGATCGCCGACCGCACCAGCACGCGCTGGGGCAAATTCCGCCCGTGGATCCTGTGGACCGCCGTACCCTTTGGCGCGATCGCTATCCTCGCCTTCAGCACGCCCGACCTGGCGCCAGGCGGCAAGGCGGCCTATGCGGCCATCACCTATGTGATGCTGATGCTGGTCTATTCCGCCAACAACCTGCCCTATGCGGCGCTCAGCGGCGTGCTGACGGGCAGCATGGCCGAGCGCAACAGCCTGTCCGCCTACCGCTTCGTGGCCGTGATGGTGGCGCAATTCATTATCCAGGTCCTGTTGCTGCCGCTGGTGCTGATCCTCGGCGACGGCGACAAGATGCTGGGCTTCCAGCGCACCATGATGGTGTTTGCCGGCGCGGGCACTCTGTGCTTCCTGGCCACCTTCTTTACCACCCGCGAGCGCATCGTACCGGCGCCGTCGCAGCGCTCCACCGTCAGGCAGGACGTGGCCGACCTGGCCGGCAACCGCCCGTGGATCATCATGCTGGTGCTGACCATCCTGATCTTCGTGACCCTGGCGCTGAAGGGCGGCATGTACATCTATTACTTCAAGAATTATTTGCACGAAGCCGCGCTGGCTGCGTTCCTGCGCGACATCGGCTTCAATGCCTTCATCGATGGCGTCAACCACGCCTTGACCGGCATGGGCCTGGCCAAATTCCAGTGGCCGGAAGATGCCGCCACGTCCGGCTTCAGCCTGTTCAACGCGGGCGGCATCCTGTTCATGATCGTCGGCATCGGCTTTTCCAAGCCGCTGGCGGACCGCTTCGGCAAGCGCAATACGTTTGGCGGCGCGCTGCTGGTGGCTACGCTGTTCATGCTGGCGTTCTGCGTGTATCCGCCACATGCCATCGGCCTGGTGTTTGCGTCGCAGGTGGCGCACGGCTTCTTTTACGGCATCACGATTCCCCTGCTGTGGGCGATGATTGCCGACGTGGCCGATTACTCGGAGTGGAAAAACCACCGCCGCGCCACGGCGCTGCTGTTCTCCGCCATTATCTTCGGCCTGAAGGCGGGCCTGAGTATCGGCAGCGCGCTGGTGGCCGGCCTGTTGTCGCACTATGGCTATGACGCGCAGGCGGCGCAGCAGGCGCCCGCCACCGTCGATGGCATCCGCGTGGCCGTCAGCCTGTACGCCTCGGCGCCATTCCTGCTGTCGGTCGTTTGCCTGGCCTTCTATGAAATCAGGAAAAGCATGGAAGTGCAGATCGAACGCGACCTTGCCGCGCGCCGCACATTGAAAGCCGCCTGACCCGGATTCCCTACTGTTGACTCAAGACTGGACTGCCATGCCTCACCAATTGCAAGGCGAGCAAGCCGCGGCGCTGGCCGCGCGCGAAATTGCGCCACCGCTCGTTACCCATCTGTACACGGCCGACCCGTCGGCCCACGTGTTCGATGGCCGCATTTACATCTATCCATCGCACGACATTGAAGCGGGCATCGCGTTCAATGACAATGGCGACCATTTCGCCATGGAGGATTACCACGTGCTGTCGCTGGACCACCCGGGCGCGCCGGCCACCGACCATGGCGTGGCGCTGCACGTGCGCGACGTGCCGTGGGCCGCGCGCCAGATGTGGGCGCCCGATGCGGCGTGCAAGGACGGCAAGTATTACCTGTACTTCCCCGCCAAGCGGGCCGACGGCCTGTTCCAGATCGGCGTCGCGGTCGGCGACTCGCCCACCGGCCCGTTCGTACCGGAAGCGCAACCCATCGCCGGCAGCTATTCGATCGACCCGTGCGTGCTGGCCGACGATGGTGTGCATTACATGGCGTTTGGCGGCATCTGGGGCGGGCAGCTGCAAAAGTACCGCGACAATGCCTATGACGCGGCGCACGAGGAACCGCTGGACCACGAACCGGCGCTGGGGCCGCGCATCGCCCGTCTGTCGGACGACATGAAACAGTTTGCCGAAGCGCCGCGCGAACTGGTGATCGTCGACCAGCAAGGCCGGCCGCTGCCGGCGGGCGACCATGCGCGGCGCTACTTCGAAGGCCCGTGGCTGCACAAGTACGGCGGCAAGTATTACCTGTCCTATTCGACGGGTGACACGCATTGCATCTGCTATGCGACAGCGGACGACATCCACGGCCCCTACACGTACCAGGGCCGCATCCTGAGCCCCGTGATCGGCTGGACCACGCACCATTCGATTTGCGAATTCGACGGCCGCTGGTACCTGTTCTATCACGACAGCAGCCTGTCTCAGGGCGTGACGCACCTGCGCTCCGTGAAGATGGCGGAATTGCACTACGATGCCGATGGCGCGATTTTGCCGATCGATCCTTATCCTGGCTGAAGCGTTGCGCTTCGGCTGAACCGGCCGTTCCTTTGGCGGGCCCGTTGCAACGGGGCCCGTTTTTTTTGCTTGCAATCCGGCGTCCCTGGCGGCGCATGCATGGCGGCTTGATGAAGCCAAGCCGCCCTACGGAATTTGAGCCGCGGGCGGCCGGGAATTATGCGGCCCGCATGGGCATCGATTTCAGCACGTCGGCAATCGCCGCACGCATCGGTTTGGGCTGCAATTGCGCATCGTACGGCGCGGGACGCGATGGCAGTCCATCGCGGCGCCTGGCGTCCTTCCACGTTTGCAGCCAGCTGACGTCGTCGCTCATGCCCCACAGCAGGAAATCGCGGCAACGGGGGTAGCTCAGCGTCAGTTCCAGGAAATCGCGCGCGATGCCCGCCGCAGCCGCGTCGCGCTGCGCCACGTCGGCCAGCAATTCCTTGTCGCTGACGTCGAATTCCGTGATCAGCAAATCCAGCCCCATGCCGTTGACTTCATCGAGAAACGCGCGCCAATCGCGCAGGCCACGGTTGCGCGCCTCGCTGTCGCCCGCGCCGCCCCAGGCGCCGATATGGCTTTGCAGGCCCAGCGCGTTGACCGGCGTGCCGCGCGCCTTCAGGCCGGCCAATAACTTCAATACGCCGGCGCGGTGCTTCGCACTGTCCTTGCCCGGCCCCATGTAATCGTTGTAGACCAGTTGCGCGTGGGGCGCATGTTCGTGCGCCAGGCGGAACGCCACGTCGATCTGCTCCAGCGCGCCCATTTTTTTGTTGAGCGCATTGGCGATCAATTCGCCATTGGCGGGGTTCACCGCCTCGTTGACCACGTCGTAGCTGTACACATCCTTGCCAAAGTGCCCGCACACGGCCGCGATGTGCCCGCGCAGTTCGCGCTCCGCATCCTTCGCGTCATACGTGCGGCGGCTGACCCACTCCGGCAGCCAGCGCGGATCCTGCCACACGAGGCAATGGCCGCGGATTTGCATGCCCTGTTGTTTGGCCCAGCCAAACAGTTCGTCGGCCTGGCGGAAATCGTGCGGTCCCGGCTTCGGTTGCAGGGCCTGCCACTTGCTTTCATTTTCCGCCACCAGCACGCCGCACTCGCGCGCCATCAGCGCGCGGTAGGCGGGATTGCGGAAATGCGTGGCGCCGGCATGGTCGTTCAGGATGCCGATGGCGTTGCCAAAGCGCAGTCCCTTGCGCGCGGCCAGCGATTTCAAGGCTTCGCCATCGCCTGAAGCTGCCGCGCCCGGCCCCTGCCCTGCCGCCCATGCCCCGGGCGCCAGCAGCGCGTGGCCCAGCGCGGCCAGTTGCGCCATCGATTGTCGGCGTGTCGTCATCAGTCGTGTCTCCATTGTTGGTTTTCGAATGCCCGAGTGTAGGGCTGCGCCCGCAATGATGTCAACGCATTTTGTCAAGCGCTACCATTATTGCCGCACCTAGTAAAAACAATTGTATTCCACTTCTTTCGCGAATAAACTTAACAAGCAATGTTTGCGCAATCATAAATAAAACCGGAGACCGACTTGACCCGTTACCTTCCCACCGCCGCGCTGGCGCTGATGCTGGCGTGCAGCGACGCCGCCAGCAGCCAACCCGCCGATTACACCAACCCCGTCATCACCGGCTTCAGTTCCGATCCCAGCGTCTGCCGCATGGGCGGCGACTATTACCTGGCGGCCAGCACGTTCGCCTACTTTCCCGGCGTCCCCATCTTCCACAGCAAGGACCTGGTGCATTGGCGCCAGGTCGGCAATGCGCTGACACGTCCTTCGCAGTTGCCGCTGCAAAACCAGGGCAATTCACGGGGCATTTTTGCGCCCACGTTGCGCTGCCACGGCGGCAAGTTTTACCTGGTGACGACCAATATCAGCAACGGCGGCAACTTCATCGCCACCGCCACCGATCCCGCCGGCCCGTGGTCGGAAGTCACGTGGCTGAACGATGGCGGCGGCATGGACCCGTCGCTGCTGTTCGACGACGACGGCAAAATTTACTATACCCGTCACGGCGGCGGCGAACATGGCGGCGCCTACCAGGCCGAACTCGATCCGCAAACCCTGATGCCAAAGGAAGCGCCGCGCCTGATCTGGTCCGGCACCGGTGGCGTATGGCCGGAGGGGCCGCACCTTTATAAACATAACGGCTGGTATTACCTGATGATTTCCGAAGGCGGCACGTCGTACAACCACAGCATCACCGTGGCCCGTTCCCGCTCGCCGTGGGGACCGTTCGAAGCGAATCCCGCCAACCCGATCGTCACGCACCGCAACCATCCTGATTTGCCATTGCAGGCGATCGGCCACGGCGACCTGGTGCAGACACCGGACGGCAACTGGTGGATCACAATGCTGGCGATCCGCCCCAACGAGCGCACCCACCATATCGGCCGAGAAACCGTGCTGGCGCCGGTGACGTGGAGCGATGACGGCTGGCCCGTCATCAATGGCGGCAAACCGATCCAGATCAGCATGTCGTCGGCCGGCTTGCCGCCGTCGCAGCCATGGCCATCCCGGCCCGCAACCGAGCAATTCGACGGCAAAACCCTGGGTCCGGAATGGTATGGGCTGCGCGCGCCGGCCGATGCACTGTATTCGCTGACGGAACGCCCCGGCTACCTGCGCCTGAAAGGCAGCGCCGACACGCTGGTGACACTGACCACGCCCGCCTTTGTCGGCATACGCCAGCGCGACCTCGCCATGCATGCCGCCGCCGCGCTGGATTTCAAGCCGCGCGCCGATGGCCAACTGGCCGGCCTCGTGGTGCGGCAGGATGAAAGTAACCATTACCAGCTGGTGGTGGCGCGCGAACGCGGCAAGCGCCACGTCAAGCTGCTGTCGGTGATCAAGGGGCGCGCCACGCAAGTGCAATCGCGGCCGGTGCCGGATGGCGACGTGACGCTTGCCATCGATGGCAAGCCGGCATCCTATGCGTTCAGCTACACGGTGCAAGGCAAGACCCACGCGCTGGGCACATTGCCAACCGCGCCCCTCAGTTCGGAGAAGGCCGGTGGCTTTACCGGCGTATTCCTCGGCCTGTATGCGACCAATCCGGCGGCAGAACCCATGCCCCCGGCCGATGTCGCGTGGTTCACCTACCAGGGCAAGGATTGAACCATGCGCAAAGCGCTCATACCCTGGCTGCTGGCGTGCGCTTGCGCCGGGCCGCTGGCGGCGGACAATGGCAACGGCACCTACACCAATCCCCTGTTCTGGGAAGACTTTCCCGACCCGGACCTGATCCGGGTCGGCGGCGACTTTTACCTGACCGGGTCGACCATGCACATGATGCCGGGCTTACCCATCCTGCATTCGCGCGACCTCGTGAACTGGGAATTCCTCAGCTATGCCTCGGCGGGACTGGACTTCGGGCCCGAATACCGGCTCGAAGGCGACGCCAATATCTACGGGCGCGGCATCTGGGCGCCTTCGCTGCGCCACCACAACGGCACGTTCCACGTATTCGCCAACGTGAATGGACGCGGCACGCAAGTCTATACCGCCACCGATCCACGCGGCCCGTGGCGCCATCACGAAATGAAACGCTCGCTGCACGACCTGTCCGTGCTGTTCGATGACGATGGCAAGGTGTACGCGATCTGGGGCTACGAAAAAATCATGCTGGCAGAACTGAATGCCGGCCTGACCGATATCGTGCCCGGCACCGAGCGCGTCATCATCGGCGACAAGGCCGGCATGGGCGAAGGCTCCCACCTGTACAAGATCGGTGGCAAGTATGTGATCACCAGTGCGCGCTGGGATGGCCGCATGCGCATGCCGGCGGCCCGCGCCGACCGTATCGAAGGACCTTACGAAGTGAACCCCGCCATCAGCGCCGACGAGGATTTCGGGCTTGCCGAGGGCAACCGGGTACGGGGCATGCCGCCATTCCTGCGCGTGGAAGCGGGTCCGGGCCGCAGCACCGGCGCCAACAACCTGCACCAGGGCGGCGTCGTCGATACGCCCGATGGCCAGTGGTGGGGTTTCACGATGGGCGACGCCAACAGCGTGGGCCGCATGACGCACCTGTCGCCCGTCACGTGGCAGGATGGCTGGCCATGGTTTGGCCTGCCCGGCAACCTGGGGCGCACGCCGCGCACGTGGGTCAAGCCCATCGCGGGCCAGGCGCCGCGCGCGCCATTCCAGCGCGACGACGATTTCAGCGGCCCCGCATTGCAGCCGGCCTGGCAATGGAACCACTATCCCGACAACAGTGGCTGGAGCCTGGCCGCGCGTCCCGGCCATTTGCGGTTGCATGCGGCGCGCGCCACCAGCCTGCTGCAGGCGAAACATACGCTGGCCCAACACGCGCCCGGCCCCGCCTCGGCATTCAGCGCGCTGGTCGACGGTAGCGGCCTGAAGCCGGGCGCCATCGGCGGCATTGCGCTGCTCGGCGTACCCTACGCTTATCTTGGCCTCGAACGCACTACCGGCGGCTACCAATTAAACGCCGTCGACCAGTCGTCCGGCCACCGGCAGGTGGAAACCATCGCCGGACCGCGCATCTGGCTGAAAGCCGAAGCGGATTTCCTGAACGAGCGCGCGCAGTTCAGCTATGCGGCCGATGGCAGGAACTACCGCGCCATCGGCGCCCCCGCCCGCATGGCGTGGCAGTTGACGACGTTCCAGGGCGTCCGCTATGCGCTGTTCACCATGGCGCAGACCGCGCAAGCCGTTGGCAGCCACCTGGATATCGACGAGGTGCGCGTGGCTGAGGCCCGGGCCAACGCCTCTATCCCCGCTGGCGACACCATTACGCTCGCCTTCGATAATGGCCAGGGCCTGGGCGACGTCGCGGGCCAGCCTGCGGCCGCCGCGCCATTGCCGTTCACTGTCGAGCCCCTTCCACTCGGCCGCGTGGCGCTGCGCCATGGCGCGAAGCTGCTGAGCGTTCAGGCCGATGGTGCGACCCGCTATGCCCCCGCGGGGATACCCGGGCCGGCCGAGTCGTTCCAGTGGATGACGACGCTCGATGGCGACCTGCTGCTGATGTCGCTGGCGACCAACCGCTACCTGCGCCTGGCGCAGGAAGGCGTGCGTGCCGACTCGCCCGGGGCCGGCCCTGGCCGCGAAGCGCGGCTGCACTGGCGTACTGTAAAAGGAGAATCCCGTTGAAATTTGCCATGACCATCGCCTGCGCGCTGTTGTGCGGCCCGGTGTACGCCGATCCATTCGATATCGCCATCACGGTCGACGACTTGCCCGTGCATGGCGAGCTGCCGCCCGGAGTGACCCGCGTCGCGCTGGCGCGCGAACACCTGCGTATCCTGAAAGCGCACGGCGTACCGGAGGCCTATGGCTTCGTCAACGCGGGCCAGCTGGCGCGCGAACCGGACAGCGCCGCCGTGCTGGACCTGTGGCGCCATGCCGGCTACCCGCTGGCCAACCACGGCTACCGCCACCTGAACCTGAACCGCGCGCCCAGCCTGGAAGCGTGGCAAAGCGACGTGGTGCTGGGCGAAGCAGCCGTGGCTGCGCGTATGGCGGACGCCGACTGGCACTATTTCCGCTACCCGGAACTGGGCGGCGGCAACGATGCCGCGCAGCACGAAGGGTCGCTGCGGTTCCTGCGGCAGCGCGGTTACCGGCTGGCCGACGTCAGCGTAGGGTTCTCGGAATGGAATTACAACGCGCCCTATGCGCGCTGCATGGCTGCCGGCGATACGGCTGCCGTGGCGGCCATGCGCACGCAATTCATGGCGGAAGTGGACCGCGGGATTGCGCGCATGAAAGCGCATTCCCGGCAATTGTATGGGCGCGTGGTGCCGCAAGTGTTCCTGACGCATATCGGCGCGTGGAACGCCGCCACCATGGATGCGGTGTTGACCCGGCTGGAAGCGGCCGGGGCGCGGTATGTGACGCTGGCTGCCGCGCAAGCGGATGCCGCCTATGGCGATCCGGGCGGCGGGACGGTGATGGAGCGGGCGGCGGCCAAGGCCGGGGTGAAGCTGGAGGATGTGGCGGGGAACGTGCCGGCGCTGGATGTGCAGGCACTTTGCCGGTAACGTTCGCGATTTTGAAGGGCGGCTTTTACAAAGCCGCCATGCTTGCTACACGTTGACGCCGGCATGGCGGCAAGCCTACGGCTTACCGCCCTACGGGTTTTGGGTTACGGGTTGATTGTAACCAACGCGGCCTGCAGGCCGTCAGCCTCCGCGCGCACCATAATTGGCCCTTTTTGGCCCGGCTTTGCCCGCACGATCGCCAGGCACAGTCCGTTGAATGCGGCCCGCTCACTGGATGGGAATGGCGTGAAGCTGGTGGCGTCGCCATTGTCGGTCGCCACCAGTTCCCCTGCCCCGCTCACCGTGAAGCGGATGGCATGGGCGGCGCGCGGCGACGTGATGCCCGCCGCATCGGCAATCCGCACCGTGATGAACGCCAGGTCCTTGCCATCGGCGGCAATCCGCGTGCGGTCGGCCTGCGCGTGCAGGGCCGCCGGCGCCTGCGCGGTGCGCACCACGTCGCGCGCC
This sequence comes from Pseudoduganella rivuli, assembly GCF_009674485.1. Classification (GTDB taxonomy): domain Bacteria; phylum Pseudomonadota; class Gammaproteobacteria; order Burkholderiales; family Burkholderiaceae_D; genus Rugamonas; species Rugamonas rivuli_B. The sequence goes on along the minus strand of NZ_WKJJ01000007.1, from coordinate 265,599 downwards.
CACTCCTTGCCATCCTTGTAGGCCACCACGGCCACTTCGCCCGGCTGGTACGCCACATAATCCCAGCGCAGCCGGTATTCATACGGCGCCATCTTGCGCCTGCCCTGCGACTGGCCATTGACGAACAATTCCGCCTCGTCGCCGGACGTGAACACGTGCACCGGCGTGGTTTCACCCACGCGCTCCGGCCACGTCCAGTGCGGCAGGATGTGCGCCATCGGCAAGTCGGGACGCCAGCGCGACTGGTACAGGTAAAAGCGGTCTTTCTTGAATCCAGCCAGGTCGATGATGCCGGAATACGAGCTGCGCGCGTCGTAATACGGCGTCGGCTCGCCCAGGTAATCGAAACCCGTCCACACGAATTCGCCCGCCACGTACGGGTTCTGGTCGTCGGCCGACCATGAGCGGTCCGGCGAACTGCCGAAATCTGCCGCGAACAGTTCATAGGAACTCACCTGCTTCGTCTTGGGATCGCCGCCGACGCCGGGCCGCACCGGGCCGCTGATGGTGCCGGGCACGGGGAACTGGTACTCGCCCCGGCTGCTGAGCGCTGATGCGCTTTCCGTCGAGATGATCATCTTGTCCGGATAGCGCTGGTGGAACGCGGGGAACTGGCCCGGCAGGCTGCGGATGCCCGCGCCCTGGTAATTCAGCCCGATCACGTCCACCGTGCCGGGCAGCGGCATCTCGGCTTTCGCATAGTTCATGGCATTGGTCAGCGGGCGCGTCGTATCTTCTTCCCGTGCAATGGCGGCCAGCCGGTTGCCCAGCGCGGCGCCCGCCTCGCCCGTATATTGCTCGCCCACTTCATTGCCCACACTCCACAGCATGATGGACGGGTGGTTGCGGTCGCGCCGCAGCATGGCGCGCAAATCCTGCTCATGCCAGTCAGGGAACAGTAAATGGAAATCGTGCGGCGTTTTCTTGCGCTCCCACGAATCGAACACTTCATCGATGACGAGGAAACCCATGCGGTCCGTCAGCTCCAGCAATTCCGGCGCGGGCGGGTTGTGGCTCATGCGGATCGCGTTGACGCCCATCTCGCGCAGCATGTCGAGCTGGCGTTCCGCCGCCCGCATATTGAATGCCGCGCCCAGCGCACCGAGGTCGTGGTGGTTGTTGACGCCCTGGATGCGCACCCGCTCGCCGTTGACGAACAAGCCCTGCGTCGCATCGAAGCGCAGGGTGCGGATGCCGAACGGCGTTTCATAGCGGTCCAGCACGCGGCCGTCGCGCCGCACGATGGTCGTCGCCACGTAGCGGTGCGGCTGTTGCGCCGGCGGCGGCCCCCACAGGCGGGGATGGGCAATTTGCACGGCCGCCTGCACCGCCTGGCTGGCGCGGGCGGCGACGCGGATACGCTGCGGTGCGGTGCCGGCCAGCACGGGGCCGGACGGCTGGCCTGCCGCATCGAGCGCCTGCACCTGCGTCGTGACGTCGACGTCGGCCTCCTGCGCGCCATCGTTATCCACCGTTACCGCCAGTTCAACGGTGGCCGAGGCGGGCGTTACGAGCGGCGTGCGCACCACCGTGCCCCACTGCCCCACGTGCACCGGCGCTGTTTTGGTCAGCCACACGTTGCGGTACAGGCCAGCCCCCGGATACCAGCGCGCCGATTCGGCCGGATTGTCGAGGCGGATCGCCAGCTGGTTCCGGCCATGCTTGTCCAGGTAAGGCGTCAGGTCCAGGCGGAACGAGTTATAGCCATACGGCCGGCCGCCCACCAGGCGGCCGTTCAGCCACACCATCGCATGCGACATGGCGCCATCGATGTCGAGGAAGACGGACTTGCCGTTATCCGCCGCCGACAGGGCAAACTGCTTGCGGTACCAGACCGGTCCCCACGTCTTCAGCCGCCCCATGCCGCCATACGGACCGCTCGCCAGGAACGGGCCGGCGATCGCCCAGTCATGCGGCAAGCTGACGGCTTGCCATGCCGTGTCGTCAAATCCCGCCTTCACGTAAGGCACATCGACTTGCGGTTCCTGCGCGGGGCGCACGGCGCGTTTGGCGGGATCGCGCACGAAGGCATTCCCGCTGGGCAGGATCCACGGCTTCAGCACCGGCTGCGCGCCCGCCTGCACCCGCTCCGCCTCATCGGGACGGGCATCGGCAACCTTGCCATCGGCGCTCTGGCGGATCGGCGGGCGCACATCATATTGCAATTGGGGCGTCGTGCCATCCGGATCGCCCATGTGGAAGCGCCAGCCATCGTTGAAGGACAGGCGTTCGCGTCCCGCTGCTGTCGCTGCGGCCATTAGCAACAGCATGGCAGGAACGACGCGGAAAGACAAAATCGAGTTCAAGCAAATCTCCAAAGTTGGCCTCCAATCCGCATGGCGGCTTCCGCGTCGCGGAAACCGCCCTACAGATTCAGAACGTCGAGCGCAGCGACACCGTATAACTGCGGCCCGGACGGTTCTCGTCGAAGATCGCATTTTCAAACTGCGTATACGTCTTGCTGATCGCATTGTTCAGGTTCCATGCGCTGATCGACAGGTCGGCGTTGTACGCGAAGCCGAACGCGCGCTTCAGGTTGATGCTGCCCGACAGGTCGATCTGCGTACGCGGCGTCGAATACGCATAGGCGCCGCCCGGCACGTTCAGGCCCGTGCTGGTGTTGGTCACCATCGTCGACGTGTACTGGCGCGAGACGCGGAAGCTGTAACCGTTGCGTTCATAGTAGACGGTCAGGTTGTTGGTGCGCGGCGGCACGCCCGCCACCGGCGGCGCGTTTTTCGCTTCGTCCTTTTGCTTGGCGTACGTCAGGTTGCCCGTGAAGCCGAAGCCCTTGACCGGCAGCATGTCCAGCGGCTGTTGCCACGTGAATTCCAGGCCGCGCACTTTCAGCTTGGTGTCGATGTTGTACGGCTCCGTCACTTCCACCAGGTGCTTGTCGCGGCCGCCGCTGGCCAGCACGGACTGGTTTTGCGCATCCGTCAGGCCCACCGTGCCATAGATCTGGTCCAGCTGCGCCAGCGACAACGTTTGCGTGCGGGTGCCGGGGCGGCTGGTGATGTCCTTGGCAAAGCCACTGACCGCCACGTACGCTTCGCGGGTGAAGTAGTACTCGGCGCCCAGGTCCAGGTTGTTGGCTTCGAATGGCTTCAGGTTCGGGTTGGTCACATTGCCCTGGCGCGCGCCCTGGTCGCCGATCGACAGGCGGGTCTGGCGCAGGTCGGCCGGGTTGGCGCGGGTCATGGATTTCGAGCCGGACGCACGCAGGATCACTTCCGGCGTCACGCTGTAGGCGAACGATGCCGATGGCAGCACGTTGTGGTACTTGACGGTTTCATAGGCCCACCGCGCGATGTTCGGATACAGGCCGCCGTTCGACAGCGACGCGTTGCGCGGATCGGCGGCCGCCGTCAGGTCGCCGATGGTCTGCTCCGTCTGTGCATAGCGTACACCCGCGTTATAGCGCAGCGTGCGGCCCAGCACCGGCGTCTTGCCATTGGCTTCCAGGTACAGGCCGCCCACTTTTTCACGGATATAGCCGCCACTGCCGCTGTTGAAGCCCAGGTAGATATTGTCGCGGAAGTACTGGTAATCGGTATCCTGCGCGAAGCGCGGCCAGTCCACCGTGATGAAGCCCTGGTTCGACGGGATGGCGTACTTGGTGATGTCGGCATTGGTGACCTTCGATCCCAGGTACGTCAGCGGCGCGCCGCCCGCCGTGGCCCCCGTGCCATAGCCCGGGTAGGCGGTCGCCGCGTCCGCGATGGCGCCCGGCGTGCTGCGGCCGTCGCAACCGGGGCTGCGCAACTGCGTGTTCGGCGCGAACAGGCGGGCGCTGACGTTATTGCCGCAAGCGGCGTTCATCCACGCGTCGGCCACGCCATAGCTGCGGTAGCGGCGCTCGATGTCGTCATATGAACCGCCGAACTTCAGGTTGAAGTCATCGTCGCCCCATTTCAGGTTCAGGCGGGTGCCCTTGGTGGTGTTGGTGCGCTCATACAAATCCATGCGCAACCCCGACAAGCCCTGCCCCGCCTGGTACCAGCCGAAGTTGGCCGGGTCGTTCGGATCCAGGTTGCCGGAATAGACTGGCGTCTGGCCCGGCACCGTGTTGTTGTACGTGATGACGGACGGCGCTGACCTGGTCGCGAACAGCACCGTCGGCATGTCGCGGTAGAAGGAGCTGGACGTGTAGTTGACGTGGCCGTCGATGGTCCACTTGTCGTTCGGGCGCCATTCGAAGCCCGGGTTCAGGCTGCGGAAGTGCGTGTTTTCCTTCATCGGACGGTATTCCAGCGCCCAGAAGGTATTGGCCAGCGTGGCCTTGGTGACGGTGCAGCCGGTGCTGCAATCGGTCTTGTCGAATTCCATGCCGATCGGGATCGGCGTATTGGCGCGCGTGCCCACGTTCATGCCCTGCTGCGTCATCTTCGTGCCTTTTTGCGCGAACAGCGTGTCGACATAGATGTCCCACTGGTCGTTCGGCTGCCACTGGAAGCTCAGCACTTCGCCCTTGCGCTGGCGCTCGCCGCTGTAGACGATGTGGCGGCCCAGGCGGCCCATCAAGCCATTGTCGATCTGTTCGATGGTGGCGCCCGGGTTCAGCGCCAGCAGCATGGCGCGGTCGATCTGCTTGCCCGGCACCAGCACATTGCGCGCATAGTCCGGCAACAGGTTCAGCGGCAGGCCGGACGGCACCGTGTCCGGCGTCGATTGCGAACCGCCGCCGGTGGCGTTGGCCTTGTCGCTGGCATTGGTCTGGAAACCCTTCAGCTGGAAGTTGCGCATGTCGACGGTCTGGAACGCGTCGGTATAGAACTTGGTGTTGCCCCAGGCGACGCCGCCCAGCAAGCCCACTTTGCCCCACGGCGTCTGCCAAGTGTTGCTGACCAGGCCCGAACCCGTATTGCCGAACTGGCCGTCGCGGTCGCGGTAATTGCCGGACAAGGTGAAGGCGGAGCGGAAGCCGCTCTTGTCGAACGGGCGCACGCTGCGCATGTTGACGGTGCCGGCCACGCCGCCTTCGATCAGGCTGGCCTGCTGGCTCTTGTACACGCTGGCGCTGCGGAACAGTTCCGACGGCAGGAAGTCCATGTCGACTTCGCGGTTGGCGCTGATGTTGCCGCCCCAGCTGCCGGCCGACGCCGACGCCATCGGCGCGCCGTTCAACAGCACGCGGGTAAACGCCGCCCCCATGCCGCGGATGGAAATGTTCAAGCCCTCGCCGTCGATGGCGCCCCGCGTCACCTGGACGCCCGGCACACGGGCCAGCGCATCGGCGATGTTCGGGTCGGGGAATTTGCCGATATCTTCGGAAAACACGGTGTCGGTCAGGCCCACGTTGTCGCGCTTTTCATTGGCCGACAGCGCCAGCGAACTGCGGAAACCGCTGACGGTGACCGACGGCGTGACGGCCGGGTCCTTGCTCTGGTCCTGGGCCAGCGCCGGCTGCGCAAAGGCGCTGGCAATCAGGCCGGCGATCGTGGTGAGGACGAAGACTTGGCGCCCGCCCATCGATGCGTTATTCATTGTTTTGTCTCCTGTTTTTATGCGGCCCTTTGCGGGCCAGTCATGTTGTTACCCGGATGTTACGCTAACAAAATGTGATACCGCCATACATTTGTTGTGAAAAGTTTCCGCCCCGGATGCGGATGTTTTCCGTAACATTTTAAATGTTTAGCGCTACCATTTGAATATAGTTGGTTTACCAACGGATGGTCAACCAAAAATAATGGTGCGTGACAGGAATGCATCACACGAAAAGTTTGCGCTAACAAAATTGGAAAAGTTGTGCTAGCGGGGGAATTGCCGCGTTATTTTTGTTGCAATGTCTTGCGCTATCAACCACAGCTGCGCACAAAAAGCCACAATGTGGCAAATCACTGCAGGCCATGGCCCCCACGCATGGATGGCTTTCTTGACCTGGATCAAGTCCTCATGCGATTCTCGATTCCAGAGCGCAGCAGCCAGGGCGCCGTGGAAAACAGACTTGGAGATGCGGAATGAACTCGTCATGGTGGCAATCGCTGAGCATTGCAAAACGGCTGGCGGCGCTGAATATCAGCGCCATCGTGGGTATCGTCGTGCTGACTGTCGTGTTCCTCGTGTCGGAACGCGCGCTGATCCTGGAAGAGCGAAAGAGCAATGTGAAACAGACGGTGGAGGCGGCTCATGGCGTGCTGGTGCACTTCCAGCAGCAAGCCGCGTCCGGCGCCATGCCGGAAGCCGACGCCAAGAAACGCGCGCTGGAAACCATCAAGGCGCTGCGCTACGGGGGCAACGAATACTTCTGGATCAACGACATGCAGCCGCGCATGGTGATGCATCCGATCAAACCTGAGCTGGACGGCAAGGATCTATCGGAAAACAAGGACCCAACCGGCAAGAAGCTGTTCGTGGAATTCGTCAACATCATCAAATCCAATGGCGCCGGCCACGTGGAATACCTGTGGCCCAAGCCGGGCAGCGACAAGCCGGTGCCGAAAGTGTCGTACGTGAAGGGCTTTGCGCCGTGGGGCTGGCTGATCGGTTCCGGCGTCTATGTCGACACGGTGGAAGACGCGGTGCGCAGCCGCACCATCGACTTTGCGCTGGCGGCGCTGGCGCTGGGCGGCCTGCTGCTGGCCATCGGCGTGGCCATCACCCGCAGCCTGCTGAAACAGCTGGGCGGCGAACCGGAATACGCGGCCGGCATCGCGCGCCATATCGCGGAAGGCAACCTGTGCGTCGCCATCGACGTGAAAAGCCATGACCGCGGCAGCATGCTCAATGGCCTGAAAGGCATGCGCGACGACCTGGCGCGCATCGTCGGCGCCGTGCGCCACGCGACGGACACCATCGCCACCGCGTCGGCGGAAATCGCCGCCGGCAACGCCGACCTGTCGGCCCGTACGGAAAACCAGGCCAGCTCGCTGCAACAGACTGCCGCGTCGATGGAACAGTTGACCGGCACCGTCAGGCAAAACGCGGAAAATGCACGCCAGGCCAATTTGCTGGCGGCGTCCGCGTCGGACGTGGCGCGCAAGGGTGGCGCCGTGGTGTCGCAGGTGGTCGATACGATGGCGTCGATTAACGACTCGTCGCGCAAGATCGTCGACATCATCGGCGTCATCGACGGCATTGCATTCCAGACCAATATCCTGGCGCTGAACGCGGCGGTGGAAGCGGCGCGCGCCGGCGAACAGGGGCGCGGCTTTGCGGTGGTGGCCAGCGAGGTGCGGTCGCTGGCCCAGCGCAGCGCCGGCGCCGCCAAGGAAATCAAGGAATTGATCACGACGTCGGTATCGACCGTGGAAACCGGCAACAAGCTGGTGGAACAGGCGGGCACCACGATGGAAGACGTGGTGGCCAGCGTGGGCCGCGTGACGGAAATCGTCGGTGAAATCAGCAACGCCAGCGATGAGCAAAGCGCGGGCATCGCGCAAGTCAACCAGGCCATTGCGCAAATGGACGCGGTGACGCAGCAGAACGCGGCGCTGGTCGAAGAAGCCGCCGCGGCCGCGCAAAGCATGCAGCAACAGGCCGCGGCGCTGATGGAGGCGGTCGGGGTGTTCCGGCTGGAAGGCTCCGGGCAAAGCGCGCACCAACACGCGCGCCTGCGCTAGGGACTCGTGCACCGTAGGGCGGTAAGCCGCAGGCTTGCCGCCGTGCGTGCGCTGCCGCCTTCACCAACCACCGCCGCAACGCATGCATGGCGGCTTTGCTGCGCAAAACCGCCCTACCTGTTACACGCCCTGCCTTACCTGCTTCGGCGACTTGTTGAACCACCGCTGGCACGCGCGCGTAAAAGCGCTCTGGTCGCCAAAGCCCAGCATGAACGCCACCTGCCCCAGCGCCATTTCCCCCTTGACCAGGTAATCCGACGCCAGCGCCTTGCGCGTGCCGTCCACCAGTTCCTGGTATGACACGCCCTCGTCCTGCAGCCTGCGCTGCAACGTGCGTTCGCTCATGCACAGCGCATCGGCCACGGCCGCGCGGGGCGGATCGCCGTCCGGCAGCATGCGCACGATCAGGCCGCGCACCCTGGGTGTCAGCCGCGCCTTGTCCAGGCGGTCGATGAATTCCACCGCGAAGCGCTCATGCAATTCCGCCAGTTGCGGGTTCGACGCGGGTAACGGCGCCGCCAGGTCTTCCGCGCTGAACCACAGGCCGTTGCGCTCCGCGCCGAAACGCAGCGGACCGCCGAACGCGCGGGCATGCGCGCGCGTGCTGCCCGGCTCCGGGTGGACGAATTCGATCGCCAGGGGCGCAATCGGCTTGCTGGCGATCCAGCGGCAAATGTTCAGGATCGTGATCAGGATGAATTCGCAGCGCTGGCGCGGCACCGGCAATTCGCCGCCGGCCACCGTCAGGCGCAGCCACTGCCCGCCCGACGCGTCGGGTTCCAGCGAAAAAGCCGTGGCGTCGCTGATCACGCGAATGTAGCGGATAAAGCGCAGCAGCGCCGCTTCCATGGTCGGCGCCGTCATCATCGTATAGCCGAGCAAGTCCAGCGTGGCGGGCCGGGGCTGGTCGCTGGCCGCCAGCGAAATCGCCTCGTCGCCGGAGACGTCGGTGATGACATTCCACAGCCGGCTCAACTGGTCGCTCTGGAACCGCTCGTGGGGATCGCGGAAGGCGTCCGGGTCGATGCCGGCTTGCCGGAAGATCGGCTGCGGGTCCAGTCCGATGGACGACAACATGTTCCAGATACCTTGCAGCCATGAGCCGGCCGTCGTCGGTTGTTCCATCGTGTTCCGCTCTCTCCAAAATTCTCTCAATGTCCCGCACGGACAAATTGTTGGCTTGCCGGGGCAAGACCGGGGACATCCGCTGGCCCTACAGTGCAATCCATGGGGCAGCGGCTTGTGCCCTAAATAAATACTAAACCGAAACAGCGCGGCACGAAAGCAAACCTTGCTGCACCGCCGCCAGGAGACAACAATGCCCCCAGCAGGACACAGCCCCGTTCCCGGCCAGATGATGCAGCGCCCGCTGCTGATCTCTTCCTTGTTGCGCCACGCCGACCGCTATTTCGGCCAGCGCGAAATCGTGTCGTTTGGCGACGACCGCATGTGGCACCGCTACACGTACCGCGATTGCCACCGCCGCAGCCGCCAACTGGCCAACGCGCTGGGCGCGCTGGGCGTGCGCATGGGCGACAGGGTCGGCACGCTGGCGTGGAACGGCTACCGTCACCTGGAACTGTACTACGGCATCACCGGCATCGGCGCCGTGTGCCACACGATGAATCCCCGCCTGCACGCGGAACAGCTGGCGTTCATCGTCAACGACGCCGCCGACAAGGTCGTGTTCTTCGAGCGGTCGATGGCGCCGCTGGTGCGTTCCATCGTCCCGCAATGCCCGCAGGTACAGGCTTTCATCGTGCTCGACCACCACTGCGCCGGCGGCGACCTCGATGGCATTCCCCACCTGGCCAGCTACGAGGAATGGCTGGCGCCGCACGGCGACGAATACAACTGGCCCGTGTTCGACGAGGATGCCGCGGCCGGCCTGTGCTACACGTCCGGCACCACCGGCAATCCCAAGGGCGTGCTGTATTCGCACCGCTCCACGATGCTGCATGCGTGGGCCTCCGTCGCGCCGGATGCGTTCAACCTGTCGGCCCGCGACAGCATCCTGGCCGTGGTGCCGATGTTCCACGTGAATGCGTGGGGCTTGCCGTACGCGGCGCCGATGGTGGGCGCCAAGCTGGTGCTGCCCGGCCCCGCGCTGGACGGCCCTGCCCTGTACGGCCTGTGCGAACAGGAAGGCGTCACCTTCGCCGCCGGCGTGCCCACCATCTGGCTGGGTTTGCTGAACCACGTGCGCGAACACGGTCTCGCATTTTCCACCTTCGCCCGTGTCGTCATCGGCGGCTCGACGTGCCCGCCGCACCTGATGGATGGCTTGTCGCAACTGGGCCTGCAAGTGATCCATGCGTTCGGCATGACGGAACTGTCGCCGCTGGCCACGGTCTGCACGTTGCAGGCGCACCACCAGGGCATGACGCGGGAACAGCAAACCGCCGTGCTGCGCACGCAGGGCCGCCCGCTGTTCGGCATCGACCTGAAGATCGTCGACGATGATGGCGCCGAGATGCCGTGGGACAGCAAGGCGCAGGGACACCTGATGGTGCGGGGCCAGTGGGTGGTCGATGCTTACTTCGGCCAGCCGCCAGGCAGCGCCGGCACGGATGGCTGGTTCATGACAGGCGACATGGCGCGGCTGGCGCCGGACGGCTACCTCACGATCACGGACCGCAGCAAGGACGTCATCAAGTCGGGCGGCGAATGGATCGGCTCCATCGACCTGGAAAACATCGCCATGACCTCACCCGCCGTGGCGCTGGCCGCCTGCATCGGCGTGCCGCACCCGAAATGGGACGAGCGGCCGTTGCTGGTGGTCGTGGCCAGGCCGGGACACACGATCGACAGGGACGCGCTGCTGGCGCTGTTCGAGCACAAGGTGCCGCGCTGGTGGGTGCCGGACGACGTGCTGGTGGTGCCGCAATTGCCGCTCGGCCCCACCGGCAAAGTCTTGAAACTGCAATTGCGCCACCAGTTCCGCGATCACTTGCTGGCCGCCACGCCGGTGCGCCACTGATACCAACCGCAGCACGCATTACCCATAACAACCAAGGAGACAACAATGAACTACACCAACGGGATCATCGGCGCAGTGGCGCTGCTGGGCATGACCTTGCCGGCCCACGCACAGGAACAAGGCGAACCGCAAGCCGCGGCGCCGGCCTCCCCTGCAACCGCCAAAGCCGCGGAGGCCGACGCGGCGCCCGACATCAACCGCGTGGTGGTCACGGCGCTCAAGCGCGAACAGGTGCTGCAGGACGTGCCGCTGTCCGTCAGCGTCATGAATGCGCAAACCTTGTCGAAATCAAAGATCGACACCGGCACGGAAATCGCCCGCCTGGTGCCCAACCTGCGCGTGTCGAACCTGGGCGACGAATCGCAGCCGAAGTTTTCCATGCGCGGCATTTCCACGTCCGAATTCAACCTGAACGCGATTTCGCCGACCGGCGCCTTTTTTGACGAAGTGTATGTCGGCGCCCAATACCTGGGCGGCGCGCAGATCTTCGACGTCGAACGGGTCGAAGTGCTGCGGGGGCCGCAAGGCACCTTGTTCGGCAAGAACACCACGGCCGGCGCCGTGAACTTCATCTCGAAGCGCCCCACGTTCCGCCAGCAGGGGGAACTGACCCTGGGCGTGGGCAGCAACGGCTACCGCGAAGCGAAAGGCATGGTGGAAATGCCGCTGGTCGACAACCGGTTGACGGCCCGCTTTGCCTTTACCGGCGCGCATTCGGACGGCTATATCCACAACGTCAATCCGGCCGGGCACGACCTGTCGAACATCGACCGCAAGGCCGCACGCCTGACCCTGGGTTACAAGGATGAAGACGGCCTGACCGGCACCTTGCGCCTGTGGGCCGTCAACAACAATCCGTATGCGATCGGCGCCACCAACACGGGCCTGGCCGCCAATGGCCTGAACGCCAACGGCAAGGACCCGCGCATCAACCCGTACACGGGCAAGCGGCTGGCCGACGATGAAGTGGCCACCGATCGCTCCGGCGACATCACCGTGCGCGGCAGCGGCGGCTACCTGACGCTCAACAAACGCACGGAACTGGGCACCATCACGTCCATCACGTCGTTCCTCAACGGGCGCTTCGTCAACCTGGTCGACGCGGACGGCACCATCGATCCGCTGCTGCACATCGATTTCCGCACCAACACGCACGAATTCAGCCAGGACTTGCGCTTTACCACGGCATTCGACGGCCCGCTGCAATTCATCGCGGGCGCCTATCACCAGCGCGACGACGTCGATATCGGCACCACGTACACGATCTTCGGCGGCCCGCCCGTGCTGCCGATCCTGAACCAGCAATACCACCAGCAGCGCCGCTCGTATGCGCTGTACATCGACGGCACCTATGATTTCAGCGACACGGTATCGATGTATGGCGGCGTACGCTATACCAGCGACAAGGGCCGGTTGCGGGATTTTCGCGTGACGCCCGTGATTCCCGTGCAGCCGGAACTGGGCTACGACGACCGCAAGCCGACCGGACGCCTGGGCATGAATGCCAAGCTGTCGCGCGACGTGATGGTGTATGGCCACTATGCGCGCGGCTACCGCAGCAGCGCCTTTAACGGCGGCGCGCTGACCAATGCGTCGGACTTGAACGTGGCGCGGCCGGAATACCTGAACGCGTTCGAAGGCGGCGTCAAGTCGCAAATGCTGGACCGCCGCCTGACGCTGAACCTGACGGCGTTCCGCTACAACTTCAAGAGCCAGCAATTCCTCAACGTGGTGGGGATCGGCACCCAGCAACTGGTCAACGCCGGCCAGTCGCGCATCACGGGTGCGGAACTGGAAGCCGTGCTGCAAGCGACGCGCGACTTGCGCCTGTCCGCCAACCTCGGCCTGCTGAACGGCACCTATAAACGCTTGCTGCTGAACGGCGCCGACCTGTCCGGCAAGCAGATGATCGAAGCGCCCCGCCACACCTTCAATATCGGCGCCGACTACAGCGTGCCGGTGGAAGGTTACACGCTCAGCCTGCACGGCGACGCCACGTGGATCGGCGACCAGTACTTCCTGGCCACCAACGAACCGCGTTCGCGCGTGGCGCCAAGCCGCGACGTGTCGGCCCGCATCGGATTGTTGTCGCCATCGAAGAAGGTGGAGTACGCTGTCTATGGCAAGAACCTGACCGACAACCGCAATCCGGCCGGGCTGGTGCTCGATCCGACGTCGCAGACCCGCTTCACGACGATTCCGTATCCGCGCCGCTACGGCATCGACATCACCGTGCGTTATTAACTCACCGGGAGAGCAACATGGAACCACGCCGCTTCACGCTGCCCGCCGCCGACGGCCATCTCATCCATTGCCTGCACTGGCCGGCCAACGGCACCGGCAACGCCGGCGTACGGGGCGCGGTGCAAATCGTCCACGGCATGGCCGAGCATTCTGCCCGCTATGCCCACGTGGCGCACGCGCTCAATGCCGCCGGCTACACCGTGTACGCCAGCGAGCACCGGGGCCATGGCCCGGCCGCGCTGGACGACGGCAGCCTGGGCGACTTCGGCCCGCGCGGCTTCCAGGGACTGGTGGACGACATGGCGGTCGTCACGCGCCATGTGCGCGATAACCATCCCGGCCTGCCCGTGCTGATGCTGGCGCACAGCATGGGGTCGATGGCGGCGCAAATTTACCTGCCCGAGCATGGATCGCTGCTCGACGGCTGCGCCCTGTCCGGCACGACGGCGCTGGAAATGCTCGATCCCCGCATTTCCGGCTGGACCGTGGAAAGCGCGAACGCCACGGTGGCCAACCCCGCCACCGGCGTCGACTGGCTCAGCCGCGATCCAGCCGTGCCGGCCGCCTACGTGGCCGACCCGCTGTGCGGCTTCGCGCTGACGTTGCCGTCGCTGTTATCCATCTTCGACACCGGCAACAGCACGGCGCTGCCGGAACAGCTGGCCCGCCTGCCGAAAGAGTTGCCGCTGTACCTGTTCACGGGCGACCACGATCCCGTCAACGGCATGCTGGACTGGTTCGACCCGCTGGTGCGGCGGCTGCGCGCGGCCGGCATGGCCGACGTGTCGACCCACGTCTACGGCGGCGCGCGCCATGAAGTGCTGAACGAAACCAACCGCGCCGAAGTCATCGCCAACCTGGTGGCGTGGCTCGACCGCGTCACGGGTTGAAGCGCTCGTAATCTTCCACGCAGGGGTTTGCCCTGGCGCCATGCGGCGCCGGGCAGCGTGCACCCTGCGCTTTCACATCGAATGGAACATCCATGAAATCGATTCTCGACATCTTTGCCCCGGGCCTGTTGGCCGGCAAGACCGCACTGATTACCGGCGGCGGCAGCGGCATCAACCAGCGCATCGCCGAAGTGTTTGCCGCCGCCGGCGCGGCGGTCGCCATTGTCGGCCGCGACTACGACAAGGCGGAACGGGCGGCCGCGGCGATCCGCGAAGACGGCGGCCGCGCCATGGGCCTGTCGGCCGACGTGCGCGACCACGAGCAGATCGCACAGGCGTGCCAGCAAACCCACGCCGCGTTCGGACCGATCGACATCGTGATTGCCGGCGCGGCGGGCAATTTCGTCGCCCCGGCCGCCGGCATGACGGCCAAGGGATTCCGCACCGTCATCGACATCGACTTGATCGGCACCTTCAATACGGCGCACGCGGCGTTCGAATACCTGCCCAAACCCGGCGCGCTGGTGATGGCGATTTCCGCCATCCAGTCGCGCCTGCCCACGGCCACGCAAAGCCACGTCTGCGCCGCCAAGGCGGGCATCGACATGCTGATCCGCACGCTGGCCATCGAATGGGGGCCGCTTGGCATCCGTTGCGTCGGCATTGCGCCGGGACCGGTGGCCGATACGGAAGGCATGCGCCGCCTGGCGCCGGACGGCGAACGCAGCTGGACCAGGCTGTTGCGCAGCATCCCGTCGGGCCGCGCCGGCAACCGCGACGAAGTGGCGGCGCTGGCGCTGTTCCTGGCCAGCGGCGCGGCCGATTACATCAATGGCGCCGTGCTGCCGATGGATGGCGGCCAGACCGCCGTCGGCAGCCTGGAATTCGGCGCGATGCTGACCGAATCGCTGCAGGTGCGGGAGGCATGATGGACGCCGGCACGCCAACACCGGCGTCAACGCCAGCGCCCGGCGGCAAGGAGGCTGTACGCGCCTGGCTGCAACAACGGCGCGGCGTGCAATCGCCGCCACCCGCCCCCGCCGACTTGCGCCATTTATTTGACGGCGCCGCGCAGCGGGCGAAGCCGGAGTCCGGCGCCACCGACGCGCAGGCGATGGCGGCGCTGGCCATCGCCCGGCGCAGCGGCCTGTCGTCCATCACGATTGCACGGCTGGCCGACGAAATGCACGCCAGCCGTACCGCCACGTATTTGCAGGTGCGCAGCGTGGCAGCCGCGCAATTGCAGGCGGCGGACTGGTATGAGCGCGAATACCACGCGGCCGTGGTGTGGCGCGCCCACGAAGATCCGCCCGGCATGCCCCGGCTGCGCCGCATGTTCGAAGGCGCGGCGCGCTGGATAGCCGCCGATGGCGCCTTCTCGCCGTATGCCGATCCCGCCGCCACGGTCTACCACCGCCTGCCCGACAAGGTGGTGGCGGCGCTGGAACTGGGCCGGTCGCGCTGGCGCAGCGCATTGCTGGGCGAATTGCGGGGCGCGCAGGCGCGCGGCGAACTGGCGGCGGACAGCGATTGCCTGGTATTGCTGAACGCGCTGGCGGCGCTGCTGCACGACATCCGCCGCGACCGCCAAGGCGCCGATGGCGACGCACTGGCGGAACGGGCGTGCTGCGGCATGGAGGGCTTGCTGGCGCGCCACTGCCGCGCCACTGTCCGCCCCGCGCGTACCGTGTGCACCACCGCCACAACGCCCCGGCGCCTGGGCCCCGCCCCTTGCGCCGTGCATTTCCACTGGCCGGAGTGGCTGATGGCGGGCGCGCCGTACGGCGCGGTGGAGAGTCAGGCCCGGTAGATATTCAACAACAGCCAGGCCGGCAACCCCAGGTACAGCGCCGCGTGGCCGGCCCGCTCCATGCCGCTGCGGATGCCGGCCGCCTGGCCGGGCCGCAGCAACGCCGCCATCAACGTCACCGCTTCGATCCCGGTGCGCAACAGCGCCGCGCACAGCACCACGCCGATCGTCCACGCGGCCCACCACAGCGCAAACGCGCTGGCGTACGCTTTCAGGCCGAACGTGTAGTACTCGCCCAGCGCGCTGCCGAATGCGATGTGCTGGTGCAGGTGGAAGGCCGGCACCGCCAGCACCAGCGGCAGCGCGACGAATTTCGCCAGCGGACTGTCCAGCGCCCAGCGCCGCAATGCCGAGCGTGCCTGCGCATAGACATCCATCACCCTGCGCCGCCCGTCCACCACTGCCGGGCCGCCGGCGGCCGCCAGCGCCGCGGCGAAACCGGCGGGATTGGACAGCGCCAGCCCGTAACGCCATTGGCGGCCCGGCGCCAGCTTCAGGGTCAAACCCGGGCCTGGCGCCGGCAGGCGCCATGGCTGGACCGCGACGATTTCGCCCAGCGCCATTTCCATCCGCAGCGTCCCCCGCTCCACCAGCAGCCGGCCATTACCGACCGAGACTTGCGCGGCAAACGCACGCAGCAGGCACCAGGCGATGGCTTCCGGCACGAGGAACAGCACGGCGAACAGGCGGATCTGCGCCAGCGTGTGCGTGCGCAACGATTCGTCCAGCAACAGCGCCACGCACATGGCCAGCAAGCCTGCACGCGCAACGGCGCGCAGCAAGCCCGACACCGCGCGGGCGGCCGGCGGCAGTATCGCGGCCGTGGCCGGGAATGCCATGGCGGCGGGCACCGAATCATCCACTGATCCGGCCTGGGCTTTTGCGTGCGATTGCGCCTGCGTACGCGGCGCCGGCAGGATGGCCAACATGGCCAGCAACAGCAGGAAGCCGCCGCCGGCCAGTCCGACCCAGTCGCCCCAACGCACCATCAACGTGGGCTTGGGCTGGCGCACCGGCATGTCGGCGATCACCAGCGCCGGTTCGCCCATCGGCGTGCCCGCCAGTACCGTGCCGGCCGCATCGATGGCGGCGCTGTAGCCATTGGTGGTGACGCGGAATTGCGGCAACCGCGTCTCGATGCTGCGGAACGCCGCCACCGCCTGGTGCAGCTTCGCCCCTTGCGGGTCCATGCTGAACCACGAATCGTTGGACATGGTGAGGATCACTTGCGCGCCCAGGCGGGCGCCGTCCAGCGCCAGTCCCGGGTCCGTATCGTCGCGGCAGATCAGCGGCAGCACGGGCACTTCGCGGCCGTCGGCCAGGCGCAGCGGCAACACGCGGGCGCCGTTGCCTGGCTGCCAGTTGCCGGCCCAGGGCATCAGGCGGCGCACCACCGGGCCGTCCAGCCACGACGGCACGTATTCCGTCAGCGGAAACAGCCGGGTCTTGCGGTAAAAGCCCAGCAAGCCCGTTTCCGGCTGCACCAGCGCGGCGGCATTGTATTCGCCGGCGCCGTCCCGGTCATAGGTGCCGAATACGAACGGCACGCGGGCCGCGTTCACGTTGGCGAGGATTTCACGGTCGAATTCCGCCCCCGCTTCGCTCTTCGGGTGGCCGAACGTGGTGGGATACGCGGTTTCCGACCACAGCACGGCTTCCGCGCGCTGCCGTTCGATGGCGTCATAGCTCATGGCGAAATGGCGGTCCAGCACGTCGCGCACCACGCCGTAGGCGCCCTTTTCCCGGCGCTGGCTTTCATAGTCGGCCATGTTGGCCTGGATTAATCCCATGCGCAGCGGCTTGCCCGCCGCCACCGGTTCGCCTTGCAGCGCGGTCCAGCCATACAGCGCGAGCAGCAGCGGCGCCAGCGCCGCGCAAGCTAACGGCGCAGCCAGCGCGCGCCGGCCCTCCTTGCGCCGCGCATACGCGGCCGCCATGCCTTCGTTGCACAGCAACAGCAGCAAGGTCAGGCCCGCACCACCGCCCACGTCGGCGGCCTGGCGCAGCAGCGGCGACGGATACAGGCCATAGCCAATGGTGTCGCCCAGCAGCCGTGGCGCGAAGCGCTCCGTGGCGACCCAGGCCGCAGCGGCGGCCAGCGCGCCCAGCAGCGGCCCGTAGCGACGCACGCCAACCCTGCGCACCAGCGCGAAGGCAAGGAATTGCGGCTGGAACAGCGGCGCGGCCAGCAGCAGGATGGCTAGTCCGGCCACGCCGCCGATGCCGGTATAGCGCCCCAGCGCCATGCCGAGCCACGGAAACACGGCGGCAGTGTAAGCCAGCGACATGGCGTATGCGCATGCCAGCGTACCGGCCCAGGTGCGGCGCGCATCCAGTGCGCACAGCCAGGGTACGAGAAAAACAAAGCCCAGCGGCCAGCCGGCGCCGCCGTTGACATACAGCGCGGACAGCGCGGCGCTGGCAGCGACGCAGGCAACCGCGCCCGTCGTGGAAAGACTGATTTGCTTCATGGTGATCAGCGGACAGATTCTGTCGGTGGTGGAATGGTGATGCGCCGGACCGCCAATCCCGGCGGCGCCTGTTCGGGCGGCACGACACGGTCTTTCGGCACGTCGATGGGCCGTCCCGCCGCATCGACGGGCTGGTAATCGGGCGCATACATGAGGATGGCTTCGATGCGCTGGCCGTCATCGGTGGCCTGGTGGTGGCGCACATAGCCTTTCGGCAGCGGGAAATCGTCCGGCACCGCCAGTCCCACCAGCGGCGGACTGGTGCCGGGCGGATTGAACGCGCCAAGGCCGGTATGGATGCCCCGCTCATGCAGGCGGGAGATCACCTCGGCCATGGTCGGCTTTTCGCCCCGCGCCACGTAGCTGCGCAAGTCCGGCGTCGGATCTTCGCCGTCGCGGGCCGGCATCCCCTGTTGCGGAGGACGCGGCGGCGGATGCGCCGCCGCTTGCGCCGCCGCTTGCGCCGCCGGCGCCGGAGCGGTTGCAGAGACGGCCGGCGCCAGTCGCGACGACGGCGGCGCCTCCGCATCCGGTCCGGACGTCAGCCACAGGAACGCCAGCACCGCGATGGCGCCAACGGCCAGCAGCAGCGCCAGGGCCAGGTAGCCGAAGCCGGGACGCCAGCGGTGGTCCATGCCTGGGCGTTACGGCGTTGGCACGTTGTAGGTCGATACGGCCCAGCCCATGCGCTCGTGGCCATACTGGTTCCAGATCGGGTTCTTACCCGACGTGAACGACGTATAGCGCGCCGCGCCGGTGCCGGTGGAGCCGCCGAACAGGCCGGCCGTCACCGTGCTGCCGTTGTAGGTCGGGTGCGTGTCGTCGGACTGGATGTAGTCGTAGCTGCTGCTGGACGACACGAATTTCGTGTTGGCGTCGCGCAGTGTCGAACGCAGCGTCGACGTGATGCGGGTCAGGTAGCTGGCCTGGCTTTCACCGTCGACGTAGCGCAGCGCGTCCGCGTCGACGATGCCGTCGCCGTTGCTGTCATAGTCCGCGCCCATGTACTGGGCGAAGTTGTCCGCGCACTTGAAGCCCTTCTGGCGCGCCATGTCGCACATCATGTGGTTGATGCGCACCAGCGACGGCAGGAATTTCTCCTGCATGTTGACGGTCTGTCCGGTGCTGGCCTGCTTGCACGTGCTTTGCACGTTGTCGGCCGCATAGCCCGGATAGTGCAGGTTGGAGATGACCTTGAGCTTGACGCCAGCATAGGCATTGGCGTTGATGTAATCCATCGCGGCCGCCACGTACGTCTTGCAATTGTTTTCCGCCGCGATCAGCACGCTGTCGTCGCAGGTGCCGGTCTGCGCTTTGTACGCGGTACGGGCTTGCAGGCCATCGTTGCCGCACATTTCAAATGTCACGACACGGGTATTGCTGGCCTGCATATACGAGCGCTCGGCCACGATCTTGTTGTTGTAGACATCCGACGCGATCGCGCCGGACTTGGTGCGGCGCACGCTTTCAATATCGGCATTCCACAACGCGGACAGGTATTCCGCCTCCACCGTCGGCGCCGAATATTTGGCGGCGCTCGTGGTCGAGCCGTTGTAGCCGGCATAGATGGAGTCGCCGTAGGCCACCACGCGGTAATTGGTGGTGGTGCCCGGACGGTCGATGGTCCACGATACATTCTGGTTCAGGGTGCTGGCGTGTGCTTGTACGCCAACGGTCAACAAGGCAAGCGCGGGTAGCAACTGCTTGATACGCATAGGGTGTCTCCGTGTGATTGTTAAAAGATTCCATGCCGGCGACTCATAGTAACTACACGGAAAGATTTAACATTTCACAAGCACGCCACTGGCTCGTGGGGACAGTGGAATGGCTCGGAGGGACAACAGCGGTGTCGTGGGGGGCCAACAAGGGCGGCGCCGCGACGCCTTAAATCCGCCGCACCGACTCCCGCACCACCAGCGACAGCGGCGGCACTTCGAAGCGGACTTTTTGCCCGCCGATCAGCTTCAGCATGGCTTCGCCGATGCGCTGCCCCACTTCCAGCAGCGGCTGGCGCACGGTGGTCAGCGGCGGCGTGGTGTACATCGAACTGTGCAAGTCATCGAAGCCGATGATGGAAATATCTTCCGGCACGCGGATGTTGCGGCGGTACAGCGCCAGCCGCGCGCCATACGCCGTCAGGTCGTTGGCGGCAAAAATCGCGGAAAAACGCTGGCCCGATTCCAGCAACTGGTTCACCGCCAGCACCCCGCCCAATTCCTGGAAATCGCCCGGCACGATCAGGCTGGGGTTGACGTCGATGCCGTGCCGCTCCAGCGTATCGCGGTAGCCGGCCAGGCGGGCCCTGGCGTCGGCCTGGTCGGGCCCTGCAATAAAGGCAATCGCCCGGTGGCCCTGCATCACCAGGTACTCGACCGCTTCGCACGCGGCCTTGTAATTGTCCAGGCAAAAGCCGAACGCATTCTTTGCGCTCAGTTCGCGGCCAAACGCGATGATCGGCACCCGCTCGGAAAAACTGAGGATCTGTTCGTCGGTGAGCTTGCCGGTCAGGATCACCAGGCCGTCGACCCGGCGCGCGATCAGCAATTCGATGCGCTCGGCCTCGTCGCTGGCGTGCCAGTGTCCCGACACGATCAGCGGCGCGTACCCGGCCGCCTTCATGGTCTGGTCGATGCCGCTCATCGCTTCGTTGAAATAATCGCTGACCAGCGACTGGGTCAGCACGCCGATGGTGCGCGAACTGCCCATCTTCAGGCTTTGCGCCAGCATGTTGGGCTTGTAATTGAGCTTGTCGATGACGCTTTCGATCACCTTGCGCTTGTCGTCCGACACCCTGGCCGTACCATTCAGGTAGCGCGACACGGTCGCCACCGACACCCCGGCCACGCGCGCCACTTCATAGACTGTCGTCGAACCGGAATTGCTGTCTGCTTTTTTCATCGGTGCAGTATAGCATGAAACCGGTTTCTTTCCGATCAGCCCCCGCCCGGGCCTGGGCCGGCGCGCAAACATACGAAAACAGCCAACGTCCAGAACGAAATTACGCAATTCCGAAGTTTTGTTTGACATCGCCAAAAAAGCGTCGCTATCATGAAATCGATTTCAAACCCTTCATCCGCCAAGAACAAGAGCAGCAATGGACCAAAACCTGCAATTTCCCCCAGGCTTCACCTGGGGCGTCGCCACCAGCGCATTCCAGATTGAAGGCGCGTGGGCCGAAGACGGCAAAGGGCCGTCGATCTGGGACACCTTCAGCCACACCCCGGGCCGCATTATCGACGGCACCAACGGCGACGTCGCCTGCGACCACTATCACCGCTACCGGGAAGATGTCGACCTGATTGCTTCCCTCAACGTCGACGCCTACCGCTTCTCGATGGCCTGGGCGCGCGTGCAGCCGGACGGCAAAGGGGCATGGAACCAGAAGGGCTTTGATTTTTACGACCGGCTGCTCGACGCCCTGCACGCCAAGGGCGTGTCGCCGCACCTGACGCTGTACCACTGGGATTTGCCGCAGGCGCTGCAAGACACGGGCGGCTGGACCGCGCGCGATACGGCTTACCGTTTCGCCGACTATGCGGCCGAAGTGGCGCGCCGCTTCGGCGGCCGCGTCGCCACCATTGCGACCCATAACGAACCGTGGTGCACCGCCAATCTCGGTTTCGGCAATGCGCAATTCGCGCCCGGCGTGGCCGACGCGGCCACCGCGGTGCAAGTGTCGCACCATTTGCTGCTGTCGCATGGCCTGGCGATGAGCGCCATGCGCGCGGTGAATCCGGCAGCCGGGCTCGGGATCGTGCTGAACCAGTGGCCGGCCCATCCGGCCAGCGACAGCGCACAGGACAAGGTGCTGGCCGAGCTGGAATATGCGAAATCCGTGCAATGGTATATGGACCCGCTGTTCAAAGGCCGCTATCCGGAACTGGCGCTGCGCGCGCACGGCGCCAGTGGCCCGAAAGTGCAGCCTGGCGACTTCGACATCATTGCGCAGAAAATGGACTTCCTCGGCGTGAATTATTACACCCGCGCGGTCACCAGCGCCGACCCATCGCCCCCGCCACCGAAGGGCGGACGCGGTTTCACCGACATGGGTTGGGAAATCTACCCGGAAGGCTTGACCGAACTGCTGCTGGCGCTGAACGCCGAATATGATTTGCCGCCGGTCTACATCACGGAAAACGGCATGGCCAACCCGGATACGCTGGATGGCCATGCGGTGCACGACCACGCCCGCATCAGCTACGTGCGCGACCACCTGGAAGCGCTGTCGGCCGCCATGGCGCAGGGCGTCGACGTGCGTGGCTACTTCCTGTGGAGCCTGATGGACAACTTCGAATGGAATTCCGGCTACGCCAAGCGCTTCGGCATTGTGCACGTCGACTATGCAACCCAGCAGCGCACGCTGAAGGACAGCGCACTGTGGTACCGCGAATTCATCACCCGCATGCGGGGCCGGAAATGAACGGCGCCCGGTATCACGATGGCCCCCGGCTGGTGGCCGATATCGGCGGCACCAATGCCCGCTTCGCGCTGGAGACCGCGCCCGGCCAGCTGGACCGCATTGCCACGCTGGCCTGCGCCGACTACCTGCGCTTCAGCGACGCCATCCGCAGTTATTTGCGCCAGTGCGGCGCGACCGTGCGCCATGCGGCGATTGCGATTGCCAATCCGGTGGGCGACGACCGCGTACGCATGACCAACCACGACTGGGAATTTTCCATCTCGGCCACGCGCGACGCGCTGGGCCTGGAAACCCTGCTGGTCGTCAATGACTTCGCCGCACTGGCGCGCGCCGTGCCCGAACTGGGGCCGGACGGCCTGCAGGCCATCGGCGGCGGCCAGGCGCAAGCCGGCGCCATGATCGGCGTGGTCGGCGCCGGCACCGGGCTGGGCGTGGCCGGCGTCAGCCGGCACGATGGCCGTTGGCATACGCTGCAAAGCGAAGGAGGCCACGTTGCCTTTTCGCCATCCGACGCGCGCGAAATGGCGGTGTTGAAATACTGCTGGCAGGATTACGACCACGTGTCCGCCGAACGCCTGGTATCCGGGCCCGGCATTCCGCTGATCCACGCTGCGCTGGCCGACTGGCGCCATGCCGCCGCACCGTCGCTCGATACCGCCACCATCGTATCGCGCGCGCTGGCCGATACCGATCCGCTGTGCCGCGAAACGCTGGACTGCTTCTGCGCCATGCTGGGCACGGTCGCCGCCAACGTTGCCGTCACGCTGTGCGCGCAAGGCGGCATTTATATCGGCGGCGGCGTGGTGCCGCGCCTGGGCGACTTCTTCGCGAAATCGGCGTTCCGCCAGCGATTCGAGCACAAGGGCCGCTTCTCCGCCTACAATGCGAAAATACCGACGCTGGTCATTACCGCGCCCTACCCCGCGCTCGGCGGCGCCGCCGCGCTGCTGGACGAACACCTGGCCGGCCAGTCCGCAGCGGCCCTCGCCTGACAATAAATACATCACGGAGACACCGATGGCATCCACCCGTTCAACCACCTCACCGCTGCTGTGGGTCCCGACCGGGTACTTCACCATGGCGCTGGGCTACATCATGCTCACCAGCGTGACCGCCATCATGTTCAAGAACCTGGGCATGGACAACGGCACCGCGGCCAGCTATTCCAGCATGCTGATCCTGGCCTACACCATCAAGCCGCTGTTCGCGCCCTTCGTCGAGATGTACCGCACCAAGAAATTCTTCGTGCTGTGCGCGCAGGCGCTGATCGCACTGGGATTCGCCGGCGCGGCCATGGCCATGGCGCTGCCGGACTTCGTCGTGGTGCTGATGCCGTTGCTGTGGCTGATGTCCTTCATCGGCGCGACCCAGGACATTGCCTGCGACGGTGTCTACGTGACGTCGCTCGACTCCCGCAGCCAGTCGCTGTATTGCGGTATCCAGAGCCTGTCGTGGAATATCGGCCCGATCGTCGCTTCCGGCTTCCTGGTTTACCTGACCGGCCGCCTGCACACCGACTGGTTCCATCACGACGCCAAAGTGTTCGGTCCGGAATGGATGGATGCGTGGCGCATCGTGTTCTTCATCGTCGCCGGGCTGACCGTGCTGATGGCGGTGTGGCATGCGCACTTCATGCCCGACGGCGCGCGCGCCGCCAACACGCCGACCAGCGTGGCCGGCGCCTGGCACATCCTGGCCGATTCGTTCGTGACTTTTTTCCAGAAGCGCGACGTGTGGCGCATGGTGGCTTTCGCCTTCCTGTTCCGCCTCAGCATCGGATTCCTGGAAAAGATCGGCCCGTTCTTCATGGTCGATGCCCACGCCAAGGGCGGCCTGGGCCTGTCGAACGAATTGCTGGGCATTATCTACGGCACCTATGGCCTGGCGGCCGTGCTGCTGGGTTCCCTGCTGGGCGGCTTCTTTGTCGCCAAACGCGGCCTGAAGTCCACGCTGTTCCTGCTGTGCTGCGCCGTAAACATCCCCAATGCCACATTCCTGGCCATGAGCATTTACCTGCCCGACAGCCTGTTCGCCATCGGCGCCGGCGTGGTGATTGAAAAGTTCTTCTTCGGTTTCGGTTCCGTGGGCTTCATGATTTACCTGATGCAGCAGCTGGCGCCGGGCAAATACACCACCACGCATTACGCATTCGGCACCGGCCTGATGGGACTGTGCGCGATGGTGACCGGCACGCTGAGCGGCTACCTGCAGGAAGCCATGGGGTACATCAATTACTTCGTGTTCGTCATGGTGGCCACGATTCCATCGTTCCTGGCTTGCTGGTTCGCTCCGTTCCACCACGCCGAAGGCAAGGACGAGGCCGGCGCCGCCGCCTCGGTGGAACACGCCGCATGAAACCTTGTACAAAGCGACGCCTGCTACCCCTGGCAGCACTACTGGGCGCGGCGTGTACCCAGGCCATGGCGGACAGCGCCGCCATTAAAATCAACCAGGTCGGCTTCCCGCCCGCCGCGCAAAAACTGGCCGTGGTCCCCGCAGGCAAAGCCGCCGCTTTCATCGTGGTCGACGCCCATACAGGCAAGCCCGTGCTCCGCGAAAAGCTGGGCGAGCCAAAACCGTGGGATGTCTCCGGTGAAACCGTGCGCATCGCGGATTTCACGGCGCTCAAGACGCCCGGCCGGTACCGGCTGCGCGTCGCCGGCCTGCCCGATTCCGCACCTTTCGACATCCAGGGCAACGTCTACCGCGCACTGAACATCGGCGCGTTGAAAGCCTATTACTACAACCGCGCCAGCACGGCACTGTTGCCGCAACACGCGGGCATCTATGCGCGCGCGGCGGGGCATCCGGACACCGAAGTGCTGGTGCACGCGTCCGCCGCATCGGCCGGACGGCCCGAAGGCACGGTGATTTCCGCGCCCAAGGGCTGGTATGACGCGGGCGATTACAACAAATACATCGTCAATTCCGGCATCAGCACATACACACTGCTGGCGGCGTGGGAACACTTTCCCCAATACTTCAAGGCGCAGGACAGCAACCTGCCGGAATCCGGCAACGGCATGCCGGACATTGTCAATGAAGCCCTGTGGAACCTGGACTGGATGCTGGCCATGCAGGACCCGGGCGATGGCGGCGTTTACCACAAGCTGACCGACAAGGATTTCGACGGCATGGTGATGCCGGACCAGCCGCATGCGACGCGCTATGTGGTGCAAAAAAGCACGGCCGCGGCACTGGACTTTGCCGCCGTGATGGCGGTCGCCAGCCGTGTGATGGCGCCATTCGAACGACAGCGCCCCGGCCTGTCGGCCCGTATGCGGCAAGCCGCCGAAGCCGCATGGGGCTGGGCCCAGGCGCATCCCGACCAGATTTACCGGCAACCCGCCGACATCGTTACCGGCGATTATTCGGACAGCAAACTGGCCGACGAATTCGCATGGGCCGCCGCCGAGCTGTACATCACGACCGGCAAGGACAGTTATTACCAGGCCATGCGCCCCGGCCGGTTGCCGGCCGGCGTGCCGTCATGGGGCAACGTGGGCGGACTGGCGTGGATTTCGCTCGCCCACCACTTGCCGCGCCTGACGCCGGCCGCCGACAAAGCCCTGATCACGCGGCGCATCACGTCGCTGGCCGACCAGTTGCGCGACACCTGGTCGCAATCGCCGTACCGCGTGCCACTGAAAAAGACCGACTTCGTCTGGGGTAGCAATGCCGTGCTGCTGAACCAGGCCATGGTGCTGTTGCATGCCTACCGGATTGGCCGCAACCAGCAGCCTGGCTACCTGCAGGCGGCGCAATCGGCGCTGGACTATGTCCTGGGCCGCAACGCCACCGGCTACTCGTTCGTCACCGGCTTCGGTGCGCACCCGGCCATGCACCCGCACCACCGTCCGTCGGAAGCGGACGGCATTTCCGCCCCGGTGCCGGGCTGGCTGGTCGGTGGCCCGAATCCCGGTCAGGAAGACATCAAGAACTGCAAATCCTACCCATCCGCCCTGCCCGCGCTGTCGTACCTGGACCACGTGTGCAGCTACGCCAGCAATGAAGTGGCCATCAACTGGAACGCGCCGCTGGTGTACGTGTCGGCCGCGCTGAATTCACTGCAATAAAACCCGTAGGGCGGTTTCCGCTTTAGCGGAAGCCGCCATGCCAGCGTCGCCGCCAGCGCGTGCCATACCGGCGACGCATGCATGGCGGCTTCGCTGACGCGAAACCGCCCTACGCTTATAAACGTACCGTTATTGACGTACCGTCACCGCCTTGCCCTCATAGCGAACCACCTTGTCCACCGCATCAAAGCCGCCCGACGTCGACACGCCAGGCTTGATGAAGCGGATACGGAATTCGCGCTTGTCCACCATGCCCTTGTAACCGCCGGCGCGCTCGCCGATGGTCACCACGCCGGTCTTGTCGTCGTAGCTCAACGGGATGCGGGAGAATTCGCCGCGGGTGTAGGCGTTGGTCACGCCGTCGTCTTCATACAGGCTGAACTTGCCGTCGGCGCCCGTGTAGACAGTGAGGGTCAGCGGCGCATCGGGTTTTTCATCGACGTATTGCGTCACAGGGCCCATCGGTACAATCGCGCCGGCCTTCACCAGCACCGGAATGCGGCCATACGGCGCCTTCACCGTGACGGTCGCGCCGCCTTTATAAACCGCGCCCGTATCGAAGTCATACCACGACGCCCCCTTCGGCATGTACACCTTGCGTTCGCGCGCGCCATAGGTGTAGACCGGCGCCACCATCAGGTTGTGGCCGAACAGGTATTGGTCGCGGATATCCTTGACCTTGCCGTCTTGCGGGAAATCCATCACCAGGCCGCGCATGATGGTGCCGGAATTGTGGTGCGTGTCCGACGCCGTGGCGTAGATGTAAGGCATCAGGCGGTAGCGCAGCTTGTCGTACCAGACCATCGAGTCGCGCATTTCCGAGCCTTCCGGCGCGATGACGTGGATTTCGCGCTTGACCACTTCGCCGTGCGAACGGAACAGCGGGCTGAAGGCGCCGAACTGGAACCAGCGCAAATTCAATTCCTGCCATTCCTTCAAATCCTCCGGCTTCATTTCCTGCGGGCCCGTGCTGCGGTTTTCCTGGGCCGAACCGATGTCGCCGCTCTGGTAGCGGGTTTCCTGCGCATAGCCGCCGATATCGTGCGTCCAGTTCGGAATGCCCGACATCGAGAAGCTGACGCCGGCGGAAATCTGGTCGTACAGGTTGTTCCAGCGCGCCACCGTGTCGCCACTCCATACCGCCACCGAATTGCGCTGGATGCCGGCAAAGCCCGAACGCGACAGGATGAACTGGCGCTGGTCCGGCTGGTCGCGGCGCAAGCCGTCGATCATGGCCTTGGTGTGCATCAAGCTGTACGGGTTGAACGTGATTTCACCGGCGCCATACACGGTCGGGCCGATCAGCTTCTTGAAGTCTTCCAGGCGGCTGTTGGACAGCACGTCGGCTTCGCTGTTATCCATCCACCACGCGTCAAAGCCCAGGTCCACCAGCTTGGTTTTCAGCTGGCGATAGTAAATGTCGCGCGCTTCCTGCGTGTACGGGTCGTAATGGCTGTTCTTGTAGCCCGGGCCGACCCAGTCCAGCGCGCCGTTTTCCACGTTCTTGGTCCACATGTGGCCCTTGGCCGCGAATTCCTTGTAGTTGTCCGTGTCGGCGTAGAACTTGCCCCAGATCGACAGCATCACGCGGGCGTTGTTCTTGTGGACTTCGTCGACCATGGCCTTGGGGTTCGGGAAGCGCACCTTGTCGAAGTCGTGCGTGCCCCAGCCATTTTCGGGCCAGTAGAACCAGTCCTGCACGATGGCGTCCAGCGGCCAGCCCTGCTTGCGGTATTCGCGCACCACGTCCAGCAATTGTTCCTGGGTTTCATAGCGCTGGCGCGATTGCCAGAAGCCATAGGTCCATTTCGGCATCATCGGCGCCTGGCCGGTCAGGTGGCGATAGCCGGCAATCACGTTGTCGATGCTGGTGCCGCTGATCACGTGGTAATTGATGGCTTCCGCGATCTCGGACGACATCGTCAGCGAATGGCGCTCGGGGGCCGGCAACGGATCGCTGTGGGTGATGGCCACCATGCCGCCGCCCGGCTTCCATTCCAGGTGCAGCTTGACCGGCTTGCCCTTGCTGAAGTTCACTTCAAAATTGTGATACCACGGATTCCAGTCCTGGCGCCACACGTCCAGCACCTGCTTGCCGTCGATGGTCAGGGTCGCGTAATCGGACGCATACAGCTGCATCTTGTGCACGCCGGGCTTGTCGGACGACAGCGTCGCGTCCCACACCACCTTCACGTCTTTCAATTCCTTCAGGTTGCCCACTTCCTTTGGCCAGTTCTCGGCCACGTCTTTCAGGAACTGGTACGCGATGTCCTTTTCATGGCGCGTGAATACCAGCTTGCCGCCAACGTAATAGCGGGCCGTCAGGCCGCCCGGCTTGCCCTCGTCGTCCACCAGCGCCAGGTCACGGACCATCGGGCCATACGGTTTCGGATTGCCGAAGCGCGAAATCGAATTGTTATCCCACAGCAGGCCATAGTTCTTGTCCGACACCACGAACGGCACGGCCACGTCCATGTTGTGCTGCGCCAGCAGCACGTCTTCGCCATTCAGGTTCATTTGCCCGTTCTGGTGCTGGCCCAGCCCGTAGTACGCATCCCTGGTGCCGTGATTGAAGCCTTCCGTCACGGCATTGAACGGCTTGCCGCCGATCGTCATCGGCGTCATGGTTTCCGCCGCCTGGCGCAGGAAGACCTTGCCGGCCGCATCGGCAAATTGCACGGCCCCGCTGGCCAATGCCACGGTGGCGGAAATCTTGCCCGCCTTCAGCGTCACTGTCTTGCCGCCGGCGGCGGCCACCGTGAACTGGCAGCTGGTGCATGGCGCGGCCACTGTCATCAGCGATGGCGTCAACTGCTTGCCCGCCTGGTCGGTCTTGACCACATGGATGATGTTGTCGCTCATGACTTCCAGGCGGATTTCGCGGGCCGGGCCCTGGTCGGGCTTGACGGTCACGCCGCTTGCCGTCTGTTCAAAGCTGCCGGCAAACGCGTGGCCGGATGCGGCCAGCGCCAGCCATACCGCCGCTGTCATCGGTTTCATTTGCATTGCTGTTTCCTTGTTGTGTCGCGCATTAATAGGTGCCCAGCCGTACTTTCAGCACGGTGGGACGAGCCGGCAGGTTCAGGCCGTAGTCAACCTGGTCGCCATTCCAGTTGCGTTCCATGACCCATTTGCCCGCCGCATCGAAATGTCCCTGCTCGACGCGCGCATACATGGAGGGCTTGCCGGCATTGACGCCGGCGCCGGCGAAGCTGAGGCGGATCTGCTGGCCAATCACGATGAATTCGTTGTCGCCGGTCTGCGCCAGCGCCGCGCCGCCATTCGGGATGTCGGAATTGTGCAGGAAATCCTTCTTGCTGGCCGCTTCGCCCGGATTGCCGAACTGCCACTCGCGGAACGATGCCGTGACGGTCCAGTTTTTCAGCGCCACGGTTTGCGGCGTGCGCTCATCGCTCTCCGCCACGCCATAGGTGCGGCCTTCCAGCGCCCATTGGGCCCACAGTTGCGCCATTGGACGGAACGCTTCGTAAATCTTGCCGAATGGCGCGGCCATGGCCTTGTCGGTGCGCTTGGAGCCCAGCGGGTAGTTACTGTAGTCAAAATAATCGACGCCAAACGGCGCCACGCCGATCGCGCCGCGCCCCAGGATCTGGTAGGTATAGCGGGCGTAGCCTTCGGCATTGCCCATCTCCGGCACGAGCAACGCATTGTCGCGGCGCTGGAAGCGGTCGAGGTGCGCCGTCACCTTGTTCGACTCCGGCGAGTAAATGTCGGGCGCGGCAATGTCGATGTGCGGCGCGGCCGCCTTGTAGATGTCGATCACGTCATAGGTCGGGCCGCCGCTGGCGAAATTGCCTTTCCACGGCGCCATCGGTTCCTGCGGGTCGCGCAGCGCATTGTTGACGTACATCGGCAAGTCGTACACCGCGCGTCCCGCCTTGGCGATGGTTTCAATGTAGCTGGCGATCGCATACGCGTGGAAATATTCGTCAGCATACGGGCCGTAGACGTCGGACCAGTTGCCGCTGGCGGCGCCGGGCACGGGCGACTTCTTGCGCGCCAGGACCGCCGGTGGCACCGGTTGGCGGATTGCCGCCTCGCCCCGGGGGCTGAAATCGCGCACCGTGCCGTAGGTGCCGACTTCATTTTCCACCTGCACCATGATCACGGTGCGGTGCGCGGCGTCGATCTTCTTCACGTGCGCCATCAGCGCGGTGAACGCCTTGGTGTCGGCCTTCAGCGTCTGCTCGCCCAGCGGCGACAGGCAATAACTGTCCTTGCCATCCTTGTTCACCATGCGCGGGAAGCGCTGGTTGTCGAACTTGACCCATTCCGGCGTGTATTGCGGGCTGGTGTTCTTCCAGGTACCGAACCACAGCAGCACCAGCCGCACCTTGTTCTGGCGCGCCTGCGCCACCAGCGTGTCGACGTAGCTGAAATCGAACTTGCCCTCGGCCGGTTCGATCTGTTCCCACGCCACCGGGATTTCCAGCGTGTTGGCATGGGCATCCTTCACGGCGGCCCACACGTCCGCCAGCGCGGCCGGATAGTTGCTGGAATTGTGCGCCTGCACGCCCAGCACGGTGAACGGCTTGCCGTCGACCATCAGCGCGTAGCGTCCATCGTTTTGTACCAGGTGCGGCATCGGCGCGTCGGCCATGGCGCCGGGGTGCGCGGTGGAGAGCGCCAGCGCGCACAAGGCAGCCAGCAGGCCGCCGTTGGATTTCTTCATTGAGTTTCCCAGGTCCGGAATTGTCGTAGTTTCACCAACCCATTTTGCCCGCATAAAAAACATGGGGCAATTGTGAAAATTCGTAAGCCGGCTAAAAAATCAGCCAACTGATCTTGTGGGCAAATTGGTGATTTTGACGATTGCCGCGCGCAGCCGCCCCATGCACAATCCCGCGATACACCAACGAAAAATGCAGACATGCCTACACCAACCCGTATCGCCACGTGGATATTGCCAGCGTTCCTGCTGGCGCCGGCTGCCTGGAGCGCACCCGCGCGCACCATCCTCCCTCTCGACACCGGCTGGGATTTCCAGCTGGCGGGCCGGCAGGATTGGCAAAGCGTCTCCCTGCCCCACAGCTTCAATGCCGCCGACAGCACCAGTGCCCAATATTACCGGGGCGCGGCCCTGTACCGCCGCACGCTGCACCTGGACCACGCCGGCAAGGGCCGGCGCCATTACCTTGAATTCGACGGCGCCATGCTGGTCACGGAAGTCCGCGTCAATGGCCATGACGCCGGCCGCCATGCCGGCGGTTTCGCGCGCTTCCGCTTCGACGTCACGCCATGGCTGAAGGCGGGGCGCAACGACATCGAAGTGAAAGTCGACAATGCCCGCAACAGCGACGTGGCG
The DNA here is from genome assembly GCF_009674485.1 of Pseudoduganella rivuli. GTDB lineage: Bacteria > Pseudomonadota > Gammaproteobacteria > Burkholderiales > Burkholderiaceae_D > Rugamonas > Rugamonas rivuli_B. The sequence goes on along the minus strand of NZ_WKJJ01000007.1, from coordinate 233,820 downwards.
CCGCTCGGCGGCGATTACACGATGGCGGGAGGCCTGTACCGGCCGGTGCGGCTGGTGACGACCGGCGATGTGCACTTCGACATGCTCGATTACGGCGGCCCCGGCGTGTATTTCCGTGCCGGCGGCGTGTCGGCCGAGCGGGCCGTGCTGGCGTGGACCGCCCGCGTGGCCAACGACCGTGCCCGCGCGGTGCGCGCCACCGTCACGCTCCGGCTGCGCGATGCCGGCGGCAAGGTGGTCGCCACCGCGCGCAAGGCCGTGACGCTGCCGCCGCGCACCGTCACGGCCGTCGCGCTGGACAGCGTGCTGGCGTCGCCGCACCTGTGGCACGGCGCGCGCGACCCTTACCTGTACACCAGCGAAGCGGAACTGCATGGCGAGGCGGAACCGGCGCCCGGCGCGAAGTTCGCCCGCAAGACCGCCGGCCAGCTGGACCAGTTGGCGTTCCAGACCGGCCTGCGCGACGTCCGTCTCGATCCCGCGCGGGGCTTGCTTCTGAACGGCGCGCCTTATCCGGTCCATGGCGTCAACGTGCACCAGACCTTCCTGCCCGGCAAAGGCCCCGCCGTCTCCAGCGCCGACATCGATGCCGATTACCGTATCCTGTCCGACCTGGGCGTCACCGGCCTGCGCTTTGCGCACTACCAGCATCCGCAACATGCGTATGACCTGGCCGACCGCCTTGGCTGGCTGGTCTGGACGGAAGCGCCGCTGACGGCGGAAATCAGCGGCACCCCGGCATTCCTGGCCAACAGCACGCAGCAACTGCGCGAACTGATCCGGCAAAACAGCCATCATCCGTCCGTCATGGTCTGGGGTCTCGGCAATGAAATCTACAAAGTCGATGCCGACAGCGCCAGCGTGCTGTCGGCGCTACAGCGGGTCGCGCAGGAAGAGGATCCCGGCCGCCCGACCGCGTACGCCAACTGCTGCGCCGCGATCGACGGCCCGCAGGCGTCGCATACGGACGCGGTGGGCTCGAACGTGTATTACGGCTGGTATGACGGTGAATTCGCCGACCTCGGCCCGTTCCTGGACAAAAACCACGCGTTGCGCCCGGACACGCCGGAATCAGTCAGCGAATACGGCGCCGGCGGCAGCGCGCAACACCAGCAGGATCCGCCGCAGCGTCCGCAGCCCGGCGGCAACTGGCACCCCGAACAATACCAGGCCCTGTACCACGAAGCCGCGTGGCGCCAGCTGGAAGCGCGGCCGTGGCTGTGGTCATCGTTTGTCTGGGTGGGATTCGACTTCCCGTCCGCCTTCCGCAACGAAGGCGATACGCGGGGCTTCAATGACAAGGGGCTGGTCAGCTATGACCGCGCCGTAAGAAAAGATGCGTTTTACTGGTACCAGGCCAACTGGACGTCGAAACCGATGGTCTACCTGACGTCGCGCCGCCATACGCGGCGCAAGGACGCCGAGGTGCAAGTCAAGGTGTACAGCAACCAGTCCCGCGTCAGCCTGCGCGTCAATGGCGTCGAACAGGGCACGCAGGCGGTGGCCGGCCGCATCGCCACCTGGAACGTTCTGCTGTCCCCGGGAACGAACCGCATCGAGGTCAGCGCGGGCGTCGCCACCGATGCCGCCGACTGGCATTACCAGCCGGCGGCGCCGGAACGGAAACCGGATTAACGATTCGCCACCGGCTCCAGGGTCACCAGCACGACGTCATTGCTGCGCATCGGTACGGTGACGTCATACGATCCACCCTTGCCGACCGTGACCACGCGGTCGGTTTCCGGCGCGTCCTTGGTCAGCGCGGTCAGCTGGGTCAGCTGCGCCGGCGTCAATTCCTTGGGCGCGCCCATTTCAATGTAGGCCGTGTGCGCGTCATTGGCCTTGAAGCCGGTACGGCGCACTTGCAGGCGGTATTTGCCGGCCTTCGCATTGCGGAACTGGATGGCCGCCGGCGCCGACGGCGTGGCAGGCAGCACGCGGGTGAAGAAGGAACGGTTGCTGACCGGCTGCTGCGGCAGCTGGAAATCCCATACCACGGCGCGCAGCGCGGCGCCATCGGCGGCCGCCATCACCTGGCCATCCTTGACCGGGATTTCCTTGCCGCTCAGCGCGTGCAGGTATTTATACGCAAAATACGGGCCCTTGCGGATGCCCTGCGGGTTCATCAGCCCGAAGCCGCCTTCGAACGGCTTGGTTGGCGGGCCAGGCTCCTCGAACAGGTCGGTGTAGGTCCAGTAGCTCATGCCCTGCACCAGGCCCTTGGTGCCCTGCAGCTTGCTGAGGATGTAGGCCGCGCCGATGTACGAATCGTGCACCACGTCGCGCGGGTTGTAGCTGGTGCTCCATTCCGTGAAGTACAGCGGCAGGCCCGGGAACTTCGAGGCGGAGATCTGTTCACGCACGCGGCGCACGTCGCCAATGATCGCATCGGGCGACGGCGACAGCTTGGTGTCTTCCACACCTTTCTCGTCGAGGAAACCGTGATCCACGCCATACGTGTGCGTGGTCACGAAATCGACCGCGGCGCCGCTTTTCGACACGTGATCGAGGAATTCAGGCACCCATGCCGCGCCAGCCGTCGACGGCCCTCCCACGCGCAGTTGCGGGTCGATGGCCTTGATGGCCCTGGCCGTCACGTCATACAGTTCGAAGTACGCTTTCTGGTCGGCCTTTTCCCAGAAACCGTCCAGGTTCGGTTCGTTCCACACTTCGAAGAACCAGCTCCGCACCTCTTCCTTGCCATAGCGCTGCTGGATATGGCGCACGAAGGCGTCGATCAAGTCATGCCAGCCATCCAGTTTCGGATGCGACGTGTTGCCGGCCCAGTAGAAGATCTGGTTGTTCGACGTGGCCAACGCCTTCGGCGTGAAGCCCAGTTCGACGAACGGCTTGATGCGGCGCGCCAGCAGTTTGTCGTACAGTTCATCGATTTTGGTCCAGTTATAGACCGTCTTGCCGTTCTCGATGCGCACCGTGTTCAGCACGTCGTGGAAGATCGCGTGGAAGCGGATGTAGCGGAAGCCCGTTTCATCGACCAGCGTTTTCAGCTGCGCCATGCTGTCGTCGCGGATCAGGGTGCCGGGATAGTCGGAACCCACCGACAGGTCGTAAAAGCGGTCGAGCGGCTTGGCCGCTTGCGCCGCGTCCAGGGCGATCTGGCGCGCCGGCGCCGGCGCCTTGCCGTTGCCGACCGCCTGGGCCGCCGTAGTCAATAAACAGGCGGCGCCGAGCGCCGCAAGGCCGATACGTTGCACGTGATTCACCGTAAGAACTCCTCTATGTCATGGTTGAATGAGGCGGATGCTATCACCATCGATTTCCCCCCGGAGCCGCAGGGGAAACACTTACGGTAAATTGTTCAGGGGGTCGGTGATTTTCGTAATGGCGGCGCCAGGGCGAGCCGGTAAGATGCCAGTGTGAAATCATACGCATAAACATATAAAGGAGACGACACCATGCGTTCATGGATACTGGCACTGCTGTTGCTGGCCACGGGAGGCGCGCTGGCGCAAGGCACCATTGTGGCACTGTGGCCCGACGGCGTGCCGAACGCGCGCCAGCAACCCGGCCCGGAGCGCGTCGATGGCGAACGGATCAGCAACGTCAGCCAGCCCACCCTGGCCGTCTATCCCGCCGCACCCGACCGCGCATCGAAATCCGCCGTCATCATTTGCCCGGGCGGCGGCTATTCCTTCCTGTCCTACACGCGCGAAGGCCACCAATATGCGCAGTGGCTGTCCGGCCTCGGCGTCACCGCCTTCGTCCTGAAATACCGCTTGTCCGACTATGGCCACCCGGCGCCGCTGCAGGATGTGCTGCGCGCCATCCGCCTGGTGCGTTCGCAGGCCGACAAATATGGCGTGGCGCCGGACCGGATCGGCGTCATGGGCAGCTCGGCCGGCGGCCACCTGGCGGCCAGCGCCTCCACGTTGTTCAACCACCCTGCCGGCAAACGCGGCGACGCGCTCGACGCCGTCAGCGCCCGCCCGGACTTCGCGATCCTGATGTATCCGGTGATTTCCATGACGTCGCCCGCCAGCCACTTCGGTTCGCGCGACGCGCTGCTGGGCAAGTCGCCGGCGCCGGAACTGGCCGAACTGATGTCGGTGGAAAAACAGGTCACCGCCGCCACGCCGCCCACCTTGCTGATCCACTCGCAAGACGATGGCCTGGTCCCGCCGGAAAACAGCATCCTGTATTACCAGGCCCTGACCCGCGCCCACGTGCCGGCGGAAATGATGATTTACGAACACGGCGGCCATGGCATGGCTATGCGCCGCGGCAACGGTTCCGCGTCGAACTGGACCGGGCGCGCCGAGGAATGGCTGCGCGACCGCAAGCTGATCCTCCAGTAACGCACGGCAACCACACCCACACCCCAACAGCAGGAGCAATAACAGATGAAAGTGCATTTCCGGCGCAAGGCATTGGCCGCTTCGATTTCCATGATCGCCCTGGGCGCCGCATTCCAGGCCGCGGCCGCGCCGATCACCACGCTTGACCGCGATGGCGCATGGGTCACGGTGGAAGCCTATGGACCGAACGTCGTCCACGTGACGATCGCCGCCGACAAGGCCGAGGCGCTGAAAGGCCCGGGCTACGGCATCCTGCCCGCCAACGCCGACCACACCGCATTCCGCCACACCAGCGGCAAGGATGGCGACACCTTCACTTCCCCCGCCCTCAGCCTGCACGTCAACCCGGCCCCGGCGCCGCACGTGCCGAGCATGGCCGAAAAATACTTCGCGCCGCAATTGGCGCCAGTCGCGCTGCAAGTGAAAAACGCCCAAGGCGAGACCGTGCTGGAAATGAACGGCTGGGACCTGGCGCCGCAAACCGTCAATACGGAAAAAACCTACCAGGCCAGCGCCTCGTTCAGCGCGCCGGCGGACGAGCATTACTATGGCATGGGCCAGAACCAGGAATCGATGGGGGCGCTGGATTTGCGCGGCCGCGTGATCGACTGCAAGCACTGGTACGACGCGCCGGCTGGCGAATCCGTGTGCGTGCCGTTCATGGTGTCGTCCAAGGGCTATGGCATCGTCTGGGACAACCCTTCCGCCACGCGTTTCATTGCCGGCGTCAACGGACGCACCGCGTTCCAGTCCAACGTCGGCGAACGTGTCAGCTTCTTCGTCATTACCGGTAACACGCCGGAAGAGATTTACTCCGGCTATGCGCGCGTGACCGGCAAGACGCCAATCCCGCCCAAGGCCGCCTTCGGCCTGATCCAGTCCAAGGCCCGCTATGAAAGCCAGCAGGAAGTGCTGCGCGTGGCCAAGACTTACCGCGAAAAGAAATACCCGCTGGATATCATGGTGGTCGACTGGTTCTACTGGACCCGCATGGGACAGATGGATATCGATCCGGCCCAGTTCCCGGACCCGTCCGGCATGAACAAGCAATTGCACGACATGGGCATGCAATCGATCATTTCCATCTGGCCGCGCTATGAAACGTCGGGCCGCTATTTCAACGAACTGGATGCGAAGGGTTACTTCCTCAAGGATAAGGATGGCAAGACCGTCGATGGCTTGCCATTCCGCTCCGACCGCACCGGCGCGCTGATCGACGCGACCAACCCGGCCGCGCGCAAGTGGTACTTCGAGCGGGCGCGCGACAACATCCTGTCGCACGGCTTCGATTACCCGTGGCTCGACGAGACCGAGCCGGACCTGGTGCCGGACGGCTTCTTCTATTCGATCGGTTCCGGCGACCGCTACCGCAACCTGTTCCCGCTGCTGCACGTGGAAGGCTTTGCCGACGGCATGCGCGCGTGGAAGCCGAACAAGCGCGCCATGATCCTGTCGCGCGCCGCCTACCTGGGTTCGCAGCGCAGCGGCGCCCTGTTCTGGTCGTCCGACATCAACCCGTCGTGGGAAGCGCTGGCGCGGCAGATTCCCACCGGCCTGAACATGACGGCTTCCGGCATCGCTTATTGGGGCAACGACATCGGCGGCTGGCAATGGCTGCCGCAGAGCACGAAAGCAACGAAGAAGCCGTTGCTCGATCCTGCCGGCGGCGAAGCGACCGTGGGCCAGAACCACGATTATCCAGAACTGTTCACGCGCTGGTTCCAGTACGGCACGTTCCTGCCGACCTTGCGCGTGCACGGCGACCGCAAGCATACGGAGATCTGGGAATTCGGCAAACAGGCGGAGCCGATCCTGGCCCAGTACGACCGCCTGCGCTACCAGCTGATTCCGTATATCTACAGCCAGGCCAAGGCCACGTGGGACAGCGGCGCGCCGTTCATGCGGCCGCTGTGGATGGATTTCCCGCACGATCCGAATGTCGCCAACCTCGGCACGCAATACATGTTCGGCCCGGCCTTCCTGGTCGCGCCCGTGACCGAACAGGGACAGACGGTCAAGGACGTCTACCTGCCGGCCGGCAGCGACTGGTACAACTTCTGGACCAATGAAAAACTGGCGGGCGGACGCTGGGTCAAGGTGGCGGCGCCGATCGAACAGATCCCGGTGTTCGTCAAGGCCGGCGCCATCGTGCCGATCGGCGCGGATATCCAGTCGACGGCGACCAAGCAGGCGATTGCCGAGATCCGGGTTTATCCGGGCAAGGATGGCGCGTTTGCGCTGTATGACGATGACGGCGTGTCGTATGACTACCAGAAAGACAAGGGCGCGCAAGTGCGGCTGCAGTGGAACGACAGCACGGGACGCCTGACCGTCAGCGGCGACAACGACTTGTCGCGCAAGGCGCCGGGCATCACGAAAATCGCCGGCAAATAAGCGTCATTCATTGACGAAATCATCCAACCCGTAGGGCGGTTTTGCCGGAGGCAAAGCCGCCATGCCAGCATTGCGTTGCTGCCCTACGGAGACACTGTACGTACCAACTCAACATGTCCGACACTCCCAAGTCTTCTCCCTCCGGCCGGCGCGGCTTGCTGAAACTGGCCCTGGCCGGCGCCGGCGCCAGTGCCGCCGCCCCGTTTGCCGCCGGCGCCGCATCCGGCTGCACACCGGCAGCGTTGCCCAGGCCCGCCTATGGCATCGAAGGCCAGCGCAAGGCCGATCTCGGCAACGGCACCTTCATCAACCCCATCATTTCCGGCGACCATCCGGACCCGACCATCCTGAAGGATGGCGACGATTACTACATGACGTTTTCGTCGTTCTTCTCGTATCCGGGCGTCGTCATCTGGCATTCGCGCGACCTGGTCAACTGGACACCCGTGTGCGCCGCGCTGACCAAGCCGCTGGGGTCGGTCTGGGCCATGGACCTGGTCAAGCACAACGGCCGCTATTACATCTACATTCCTGCCAACCCGAATAATGAGGGCGGGATCTTCGTGATCCATGCCGACAATATCCGCGGGCCGTGGAGCGATCCGATCGACCTGAAAATCGCCGGCTGCATCGATCCCGGCCACGCGGTGGGCGAAGACGGCAAGCGCTACCTGTTCTTCAACGGCGTGCGCCGCATTGCGCTGTCGGACGACGGCCTGTCGACGGCCGGACCACTGGAACAGGTGTACGAGCCGTGGCGCTATCCGGAGCACTGGGTGGTGGAAATGTTCGCGCCTGAAGGCCCCAAGCTGTTCCGGCGCGGCCCGTGGTTTTACCTGGTGTCGGCGGTGGGCGGCACGTCCGGCCCGCCAACCAGCCACATGGTCACCGTGGCGCGTTCGCGCTCCATCCACGGCCCATGGGAAAACTGCCCGCACAACCCGATCGTCCGCACCCAGAGCATAGACGAACCATGGTGGTCGCGTGGCCACGCCACCGTGATCGAGGGTCCGGGTGGCGACTGGTGGATGGTGTACCACGCCTACGAGAACGGCTTCCGCACGCTGGGCCGCCAGACGCTGCTCGAACCCATCGAATGGACCAGCGACGGCTGGTTCCACGCCAAAGGCGGCACGCTGTCGAAGCCTTTGCCGAAACCGAAAGGCGGACGCGCCAGTCCTGCCGGCCAGCCGCTGTCCGACGATTTTTCCCGCAACAGGTTCGGCGTCCAGTGGAGCTTCTTCGATCCGGGCCCGGATGAAATGCGGCGCGCGCGCTATGACGGCAACAGCCTGGTGATCCAGGGCAAGGGTGCGTCGCCGGCCGACTGTTCGCCGCTGACCTGCATCGTGGGCGACCGCGATTACGAGGCTTCGGTGGTACTGGACATCGCGGGCGATGCGCAAGGCGGCCTGCTGCTGTATTACAACCAGCGCGGCTATTGCGGTATCGGCTTCAGCGCCGGGCAAATGCATACGTACCACGCCAGTGAAGAGCAAAGCTGGATGCGCACCAAGGTGCAGGCCGGGACCGTGCACGTGAAAATCACCAACCGCGCCAATATCGTGACGTTCCACTATTCCTTCGATGGCAGGCAGTGGATCCGGCATCCGTGGCAGATGGAAATGTCCGGCTTCCACCACAATGTGTTTGGCGGCTTCCTGAGCCTGAAGGTGGGCATCTACAGCGCCGGCAAGGGCGAAGTGCGGGCCCGGCAATTCATCTACCGGGGGTTGCCGCCCGCCTGAAGAACCTGCTGGCGCCGCTCAGGCGCCGACCTGGTTTTGCAGCGACAGCCGGTAAACCGTGGTTTGCCGGTACACCTGCCCCGGGTGCAGGATCACTTCCGGCCATGCCGCGCTCATCAATTCGGGACGGGCGTTGGCGTCCAGCCAGAAGCCCCTGCCCTGCACGCCTGCTGCCGGTTTACCGGTGCACAGCTGCAAGGCGGCTTCGGTGGTGTAGACCTGCAGGCGGCGCCCGGAACCGGGATCGACCACCCGGGCCACTTCCCGCAAGGCGCCCTGGCCGCCGGCCATATGGCTGCGGACGAAATAACAGTGATCGAATCCGCCCACCAGGCGGATCTGCGTGTCGGGCCAGCCCAGGCGCGGGCCGATGGCGGCCGGCTGGCGGAAGTCGAACGGCGTCCCGCCCACGGCCGCAACGCCGACCGGCTCGCCGCCCGCACCGACTTCCACGTAGTAATCGGCATCGATCTGCAGCATATGGTCGCCCACGTCGGCGGCGCCGCCGTTCAGGTTGAAACACGGATGCGCTTCCGCATCGAGCCTGGCCGGCGCCATCGCCATGGCATTGTGGTTGATCACCAGGCTGCCGTCGTCGTCGAGGCGGAAATTGACTTGCACATGGGCGCCGCCGGGCGCCGTCCGCAGCAGCGACACGCCGCCGTCGGCACGGCTGGCTTCCCAGCCCGCCGCCTCAGGCCCGGCGGGGCCGTCGGGGGCGGCCAGCAAAATGTCGGCCATGCGGCCATAGCGGTCGGGCGCGCGCCATGAGCGCAGCGCGGCGCTGCGCCCACTGATCGTCACCGCCATGCCGCCGGCGTTGGTGAGGGTGAATACACGGTCTTCGCCCGACTCTGCCGTGGCGCCGGGATAGCGATTTGTCATCATTAGAATTCGAAACTGGCTGTGCGGAAAAGGCACTATGCCATTTTGCAACTCCCACGGCGGACAGCTATTACGAAATTCACCAAACCCCCGAACGTTTCTTCCGAACCGCCGCGCAAACCCGTAAACCACCGGCGGTAATGGGCAATAATGGCCTGCATTTCAACAATAGGGTGCGCCACGCGGCACAACCGCGCACCGAGAGACCATTTATTCACCGTGAGCATTGCATGAGCACCTTCTCCACATTAGACCTCGTCGTCTTCCTGTTTTACTTCGTCGTGGTGGCCAGTTATGGCATCTGGGTTTACCGGCGCAAGCAGGCCGGATCCGGTTCGGCCTCGCACGACTACTTCCTGGCCGAAGGGTCGCTGACCTGGTGGGCCATTGGCGCTTCGCTGATCGCCTCCAACATCTCGGCCGAGCAATTCATCGGCATGAGCGGCTCCGGCTACAAGATCGGCATGGCGATCGCCGTCTATGAACTGATGGCCGCCGCCACCCTGGTGATCGTGGCCGTCTTCTTCATGCCGGTCTACCTGAAGAACCACATCTACACGATGCCGCAATTCCTCGAGCAGCGTTACGGCAAGGCCGTGGCCACGACGATGGCCTTGTTCTGGCTGGGCCTGTACGTGGTGGTGAACCTGACGTCGATCCTGTACCTGGGCGCGCTGGCGATTTCCAGCCTGTCGGGCATCGCGCTGCTGCCGTGCATGCTGTTCCTGGCCGTGTTCGCCGCCATCATCACCCTGGGCGGCATGAAAGTCATCGGCTACACCGACGTGATCCAGGTGACCTGCCTGGTGATCGGCGGCCTGGTGACGACGTGGCTGGCGCTGGACATGGTGGCCGGCCTGGCCGGCAAGCACGGCGCACTGGCCGGCCTGCCGGAATTGCTGAACCGCGCACACGACCACTTCGACATGGTGCTGGCGCGCGACAATCCGAATTACATGGACTTGCCAGGCCTGTCGGTGCTGATCGGCGGCATGTGGATCGTCAACCTGAATTACTGGGGCTGCAACCAGTACATCACGCAGCGCGCGCTGGGCGCCGACCTGCCGACCGCCCGCAAAGGCTTGCTGTTCGCCGCATTCCTGAAATTGCTGATGCCCGTCATCGTGGTGTTGCCAGGCATTGCCGCCTATGCGCTGGATAAATCCGGCGCGCTGGGCGGCGCCATGCAGCACGGCGGCGAAATCAATCCGGACCGCGCTTACCCGGTCCTGCTGAACCTGCTGCCATCGGGCCTGAAAGGCATCGCCTTCGCCGCGCTGACGGCCGCCGTGGTGGCCTCGCTGGCTGGCAAGGCCAACAGTATCGCCACCATCTTCACGCTGGACATTTACAAGAAATCGTTCAACAAGGCGGCCGACGAGCAGCGCATGGTGTGGATCGGCCGCGTCAGCGTGGTGGTCTCGATGGCGCTGGCCGTGCTGATCGCGCCAATGCTGGGCATCGACAAGAAAGGCGGCTTCCAGTACATCCAGGAATATACCGGCTTCGTCTCGCCCGGCATCCTGGCCATGTTCCTGATGGGCTTCTTCTGGAAGAAAACCACGTCCGGCGCCGCCATGTTCGCCACCATCGGCGGCCTGGTGGGCTCCATCGTGCTGAAGTTCCTGCCGCAAATGATGGACCTGTCGTTCCTGGCCCCGATCGGTTTTGCCAAGGCCACGGAATCCGGCGTGTTTGAAATCCCGTTCCTGGACCGCATGTTCATCGTGTTCTTCTTCGTGGTGGGCGGCATGGTGTTGATGAGCAAACTGGCGGAAGCCAAGCGCGCCGGCAACACCAAGGCGCTGCACGTCGACACGTCGCTGTTCCGCGTCGATGGCGCCTTTGCCTTCGGCTCGGCCATCATCGGCGTGACGCTGGCAACGATTTACGGCATCGGCTGGTAATTCCCCTCCCCTCTCACGGCGGCCGGTGCAGTTGACCGGCCGCCGCTGCATTCAGCTCCCGTTTTCCCCCACATCGTCCCCTGACCGGCCTTCCCATGCCCCCATCATCCCAACGCCTGGATGTCGTCGACTGCTTGCGCGGCTTCGCGATCGTATCGATCATGCTGCTGCATAACCTCGAACACTTCAATCTCTATTTCACGCCTGCCCTGCCGGCCTGGATGGCGGCGCTCGATCGGGTCATCTGGGATGGGATGTTCTTCCTGTTCAGCGGAAAATCTTACGCCATCTTCGCGATGTTGTTCGGTGTGACCTTCTTCATTCAGTTCAACAATCGCGCCCAGCGCGGTGAAGACTTTCGCCCGCGCTTCGCCTGGCGCCTGGTGTTGCTGCTGCTGTTTGGCACGGTCAACAGCCTGTTCTACGACGGCGATATCCTGTCGATCTATGCGGTGCTCGGGCTGGTATTGATCCCGGTCGCGCGCCTGTCCGACAAGGCCGTGTTCGTCATTGCGGCAGTGCTGATGCTGCAGCCCGTGGAGTGCATCAATGCGCTCGCCGCCCTCGGCAATCCCGACGCCAGGCTGGCCGATCCCGACTCATGGGCATACTTTGGCCGCGCCCAATCCTATCTGACAGGCGATTCGGTGCTGGCCGCATGGTTCGGCAATGTCACCAATGGCAAGATCGGCACCCTGTACTGGTCGTGGGAAGCTGGCCGGATTTTCCAGATCATGTCGTTGTTCATGCTGGGCATGCTGGCCGGCCGCCGGGCCCTGTTCGCCCCGACCGGGGCGGCGCTGCGCTTTTGGCAGCGCACGCTGGCAGCGGCCGCGCTGTGCTTCGTGCCGCTCCATCTGGTCCATTCCAATCTCGCCAGCCTGGTTCCAGGGCAGGCCCTGCGCCGTCCGTTGGAAACCTGCCTCGGCACCTGGTCCAATCTGGCTTTCATGCTGGTGCTGGTGTCGCTGTTCGTGCTGTTGTTCCAGCTCCGTGCGGCGCAACGCTTGTTACGCCTGTTCGCCCCGCTCGGCCGCATGAGCCTGACCAGCTATGTCATGCAGTCGCTGATCGGATCGACCCTCTACCACGGCTTCGGCTTCGCCTTGTACAAGGTCACCGGCTCCACCATGTGCCTGGCGATCGGCCTGACGCTGGCGGTGCTGCAGGGTGGCTTCAGCGCGTGGTGGCTGCGCCGTCACCAGCAAGGGCCGCTGGAAACGCTGTGGCATCGCGCCACCTGGTGGGGCTACCGCCCGGCCAATCCAGCCACCGTCCCGGCGAACTAGTGTACAGCTGATGGTTCGGCGATAAAAAACCCCCGCAGCCTTGCAGCTGCGGGGGTTTTCGCGCTCGCTTTCAGGAGATGCTTACCGGATCAGAAGTTGTAACGCAGCTGCGCCGTGTAACGCGGGCCGGACACGAACCAGGCGCGGCCCTTGGTGCCGATGTGCTGGTCCATCAACTGCTTGTACTTGGCGTTGGTGATGTTTTGCGCTTCCAGGCCGAAGGACAGGTTGTCGCTGATCTTGTAGAACACCGACGCATCCAGCTGGCCATAGTCATCCGCCCAGGTCGGCAGACCCCACACCACGTTGGTCTTGCCGAAGTCCGAGCTGCTCGGGTCGGTATTGGTGCCGTCCGAACCGTTGGTGCCGTTGGCATTCACACTTTGCAGGCTCTTCGAACGCCAGCTGTAGGCCAGGCGGCTGGAAATCGGGCCCTGGTCATACATCAGCGCGAGGTTGAACGAACGGCGCGACATGCCTTGCAGCGGCAGGTCGCCGAACGTGCGGCCATCCGTGTCGCAGCCATTCATGTTCAGGTTCAGGTTGACCGCGCCGCCGGTGCTCGAGCAGTATTGGCTGAATACCGGGTTGTACAGCTTTTGCTTGCTGTCGACGAAGGTGAAGTTCGCCTGCATGCCCAGTCCCGAGAGCAGGCCGGGCAACTTGTCGAAATACTGCTGGTAAGCGATCTCGAAGCCGCGCGCCGTACCCTTGGCGCCATTGACCGGCGAGGTGACGGTGAAGTTTTGCATCGTGCCGGCCACGTCGGGAATCTGGTAGTTCGACAGCTGGTTGACGATGATGTCTTTCAGGCGCTTGTCGAACACGGCAACGGTGACCGAACCTGCCGGTGCAAAATACCATTCCGCCGTCACGTCGAATTGCTTGGCCGTGGTTGGCAGCAGGCGCGGGTTACCCGACGCGGTGCCGTCGCGGGTCACGCTGTTGACCGTCAGGGTCTTGGTGGCGGGATTGTTGGTGGTGCTGGCGCCCTGGCTCAGGCTGGCATACGCCTGCAATTGCGTGAAGTCGGGGCGCGACAGCGCGGAACCGAACGCCGCGCGGAACTGCAGCGTATCGCTGGCCTTCAGGCGCAGGTTCAGGCTTGGCAGGATATTGTCGTAGCTGTTTTCAAAGTCCTGCTTGGCGGAGAACGACGCGATGTTCGGAATGGCCGGGCCGGTCACGGTGTAGCCGGCTGGGATCACCGGCGCATTGTTCTTGAACACCGTGTAGCCATGCGCGGTCATGTCGGTCTTCACCCAACGCACGCCGACATTGCCGTCGACCGGATACGGCAAGTGGTCAAAGCCGAAGCGCAGCTGTGTATAGAACGCCTTGGTTTTTTCCGACTGGTCGTTGGTGCCGGAAGGATCGGTGCCGAAGGTGGCCGGGGTCCACGGGCCGCAGCTGGAAGTCGAGCCGCCGTGGGCTTCCGCGCACAGGATGTCGTGGTATTTATGCAGCGCGGCGTAGCTGTCCGGGTAGCCGGTGGCGGTCGACAGCGCCGGGAAGATCAGCGTCGGCACCGACACTTTGCCGTTGAAGAAATTCGGGAACGCGTATGGCGTGGTGTTGCCGCTGAAGCGCGGGTCGCCCAGCGACGCCAGTTTATTGATGTCCCAACCCAGTTGCCAGGTCTGCGTGATCGGTGACCAGTTGTAGCCCGGATTCGAATTCTGCGTCAGCGAATCGCGCTCGGTCAGGCGCACGCCGAAGCGGATGTCGCGCAGCACGGGGTGGTCGAAGTCATACTTGGCGTCGCCCTTCCACGCCTTCTCGGTGGCTTTGCTGGCGTCCATGTGCTCCATGGTGAACGCCCAGTAGTAATTGGCGGGATTGGCCAGGTAGGCGCGGTCGCCATCGTCGAACGTGAGCTTCGGCACGCCGCCGGTCAGGTCGACCCGCTCCTTCGGCATCTGGATGCCGGTGGCGACGGTCGAGTCGAGGCTGCGCGTGGTGGCGCGGATATGCTGCAAGTCCGACGACAAGGTCCATGCCGGCGATGCGCGCCATTGCACGTTCCACGCGATATCCGTGGTGTCGGACTTGCGGTTCGCGGTGCGGGTGTCGCCGCCGAAGTTGATGCCGCCATCCTTCGGATCGCTGAGGGTGCCGGTCAGCAAAGCGCCATTCTTGTCATAGGTCGCGTCCGGGCTGACGCTGATGTTGTACGGGGCGGACTGCGCGAAGATCGCATTTTCGTCCCATTGCATCTTGTAGCGCGACTTGAAGTAGGTCAGCGAGCTCTTCAGGTCATCCTTTTTCCACTGCAGCGCGCCATACGCGCCCTCGCGGGTACGGTCGAACATCAGGGTGCGCCACTGCGCGCCTTTCGGGATCCACACGGTCTTGCCGGACACGATATCGGTACGCGGGTAGTAGGGCTCGACCTGGAACGCGTCGGTGCGCACCTGGCTTTGCGAACGGGCCAGGTCGATCAGGGCGCCGAATTCACCGAGGTCGGTTTTCCAGCGGTTGGAAATCAGGCCCGACACCGATGGCGACAGCTTGCCTTTTTTCAGCGTGGAATAGGTTTCGTTCAGCGAAATCGCCGCCTTGAATCCCTTGTAATCGAACGGCAGCGCGGTGCGCAGGTTGACCAGGCCACCGATTGCGCCTTCGATCTGTTCCGCCGACGGATTCTTGTAGACGTCGACGCCGGCCATCAGTTCAGGCGGCACATCTTCGAAGTTCAGCGAGCGGCCGCCGTTGGCGGAGAACGAGTCGCGGCCATTGAGTTCCGAGCGCACGTAGCTCAGGCCGCGGATGGTGACGCCGGACCCTTCCACCGAATAGTGTTCCGGGTCGCCCTTGGCCATGGTACGGTCGATCGCCACGCCCACCACGCGCTGCAGCACTTCGGTCACGGAGCGGTCCGGCAATTTGCCGATGTCGTCGGCCACGATGGAGTCGACGATTTCATCCGACGTCTGCTTGATCTTCTGGGCCGAGTTCAGCGCCGCGCGCTGGCCGGTCACCACCACCACGGAAGCGTCGGCCGGCGCACTTTGCGCCATTGCCGACCCGCTGGCCATCATGACGATCTGCGCCACACCGATGGCGATCGCGGTTTTCTTAAACTGGTACATTTGACTCTCCTCTAAAAATTCTTGTTATGTGTTAAGCCATGGCGGCGGGCGATGCCGCCTCCACGCCGAATGCGCGGTCCCGGTAAGCCCGGGGTGAATAACCCAGTTCACGCTTGAACACCAGGTGCATGTACTGGGTCGAAGTAAAGCCGCAATCGAGCGCCACGTCGGCAATGCTGCGCTCCCCGCTTTCCAGCCCTGCCCTGGCGGCGTCGAGCTTGAAGCGCAGGATCACGTCGTGCACGCTGCAACCGAGCTCCTGGCGGAAATAGGTTTCCAGCGACGAGCGCGATACGCCCACGTATTCGGCCACCTGGTGGGTCTTGATGCCCTGGCAAGCGTACTGGCGGATGAAGTGGCGGGCCCGCATCACGTGCGGATGCCGGACCGGCTGGTGCTGGCTGGACGCGCAGACGTTGATGCCCGATGGCGGCACCTGGATGCGGGTGTCGCGCAAGCGCACGCCGTGCAGCATCTGGTCCAGCAAGTGGGCCGCCGTGCGCCCCATTTCCTGCGCGCCCTGGATCACGGAGCTGAGCGGAATGCGGGTCAGCATGCGCACCAGCGGATCGTTGTCGATGCCGATGATGGCCACCTGCTCGGGCACTTCGATGCCGGCGATGATGCAAGCCTGCAGCAACTGGCGGGCGCGCGCATCGGTGACGGCAATGATGCCGACCGGTTTCGGCAGGCTGCGCAGCCAGGCAATCTGGCCCTGCACC
Source organism: Pseudoduganella rivuli (assembly GCF_009674485.1). GTDB lineage: Bacteria > Pseudomonadota > Gammaproteobacteria > Burkholderiales > Burkholderiaceae_D > Rugamonas > Rugamonas rivuli_B. Next base: position 217,467 of record NZ_WKJJ01000007.1, on the reverse strand, counting down.
GCCTCGTCCCACGATGAGGCGCTGGTTTCACAGCCGCGGAAAATTTCGGCGTCCATCTGGTCATCCCGCATCAGGCTGCAAAACGCGTTTTCACGCTCTTGCGCCCAGCGGTTCTCCCTGGCCTTGGGCAGGCTGAACATCGCAAAGCGGTGCAGGTCGACATCGATCAAATGATCGCGCGCCAGCTTGATCAGCTTGTAGTTGTCGGTCGCCACATAGGGCACGCCGCGCGGATAGGCCGCTTCATCGGCATAGGAACCGCCCACCGCCACCACGGGCACCTTGCAGCGCGACAGCGCCGCCGCGACGGCGGGATCGTCGAAGTCGGCAATGATGCCGTCGCCCTGCCAGCTCTCGATGCCGGCCAGGCGCAGGCGGAAATCCTCTTCCAGGAACAAGTCCCAGGCGGAACGGGTGCTGCCCAGGTAAGCCGCGATGCCGGCAATGACTTCGCGGTCGAACGACTTGTTTGCGTTGAATAACAGGGCGATCCGGTGTGTGGTTTTCATTTTTCAATCCATTATGAAAACGATTTCAAAACAACATCAAAAAAAACCGTGCGCAGCGGCCTTCGGCGGCGTGATGCGCCGGCCACGCAGGCGCCGCATCCCGCCCAGCAGCGCCGCGCCCAGTCCCAGCAGCGCGATGCCGCCCGGTTCAGGCACCGTGCCCTGGGTCTCGCCGCGGTTGAACGACAAGTCGTCCATCACGAACCAGCCCTTGTCGCGCGCAATGTTCAGGCGCGCCGCGTTGCTGAAGTTGGCCGCGATGAACGAGAACGTCGAACCGATGGCGACATTGCCGGTGCTGCCGATCAGCTGGTTGGCGCTGTCATAGGCCGTGATGTTGATCCAGCTGGCCTTGGACCCGTTGGTGTTGGGCGTGGCAAACCAGGCGCCGGTGAAATTGAACGGGTTGGCGCTGCTGATGCCCAGGTTGTTGACGCCAAACCCGTTCGACACGAAGTCCACGCCGGAATGTGCGCCATTGTCGTAGCCCGCCACCGACGTGTCGCCCAGGTACCAGCTGGAACTCCACGTGAAGCCGGCATACGGATTGTTTTTCGAGATGCTGGCCAGCTTGCCGCCCGCGCTCAAATCGTCGAACGTCACCACGCCGGCCTGGGCCGTGGAAGCCAGCAGCAAAGCCGTGCCGGCGATAAAACCAGAAAGGAATTTTTTCATGATGTTCACTTGCAAACGTCGCCGGAAATGGCGGGGATGGATTCGCCGCTGACAACCATGCCGAACGACACCGTGTTGCCGGGCCAGATGTTGGTATTCCAGCTCTCGGTGGCGGTGGCGGTAAAGGTCGGCGACGCGCCCGTCACGCCGGCATTCCACCACCCCGTCACGGTCGAGTTGTCGCTGTACGTCCAGCTGACGGTCCAGCCCTGGATGACGGAGGTGCGGTTGTTGGTGATGCGCAGATCCGCAATGTGGCCCCCCGGCCAGGACGCGGTGATCACGTATTCGCACTTGTTGACGGGCGCCGGCGGCGTGGTGATGACGCTGGAGTCGACCGCGGCCACGATCACGTCGCCGCCATCGCCCGCGGTGGCGCCATACACCATGCCCCGCCCCACCGAACTCATGTAGACGGTGCCGTACGTGTTCATGTCGCCCGTAATGAACTGGGCGTTGCCCGGACCGCCGAACTGGTGGGCGTCATCGTTGACGCGCACCCAGCTGGCGCCCTTGTCGGTGGAGCGCAGCACGCCGCGCACGCCACCCACCGTGCCCCATATGTACAGTGTCGGATAGGTCGTCCCAGGCGCGGCTTTGCCGAGGCCGATCGCGCTGCACGTGGCGACGTTGCCGATCTTGCCGAACGTGACACCGGCGTCGGTCGTATGCACCAGGCCGCCGCCCGACAGGCAGGCCCAGACGTCGCCCTCCACGCCCGGCGTGGCGGCCACGAGTTTCGAGCCGCCCGCCGCCAGCGCACCCTGCGCACTGAACGACGCGCCGCCATCGTTGCTGACCAGCATGCGGCCATTCACGTTGTCATAGACATAAAAGCGCAACGGATTGACGGCGTCCGCCACCGGTTGCGCATCGGCCACGCCCAGGCCCGCCACCGTGCTCCAGCTCGCGCCATAGTTGACGGAGCGGTACGTCGCGCTCGAGCCTGACGGCGTGTGCAGCAAGACCTGGCCGTCGGCCGATAGCGCTACCTTGCCGAAGTTACCGTTGACGGCGGCGGCCGTGGTCCAGCTGGCGCCGCTGTTGGTGGAATACTGGAGCGCATTGCCGACCCGCGCCAGGACGCGGCCATCGGCGCTGGCGGCCAGGCCGGTGGTGGTGCCCATGTGCGGGCTATGGCGTACGCCGTAGTGCGCCGGATCGGACTGCGAGAAGCCATCGAAATCGCCGATCACTGACACCAGCGGGCCGTTGGGCAGGCTGACGGCCGCAAACGGCACGGTTTCCTCGATGCCGGCCACGTCGAAGCCCCACGTGGTGGTCTGCGCATCGAGATTGGCGGTGCGGAACAGGCCGTTGCCGGAAATGACCCACGCCGATTTCGTGTCGAACGGATCGAATTCCACCGCACCGGCCCAGTGGATCGATTCACCATTGATCCAGCCGGCGCCTTTCGGGTCCACCGCGAAACCGCGCGCCACCACGTTGGTCCAGCTGCGGCCGGCATTGCGCGACGTATAAATCTGATCGCCATAGGAATTGCCTTGCGGGTACCAGACATTGGTGGTGGACGCCACCAGGTGCAGCGGATCGGCCGGGTCGATGCTGATGCCGCCAAACGGCCCGTTCATGCCGGCCGGCGTGATGTTGGTCCAGTTGCCGCCGACCGCGTCGTATTCCCACACCTGGCCACGGTTCATGGCTTCCAGTGCGGTGGGATGGGGACCTGCGCCGTTGGCGTAGGTAATGTAAAGCTTGCCTTCGGGCGACAATGCGGCGCGCTGCGGCATCAGGCCGGCGGGACCGCCTTCGACCGGCTCGAAAGTCTCGCCGCCGTCATAGCTGAAATACAGGTTGGCGCCGGCGGAATCGAGCCGCGACACACCGACGAAGATGCGCTGGGCCGGGCCGCCATCGACACTGGCAGGGTCCAGCAGCACGAAGCTGACGCCATTGTCGTTCGGGGTGGACGTCACGGGGAACGCGGCCACGCGGTTCCAGGTTGCGCCCGCGTCCGTGCTCTTGAACAAACCGTCGCGGCGGGTGCCCGCGTACAGCACATTGCTGTCGCCCGGGTCGACTTGCAGCTTTTCGCCATTCTGGCGGCCCATGCCGTTGCCGTGCACCTTGAATTGCGACGTGATGTCGACGATGTTGAAACTGCGGCCGTAGTCGCTGGAGCGCAGGATGGCGCTCTTGCCGCTATTAAAATAGCTGGTGCCGGTCATCAGGTAGACATTGGCGGCATTGTTGGGATCGACCGCCAGCGATTCCACGCCCATCAAGCCGTCGCGGCCCTCCGGCAGCCAGTCCGTCAGCGCGAGCCAGCGCGCGCGATTCTGGTCCCAGCGGTAGGCGCCGCCAACGTCCGTGCGCGCATACACCACACCACGCTCGGATTTGCTGGGCACCACGCCGGACACAAAGCCGCCGCCGCCCATCGCCACCGCGTCCCACTGGTAGGTTTCCGCCCGGGCCGATCCGGCCGCGCCCGCCAGACCCAGCACTGCGGCCAACGCCATGCACATCGGTTTCATACTCATCGTCTCCTCCTTATAATTCTTGTCATCCTTGACAACCTTGATTGTCAGGTGCGCCTTGGTGGCTTTTGTTTGTGAATTCATGATATCGGTTTCATGAATCGTGTACAAGCGCTCAACAGCTTTTTTGTTGGCCTTTCGTGGCCACATCCGCATAAAGCCTTATAGACAAAGGCATGTTGCATGAAAAGACATTGATTTCGTAGTTATTGCGCCACACTTTTTCATGAAATCGGTTTCATATTGGTGCAAAAAAAATGCCGCAACGGCACACAAGGGGCGCCCGCTGGCGCCCCCGCCCATTCGCGGCCGGTGTTAGCGCGACAGCGGCTTGCCGTTCACGTCATACGTGGCTGCTTCCAGGTGCACCACCGTGCTGGCCGCCTGGCTGCCGCCCGCGTCGGCCGCCAGGATCACCCGGTAATCGCCCGGCGCGACTTTCCACGTCTTGCTGGCGGCGTCGTAATCGGCCAGCAGGCGCGGATCGACCGTCACGGCGGCCGTGGCGCTGGCGCCCGGCTTCACATCGACCTTCTGGAAGCCGGCAAGGCGCTTCGGTGCTTCCCAGCGCGTATTGAGCGGCGCGACATAGACTTGCGCCACTTCCTTGCCCGCCACCTTGCCGGTGTTCCTGACGGTGAAACTGGCGTGGAGCACGCCGTCCCTGACGCCGGCCTTCAAGTCTTCCAGCTTGAATTGCGTGTATGACAAGCCATGGCCGAACGGGAACAGCGGCTTGTGCCCTTTCAAATCGAACCATTTATAGCCGACCGCCGCGCCCTCGTGGTAATCGACGTCGAAGCGCCGGTCCGCCACTTCCGGGTAGCCGTCCAGCGCGGGACGCGGCAATTGCGACTCGGAGGCGGGGAACGTGGCCGGCAAGTGGCCGGACGGGTTCACTTCGCCAAACAGCACGCTGGCGATCGCTTCGCCGCCGCTGGTGCCCGGGTACCACGCTTCCAGCACCGCCGGCACTTTCGGCAGCCATGGCATGGTCACCGGGCCGCCGGTTTCCAGCACCACCACGGTCTTGCCGTTGGCGGCCGCCACCGCGGCAATCAATTCGTCCTGTTTATTTGGCAGCGCCAGGGTCGGCACGTCCATGGCTTCCGCCGTCCACTGGGTGGCGAACACCAGTACCACGTCGGCCTCGCGCGCGAGTTTGGCGGCGGCCGCCTTGTCGGCGCCGTCGTGGTACACCACGGTCGCCTTCGGCAAGCGCTGCTGGATGGCTTTCAGCGGCGGCGACGGGTACACCATCACCGGACCAGGCCAGACCTTCGGCTCCAGTCCCGGCACCGCATTGCCGCCGGCCGGATACACCAGCGACGATCCGCCGCCGGCCAGCACGCCCTTGTCGGCGTAGCCACCGATCACCACCACGCGCCTGGCGTCCTTCTTCAGCGGCAGGATGTCGCCATGGTTTTTCAACAGCACCATGCCTTCCTGCGCATCCTTCATCGACACCGCCGCGTTGGCCTTGAAGTCGATTTTTTCCGGCGCCGGCGCCACGGGCTGGTCCACCACGCCGTGTTCAAACATCGCATACAGCACGCGACGCGCCATGTCGTCAAGGCGGGCCGGCGGCACCCAGCCGTTCAATACCGCTTCCTTCAGCGGCGCGGCAAAATAGTCGGCATGGTCGAACGGGAAGCCCGATTGCTGGTCCAGGCCCGCGTTGGCGGCCGGGATCGTGCTGTGGGTCGCGCCCCAGTCCGACATCACCCAGCCGTTGAAGCGCCAGTCCTGTTTCAATACTTCGTTGAGCAGGTAATTGTTTTCACAGGCGTACGCGCCATTGACGCGGTTATACGAACACATGACCGCCCCGGGCTTGCCCTCTTCGTTCGCGATCTGCAAGGCCAGCAAGTCCGACATGCGCGCCGCGCGGTCGTCGATCTTCACGTTGAGCGTGGTGCGGCCGGTTTCCTGGTCGTTGAAAGCGAAATGCTTCAACGTGGAAATCACGCGGTTCGACTGGATGCCGCGGATTTGCGCGCCCACGATCTTGCCGGCCAGCAGCGGATCTTCGCCGCCATACTCGAAATTGCGGCCGTTGCGCGGCTCGCGCATCAGGTTGACGCCGCCGGCCAGCAACACATTGAAGCCGTAGCCGCGCGCCTCGGCGCCGATCATGGCGCCGCCCGCATAGGCGGTTTGCAGGTCCCAGGTGGCCGCCGTGTTCATGCCGGATGGCAGCGCCGTGCCGGTCCGCACGTCCGGGCCGGCCTGGCTGGCCACGCCCAGGCCGGCGTCGGCCTGCCACAGGTTGGGGATGCCCAGGCGCGGCACACCGTAAATGAGTCCGGCCGATTGCTTGTGGGCCTCCGGCAGGCGGGTGAATTTCTTATGTTCGACGTCGGCGCCCATGTAACCGAAAACCAGCTTCAGCTTTTCATCCAGGGTCATGGCCTGGAGCGCCAGGCTGGCGCGCTCCCCCGCCCCCAGGCGCGCATTCATCCACGGCTGGCCGGTACCGGATTCGGCGGCCAGCGCATGTCCGCAGCAGATGGCCACGGCAACGGCGATGGACGACAGGCTGATTTTTTTTGCAATTTGCTTCATATTCTCTGGTTTTCGGTTAAGCCAGTTACCTGGCTGCGTTAACGATGGTACGCAATCTATTTCAGCAAGCGGGCGATATCGGGACCCAGCCCCTCGGCCCAGAGCCTGTAGCCCTGCTCCGACAGGTGCAGGAAGTCCGGTTGCAACTGGGCCGACAGCCGGCCGTCGGCGCCGACGAAGCGCGCGCCATAGTCATGGAAAAACACAGCCTGGTTGTCGCCCAGCGTGGCGACCATCGCGTTGAGCGCCGTGACGCGCCGGCGCACGGCGGAATCCGGCAGCTCGCCGGCCGGCAACACGGCATTGAGCAGGATGCGCGCGGCCGGATACTGCTGGCGCAGTTTGCCCACCACCGCGCGGATGCCGCCGAACACCTGCTCCGGCGACTCGCCGCACAGGTTGAGGTTGTTCACGCCGATCAGCAGCACCACCAGTTTGGGTGTGAGCGCGGCGATCGCGGGGGTTTGCAGGCGCCACAGCAGGTTGCCGGTATGGTCGCCGCCGATGCCGAAGTTGGCGGGTTTGAAACGCCCGAAAGTCGCGTCCCATACGGGTTTCGGCCACATTTCCGTGATCGAGTCGCCGACAAACATCACGTCGATATTGCCTTGCGCGGCGCGCGCGGCGTGGTCGAGATAAAACTGTTGCCAGCGCCCGATCGACATCCACGGGTAATCGACGCTGCGCGCCGCGGCCGTCGTCGCGCACGGCGCCGCGGCGGGCGCTTCATCGGCCCATGCGCAGGGCGTGGCGGCGACAGCCCATGCCGCGGCCAGCCACATGGCTGGACGCGCCAGCCTGCGGATCGTTTGCTTCATATAGGTGTTACTCCGATAACAGTTTTTGCAGTGTGGGCGCGATACTGTCGGCCCAGATTTCATAGCCCCTGGTGGCGGGGTGCAGCAAGTCCGGCATCACGTCGCGCGACAATGTGCCGTCCGGGTTCAGCAAGGCGGCGTTGATGTCGGCGAAGAACACATGCTTGCCATCCGCATAGCCGGCGATCAGCCCGTTCACGCGTGTATTGAGTCGGCGCAGGAAAGCCGACGGCTGTTCCTCGCGCGGGAAGACCGCCAGCAGCAGGATTTTCGCCTGCGGCAGGCGCGCCCGCAATTCATCGATGATGGCCTTGACTCCGGCCGCCGTGGCCTGGGGTTCGTCCTGGCGGTCGCCACTGTTGTTGGTGCCGATCATCAGCACCACGGCCTTCGGCGCGAGGCCGTCGACTTCGCCATGGCGCAGGCGCCACAGCACGTTTTCCGTGTGGTCGCCGCCAAAGCCCAGCGCCACCGCGTTGTATGGCGCGTAATGGCGCTGCCACACCGGCAAGCCCGCGTTTTCCCAGCCTTCGGTAATGGAGTCGCCGATAAACACCAGCTGCGGCTGTTTGCCGGCCGCTATCAGCTGGCGGTTTTCCGCGAGTTTTTTCTCGTGGCGCGCTTCCCACCTGCCCAGCGCCCACGCGTGCCCCAGCGGCGCCGGCGTCACGGATTCGGTGCGGTAATCCGGGCATGCCTCATTGGGCTTGCCCCGTTTGACGAACTTGATATTGGCCAGCGCCACGTCGCCGCTGCCATTGGCTTCCAGCACGAACGGCGCCGGCACCTTGCTGAAGTCGTCTTCGGCGCGGGCGAAGCAGGACAGCGCGAACGACAGGTGCCGCCAGCCCTTCCCTTGCAGCGCACGGCCCGGCAGCACGTAGGCTACCTTGCGGTTGCAATCCGGCCCGCAGCGCATCGTGAAGTACATGCCGCCATTGGCCAGGTCGGCCACATTGACGTCGAATTCCAGCGTGCCGCCCGCCGTGTAGGAGCGCAAGTCCAATGGCGCGCCACCGTCGAAACCCAGGCTGGCATACCACGCATCTTTCCATTGCAAGGTGAGCGCACCGGGCCGGCCGGCGGTTTTTCCAATACTGGCCCCTACCCTGCCGTCCGGAACCTGCGAGTTGGCGGGCTTCGGCAACGTCAGCGCCTTCCCTTTCAGGACTTGGCCGGGGCCTTCGAATCCCGACACCGTCACGTGCCAAGGCGGCAGCGTCTTGCCGCCGTACAGAACGATATCGCCTTTATCGGCAGCCTGCGCGGCGCCCGCGCAAGCGGCCAGCAGTAAGGTGGCGAAAAATTTCAAGCGTGGAGACATGGAAAACCCTGGATCGGTTGCACCGGATGACGCTGGTGTAGCGCCGCGACAGTGCCATTGTGCTGGCAGCACCCGGGCAGGGCAATCGTAAAAATGACCAAGTTGGGAAGAAAATTGAACAGGTGCGCATGCTCATATGCGCCGCACCGACTCGCGCACCACCAAGTGCATCGGGGGAATGTCGATGCGGCACGGCTTGCCATCGATCAGCATCAGCAGCGCTTCGCCGATCCGCCGCCCCGCTTCGCACAGCGGCTGATGCACCGTGGTCAGTGGCGGTGTCGCATACATCGAGCTGTGCAGATCGTCGAAGCCGACGATGGAAATGTCTTCCGGCACGCGGATGCTGCGGCGGTACAGCGCCAGCCGTGCGCCGTAGGCAGCCAGGTCATTGGCGGCGAAAATGGCGCTGAAGCGCCGGCCCGATTCGAGCAACCGGCTCACCGCCAGCACGCCGCCTGCTTCGGTCCAGTCGCCCGGCACGATCAGGCCGGGATCGGCGTCGATGCCATGCCGCGCCAGCGTGTCAAGATAGCCGGCCAGGCGCGCGGCGGCATCGGCCTGGCCGGGGCCGGCAATAAAGGCGATGGAACGGTGCCCCAGGCAAATCAGGTATTCGGCCAACTCGCAGGCGGCCTGGTAGTTGTCGAGACCAAAGCCAAACGCATTGGCGCCGTTTAATTCCCGCCCAAACGCGACAATCGGCACCCGTGCGGAAAAACCCAGGATCTGCTGGTCGGGCAACTTGTCCGTCAAAATCACCAAGCCGTCAACACGGCGCGCAATCAGCAGTTCGATGCGCTCGACTTCATCGTCCGCATGCCGGTGGCCCGACACGATCAGCGGCGCATAGCCGGCCGCGCTCATGGCCTGGTCGATACCGTTCAGCATGTCGTTGCGGTAGTCGCTGCCGAGCGGCGGCGTCAGCACGCCGATGGTGCGCGAACTGCCCATCTTGAGGCCCTGCGCCAGCATGTTGGGTTTGAAATTCAGCCGGCCGATGACGTTTTCCAGCGTCGTGCGCTTGGCGTCGGAAACACGCGCGGTGCCATTCAGGAAGCGCGAGACGGTCGCCACCGACACGCCGGCCAGGCTCGCCACCTTGCGCATGGTCGCCGCACCGGTTACTTCCGTTCGTCTGTCCATATTCCACTATCCACATTGCGTCAACGTACGCCACGGCGGAGCGCCGCGGGTCATATGGATTGTGGTTTTCCTGCCCGCATTGCACAATTGCGAAAACGTGCAATGCGGAACATGAAATCAGTCAGACCTGAGAGGGTCGAGGGACTGCCGGCGCCCGGGCATCTGGCCGGTCAGCGGATTGCCGGGCTTGGGCATGTCGCGTCGCCCACGCCAACCGTGCCGATGTCAGGTAATTTTCAGCGCGTTGGCAAAGTGCAGCGCGGGTTTCTCGGCCGGCAAATTTACCACCAGGCCCTGCGCGGTCTGGCGGAAGTCCAGCTTGCGGCCCGAGCCGAGCAGCTCGACGCGCGAGACGCGCCTGGGGAGGTGCGGGCCGCCGCTGCGCATCGACGCGATCGTCACCTTGCCGTTGCCGGGCCAGCCCATGACGAATGCGTAGACCGCCTCGCCCTTGGTGGTGAACCGGATGTCGGCCGCGCTAAACGGCTTGGTCTTGCCTTCATTGAAGCCGGCGCCCGACACGGCCGGTGCTTCCTCCATGACGGGCCCTTCGCCGAATACCGCCCATGGGCGGGTATCGTAGATGCCTTCGCTGTTGCGCGCCATCCAGCGCCCGATTTCCTCGACGATCGCGCGCTCCTTTTCATCGATGCTGCCGTTGCCGCGCACCGGCACGCTCAGCAGCAGGTTGCCGTTCTTGCTGACCACGTCGATCAGCGTGTGCACCACGGTTTGCGCACTCTTGTAGCCATTGTTGTCGTAGATCCTGCGGTCGTAATGCCAGTTGCCGATGCAGGTGCAGGTTTGCCATGGCAGCGGCTCAATCTGGTTGCTTTGCCCCCGTTCGATGTCCAGCACGAGGCTGCGGCGCTGCTGCGGATTCAGGATCTTGCCGGTGACGACCGCGTCCAGCTTGCCGCGGGTGGCGATGCTGCGGTTGTACTGGTGCGCCGCCAGGCGCAGGCCGGCGTCGCTGAACGGCCAGAGCGGCAGCACGGTATCGTCGTAGTACACGATATCCGGATCGTAAGAATCGATCAGGTCGCGGGTGCGGGCAAAGAACTTGTCGCAGTAAGCCTGGTCGGGAATGGACGCGCCACCGCGCCAGTGCCAGTGCTCGTTGACCACGCCGCCTTCGGCATCGCCCTTGCTGACCGCGTGGCGCTGCGCATACAGCGCTTGCACATCGAGCCCTTCCCACCAGGCGCCCTTGCCGTCCGCCGTGGCCAGGTTGCCGTCGTAGGGAATGCCCGCATAGGGGCCGCTCTTGTCGGCGCCCTGCGCCATCTCGTACCAGCTCCACGCGTGCGCCGCATGCACGCTCACGCCGAAACGCAGGCCGTGGGCGCGGGCGGCGCGGCTCCAGCCGCCGATCAAGTCCCTGCGCGGACCAAGCCGCATGGAATTCCATTCGGGCTGGAAGCGGCTGTTGTACAGGTCGAAGTTGTCATGGTGGTTGGCCAGGGCCATGAAGTAGCGCGCGCCGGCCTGCTTGTACAGCGCCAGCAGGCTGTCCGGGTCCCACTGCTCCGCCTTCCAGCGGGGGATGATGTCCTTGAAGCCGACCTTGGACGGGTGGCCGTACTTCTGCACGTGGTAGCGGTAGGTATCGCTCTCTTCCCGGTACATGAAGTGGCCGTACCAGTCGCCGAATTCCGGTTCGCATTGCGGTCCCCAGTGCGCCCAGATGCCGAATTTGGCGTTGCGGAACCAGTCCGGCGTCTGGTACTTTTCCAGCGATTCCCAGTCGGGCGTGAACGGGCCGGGCGCAATCGACGCGCCACCGGCCGGCGTCAGCAGGTCGGCGGCGCGCCCGGCCCTGGCCAGCGCGGCCGCGGGAATCGCGGCCCCCATGTGTTTCAGTAACTGTCTCCGTTGCATAGGTATCCTTTAATTATTCAAGCCGCGCCGCGCCAGCACGCCGCGCAGGAAATCGTCATGGGTGGGCATGGCGGCCACCGTCGAGGCGATCTGGTCGCGGCGCAGGTGCAAGCCCCGCAATGCGGTGTCGGGCGGCATGTCGCGCAGCGACGGGTCGGCCCGGTCCGGCCAATGGTCCATGCCGGCATGGATCGCCAGCCAGCTGGTGGCGTCGAAGCCTTCCTCGTCGTACTGGTGCAGTACGCCCGCCTGGCGCCAGGCGTGGATCTTGAACGCCAGGGTTTCCGGCAATTCCATGGTGGACATCGCGCGCCACAGCTTGCTGTCGCGGCGCGCGGTCAGGCAATAGTGCAGCAGGATGAAGTCGCGGATGCGGGCAAACTGGCGCGCCATGCTGGTGTTATAGGCCGATACCATCTGCGCCGTTGGCGCGGGGCCGGGTTGCAGCAATTCGATCAGCCGCCCCAGGCCGCTTTGCACCAGAAAAATACTGGTCGATTCCAGCGGCTCCAGGAAGCCCGACGACAAGCCCAGCGCCACCACGTTGTGTACCCAGAAGCGCTCGCGGTGGCCGGTGGTGAAGCGCAGCAGGCGCGGCTCGGCCAGCGGTTCGCCGTCCATCTGTGCCAGCAATTGGTCGCGTGCGCGCTCTTCATCGATATAACGGCTGGCAAACACGTGGCCATGGCCGGTGCGGTTGCTGAGCGGGATGCGCCAGGCCCAGCCGGCTTCCAGCGCGGTGGCGCGGGTGTACGGCGCCAGCGCCGTACCGGTGCGCTCGGCCGGACAGGCCCACGCGCGGTCCACCGGCAGCCAGTGGCTGAAATCCACGAACGGTTCTTCCAGCGTACGTCCCAGCAGCAGCGACGCAAAACCAGAGCAATCGATGAACAGGTCGCCGTCGATGGTGCGGCCATCGGCCAGCTTCAGCCGGGCGACGCCGCCATCGGCGCGCCGCGCCACGTCGACGATGCGCCCTTCGGTGCGGCGCGCGCCGCGCTTCAGCGCCAGCGTGCGCAGGAATCCCGCATACAGCACCGCGTCGAAGTGGTAAGCGTAATTGAAGGCGTTGGCCTGGTCCGACGGCAGCTGGAAGCGTCCCTGGCTGGCCATCATGCTGGGCAGGCACTGGTCACCCAGCGGGCCCAGCGCGGGATCGGCCACGCGGCGGTGCTGGCCCCAGACCGCCAGCGGGCCACTCAGCGCGCCGAAATCGCCAAAGGTGTGGAAATAGCGCTCGCCGTGCGCGCGCCAGTTGCAAAACTCGATGCCCAGTTTATAGGTGCCATTGGTGGCGCGCAGGAAGTCCGCTTCGTCGATGTCCAGCAGCTTGTGCAAATTGCGTATCGATGGAAACGTCGCTTCGCCCACGCCGATGATGCCGATTTCCTCCGACTCCACCAGTTCCACCGAACTGCCGGGAAACGCCGTCGCCAGCGCGGTGGCCGTCATCCAGCCGGCCGCGCCGCCGCCCACCACCACCATCCGTTTGTATGCCTTGCTCATGCCTGCCTCCTTGCCAGCTATCGCATTGCATTTTGCGAGTGGGGAAGGAGCGCGGCAATAGTCAAAACCGCCAATACCGCGAATGAAAAAGATCAAGCCTGCAGCGACAGGCGGTACGCGGTGGTCTGGCGGTAGGCCTGCCCCGGATGCAGCACCAGGCGAGGCCAGGCGGCATTGACCAGTTCAGGACGGGCATTCGCCTCCAGGCAAAAGCCGTCGTGGCGCCACGGGCCCGCGCCCGTACTGCCGGCGGCGCAAAATTGCAGCGCCGCCTCGGTGGTGCACATTTGCAGGCGGCGCCCCGAACCCGGGTCGAATACCCGCGCCACTTCACGCAAAGGCCCCTGCCCGCCGGAAAAATGGTTGCCGACATAAAAGCAGTGGTCGAACCCGCCGGCCTGGCTGATCTGGCCATCGGGCCAGCGCAGCCGTGCGCCGATCGGCGCCGGCTGCCGGAAATCAAACGGCGTGCCCCCCACCGCCGCCACGCCGATCGGGTTGCCGCCGGCATCGACCTCCACGTAATAGTCGGCGTCGATTTGCAGCATGTGATCGCCGATGCCGGCAATGCCGCCATTGAGGTTGAAACTCGGATGGGTTTGCAGCTCGACCAGCGTCGGCAGGCGCGCCTGCACGTCGTAGGCGATCGTCAGGCAGCCATCGTCGTCGAGCCGGTAACTGGCCCGCAAGTCCGCCGCGCCGCCAGGCACCTTCAGTTGCAGCGCGACGCCGCCGCCGGCATGCCGGCCCTGCCACAGCGCGGGCGGCGCCACCACCGATGCCCCATCCGCGCCGGCATGGACCACGTCGGCCATGCGGCCATAACGGTCGGGCGCGCGCCATGAACGCAGCGTGGCGCCCCGTTCGCTGATGGTGACCGTCATGTCGCAGGCATTCCTGAGCGTGAACAAGCGGTATTGGTCCGACGCCGCCGGGGCGGAGGGAAATAGATTTGTCATTATTAAAGGCCGGGCTTGCGCGAGCAGGATGAGCACCACGTCATTCTGCGACCCGCGCCATGGCGTTTCAAGTACGAAAATCACCAGCCGCCGGAACAATTCTTGCGAATCGCTCCGGCCATGCCCTGCGCAGAGGCTAGGCGCAGAGCGGTTGTTCCGCGCCCAGCGCGCGGTCGCGATAGGCCCGCGGGGTGCAACCCAGTTCGCGCTTGAATACCAGGTGCATGTACTGGGTCGACGTAAAGCCGCAACCCAGCGCCACGTCGGCAATACTGCGCTCGCCGCTTTCCAGCGCGGCCCTGGCGGCATCGAGCTTGAAGCGCAGGATCACGTCGTGCACGCTGCATCCCAGTTCCTGGCGGAAGTATGCTTCCAGCGATGAACGCGACACGCCCACATATTCCGCCACCTGGTGGGTCTTGATGCCCTGGCATGCGTACTGGCGGATGAAGTGCCGCGCCCGCATCACGTGCGGATGCCGGACCGGCTGGTGCTGGCTGGAGGCGAACACGTTGATGCCGGACGGCGGCACCTGGATGCGGGTGTTGGACAGGCGCACGCCGTGCAGCATCTGGTCCAGCAAATGGGCGGCCGTGCGCCCCATTTCCTGTGCGCCCTGGATCACGGAACTGAGCGGGATGCGGGTCAGCAGGCGCACCATGGGATCGTTGTCGATGCCGATGATGGCCACCTGCTCCGGCACTTCGACGCCGGCGATGGTGCACGCCTGCAGCAGCTGGCGGGCCCGCGCATCGGTGACGGCAATGATGCCGATGGGCTTCGGCAGGCTGCGCAGCCAGTCGATCTGGCCCTGCACGGATTCGTCCCACGACGAGGCGCAGGTTTCACAGCCGCGGAAAATCTCCGCTTCCATCTGGTCTTCCTGCATCAGGCTGAGAAAGGCGTTTTCCCGCTCCTGCGCCCAGCGGTTTTCCTGCGCCTGCGGCAGGCTGAACATGGCAAAGCGGTGCAGGCCGACATCGATCAAATGATCGCGCGCCAGCTTGATCAGCTTGTAGTTGTCGGTCGCCACGTACGGCACGCCCTGCGGGTACTGCGCTTCGTCGGCGTACGAGCCGCCCACGGCCACCACCGGCGCCTTGCAGCGCGACAGCGCCTCGGCCACCGCCGGGTCGTCAAAATCGGCAATGATGCCATCGCCCTGCCAGTGCTCGATGCCGGACAGGCGCAGGCGGAAATCCTCTTCCAGGAACAAATCCCAGGCCGAGCGGGTGCTGCCCAGGTAGGCGCCGATGCCGGCGATGACTTCACGGTCAAAACTCTTGTTGGCGTTAAACAGCAACGCAATGCGATGGGCCTTGGTGGTATTCATACAAACCTCACCAGCTGTGCGTAAGCGGCGGTATGGTCGTGCTTCATAGTCATGGTCTCCGTGCTGTATATTTTTTTGTTACGCAGCGGGGAGGCGCCTTCTGTGTGGCGCTCTGCCCCGCCGTTGACGCTGCTATCGGAAAGTCCTCGGCTGGTTGCCGCTGTCATAGGCCGTGATATGGATGCCCATTAAATAAACCGTGGCGGCAGCGTTTATTTGGCGCATCCCACCGGTATTCTCCGCCGGCTCCAATGCGCTGATAGACGACATTACGTTCGGACTTGCCTGGAATAACACCGGTGGCATCACCACCACCGCCGATGGCGACGGTATCCCATTGATATTTTTCCGCGTGCGCAACCGGCGCCAATAACAGCGCAGCCGACATTAATGCGGTGCATGGTTTTATTTTCAACGTCTCCTCCGTTTAACTATCTTTTTTATTATTTCGGGCAATATCCGGTCCGGACATGGGCCTTGGATAGCGTGGGCCGGATGTGGGTAGCGGAAGCTAACCCACGGCGCCAGCTTAGTTGCGCAGGCGCGGGAACCGGTAACGCCCATAGGGGAATTTCTACCAATGTGCAAAAATTGCGATTAGTTCTGCAGGTAGTGCAAGTGGCTACGCACCCGTTTCAGCCGGGTTCGAAGTCCCGGCCGGAGGGCGGTCGGGCGCCGCAGGGCGCGGCGGGCAGTCCAGTTGGTAGCGGGCGCCTGTTGCGCCGCCCTCTTCCTGGTCCAATTTCATATTCATTTAATTGGCAGCGATATGATGCAATGCCTTTACTTATTCCTTTTTCTATTCCTTGCTTAATAAGGTTTCAGTAATTATCCCCGATAAAACCGGCTCAAAAAAAAAAAAAAAAAAGCCATGTCGGAGACATGGCTTTGAATGGCGCCGGTATCAGAACCGGCGCAGGCATTTAATATATCAGCTGCGCTTAGAAACTGTAGCGCGCCTGCAGCGTATAGCGGCGGCCGGTGTAGAACGAGCCTCGCTCTTTCAGGCCGATCTGCTGCTGCATATATTGCTTGTACAGGGCATTGTTCAGGTTTTGCGCTTCGAAAGCCACCGTGAAGTTTTCATCCACCTTGTAATGCATGCCCATGTCCACCTGGCCGTAGGCGCCACCCCAGGTCGGTAACGCATAGTTCACCGTATATGCGCCACCCTTGTTCGGGCTGGCCGGGTTCAGGTCGACACCGTTGTTGCCGGCCGTACCCCAGCCATTGACCGCCTGCAGGTACTTCGAACGCCAGCCGTAGGCCACGCGCGCCGACCATGGCCCCTGGTCGTACAGCAGCGCGAAGTTCATTGCATTCTTCGACAACCCCGTCATCGGCACCCCGCCCAGCAAGTGGCCATCGGTGTCGCAGCCGGCCAGGTCGCGCGCCATGTTGGCTTCGTTGGTGTCCTTCGGCGTACACCAGACGCCGCCGACCGGCTTGCCAAGGTTCAGGCGGCTGTCGATGTAGGTGTAGTTGCCCGACACGCCAAAGCCGGACAGCCAGCCTGGCAGCCTGTCGAAGTATTGCTGGTAGCCGATTTCCACACCGGTTGCGCGGCCTTTCGCACCATTGACGGGCGCGGTGATCAGGAAGTCGTGCGGTTGGCCGGCATTGTCATTGAGCGTATAGGCCGTGGTGCGGCCAATAATGATGTCCTTCAAACGCTTGTTGAACACGGCCATGGTCAGCGAGCTGGTGCGGCCGAAGTACCACTCGGCGCTCAAGTCGATGTTGCTCGACTGGGTTGGCCGCAGCATCGGATTGCCGCGCGCATTGCCGCTGTAATCGACCGAATCCAGCACGGTTGTTTTGGTGACCGTGTCCTGGTGCGTGTGCACATTCTGGCTCAGCGTGGTGTACGCCTGCATCTGGTAGAACTCCGGACGCGTCATCCCTTTCGCAAACGCGGCGCGGAATTGCAGTTCGCTGCCTGCCTTCATGCGCAAGTTCAGGCTCGGCAGGTAATTCGTATAGCTGTTGTCGAATGATTGCTTGTCCGACTGCGCCGCGATGAGCGGCACGCCCGGCACCTGCGCATTCGGCGGGCTGAACAACGTATACCCGGTGGCCGACATGTCGGTGCGCACCACGCGCAAGCCGACATTGCCATCGACCGGATACGGCAAGTCTTCAAAGCCGAAGCGCAGTTGGGCGTAAGCCGCCTTGGTGCGCTCGTTCTGCACGTTCAGGCCCTTGTCGTCGCCGTATGGCGCCGGGCTCCACTTGATCCAGTCCGGGCACGGGGCCTTGCAGACCAGCTGGGTGTAACCATGCAGCTTGGCGAACGCTTCCGGCGGCGTACCGACCACCATGGATGGATCCGGCACCACGACACTTGGCGGGGTGGCAACTTTGCCGCCAAAGAAATTATTAAACGCATGCACCATGTTGTTGCCGGCGAAGCGCGGGTCCTTCAGGTAGGCGAAGGAATTCAGCGGCTGCCACGAGTCGCCCACCGCCCAGCTTTGCGTGATTTGCGACCATTCGCTGTCGTGCGTCGAACGGGTTTCCGCCTTGCGGTCCGTGAAGCGCACGCCAAAACGCAAGTCGTTCAGCACCGGATTTTCGAACGTGTATTTGGCATCGATGCGCGCCGCGTTCTGCGAAGCCACCGCATGGTCGCGGTGTTCCTGGGCAAAACTCCAGTAGTAATTGTTCGCATCGCCCAGGAAGGCACGATCTTGCGCGTCGAACACCAGGGTGGCCGGCGACGTCGCCAGATTCATCGACTCCTTCGGCGCGTAGCCATCCAGGCCGATGGTGTTGTCCCAGCCGGACGTGGTGGCTGTGGTGCGCTGCACATCGGTCTTGAACACCCACTGGCTGTTGGCGCGCCATTGCAGGTTCCACGCCAGGTCGCGGGTGTCGGCATCGCGGCCCACGGCGCGCGAATCGGTGCCGACGCCGATGCCCGGCTCCTTCGGCGCACGCATGGTGCCCATCAGCAGCGCGCCCTTGTCGTCAAACGTGGCGCCCGGGTCGAGCACGATGCTGAGCGGATTGGTGGTGCTGAACAGCGCGTTTTCCGTCGAATGCATCTTGTATTTCGAGCGGAAGTAAGTCAGCGCGGACGACAGCGAATCTTTTTTCCACTGCAGCGCGCCATACAGGCCGTCGCGGTCGCGCTCGAAATTGTTCGAGGTCCAGCCGCCGCCCGGCGGCACCCAATACTGCTTGCCGCTGGTATCGCCCTTGACCGCATTGGTGAGCGGGATATACGGGCTCACCTGCATGCCGTCGCTGCGGGTGTTCAGGCGCGAGTGCGCCACGTCCAGCAGCGCGCCGAACTGGCCCATCGGCGTATCCCAGCGGTCCGACACCAGGCCGGAGAACGCGGGCGAATTCTTGCCACGCAAGACCGAACGGGCGGCTTCCACGGAAAACGCCACCTTGCGGCCCTTGTGGTCGAACGGCAGCGCCGTGCGCAGATTGACCAGGCCGCCAATGCCGCCCTCGATTTGTTCGGCCGACGGGTTCTTGTAGACGTCGATGCCTGCCATCAGTTCCGGCGGCACATCTTCAAAGCTCAGCGAACGGCCGCCGTTGGCGGAGAACGCGTCGCGGCCATTGAGTTCCGAACGCACCAGGCTCAGGCCGCGGATCGACACGCCGGTACCCTCGGCGGCAAAGTGGTTGATGCCGTCGCCCACGCCCTGCTGCGGGTCGGCGCGGTTCAGCGTGCGGTCGATGGTCACGCCGGCGATCCGTTGCAATACTTCCGTCACCGACTTGTCCGGCAATTTGCCGATGTCGTCGGCCACCACCGAGTCCACGATTTCATCGGCATCCTGCTTGATCTTCTGGGCCGACGCCAGCGCGGCGCGCTGGCCCACCACGACAACGGTATTGGTTTCAGGCTTGGCATTGTCCGCGGCAAACGCCGCGTGCCCGAACAGGGCGCCGCTGGCCAGCAGCACGGCTTGCGCCACGCCTGCGGCAATCGCTGTTTTCTTTAATTCTTGCAATTTGATCTCCTCAACTTTCGTGTACGGCTGTTTTTGTAGGGTGTCGCCGGCCTGCAAAGCGCTCTGCAACGATTGCATTCTGGTTGTAACCCCTCAGCCCCGGCAATTGCGAAAATCACCAACTATGAACACGAAAATGAACACTTCCTTAACGCCACACGGCAGTCTGCCTGACCAGCGGTGGAGCGCAGCCGGCATGCTGTGGTATTTGCACCACCAACGCGAGGGAATCCGGTCATGCGCCGGGGGATTCAGGCCGTATCGGCAGGAACGGCGGGCGCTTCGGACGGGAGGGAGCCGGCATGTTGCTCTTGCTGGCTGGCGAGCGAGCGGAAGGCTTTCGGCGTGCAGCCGTATTCTTCCTTGAACAGCTTGTTAAAGTACGACACGTTCCCATAACCGACTGAATACGCAATTTCCGCCACGGCTGCACTGTTCTTCTCGGACAGCAGCCGGGCGGCTTCCGTCAGCCGCAGCTTGTTGAGATAGCTGGTGAACGTCATGCCGAGCTCGGTTTTCAGGACGTCATTGACCTTGTTCCGGTTGGCGCCGGTCTCATTGACCACGCATTCCAGGTCCAGCTCGGTATTGGTGTAATTCGTCGCGATATACCGCAATACGTTGGCTTTTTCCTTGTCCTTGTAGGGCTCCAGCGTCAGCTGGCGGTATGCCACCAATGGCAAGTCCTTCTTCATTTTCGAATCCAGGCTGGCCATCAGCGCGCGCGTATGGGCCAGGAAAAACCACGCGCCGAAAGCGGCCCAGCTGGACAAGATGATGATCACCAGCGCGGAAATATAACGGTAATCGCGGCCGTGCAGCGTCACTTCACCGACTTCAAAATAAGAATCGACATTGCGCGGATTGGTGGGACTGGTGCCGAACACCAGTCTCGCCACCTTGTCCAGCTTATAGCCCTGGTGCGACAGGTCCAGCTTCATCTGGTAAAACCACCAGTCGGGGATGTAGAGCCGGGCCAGGTCCAGCGAGACCGGGACGCCCTGCTCATTGCAGGAAAAATAAGTGCCGGGCGAGCGGTACGTTGCGTAATAGCCGGGTTTGGTGACCTGGTCGTCGAAGGTGTTGACAACAAACGTCATCGAACCGGCGGGAGCGCATTTGGCAACAAAGGTAATGGTGTGGTATTTCGACCAATCGACGACGCCCTGCTTCCCCTTGGCACTCTCCATTTCCAGTTGGGCGGAGACAAACGGAAATTCGGACTTATCGCTCAGGCGGAAATGGTAGCGCAGCCGTTCGCGCGAAGCGTCGTGCAGGCGAATGGTCGACGCCCCGCCGGTCGCGACGTCGGTATAGGTATCGTAATGCCAGCGGACGCCGTCTTTTTCCGCTGGCAGCAGCGTCAGCGTCGGAAAACTCTGATGAATAAAGAACCAGGCCAGCAGCGCATTGGCGACCACCAGGCAAAGCAGCGCAATCAGCGCCTTCTTATAAAACTCTTGCATTACGGTACCGTGTTTTGAACTGTCTCACCCCACACTTCTCGATGGGTGTGGCGATCATAACAGTTCAGCACGACACCGGGGACCAGGGCCGGGAAGTGGCGTGTTTTTGCCACAACCCGGCCGGCAGGGTCACTGGCGCGGTGCGGCGCGCAGCGGCTTGCCGTTGACGTCATACTCGGCCGCCTCGAGATGCACGACCTGGCTGGCCGCCTCGCTGCCGCCGGCGTCGGCCGCCAGGATCACCTTGTAATCGCCGCCGGCGACTTTCCACGTTTTGGTGGCCGAGTCGTACATGGCCAGCAGGCGCGGATCAACCGACAACACCACCTTGGCGGCGGCGCCCGGTTTCACATCGGCCTTGTGGAAGCCGACCAGCCGCTTGGGCGCTTCCCAGCGGGTGCTGACCGGCGCGACATAGAGTTGCGCCACTTCCTTGCCCGCCACCTTGCCCGTGTTCTTCACGCTGAACGCGGCGCGCAGCACGCCATCCTTGACCCCGGCGTTCAAATCCGCCAGCGCGAATTGGGTGTACGACAAGCCATGGCCGAACGGGAACAGCGGCTTGTGCCCTTTCAAATCGAACCATTTATAGCCAACCGCCGCGCCTTCGTGGTAATCGACATCGAAACGCTTGTCCTCCACATGCGGGTAACCGTCCAGTACCGGTCGCGGCAATTGCGCTTCCGACGCCGGGTACGTGGCCGGCAGGTGGCCGGACGGGTTGACTTCGCCAAACAGCACGCTGGCTATGGCTTCGCCGCCACTGGTGCCCGGATACCACGCTTCCAGCACCGCCGGCGCCTTCGCCAGCCACGGCATCGTCACCGGGCCGCCGGTTTCCAGCACCACGACCGTCTTGCTGTTGGCCGACGCCACGGCCGCGATCAACGCATCCTGTTTGTTCGGCAGCGACAAATCCGGCACATCCATCGCTTCGCCAGTCCATTGGGTGGCAAACACCAGCGCCACGTCGGCCTCGCGCGCGAGTTTCGCGGCAGCGGCCGGATCCGAACCATCGTGGAACGTCACCACGGCATGGGGCAACCGCTGCTGGATGGCTTTCAGCGGCGGCGACGGGTACACCATCACCGGGCCGGGCCACGACTTCGGTTCCAGGCCCGGCACCGCATTGCCGCCGGCAGGGTACACCAGCGACGACCCGCCGCCGGCCAGCACGCCCTTGTCGGCATAGCCGCCGATCACCGCCACGCGCTTGACGTCCTTCTTCAGCGGCAGGATGTCGCCCTGGTTTTTCAACAGCACCATGCCTTCCTGCGCATCCTTCAGCGACACCGCGGCATGGGCCTTGAAGTCGATTTTTTCCGGCGCCGCCACGACCGGCTGGTCCACCACGCCGTGCTCGAACATCGCGTGCACGATGCGGCGCGCCATGTCGTCCAGCCGCGCCTGCGGTACCCAGCCATTCAGGACCGCTTCCTTCAGCGGCGCGGCGAAGTAATCGGCCAGGTCGAACGGGAAGCCCGATTGCTGGTCCAGGCCCGCGTTGGCGGCCGGGATCGTGCTGTGCAAGGCGCCCCAGTCCGACATCACCCAGCCTTTGAAACCCCAGTCCTGTTTCAGCACTTCCGTCAGCAGGTAACTGTTTTCACATGCATACGCGCCATTGACGCGGTTGTACGAACACATGACCGAGCCGGGCTTGCCCTCTTCATTGGCGATCTGCAGCGCCAGCAAGTCCGACATGCGGGCCGACTGGTCGTCGATTTTCACGTTCAACGTGGTGCGCCCGCTTTCCTGGTCATTCAGCGCGTAATGCTTGAGCGTGGAAATCACGCGGTTGGACTGGATGCCGCGGATTTGCGCCCCGACCATCTTACCCGCCAGCAGCGGGTCTTCGCCGCCATATTCGAAATTGCGCCCGTTGCGCGGCTCGCGCATCAGGTTAACGCCGCCGGCCAGCAGCACGTTGAAGCCATAGCCGCGGGCTTCCGCGCCGATCATGGCGCCGCCCGCGTAGGCGGTCTGCACATCCCAGGTGGCGGCCGTGTTCAGGCCGGAGGGCAACGCCGTGGCGGGCCGGGCATCCGGGCCGGCCTGGCTGGCCACGCCGATGCCGGCATCGCTTTCCCGCAAGTGCGGAATGCCCAGGCGGGGCACGCCGTAGACGAAACCGGCCGATTGCACATGGGCTTCCGCCGGGCGCTTGTGCTTTTTCGACTCCATGTCGGCGCCCAGGTAGCCATACACCAGCTTGAGTTTTTCATCGAGTGTCATGGCGCGCACCGCCAGCTCGGCGCGCTCGGCCGGATTCTTGCGCGCGTCCATCCAGGGCTTGCTGGCAGGCTCGGCAATGGCGCCCGTCTCCGCGGCCAGGGCGCCGCCGCAGCACAGGGCCACCGCAACCGACAACAAGGTGATCTTTTTCTTCAGTTTCATCCGATTCTGCTTCCACTCAATCAAAAAAAAAGGCGGCCGAAGCCGCCCCGAAAAACTACCGGCAAGGCAGTTGGAGACTACACACTACAAACTACCAACTACTAACTACAAACAACACGGTGCGGCTGCCTGCGGGATGATCCGCGTGGCGGGCCTGATGGAATCTATTGTCCGGGCAGCGGCCGTTGCGCGGCAATTGCAAAAATCGCCAACGGGTGACATGAAATTACACAGACTGCGTCCGGCGGCGCCGCGCACGGGTTCCCCGGCACACACATGCAAAAAAAATGTTGCCGCAACTGGTGAATTTGATGCTTGCACCGCGCCACAACCCATCCGCACAATACGCCACCCATTCAACGGAAAGATCACCATGCTGAAACGGACACTGCTCTCCTTTGCGCTGTCGTGCGCGTTCGCCGCTGCCTGCGCGCCGGCAGCCGCCCAATCCCAAGCCTCCGCCGTGCCGGAATTCCCGACCATCCTGTATGGCGCCGCGTATTACCATGAATACATGCCATACGAACGGCTGGAAAAAGACGTGCAGATGATGAAGGCGGCAGGCTTCAACGTGGTGCGCCTGGGCGAATCCACGTGGAGCCTGTGGGAACCGGAAGACGGCCGCTTCGAGTATGCGTGGATGGACCGCGTGATCGACGCCATGGGCAAGGCTGGCATCAAGGTCATCATGGGCACGCCAACCTATTCGGTTCCGGCCTGGATGGCAAAGCAAAACCCGGAAATCCTGGCCCGTAAATTCAATGGCGCGCAAAACATGTATGGCATGCGCCAGAACATGAACACGGATTCCGCCGCATACCGCTTTTATGCCGAACGGCTGATCCGCAAGATCGTGGCCCGCTACAAGGACAACCCCAACGTCATCGGCTGGCAAGTCGATAATGAAACCAGTACCTATGGCGCCGCCAACGACGACGTGTTCGTGCGCTTCACGCACCACCTGGAAAAGAAATTCGGCACGCCCGAAGCCCTCAGCAAGGCCTGGTTCCTGAATTACTGGGGCCAGGACTTGCACAGCTGGGTGGATTTGCCGCGCCCGGACAGTGCGCAAAGCACCGGCTATAAGCTCGAATGGTCGCGCTGGGGCCAGATGCGCGTCACCGATTTCCTGCACTGGCAAGCCAAACTGGTGCGCGAATGCGCATCGCCGCGCCAGTTCGTCACGCACGACTTCGCCGGCCAGATGCACAACGACGTCAACGAGGAAGCCGTCTCCAAGGCCCTCGACATGCCGGCCGTGAACATTTACCACTGGGGCCAGCGCGAGTATTACAACGGCGGCGACCAGGCCCTGCAGGCGGACTTCACCCGCTCGCTGAAAAAAGGGAACTTCCTCGTCACGGAAACCAATGCGCAAAGCACCGACTGGAGTTCGTCGTTCCAGTTTCCGCCATATGACGGCCAGTTCCGCCAGGATGTCTACACCCACCTGGCCAACGGCTCGAACATGGTGGAATACTGGCACTGGTCATCGATCCACGCCAACCAGGAAACCTACTGGAAAGGCGTGCTGTCGCACGACATGGAACCCAACCGCGCCTATGCGGAAATGAGCCGCACCGGCAAGGAACTGCAGAAAATCGGACCGCGCCTGGTCAACCTGAAGATCCGCAACGACGTCGCGATCCTGTGGAGCCGCGATTCGCTGAACGCGCTGAACGACATGCCGTTCGCCAAGGATTCTCAATGGGGCGGCAGCGGCACCAAAGCCGATTACAGCTCGGTGGTGCGCCAGATGCACCGCCAGCTGTACGACATGAATGTCGGCGCCGACTTTGTCTTCCCGGACGAACAGGATTTCTCGTCGTATAAATTGCTGATCGTGCCGCCGCTGTATGTGGCCGACGACGCGCTGCTGAAACGCATCACCGACTATGTGCGCAAAGGCGGCCACGTGGTGATGTCCTTCAAGAGCGGCTTCACCAATGAAAACGCGGCGGTGCGCTGGACCATGGCGCCGGGACCGTTGCGCGAAGCGCTGGGCTTCCACTACCAGGAATTCTCCAACCTGGCGCAGCCGCTGGCGCTGAAAGGCGATCCGTTCCAGGCCGGCGGCGACAACAAGGTGCAGCACTGGGCCGAATTCCTGCAACTCGACACGGCGAAAGCGCTGGCCTATTACGACCACCACTTCTTCGGCCGCTGGCCCGCCATCACGTCGAACCAGTATGGCGCCGGCAAAGTGGTGTATGAAGGCACGTTCCTGTCGGACAAATTGCAAAAAGCCGTGCTGCAGGGGTCGCTGAAGGAACTGGGCCTGCTGGGACCGGACCAGGACTTGCCGCCCGCCGTGCGCACGCGCAGCGGCGTCAACAGCTACAAGCGCCCGGTGCATTACTACTTCAATTATTCCGGCGCACCGGTGGACTTCAACTATGCGCGCAAGCCTGGCGCCGACCTGTTGACGGGTAAAAAAGTGGCCAACGCGGACAAGGTCACGCTGGGGCCATGGGACGTCGCCATCATCGAGGAGGATGGCAAGTAACGCCGACCGGTCCGGCGCACCGTCATCACAGCCCGGGCAGGCGCAGCTCCACCTGCAATCCGTGGGGCTGCGCATCCCGCAGCGCCACGGTGCCGCCATGCTGCGCCAGGATATCCCGTACGATGGGCAGACCCAGCCCGCATCCATCCCCTTGATCGGTCGCCCGTACGAACCGCTCGAAGACCCGGCCGCGGTCCGCCTCCGCGATGCCCGGACCGTTGTCGCTGACGATGATCAGCACGTCGCCGCCGTCCGGCAATACCCGGACGGTGATCTCGCCGCCGCTGCCGGTGTACTTGATGGCGTTGTCGATCACATTGGTCAGTGCTTCCCGCAGCAACAGGGCGTGCGCCCGGATTTGCAGCGGCGCGCCGCCGTCCTCCGCCGCCTCGGCCTCTTCGCCCATGCCCAGGTCGATCCCTGCCCGCAACGCGCGCGGCACGCATTCGGCGACGATGTCGTGCACGAAGGCCACCACATCCAACGGCGCCATGTCGTTGGCCACCGCGGCATCGGGATCGGCGCGCGCCAGCATCAGCAGTTGGCTGATCAGGTGGGCGCCCCGCGCGGCGCTCTGGTCCACCAGTTTCAGCCTGGCCAGCAGCGCCGGATCCTCGGTGGCGGCCATCGCCAGCGCGGTCTGGCTCTTCAATCCCGCCAGCGGCGTGCGCAACTGGTGGGCGGCGTCCGCAATAAACCGTTTTTGCGCATTGACGTTCTGGCGCACCGAGGCCAGCAGTTCATTCAGGGCGCGCACCAGCGACCTGACTTCCTGCGGCGCCGACTCGACTTGCAGCGGCGCGAGGTCGAGCGGCGAACGCCCCTCCACTTCCTTGCGCAGGCGCAGCAGCGGCTTGAGCCCGGCGCCGGTGCCCACCCAGACGATCATGGTCATCAAGGGGATCAGCGCGGACAACGGCAGCAGCGTGTCGACCAGGATGTTTTTGAAGAGATCTTCGCGATGGGCCATGCCGCGTGCGACCTGGACCAGCATCCATTGCTGTTTTCCTTCCGGCTCGCCATACGTCAGGTACAACGCCGCGATCCGCACTTTGACGACGGACCCGGGGCCGCCCTCCCCGGCTTCGTCGGGGGACGCGATCTCTCCGTCGTAGAAATACGGATCGTTCAGGCGCGGCGCCATTTCGCGGGGTGGCATGGGAATATTATTGTTGCCAAGGACGAATTGGCCGGGCGGTGTGCTGACCATGTAGAACAGGCGGTCGTTCGGATCGGTCTCGAGGATTTCCTGCGCCGCGCGGGGAAAATCGATCAGCAGGCCGCTGCCGATCGGTTTCACGCGCCGCGCCAGCGCGCGGCTGGCCTGGGACAAGGTGGCGTCCGCGGCCTGGTTGACGTAGCTGACCGCCAGGCGGTACGTCGCGACGCCACCCGCGCCCCACAACACCAGTTGCGGCAGCAAGACCCAGATCAGCAGCTGGCGCCGCAGCGAGCGGTTGCGGGGGCCAAAGCGGTGCAGTATGCCCGGTTCAGGCCGGTCGTCCATGGACGTGCTCGGCGGTCAGCAGGTATCCCAGGCCGCGCACCGTGCGGATTTCCAGCCCCGAACCTTCCAGCTTGCGGCGCAGGCGGTGGATGTGGACTTCGGCCGTATTGCCGGCGCCCACCTCGCCGCCGTCGCCGGCCCAGGCGGCGGCAATCTGGTCTTTGGTCACCACCTTGTCGGACTGCGCCAGCAGCAGTTCCAGCAGCGTCGCTTCACGCGGGCTGAGTTCCACCGGTTCGCCATGGATGACAGCGCGCCGCGTGGCACGGTCAAAGTGCAGGCCCTGCACCACCACATCGTGATGGATGGCCCCCGGCCTGGCGCGCCGCAGCACCGCGCGCAGGCGCGCTTCCAGTTCCGGGAAATCGAACGGCTTGGTCATGTAATCGTCCGCGCCGGCATTCAATCCCGCCACGCGGCTGTCGAGCTTGTCGAGGGCGGTCAGCACCACCACCGGCAGGTCGGGCCGGGTCGCCCGCAAGGTCTTCAGCACGGTCAAGCCGTCTATCATGGGCAAGCCCAGGTCGATGATGGCGATATCGAAATTCTGCCTGGCCAGCAGGAATTCTGCCACCGGTCCATTCGGAGCACGTTCCACGGTGAACCCCGCGCCATTCAGCTGGGCAGTCAAACCGTTGGCGAGAATCGCGTCGTCTTCGGCAAGTAAAAGTTGCATTTAGCTATATTAACGGATACGGGACTGCCTTACAATCTGGCGTTGATACGCTTGCGCTCCGCCTCGACTGCTTTCACATGAACCTCTCCCCCCGACATGCGACCCGATATTGCGCCCGATGGCGCGCAGCAATCGCGCTGATGGCTGCATGCCTTGCCGCGCCGGCGCCCGGCGGCGAGATCGAAGTGCTGCACTATTGGGAAGTCGGCTACGACGCCAGGGCGGCCGCGCTGCTGAAATCGACGCTGCAGCGCCAGGGCCATACGTGGAAAGACTTCGCGGTGGCCGATGGCGGCAACGGCCTGGCCATCTCGCTGCTGCGCTCCCGCGTCCTGTCGGGCAATCCGCCCTCCGCCGCCCAGATCAAAGGGCCGGTGATCCAGCAGTGGGCGCAGGAAGGCGCACTGGCCAACATGGACGACGTGGCGCGCGCCGGGCATTGGGACGACGTCCTTCCCAAGCCGGTCAGCGACGCCATGAAGTTCCAGGGCCGTTATGTCGCGGTGCCGGTCAACGTGCACCGCCTCAATTGGCTGTGGGTCAATCTGCGCATCCTGAACCAGGCTGGCGCACGCATCCCCACCACCTGGGATGAATTCTTCGCCGCCGCCGAGGCAATGAAACGGGCGGGCTACACGGCGGTGGCGCACGGCGGCCAGCCGTGGCAGGATTTCCTCCTGTTCGAGACCGTTGTGCTGGGCGTCGGCGGCCCGGACTTCTACCGCAAGGCGTTCGTCGCGCTGGATACTGAAGCCCTGGCCGGTCCGGTCATGGAACGGGTCTTGCAGACGTTCCGCCGCATCAAGGCCTACACCGCGCCCGCCGCCTCGTCGCGCGACTGGATATGGGCGTCGCAAAAGCTGGCCAAGGGCGAAGCCGGCATGCAATTGATGGGGGATTGGGCCAAGCCGATATTCATGGCGGCGCAGGACAGTTCAGAGCTGGAGTTTGCCTGCGTCCCTGCGCCGGGCACAATGAAGGCGTTTGCCTTCGTGGTCGACTCGTTCGCCCTGTTCAAGGTTAACAGCGCCGCCAAGGCGGAAGCGCAGCGCGACTTCGCTTCCGCGCTGCTGTCGCCGGCCGTGCAGGAGGCATTCAACCTCGACAAAGGGTCGATCCCGGTCCGGCTGGGGATGAACCTGGCCCGGTTCGACCGCTGCGCCAAGCTCTCGGGGACGGCGTTCCAGGCGGCGGCGCGCGCCAATACCCTGGTGCCAGCCATTTCCATGTCGGTGCCGCCCGCCATCGAAGACGCCATGCGCGAAGCCATCAGCGCATTCTGGCGCGATGACCGCATCACCCCGCAATCCACCATGGCGCGCCTGGCCGCCGCCGCCCGCCAGCGCCAGAACAACCGCCTTCCTCCCGCTTGAAGCCGGCTGCGGCTGAATTCCATTGACATGGCCACGCCATGGGACCTAGACTTTGTTAATGTACGTTAATTTATATTAGCACTGCATTTCCCCCATCGCAGCGCGCCTCAATCACCTGTCAAAGAAACAAACATGAACAAGTACCACCGCTTCGTCGCCACGGCCGCCCTGACGCTGGCGTTGTCGCCCGCTTGGGCGCAGAAATTTCCCGGCCTGGCCGACACGCCGCCGATGGGATGGAACAGCTGGAACAAGTTCGGCTGTGACATCAGCGAAAAGCTGATCCGCGAAACCGCCGATGCGATGGTCAAAAACGGCTTGCGTGACGCCGGCTACGTCTACGTCAACCTGGACGATTGCTGGCACGGCGAACGCGACGCCAACGGCTTCATCCAGGCCGATCCGGTACGCTTCCCTTCCGGCATCAAGGCGCTGGCCGATTACATCCACGCCAGGGGGCTGAAGGTGGGCATTTATTCCGACGCGGGCGCCCTCACCTGCGGCAAGCGCCCCGGCAGCCAGGGGCACGAATACCAGGATGCGCAGCAATATGCGCGCTGGGGCATCGATTACGTGAAATACGACTGGTGCCACACGGGCGAAGGCAAGGCCCAGCGCAATCCGGTCGAAGCCTACACCACCATGCGCGATGCGATCCGCGCGGCCGGGCGTCCGATGATCCTGTCGATCTGCGAATGGGGCGACAACAAGCCGTGGGAATGGGCCGCCGACGTCGGCCACCTGTGGCGCACCACCGGCGACATCACGCATTGCTGGGAATGCGAAGAGGGACACGGCTCGTGGTCGTCGCTGGGCGTGCTGAACATCCTCGACAAGCAGTCCGCGCTGCGCAAATACGCCAAGCCGGGCCAGTGGAACGACCCGGACATGCTGGAAGTCGGCCTGCTGCCGACAGCCGGTGAAAACCGCGCGCACTTCAGCATGTGGGCCATGCTGGCCGCGCCGCTGATCTTCGGCGCCGACGTGCCATCGATGCGGCAGGATACCAGGGACATCCTGGCCAACCGCGACGTCATCGCGGTGGACCAGGACCGGCTGGGCATCCAGGGCTTCGCGTTCATCCGGGAGCGCGGCGTCGAATACTGGGCCAAGCCGCTGGTCAATGGCGAGTGGGCCGTTGCCATCCTTAACCGCACCGACGAACCGAAGAAGATCGCGCACGACTGGCGCAAGCACGCCATCGGCGACGATGTCAGCGGGCGCAATGCCGACTTCAACAAGACCGATTACGACATCCGCGACCTGTGGGGCGGCAAGGCGGCGGGAACCACCGCGACGCCATTGAACGTGACGGTGGCGGGACGCGATATCGTGATGCTGAGGCTCTCGCCAAGGAAATAATACGCCGTGTTGCCTGTCCGCACAGGCGCTCTTGCTTTTCGGACACAGATGCGGAATGATGGTATTGCCTTGCCTGCTTTTTGGAGAAATCAATCATGAAACTGTTTAAAACCCTGGTAGCAGTCCTGTGCGCCGGCCTTGTCACCCTGGCATGGGCCGCTGACAAACCCGAGGATGCCATTGCGCTGGTCGACAAGGGCCTGGCCTACATGCAGAAAAACGGAAAAGACGCCCTGATCAGGGAAATCAACGCCAAGAACCCGGAGTTTATCAAGGGCGACAGCTACCTGGTCGTGCGTTCGATCGATGGCCCCATGCTGGGCCATCCAATCAACCCCAAGCTCATAGGCAAGAACATGCTGGAGTTGCCGGATGCCGATGGAAAATATTTTAGAAAAGAAATCATCGAAGGCGCCAAGACGAAAGGCAAGGGATGGGTGGACTTCCGGTACAACAACCCGACCACCAAGGAAATTGAGAGGAAGTCCAGCTATTACGTGCGCAGCGGCGATGTGATACTCGAAGCCGGCATCTACAAGGGTAAATGAACGTCCCCCGGGATTCATTTCGGAGATGCCTGCGCGTGCAACGCGTGAGGTTCGCCGGCGCCGCGTTTGCGGCTTCGCTGGCGGCTTCGCTGGCCGTCGCGCCGCTGCACGCCGCGGAAATACGCACCGCCGCGCAGGAAGCCACCACGCCCAAATTCACCTCGCTCCATCCTGACCGGAAGACGCCCATCGGCGGCCTGTGCGTCGACATCATGCGCGCGATCGAGCGGATCGACCCGGACCTGGTCTTTGTCGGCGACCAGACGTGGCAGCCGCTGGTCCGCGTCGAGGCCGGTGTAGCGCATGGCCAACTCGACGCCGCCTGCGGATTTCTACGCACGCGGGAGCGCGAGGCCAAGTTCACCTATATCGATCCGCCTCTCTATTCCATGAATTATTTTCTGGCCGTGCGCGCTGACGACACGGTGCAGGTCAATAACTGGGACGACGTGCGTCAGCTTGGCGACCAGGGCACGGTGCTGGTGGCGCATGGCTTCGGCATCGTCAGGCAACTGGAAAAAGTCGGTGGCCTGAAGATTGATTCGGGCGGGCGCGACGCGGAAAGCAATCTGGGCAAGCTGGTGGCCGGCCGGGGACGTTTCTTCATCCATCGGTCTCCCGGAATCCAGGCTGAAATTGCAAGAGCCGGCATGCAGGGCAAGGTCCGCGTGCTGCCAGCGGTCATGCATACCGAGAATTTCTACATGGTCGTATCGAAAAATCTCCCGGTGGCCACGATCGAAAAAATACGCTATGCGATCGTCCGGCTCAATGCCAATGGCGAAATCGGCAGGTTGCTGAGCCAGTGGGACAGTTCGCCGGAAAATACGCGGTAACGCGGGCTGGCGCAGCGGCAGCAGCCGAGGCTACTGGAGCCCCGGCCGCCACATCCGCGTGTATCAGTCAGCCTTGCCAGACAGCGCGGCGGCGCCCCAGGTCACCGGCAACAGTTCATTGTTGACTGCCGTGCTGCGCGCGACCAGCTCCACCACTTTGACCCCGGCCACATCAGCCGACAACGCTTGCGCCGGTTGCCCCCAGCGCAACGCCTTGCTCGTCGCCAGCAACTTGCCGTCGCCATAAATCATGAAGGTGACACCGTGCTGGCGGTCGCGCGCCGAATCGTCGACGCCAACCTGGGTCGTGATGCGGCGATAGCCGTGGTTGCGCACTTCCAGCCGCGAATTGGCCAGGATGCCGATGCCGGCCGGGAACGGCGCGCCGGCCACCTGCAAGACCTGGCCGTACGGCGTGCTGTCGGCGCGCGCGCCACCCCAGCCGGCATACATCGGCCGCTCGCCCGCGCCCTTGGTGCCGGACCAGGCGGCCGATGAGCGGAACACCGTGGGGTCGGCCTGCGGACTGGTCACGCCATCGACGGCCGGGTTGACGCTGCCGGGCTGCTCCGACAGATACACGCCCTGCGCCAGCAAGCGCGTACCCTGCACGCGGAAGATCCGCGTCTCGCGCGGCGCCACGCGGATCCTGGTCTCGTTGGTGAACGTGGTATCGGCACGGGTCCACAAGTCCGTCAGCGTGATGGGCGCATCGTTACGCAGCTTCAGGTGCGCCGCATTGAGGTCGGCGTCGATCGGCCCGAGTCCCCGGTTGAAGATGGCGACCGCCTTCTGGCCCGACGCCAGCTGCTTGACCAGGATTTGCAGGTCGTCGGCGTCGTAGGCCAGCGTGGCCTGGTTGCCGGCCGGGTCCTGGTTGAGCGCAATGATGTCGGCGTTGCCGACGATGTCCATCAGCGCCGCAGGCGTGCTGCGCAGGTCGGCGCCCAGCATCAGCGGCGAATTCAGCATGGCCCACAGCGAGAAATGCGAACGGGCTTCCACCAGGTGGGCGGCGTCGAAGTCACCCTTGCCGATGTACAACATGTCCGGATCGTTCCAGCTGCCCGGATGGCCGTACAGCTCGCGCTTGGCCGCGCTGTCGAAATTGCTCAGCAGGCGTGCCCAGTTGGGCGTGATGTCGTCGCTGGTGCGGGACAGGTTACCGAAATTCTTGCCCCATGCGCGCACGTCGGCGGCGCCCCACACGCACAGCGACAGCAGGTAATCGCCGTCGGGATTGTTGCGCGCCAGGGCCGCGTTAATCTGCGTAAATTCCGCCTGCACGGCCGGGATGTCGGAACGGCTGACCGATTCCAGGTCCAGCACCGGCTTCAGCGCGCGGTATTCGCCGGAGCGCACTTTCGCGCTGTCGGCGCCATAGGCGCGCAGGCCGCAGCCGTCCACCTTGATGAAGTCGAATCCCCAGTCGGCAAAGAACAGCTTGATATCATCGTCGATATGGCCATACAGGCCGATTTCGCGCTCCAGCACACTACCCTTGGGCAAGTCGGTGTTGTCGCCGGAAAAAGCCTGGGCACAGGTATTGCGGCCGAGGTCGGAATAGATGCCGGCCTTCAGGCCCATCGCGTGCACCTTGTCGGTGAACGGGCGGAACGTGCTGCGACCGCCCGTCGTGGACGACGGGAAGCGGTCGGCGCGAATCACCAGGTGGCCATCCTTCTCTTCGCGGCGCGTGGCCCAGCCGTCATCGATATTGATGTAGCGGTAACCCTTGGCGGCCAGGCCGCTGTCGACGATGCGCTGTGCCGAGCCAAGGATCTTCGCCTCGTCGATATCGGTGCCGAACGCGTTCCAGCTACTCCACCCCATCGGCGGCGTTGTCGCGCGGCCGGCGGTATAGGCGCTCCAGCGGGCGGTCGGCGCCAGCGGGTCGGTCGCGGCCTGCGCCAGCGCCGCCGCCAGGCAAAGCGGAATCAGTGCCAGGCGGGGCCAGCGGCGCGGGGTTTGTTTCTGCTGCATCAAAATCTCCAGTTTCAGCGGTGTATATTCAGATAACTTAACTCAACATTAACACAGTGTAAGCCGAGTGTTTTTCTCGTGTCAATGCGCTGATTCGGCGCCCCGCGCGACGCTGCCCGGCCCACCCTGGCGTTTGATCAATTTCATGAGCCGCATTGGCTACTTTCGCAATTGCCGTGCAATGCGGCCACTTGCATCATGTGGCATGACGGGACTTTACCCAAGGGGCCTGTTCCTCGTGCCCGTAACTCTCGCTTCACCTTTTTCCTGGTGGCGACATTAAAAGTCATTCGAACATCAACCTCGCTACAGGCTGGACAACGTGTCCATAACCCATTGCCGGAGAACCTCGTTTTGAATTCGAATTACGCCGCCCGCCTCCCCGTCCCGGTCCTGCCCGCCGCTCTCCTGGCCTTTTTTTACTTCTGCCCCTCAGCGCGGAGTTTGATTTTCCGCAACCGAGTATCACGCATCAATGCGGACAGAATTGACATTGCCCGGCACTCATGTCTGGATAATGTTAATGTAGCTTAATTAACGCTTTCTTTTCGTTAATATAACTACGTTGTTGTAATAAGTAAAGCAGTACCGCAGTCATTAAATATAAATCCAGTTTGGAGGAGAACAGTATGCAAGCGAAGTACAACGCGAAATTCGTCATCCCCGCCCTGTTGGCGACCCTTGTGGCCGGCGTGATCACCGGCTGCGCCGGTGGTTCCGACAACGACGCCATCGGCAGCACCATGGCGCCGCGCCATTCCCAGGGGGCCGGCCCGGCGGCCGCCAGTTATACCAGTGTGAAGTGGGGCGGCGGCGGCTACGTCACCGGCCTGATTTACCATCCGACCAGCTACAACGTGATGTATGCCCGCACCGACGTCGGCGGCGTCTACCGCTGGGACGGCGGCGGCTCGTGGACGCCGATTACCGACGGCATCGGGTTCGGCCCGGGCGAAGGCACCTACCACGGTGTCGAAAGCCTGGCGCTGGATCCGACCAACGACAATAAAGTCTACATGGTCTCGGGCTTGACTACGCACAACTGGGACGGCTCCGCCCTGATCAACGGCCGCATCTATGTGTCGCAAGACCGCGGCGCCAGCTGGACGCACTACGACCTGCCGTTCCCGGTGGGCGGCAACGAGAGCGGCCGCGCCGTCGGCGAACGCCTGAAGCTCGACCCGACCAATCCGTCGACGATGTTCTACGCGTCGCGTACAGCCGGCCTGTGGAAGAGCACGAACTCAGGCCAGACCTGGACCCAGACTTCGTTGGCGAGCAAGGTGCTGACCGGCAGCGAGATCATGGGACTGGGTACCGCTCCAATTGGCGTCGAGCAGATCGTGCTCGACAATTCGGGCTCGGGCGGCGGTGCGACGACATGGAACATGTATGCCTTCATCGCGCCGGAGTACGTGCAGAAGGCCGGCCTGACCTCGACCATGTACAAGTCCCAGAACGGCGGCGCCACCTGGACGCCGGTGACGGTGCCGTCCAGCGTGTCCGGCTACTACGTCCCGCACGTGGTGCGCGCCAGCGACGGCTACTACTACGTGGTGTTCAACAAGAACACCGGTGAGGGCGCCGGCGGTCCCGGCTACCTCTACAAGTTCGGCGGCATCAACTTTGGCGAGAGCTGGACCCAGCTCTCCACCACCACGCAGGGCGGCTACAGCGGCGTGTCCGTCTACGGCAGCGGCGCGACGGCCCGCGTCGCGCTGACCGTGACCACATGGAACGCCGGCCAGCCGGTGGTCCAACTGTCCGACAGCGCCGGTGCCCCCGGCACCTGGCGCGAAATCGCGGACGGCATGACGCACTGGGGCAGCAGCGGGTACCGGGGCTGGGTGGACGACGTCGAGATCGATCCCACCAACAAGGATCACATCCTGCACGTCCACGGCGGCGGCGTCTGGGAAACCTGGAATGCGTCGGCGGCCGCGCCGAGCTGGGATGAGCCGGTCAACAACCTCGAGGAAACCGCCACCCTGGCGATCGTCACGCCGCCGGCCGGCGCGTCGTACAAGCTCGTCAACAGCGCGGGCGATATCGGCAACTGGGTCCAGACCGACCTCGCGGCGAAGCCGACCAGGTCGCCCAACAGCGCGTGGGGCAATGGCGACGCGGCCGACGTGTTGTGGTCCGATCCGACCTACATCGTCGC
The DNA here is from genome assembly GCF_009674485.1 of Pseudoduganella rivuli. Taxonomy (GTDB): domain Bacteria; phylum Pseudomonadota; class Gammaproteobacteria; order Burkholderiales; family Burkholderiaceae_D; genus Rugamonas; species Rugamonas rivuli_B. The sequence goes on along the minus strand of NZ_WKJJ01000007.1, from coordinate 181,458 downwards.
TGTCGGCATCACCTCCAACGCGCCCGTGACCGCCTACGGCTCCTGGTCCGGCAACAGCGGCGCCACGTGGTCGAACTTCGCCTCGCTCCCGGCCGGCGCCTCCACCAATTTCAACGACTCGGTCAGCATCGTGACGACGTCGCGCAACAACATCGTCTGGGCGCCCGCCAACTCGATCCCGTCCTACACCACCAACAATGGTGCCAGCTGGACCCAGGTCAGCGGCCTGCCCACGCCGAACGGCGGCCTGCCTAACGCCTATCGCCTGGTCGTCGACCGCCAGAGCCCGAACAAGGTCTACGCCTTCGACGGAGGCGGCGCGTGGTGGAACAACACCACGGGCAAGGTCTACCTCTCGACCGACAGCGGCCATTCGTTCACGCTGGTCCAGGGTTCGGTGGCAGCGAACTTCGCCAAAAATGAATTCGGGCTCACGACGATGGTGGGCAACCCCAACGCCTCGGGCGACCTGTGGGTGGCCGACGGCAACACTGTGTACCACTCGACCAATGGGGGCGCGAACTGGACCAACCTGTCCGGCTTCGCGACGGTCGCCGCCAATGGTTCGACGGGAGCGCTGCAAGGCGCGACCAGGATCGCCCTGGGCAAGGCGGCGACAGGCTCGTCGTACTCGGCCGCGGTGTACGTGGTGGGCACGCGGAGCGGCGTGTGGGGCGTGTGGCGTTCCGATGACGGCGGCGCCACCTGGTCGCGCTTCAACGATGACGCGCACCAGTATGGCGGCATCGGCGTGATCGCAGGGGACTGGAGCACCTACGGCCGCATCTACTTCAGTGGCGCCGGTCGCGGCATTATCTACACCAACTAAGCAACCAGCCTTCAGGCAAGGCGGCGCAGGTTCCTGCGCCGCCCTTCGCACTGCGCTCCCGGCAGCGCCAGCTGCTCTCCGGAGGCGCCGCCGCCAGTCGCTTCCTACACGGTTAGCGTGCTATTCCGGCACGCTCTCAGCATCCCGCTGGGCCCGCCTTTTTTCGCATCCCTCTAGGCGCGCACTCCGCACATTCCCTCGCCCCCCCCGGCCGCCATGCGGCCACACGCTTATTGACACTACTCAAACCGCGCCAGAGCAATCGCGTTGACATTGCGGATCACTCATGTTTAGATTACGTTAATGTATCTTAAGCAAATGTGAACTCTGCATTAATTTAACTGTGTGATTGCAATAAAGCGCGCTGAACGCCGGCTCAAGCGCTGCTTCCGTGGTACCGCGCCGGCAAAACAAACCAAGAATCCAATCCTGGAGGAGAACAGCATGACCCAGAAGTACCGCGTCAAGAAATTCAACGCCAAGCTAGTCGTCCCTGCCCTGTTGGCGACCCTCGTGGCCGGCGTGATCACCGGCTGCGCCGGCGGCGCCGACAGCGAGATCGCCAGCGCGGCCGCGCCACGCCACATGCAGGGCGCCGGCCCGGCGGCATCGAGCTGGACCCCCGTGAAGTGGGGCGGAGGCGGCTATGTCACCGGCACGATCTACCACCCGGTCAATTCGAGCCTGCTGTACGCGCGCACGGACGTCGGTGGTGCCTACCGCTGGAACGCCACCAATTCGACCTGGACGCCGATCACCGACGGCATCGGCTTCGGCCCCAATGAAGGCCGATATCACGGCGTGGAAAGCATCGCGCTCGACCCGAACAACGATCAGCTGGTCTACATGGTCACCGGCGATACCGCAACGTCGGACCAGGTGCACAATGGCCGCATCTATATCTCCAGCGACCGCGGCACCAACTGGACCTACTATGACCTGCCGTTCGCGGTGGGTGGCAATGATGACGGCCGGGCCTATGGCGAACGCCTGTCGATCGACCCCCAACTGCCGTCGATCATGTACTATGCCACCCGCAAGGATGGCTTGTGGAAGAGCACGGACTCGGGCCATACGTGGAACCAGGTCACCAGCTTCTCGAGCACACGGATTGCCACCGGCGGCCAGAAATACGGTACCGTGCAAGTCTTATTCGATACCCCGAACCGGGGGACGGGACAACAGACCTGGGTCCTGTGGGCCACGGTCTCCCCCGACTACGTCCAGGCGGCGGGCCTGACCTCCTCCCTGTACAAATCCACCAATGGCGGCGCGACGTGGACGCCGGTGGCAGTGCCGTCCGCGGTATCCGGTTATCACATCCCGCACATGGTGCGCGCCGGCGACGGCTATTTCTACATGGCGTTCAATCAGAACGGCGGCCAGGGCCAGGCCGGTCCCGGCTATGTCTACAAATTCGGCGGCGGGGCCAATGGTGGAACCTGGACCCAGCTGATGAACTCCAGTCTGTTCGGCGTTGGTGGCCTGTCGATTAACGGCACCGGCTCGACCACCCGCATCGCGGTGGGCATGACGGCCTGGTTCGACGGCAGCAAGCAAATCCAGATGTCCGACAATGCCGGCGCCACATGGCGCGAAGTCGAGGCCAACATGCCGCATACGTCCGACTCTTGCAAGGGCTGGATCGAAAGCGTCACGATCGACCCGGCCAACCGTGACCACATCATGCACGTCCACGGCGGCGGCATCTGCGAAACCACGAATGCCTCCTCGGCCACGCCGACCTGGAGTCCCAAGGTCAACAACCTGGAAGAAACCGCCACGCTGTTCGCCCTCGCGCCCCCGGCCGGCGCGCAGTACAAGCTGATCAACGCCGCGGGCGACATCGGCCCGTGGGTCATCACCGACCTCGCGACGCGCCCAACCAAGAGCCCTACGCCAGGGTGGAGCAGTGGCAACGCGGTCGACCTGGTGTGGTCCGATCCAAGCTATATCGCCGTCTCCGGCGTCGACAATGCCAACAACCACACCGTCAAGGGCTTCTGGTCCGGCGACTCCGGCAATAGCTGGTCGCAATTCTCGTCGCTGCCGGCCGGCGCCGCGGCAAACGGTAGCCACGTGCAGAGCATCGCGGCCCCATCGCGCAACAACGTGATCTGGGCGCCGCCGGATTCGGTGCCGTCGTACAGCACGAACAATGGCGCGAGCTGGACTTCGACCAACCTGCCGGGGCTGCCCGCCGTCGGCGGGGGCTGGCCGCGCGCCTATCGCCTGGCCGCCGACCGCAAGAACCCGAACAAGGTCTATGCCTTCGATTCGGGTGGTGCGGACTGGAGCTGGCTGCCAGGCAAGGTCTACGTCTCGACCGATGGCGGCCATAACTTCACGCTGAGCCAGGGTTCGGTGAACGCGAACATGGCCTGGGAAGACTGGGTCCATTCCTCGATCTTTGTCAACCCGAACGCCGAGGGCGACATCTGGGTGACCGACGGCAATACCGTGTACCACTCGCTGGACTCCGGCGCGACCTGGGTCAAGAGCCCCGTCTTCGCGACCGCCAACGGCACGAAGGGCGCCTCCAAGGTCACCCTGGGCAAGGCACTGGCCGGCTCGTCATACTCGGCCGCGGTCTACGTGGAAGGCACCGTCAACGGCCAATGGGGCATCTACCGCTCCGACGATGGCGGCGCAACGTGGTCGCGCTTCAACGATGACGCGCACCAGTTCGGCGGCAACACCGTGGTGGTGGGCGACTGGAACACCTATGGCCGCATCTACGTCAATGGTGCTGCCCGTGGCCTGCAATACAGCAACTAAGTAAGCTGCAGCCCGTCCCGCGGCGTGCGTAACGGAGGCCACGCGCCTCCGTTTTTTTATTCAATTTCATATGCCGCATTGTTTACTTTCGCAATTGCAGAGCAATGCGGCCGCAAGCATTATTCAGCATGGAGTTAAGCCACATTAATCAATGTGCACGCGGTATGAACATCGTTCCGGCAGTGGGCACGCCCGGCATGCGGTACCGGACAACTCGACCCCATCACCTATTGCTGGAGAACTACACCTTGAATCCGAAACACCGCCTCACGCTCGCCATCCCTACCCTGCTCACCGCCCTGCTGGCGGGCTGCGGCGGTGGCGGCGGCGGCTCAGCGCCTACCGCACCGGCTCCCAGCCAGCCGGGCAGCGCTGTCACGCCGCCCGTCACGCCGACCACCCCGCCCGACACCGGCACCACCACGCCCACCACGCCAACGACGCCGCCTGACAGCGGCGGCACCGCATCCGGGCCGGCCACTTTCAAAAGTGTGCAGTTCGGCGGCGGCGGCTATGTCACGGGCCTGATTTACCATCCGAGCACCGCCAACCTGTTGTACGCCCGCACCGACATCGGCGGCGCCTACCGCTGGAACCAGGCCACGTCAACATGGACGCCCATCACCGATGGCCTGGGCTTTGGCGCAAGCGAGAGCCGTTTCCATGGCATCGAAAGCATCGCGCTCGATCCGAACAACGACCAGCTGGTCTACATGGCCACGGGCATGTACACGTTCGAGGGCAACGGTCGCCTGTACATCTCCAAAGACCGCGGCACCACCTGGACCCACGTCGACCTGCCCTTCCCGCTGGGCGGCAATAATCCGGGCCGCGCCATAGGCGAACGCCTGATGGTCGACCCCAACAAGCCATCGACGCTGTTCTTCGGCTCGCGCACGGCCGGCCTGTGGAAGAGCGCGGATGCCGGCCTGACGTGGTCACAAGTCACGTCGCTGTCGCCGGTCAAAATGACGTCCGACCAGATCAGCGCCGCCGGCGGCGGCATGGGCGTCGAACTGGTGGTGTATGACACCGGCACCAAAGGGACCGGCACCGCCACCCAGACCATCTATACCGCCATCGCGCCGGACTATGCCAAGGTGGCAGGCCTGAGTGCGAGCATGTACAAATCCACCGACGGCGGCGCCACGTGGACCGCCGTCGCGACGCCGGTGTCGGGCTACCACATTCCCCACATGGTGCGCGCCGCCGACGGCATGTTCTACGTCGCATTCACCAAGGATTCCGGGCCGGGCGCCGGCGGCCCCGGCCGTCTCTACAAATTCGACGGCACGAACTGGACACTGCTGAAGAGCTACGATACGCAGCAATGGGTGAACTTTGGCATGGGCGGCCTGTCCGTCTACGGCAGCGGCGCGACCACCCGCATTGCGCTGGGCGTGAGCAACTCCTGGGGCTCCAAAGGGCTGCCGATCGTCCAGCTGTCGGACGACGCCGGCAAGACCTGGCGCGAAATTGAGGCGGACACGCCGGGCGAAACCGCTTCGGGCTGGGTCGACGACGTCGAGATCGACCCGTCCAACCCCGACCACATCCTGCACGTGCACGGCGGCGGCATCATCGAGACGAAAAACGCGTCGTCGGCCACGCCGACCTGGAAGGGAAATATCGCCGGCATCGAGGAAACCGCCGTGCTGTCCATCACCACCCCGCCGCCTGGCGCGCCGTACATCCTGCTCAACAGCTCGGGCGACGTCGGCCTGTGGGTCGACACGGACTTGAGCGCCACACCGACCTTGAATCCGGGCACGGGCTGGAGCAATGCCTATGCCGCCGACATGGCGTGGGCCGATCCACTGTACATCGCCGGCATCGGCACCATCAATTCCAGCAACACCAACACTGGTTTCTGGTCGGGCGACGGCGGCAAGACGTGGGCGAAATTCGCCACCTTGCCGGCCGGCGCCACCCAAGGCGGCGACATCGCTGTCACCGCGCGCAACAAGGTAGTGTGGGCGCCGGCCAATGCCGTGCCATCGTACACCGCCAACAATGGCGCAAGCTGGAGCACGACCAACCTGCCGGCGCTGCCGTCTGTCGCCAACGGCTGGAACCGTGGCTACCGCCTGGCGGCCGACCGCAAGAACCCGAACAAGGTCTACGCCTATGATTCGGGCGGCGCCACCTGGGGTACGCCTGGCAAGGTCTACGTCTCGACCGATGGCGGCCAGTCCTTCACCTTGAGCGCCGGCTCGGTATCGGCCAACCTGGCCCCCAACGCATCCTGGGTCACGTCGATGGCGGTCAACCCGAACGCCGAGGGCGACCTCTGGCTGGCGGACGGCAATGCCGTGTACCACTCGCTCGATTCGGGCGCGACCTGGACCAAGCTCACCAACTTCGCGTCAGGCGCGGGCACGCAGGGCGCCAGCCTGATTGCGCTGGGCAAGGCGGCGAACGGCGCCAAGTATTCGGCGGCCGTCTACGTGGTGGGTGTGATGAACAATGTCTGGGGCGTGTACCGCTCCAACGATGGCGGCGCCACGTGGTCGCGCTTCAATGACGACGCCCACCAGTATGGCGGCATAGGCGCGCTGGCCGCGGACCAGAACATCTATGGCCGGATTTACTTCAGCGGCACCGGCCGGGGGATGCTCTACACCAACTAAGCACTGAACACCCCGCGTCAGCCGTGCCGGTCGGATCGCGGGAACCAAAGTGGCCAGAGAGCCAGCATGCCGGCAACCATAATTCAAATGATTTTGAGGAGCGATAATGAAGCACAAGCACTTAGTTGCACTGGCCGCGGTCACCGCCGCCTTGCTGGCGGCATGCGGCGGCAGCGGCGATCCGTCCGCGCAGTCGCCATCGTATGCCGCCAAACAAGGCGGCGCGGCCCCGGACGCCATCGGCACCCGCTGGCAGAACGTCAAATTCGGCGGCGGCGGCTACGTTGCCGGCCTGATTTACCACCCGACCACCCCGGACCTGCTGTATGCCCGCACCGACATCGGCGGCGCCTACCGCTGGAATCCCGCTGCCTCGGCTTGGGTGCCGATCACGGACTTCCTCAGCAACCGCGATGGCTTCTATATGGGCAGCGAAAGCATGGCGCTGGACCCGAATGACGACAAGCGCGTCTACATGAGCACCGGCCTGTACGACTGGGATGGCCGCAACGGCCGCCTGTATACGTCGACCGACCGTGGCGACAACTGGACCTACGTGGAACTGCCGTTCCGTACCGGCGCCAACGACCCGGGCCGCGCCATCGGCGAACGCCTGATGGTCGATCCTAATAAATCGTCGGTGCTGTACTACGGCACCCGCACATCCGGCCTGTGGAAAAGCGCGGATTATGGCCAGACCTGGAACCAGGTAACGTCGCTGTCGTCGTTCCAGTACCCGGGCGACCAGATCGGCGCCCTGCCCGGCCGCACCGCGGGCGGCATCGAAGGTGTCCTGTTCGACACGTCGACCACCAATGCCGGCACGGCCACGCAAACCATTTACGCGGCCGTGGGGCCCGACTATGGCAGCGCCGCCGGCCTGTCCAACAGCTTGTACAAATCAACCGATGGCGGCGCGACGTGGACCGGCATCGAGACGCCGGTGACGGGCTTCCATATCCCGCACATGGTGCGCGCCAAGGATGGCATGATCTATGTGGCCTTCACCAAGGACATGGGCCCAGGCGCAGGCGGCGCAAGCCGGCTGTACAAGTTCGACGGCACCAACTGGACACTGCTGAAGAGCTACGATCCAGAACAATGGGTGAACTTCGGCATGGGCGGCCTGTCCGTTTCCGGCTCCGGCCCGACCACCCGCATTGCACTGGGCGTGACCAATTCCTGGGGTAACTGGAATGGCATGCCTATCGTCCAGCTGTCGGACGACGCCGGCAAGACCTGGCGCGAAATCGAATCGATGACGCCGGGCGAAACCGCTTCGGGCTGGGTCGACGACGTCGAGATCGACCCGTTCAACCGCGACCACATCCTGCACGTCCATGGCGGCGGCATCATCGAGACCAAAAACGCATCGTCGGCCGGCCCAACCTGGAAAGGTTCCGTCGCCGGCATCGAGGAAACCGCCACGCTGTCGCTGATGACGCCACCGAAAGGCGCGTCCTACACGCTGCTGAACGGTTCCGGCGACATCGGCGCGGTGGTCCAGACCGAATTGCTGAAATCCGCCACGCGCGGAATCCGGGTTTTCGCCAACAGCGTCGGCATCGACACGGCGTGGTCCAATTCCGCCTACATCGCGGCTATCGGCAACCCTGGCTATATCCAGGGCGGCGTGCACGGCGTCTATTCCAACGACGCCGGCGTGACGTGGACGCGGTTTGCCAGCGAACACCCGGACGCCGCGACGAACGAGGGCGACTGGGCCAGCGTCGCCGTGACCAAGCCAAACAATGTGGTGTGGGCGCCGAGCAACTCCGTGCCGGCCTACACGACCAACAACGGCGCCACCTGGACCTATACCAACCTGCCTGGACTGTCCGGGGTGGGCATCAACCGCGCCTACCACATCGTGGCCGACCGCAAGAACCCGAACAAAGTGTATGCCTTCAATTCGGGCGGCGCTTGGTGGAACCAGTGGTCGGACACGTCGCACTTCTGGTACTCGACGGACGGCGGCCATACGTTCACGGAAAGCGCTTCGTTCAAGAGCGCCGGCGCGCTGGTGGCGGACTTCGGCACGACGTCGATCGCCGTCAACCCGAATGCGGAAGGCGATGTCTGGGTCGTCGATGGGCAGAACATCCTGCATTCGACGGACTCGGGCGCAACCTGGACCAAGTTGAACGTGACGGCGCCGATCTGGGGCAAGAACCCGACGTGGCTGTACCCGGAAGTGTATAGCGCGACGTCGATCTCGCTGGGCAAGGCGCCGGCCGGCGCAACGTACTCGGCGTCCATCTACATCGTCGGCGTCATCAACGGCCAGTGGGGTGTCTACCGCTCCGATGACGGCGCCGCGACGTGGCGCCGCATCAACGACGACAAGCACCAGTATGGCGGTATCGGCAACCTGGCGGCCGACCAGTCCGTGCCCGGACGCGTGTTCGCTTCCGCCAACGGCCGTGGCGTGATCTTCAGCTATTGATTTTGACCATGCCGGCGCCTCCCCGGTGGCGCCGGCAGTTTCGACTATTTTGGAGTTTTCCATGAAAATTAAATCCATCCTCGCCGCCATCGCCCTGATGGCCGCAGGCAGCGCCAGCGCCACCGTCCTGAACTTCGACGGCCTGACCGAGATGATGTACGGCGACGGCTTCCCGCTGGCGGGCAGCATGAGCTATAACGGCACGAACCTGAGCTATGTGGAATCGGGCTTCCAGCTGACCCTGAACGCGCCCAACGCGGCGGCCGAGTCGGCAAACATCGGCACCGGCACCTATGAACCGCAGACGTTCAACTGGCACGATGGCCTCGACAACGGGTCGGACACGTACGTGACGCTGACCCGCGTCGGCGGCGGCACGTTCAACCTGAACAGTTTTGACTACTACATGGACTGGAGTACCGTGTCGGCCGACGGCACGTTGCTGGGCTCCATCCAGGACGCGGGCCTGTGGAGCACGGCACTGAACGGCATCACGGAACTGCGCATCAGTTCGGGCGCCTTCAACCAGCTCGACAACGTCGACGTGGATGCGGCGACGGGCAGCGTTCCACTGCCGGGCACGCTGGCGCTGATGCTGGCAGGCCTCGGCGCCGCCGGGCTGACGCGCCGCCGCCGCGGTTAAGTCCGGGCAGCATGGCTCCCAGTTTCCGGGTCAGCTTTTGAAAACTGGAACTGACTCAGACAAACGCCGGCTTTCAAAAACCGGCGTTTTTTTATGCATTTTTTTTCGCCGGATTGCACAATTATAAGGAGAAGATATGAGATTTGTATGGGCCGCGTTACTTTTCACCACGCTCATTGCTTGCGGAGAGGGGACAGGCGCCACCAGCACCTCCGCAGCAACGCCAGCGTCCCCCCCCCTCCCCTCCACTGCCGTCGCCGCGCCGGCAACGGGCACCGCAGGCTGTGGCGGCGGCGCCAAACTGGCCACCGGCCTGCATACGCTCACCAGCGACAGTACGCAGCGCAGCTACTGGATCGAGATGCCTGCGGCCTATGACCGCAACAAGGCCTATCCTGTGATCATCGGGCTGCACTGGCGTGATGGCAGCGCCGCCGATGTCTACGGTTGGAGCGGCTTTTTCGGGCTGAAGAATTTGTACGGCGGCGACGCCATCTTTGTTGCCCCGCAGGGCCTGGATGCGGGTTGGGCCAACACTGGCGACCGCGACATTCGCTTCCTGCGCGCCATGATCAGTGAGGTACAGCAGGGCGCGTGCACCGACACCCGGCGTGTTTTCGCTACCGGCTTCAGTTTTGGCGGCATGATGTCCAACGCCATCGGATGCCAGATGGGCGACGTGGTGCGGGCGATCGTGCCTATGGCCGGTTCACTGTGGAGCGGCTGTGCCGATTCCTCCAACAAGGTGGCGGCCCTGTTCATCCACGCCAAAGACGATAACACTGTGCCTTACTCAGCGGGGATGCAGGCGCGCGATCTTTTCCTCAAGCGCAATAGCTGTAGTACCGCCACAGTGCCCGTGGGTAGTAACGGCTGCGTGGAGTACCAAGGCTGCGACGGCGGCAAGCCCGTGATTTGGTGCGGCACGGAGACTGGCGGCCACTGGTACCCCAATTTCTCGGCGCAGGAGTCCAAGGCTTTCTTTGATCGGTTCAAGTAGCCGAACAAGCCAGGCGGCCCGACAAACCATACGCGATTGCATCCGTCTCCGCCGCCGGCAATATTAACTTGCGACCCGTAAAAGAACCGACGCATGCGGCGCCAGCGCCTGGCGAATGGCGCCGCGCACCGGTGCACGGTCCTGGCGCGCCCACAGGTCGCGCACCGCGACGGTCTTGCCACCCAGGTTCAGGCGCGACAGGTCGAAATTGATTTCCGTCGGCTTGTCTTCCGTATTGAACAGCGCCAGGTAATACACGCCGGCAGCGGCGCCGTTCGGGCGGGCACTCCAGATGCGCGTGCCCGCGTCCGCGCGGTGCGGCCGGTTGTCGTGGCTTTTCTGGTTCACCGCCAGCACTTCGGGATTGGTCAGCAGCGCCAGTGTCGGCGCATCCAGGTGGCGCAAGTCGCCGCCCATGATCAGCGGCGAGCGCGCAATGCTCCACAGGGACATCAGGGTCTGCTGCTCGTCTGGCGTGAATTTCGTGTTCCGTTCGCCCAGCGCCAGACGGCCCAGCGGCAGCATGTCGGCATCCGGCCACGAGTTCGCGCCCATCACGGGATTCCAGTTTTCCAGGCGCTGGAACTGTTCGTTCAGCAGTTTCCACTCGTCCCAGAAGTCGTCCGAGATACGCCACATTTGCGCATAATGCGGCACGTGCAGCGCCCATTTCAAGTCCATTTCGCCTGGCGACAGGCTCAGCGTCATGGCGCGGCCGGACGCCACGATGGCCTTGTGGGCGGCTTCGACCTCGGGCCAATTCTTGTCATACGGGCGCGACATGTCATCCATCTTGATGAAATCCACGCCCCACGACGCATACAGCTTGAAGACCGAATCATAGTAAGCCTGCGCACCCGGCTTGCTCATGTCGACGCCGTACATGTCGCCGTTCCACTCGCAAATGGCCTTGGTGTCGGCAATATCCTGCGCGCGCAGGTTGGTGCCCAGGATCGGCGTATTCATCCGCACCGCCTGGCGCGGAATCCCGCGCATCAGGTGGATGCCGAACTTCATGCCCATGCGGTGAATCTGGTCGGCCAGGCTCTTGAAGCCTTTGCCGTTCGCTGCGGACGGGAACCGGTTCGGCGCCGGCAGCAGGCGGCCATAGCCATCCATCGTGAGTTCGGCATCCTTGCGGTATTCGTAGCTGTTGGCCTTGGGTTCATACCACTGGATGTCGACCGTGAAAACGTTGTAACCGGACGGCAGCAGCTTGTCCACCATGATGCGCGCATTCTCCAGCGCCTGCGCTTCGGTGATGGTGGGGCCAAACGAATTCCAGCTGTTCCAGCCCATGGGCGGCGTGGCCGCCAGCGGTTTGCGGCTGGCGGCGGCTGGCGCGGCCGCCTGCGCTGTCCCAGGCAGGACCGAGGCGGCAGTGGCCAGCGAGCCGGCTAGGGAAGCCGTCAGTGAAGCGGTAAGTAAGCGGCGGCGAGGTAAATCGGTCATCAGTATCACTCCAGTTCGAATCCATTGGTGGGCAGGTCGTGCGCGCCATTGTGGAAGCAACGGCAAGGGCGCAGCAATTGTAAAAATTCTCAGGCGGCGAACGATATTTCACAACAGGCCGACGCCCCGACAACATGGCGTCAAAGTACTTTCCCAACGTTCGCATTTACGGCGGGTCAGAACTTCACCGACACCGCCTTGCCCGCATAGTCGATGGACCGGGTGGCCGGCGCCGCGCCAACGGCGGTGGCGTTGGCCGGGCTGGCCAGCACCACGTTCAGCTTGCGTTGCTTGACCAACCCCGGATAGCTGCCCTTGCGCGCGCCGACCGACAGGGTTTTGGCGGCGTCGTTCCAGCGCAGTTCAACCGTCGCATATTGGCCCTTTTCATAGTTGTAGGTCTCGTTGTCGTCTTCATAGAGCGTGAACTTGCCATCGGCGCCGGGATAAATGCGGATTTCATACGGCGCACCGGGGTCTTGCGTCGCATATTGCACCACCGGTCCCATCGGCACAATCGAACCGGCGCGCACGTACAGTGGCAGCACATCGAATGGCGTGTCCCTGGCGACCGTCGTGCCGCCCTTGAAGCGCGCGTGCGTCCAGAAGTCATACCAGTCGGTCCCGGCCGGCAGGTACGTGCGCACGGTGCTGTCGACGGCGGCCGGCTTGGCCGCCAGCGCGGCCTGCTGCGACGGCGTGCGCCAGGCCAGCCGCAGCGAGCGGTCGGATGTGGCCTGGTAATACTCGACAGTGACCGGCACGCTCCGGCCCTGCTTCAGCGCGACTTTCACGCCCTTGTAGCGCTTGCCGCCAATGTTCCAGTCTTCCACCACCAGCTTGCCATCGAGGTACAGGCGGTAGCCGTCGTCGCCTTCGACGCCGATCTCGTATTCGCCATCCTCGGGCGCTTCCAGCGTGCCGTTCCAGCGCACGGAAAAATCATCCAGCTTGTCCAGGCCGGCGGGAATCGTGGCCAGCGGCGGCGCCGGCCACGCATGGTCGATCACCTTGTCGATCACCCGGCCTTTGGGCGTGTCGAAATTGCGGCCTTCGAAGTACTGCCCGGCCAGGCCGGGCTGGCCGTCAGGCGTGCGCAGGTGGTCGACGGGAATGGTGGCCGGCGGCGGCGGCTGGATCCGGAACATCGGCCGGGTGACCGGGTGCACCAGCAGCGACGGCCCGAACATGAAGGCGTCGTCGATGCCATAAGTTGCCTTGTCCGCCGCGAAGTCCATCGGCAGCGCGCGCATCAGCGTGTAATGGTCGCTGGTGACCTTCGCGCTCAATCCGTAGATATACGGCAGCAGGCGGTAGCGCAGCTGCACGGCGTCCAGCAGCGACTGATAGACTTCCGGGTCGAGCGTCTTGAAGATGTAGGGTTCCCGCTCGATGTCGGTGCCATGCACGCGCATGATGGGATTGAAGGCCGCGTACTGGAACCAGCGCGCGAACAATTCGCGGTAGGCCGGGTCCTTTTCGCCGCCGGGGAAATCGCGCTGCACGAAGAAGCCGCCGGTGTCCTGCGTCCAGTACGGGTTGCCCGTGATGGTCACGTTGACGCCGCCGCTGACCTGCTTGCGCAAGGTACTCCAGCTGGCGAAGATGTCGCCGGACCACGAAGCGGCGGCGGTGCGCTGCGCACCGGCCCAGGCCGAGCGCGTCAGCGTAAACACCCGCTTGTCGCTGGTGGCGCGCTGGCCGTCATACGTGCCTTGCGTGGTCAGCAGCGTATACGGGTTCAGGTAGCGGGCGAAGTCGCCCATCGCATTCCTGCCCAGTCCCTTGATGTCCTCTTCATTTTTTCCGGCATCCCACGCGGCGGAGCCCACTTCCACTTCGGTGCCGTCCATCCACAGCGCGTCCACGCCGTTGTCGAACAGGCCTGACTTCGCGTGCTTGAAATAAATCTCCCGCCCCTTGCTGCTGTAGGCGTCATACACGCGGGCCTTTTGCGAAATCCAGTGCAGCGGCGCAAAGCGCAGCCCGTACTGGTCCAGTTCCCTGCCCAGCGCCGTGTCGTTGCCGACCGACGGCCAGATCGACACCATCAGCTTGAGGTTCAGCTTATGCAGGCTGCCAGTCATGCCGCGCGGGTCGGGGAAGCGCACCGGATCCCAGGTCATGCCGCTCCACGTGCCATCCTTGTCGCCACCCCAGTATTGCCAGTCCTGCACAATGTAGTCGAGCGGGAAGCGCTCCTTGCGAAACGTTTTCGCTACCTCGACCAGGCGGTCCTGGCTCTGGTAACGCTCCTTGCTCATGAACAGGCCGAACGCCTGTTTCGGATACATCGGCGCGTCGCCCGTCAGCCGGCGGTATTCGCCCACCACGTCATCCATCGAACGGCCGCCCATGAAGTAATAGTCGACCCCGCCCGGCGCGCTTTCCGCCCACAGTCTGGCGCCGTCCGGACCATCCCGGAAGCGCATCTTGGAATACGTGTCCCACAGGATGCCGTAGCGCTCGGACGACATCATCACCGGAATCACGATGCCCAGGTTGGTCTGCACCAGTAGCAAATCCTGGTTGCGGCGGTTGACGGCGTCGCTGTCGCTGTAGCCGAAGCCGAAGATCGCTTCGTCCGGCTTGAGCGTGAAGCGGTTTTCCACTTCGTAGGACGGCGCGCCCGCGATCTCCACGGATTTGACCGATTGCGGCTGCGCCGATTCGCGCGTATATACGCTGCCGGCGCCATCCATGAACTTCAGCGCGCCACTCTTGCGGTCGATGGCGACACGCAATTTTGCGCTCTTGATGGTGAGGGTATCGGCGCCCTCCTCCAGCGTGAAGGCGACCTTGCCGGGCTTGTCCACCACCACAAGGCTGGGACTGGTCCAATGGCTCTGGCCCAGGTTGGCGTTGACCCGGACCGTGCCGGGGCCGTAAAAGATCACGTTCTTGGTGACACCGCCGGCGCGGAATTGCACGCCGTGTTGCAGCCGCACATATTGGAAGCCATCGTGGCCTGCCATGGGCACCGCCTGCAGGTGGCCATTGTCGTCCAGGCCGCTGACACGTCCTTCAACGGCGCCGGCGGCCTTGCCGCATGGCGCCTGCGGGCATGCTTGGGCCCAGGGCGTCCACGCGGCGGCCAGCGCCAGCGCCAGCGACGTGGCCAGCAGTGTGTTTGGTGAATGTTTCATGCATGTTGACTTTCTAACGAGGGCCTGCGCCGGGCGGGCTCAGTGGTCTTCCCATTGCAGGTGCACGACCTTGTAACCATTGTCCCGGATCGTTTTCAGCAACAGGGGCAACGCGTCGGCGGTGGGCCCGTTGGCGTCATGCATCAGGATGATGCCGCCGCCGTTCGCCTTCAGGCGCTGCGCCAGCCGCCCGACCAGCGCGCCAGTGCTCTGGTCGTTGGGCTGGTAATCGTCGATGCCGAGGTCAATCGACGCCACCGTGATCTTGCGTTCTTCCAGCGCGGCGAGAATGGCGGGCGTCTCTTCCAGGAACGGGAAGCGGTACGCCGCCGGCGCCGTGCCGAACACCGCCATGTAGGCTTGCACGCCCTGGTCCAGGTCCGCCAGTTGTGTGGCCGGCGTCATGGATTTCAGCACGGGATGCGCGAAGCTGTGCAACGCCGTGCTGTGCCCGGCGGCGGCGACGCGCCGTCCCAGTTCGGGATGCTTTGCCAGGTTGGCGCCGGTCATGAAGAACGTCGCCCTGGCGCATTGCGACGCCAGCGCTTGCAGCACCCGGTCCAGCGTTGCGGGCTCGGGGCCGTCGTCGAACGTCAGGACCACCTCGCCCTTTTGCAGCGGCAAGGCGCCATATTGCACCTGGCCATAGCGCGCATATTCGCGCTTGAGCGTCATGGTGCGCGACGTGCCCAGCGCATCCGGCGCGCACGCCGCGGTGGCCGCGAGCGGCAAGGCCGCCCCGGTCGCTGCCAGCAGGCACAGCATCTTTTGCCACGTTTTCATCAACGTTCCCCCATCATTACTGAACATCCAGCTCGAACCCGTTGGCCGGCAAATCATCGGCGCTGAACAGGTTAATAAATGGCGCGTCGGCCCACGCGTAGCGTACCTTGCTGGCGCCGGCGGTGGCGGCGCCTTTCAGCCTGACCGTGTCGCCTTCGGCGGCTGCTGGCGCATACCGGCATGCGGCCTGTTCGCACACTTCGAAGCCGATCGCCAGGTCCGACGAATAGGTCCGCAGCCCGCCGTTGGTATTGGCAAAGCGGATCACGATATCGCCGCCGCTGCGGGTGGCCGACACGGCCTCCGGTCCGCCGGGGGTGATTTTTTCACCGTAGGCGACGGCCCGCGCGGCGCGGGCCAGGCGTTCGCCGACGATGGTTTTCTGTCCCGGATGGATGTCGGAGCGGTCGCCGAAATCGAACGTCACCGCCATGCCCGCATGCGCATCATTGCGCACCGCCAGCGACTGCGCCTGGCGCAACTCCGCCCACGCCGACTTCCCGGGTTTGGTCGCCACCGAGCCGAACGACGTCAGTTGCGCCACCATGAACGGCAAGCCCGGCTGGCCCAGGGTCTGGCGCCAGTCAGCGAACAGCATCGGCAACAACGTCTGGTACTCCCGGGCATCTCCCGCATTGGCCTCGCCCTGGTACCATGCCGCCAGTTTGAATTTGTACCCTTGCAGCGGCGCGATCATGCCGTTGTACAGCGTGGTCAGGCTGCCTGGCGGCTCCCACGGCGCCGACTGTTGCACGGCGCTGACGCGGGAACCGATCTGGTATTTCCAGCGCTGCGGCAAGGTGATCCGGGTTCCGTCCGCGGTGCGCAGCGCGCGCTGGTCCGCCGGGCCAAGCAATCCGCCGCTGTTGTCGTCGTCCAGCACGCGCAGGGCAATGACGTTTTTCCCCGGTTTCAGCACGCCTTTCGGCACCGCGTATTCGCGGCCGGCCCACCACGCGTTGCCGGCGCCGACGCGCACGCCGTTGACCCACGCGGTGTCGGACGTGGCGACCTGGCCGAGCAGCAGGTGGCTGGCCGCCTGCGCCTGCTGCGCAGTCAATTCCACCGTGGTGCGGAACCACACGACGCCGCGATGGTTCTTCAGCGCATCGATGCCCGACTCGCCCCAGCGGCCGCCCGGCTCCAGCGAGGGCCAGCCGGCGTCATTGAACTCCGCCTTCGACCAGGCGCGCTGCGCGGCAGCCTTCGGGTCGAGCTTGTCCCACCAGGCTTCCTGGCGCGCTTCCTCGGCGCGCCCCCCCGCGGCCGCATCGCGCGCGTAGGTATCCAGCACATCGAGCCCCTGGCCGTAGGCGGCCAGTTTGCGCAGCGAAGGGCCGCTGATCCAGCTCTGGATCGAGCTGCCTCCCCAGCTGGCGTTGACGAAGCCGACCGGCACGTTGTACTGGCGCTGCAGCGCGCGGGCCATGTGGAAGCACACGGCGGACGCCTGGCCCGTGGTCTGCGGTCCCGTCACCTGCCATTGCGGCGCCGTGCTGAATTCATCGCGGCGCGCCGCCGACGTTTCGCGCGCAATATTGACGAAGCGCAGGTTCGGGCTGCCGCCAAACGGGATATCGATCGGCGCATTGGTCGCATAGGCCATCGCCAGCTCCATGTTCGACTGGCCGCCGCACAGGAAAACGTCGCCGAGCATGATGTCGTTCAAGGCCGTGGTGGCGCCGTTCGCACTCACGCTCAGCACGTGCGGGCCGCCGGCCGCCATCGCCGGCAGTTGGGCGCGCCAACGCCCGCCGCCATCAGCCTTCGCCTGTTCCGACTTGCCATTGAGCGTGACCGTCACGACGGTATCGGCCGGCGCCTTGCCCCACACGACGATCGGCTGGTCGCGCTGCAAGACCGCATGATCGCTGAAAATGGTGGCGAAAGCCGGGGCCTGCGTGGCGGCGCCGCATGGCGCGCTGGCGGCAAACGCGGCGGCAAACATGGCGGCAAGCGCGCCGCCCTGCAGCATGCGCTGTGCCTGTGTACGCAAGGCGTGTCGGGTCGAAGGGGTATGGTGCTTTTTTGTTGGCAGTTTCATCTTGGGCTACGTATCGGAGGGCGAAGGAACAAACCTGATCGCGGCCATTGTGCAAGCGGCGCCAACGGGGCGGCAATTGTCAAAGCCGCCAAACCCGCCAACGATATTTCACACACGCCCCCCAAATTGCACGGCATGGCTTGCCCCGGTGGCACTATGTATTTAATATATTTGACACAATCATCATTCACCACTCCTGGAGACCACGCTATGCCAACCCGCCGCGCCGCCCTCTGCGCGCTTGCCGCCCCCGTTCTTGCGCTGCACCTGTCCGTCAGCGCCACCCCTGCTGATGAAACACCCGTGCAACTGTCCACCGTTGCGGGCCCGTTCCAGCCGGAAGCCGGATCGCTGAAGACTTACCGCACACCCGACTGGTTCCGCGACGCCAAATTCGGCATCTGGTCGCACTGGGGCCCGCAATCCGTGCCGCGCGCCGGCGACTGGTACGCGCGCAACATGTACGTTTATGGCACCGGGCAATACAAGCACCACCTGGAAAATTACGGCCACCCGTCCAAGCACGGCTACAAGGACATCATCCCCTTGTGGAAAGCGGAGAAATTCGACCCCGACGCCCTGATGGCGCTGTACAAGAAGGCGGGCGCGCGCTACTTCGTCAGCATGGGTGTGCACCATGACAATTTTGACCTGTGGGATTCGCGCCACCATGAGTGGAACGCCGTGAAAATGGGCCCGCGGCGCGACATCGTGGGCGACTGGCAGAAAGCCGCGAAGAAGGCCGGCCTGCGCTTTGGCGTGTCCGAACACCTGGGCGCCAGTTATGGCTGGTTCGCGCCCAGCCATGGCTACGATCAGATCTGGCCGATGCTGGGGGTGGACTATGACGGCGCCGATCCGAAGTACGCGTCGCTGTACCACCGCGCCCACAACCAGCCTTACCGCGGTGCGGCCAGCTGGTACACCACCGACACGCGCTTCCAGCAGGAGTGGTACAACCGCATTACCGACCTGCTGACACACTACCAGCCGGACTTGCTGTATTCGGACGGCGGCCTGCCTTTCGGCAAGGTCGGCCGCACGCTGGTGGCCAATTATTACAACGCCAGCATGGCCAGCCATGGCGGTAAGCTGGAAGCGGTGTACAACCACAAGGAAATCGGTTCCGGTGAATTCATCCGGGAAGCCGGCGTGCAGGACGTGGAACGCGGCGTCATGGACGGCATCAATCCCCTGCCCTGGCAAACCGACACGTCGATCGGCGACTGGTTCTACAGCGAAGGCTACAAGTACAAGAGCACCACCGACGTGGTCCACATGCTGGCCGATATCGTCAGCAAGAATGGCAACCTGCTGCTGAACGTGGTGCAGTATCCCGACGGCAGCCTGCCGCCCGAACCGATGAAGTTCCTGCAAGAGATGGCGGAATGGATGGGCGTGAACGGCGACGCGATTTACGGCACCCGGCCGTGGAAAGTCTATGGCGAGGGACCGACCAAGGCCGCTTCGGGCCACTTCAAGGAAGACACCGCGTACACGCCGCAAGACATCCGCTTTACCACGAAAGATGGCGCGGTGTACGCCATCACGCTGGGCACGCCCGCCACGGCGGTGCGCATCGCCTCGCTGGGCCGCAAGGCCGGGCTGGAATCGCGCCCGGTCAAGGCCGTCACCCTGCTGGGCAGCAGCGCCCCGCTGCGCTGGAAACAGGGCGACGACGCCCTGACCATCGAAGTGCCGGCCAGCCTGCCCAGCAGCATGGCGTCCAGCTTCCGCGTGACGTTCTGACGGCGACGGCGGCCGCCACGGCGGTGACGCTCAGGCCGCCAACCGCAATCCCTCCGGCACACGCACGTACACCTGGCCGTTGAACAGCGGCCGCGCGGTGCGCACGATGCCGGCGCTGGCGACGCCGCCATTGCCATCCGGCTGCACCGTGGCGGCGATCTTGCCGGCCGGATGTTCGATCACGACTTCCCGCGTACCGTCCCCGGCCGCCGGGGCCAGTTGCGCCAGCGGCGCCGCCACCGTGCCGGGGATGCAGCACGCGGCGGCCACGCACGTGGCGCCCGTGGCGGCGTGCGCCGCATGGCAATTCCAAGGCACGAAGTAACGGGAACTGATGCCGCCGCCAAATTGCGGCGCGCCCAGCAGGGCCACCTTCGGCAATACCTTGCCCGTCACATCGCCCATCCCCATCAGCAACGCGGCTTGCAAGCGCACCTGTTCCAGACGTTCGAGCAGCGCCGCATCGGCGTCCAACTCCGCTTTGCTTTCATGGCCCGTCTTGCCCAGCGAAGCGGCGGCAATCAGCACCATCGGCGTCGTGAAATCAATGCACGTGACAGGCACGCCGTCCACCACGTCCAGCGCGCGGCCGGTCGGCAGCAGCGCGCCGGTCTTGGCGCCTGCCGCATCCAGGAAATTCAACTGCACGCCGGCGCCCGTGCCCGGCACGCCATCGACGGCCACGTCGCCTTCATACGTCACGTGGCCGGCCGGCGTCTGCACCACGGCTTCCATGACTTTGCCCGTATTGATGTTGTAGATGCGCACCCGCGTCACGGGACCGCCGGGTTTCACCAGGCCCCGCTCGATGGCGAACGGCGCCACGCCGGACAGCATGTTGCCGCAATTAGGCCCCGTATCGACGGTGTTTTCCGTCAGGGATACTTGTGCAAACAGGTAATCGACGTCGATGCCGGGGCGCGTCGAAGGATTGACGATGACGGCTTTGCTGGTCAGCGAATTGCCGCCGCCGATGCCGTCGATCTGGCGCGCATCCGGCGACCCCATGATGGCCAGCAGCCACTGGTCGCGGTCGGCCGGGTTGGATGGCAAGTCGGATGCGAGGAAAAACGGGCCCTTCGACGTGCCGCCGCGCATCAGCATACAAGGGATGGGAACCAGCATGACTACTCCTCTGTGTGGTGTTGATGAGCGCATGGTAGTGAGACCCAAAACATCTGTGAATTGCATTATTTGCGTTAATTGATGCATCAAGCACATCAATTTAATTGATGCCGTCAACACATCAATCGCAAGGTTTTTTGCAATTTACAAATAAGTGACGCGGCCGGACACTCTGCCCCACACCGCGCCGAGCGGATGCAATTACCATAGACCAAAGGAGATCACCTTGAAAACGCCCACTCACACCGCTCCAAGCCGCAAGCCCATATACCGGTCCCTGTACTTCCAGGTTTTAGTGGGCGTGATGCTCGGCATCGTGGTCGGCCACTTCTGGCCCGCGCAAGGCGCCGCGCTCAAACCGCTGGGCGACGCGTTCGTGCGGCTGGTGAAAATGATGATCGCGCCGATCGTGTTTTGCACCATCGCGCTGGGCATCGCCAACATGAATGACATGAAACAGGTTGGCAAGACCATGGCCAAGGCCATGGGCCTGTTTTACGCGCTGACGCTGATTGCCCTGCTGACGGGCCTGGCCGCCGTGATGCTGATACAGCCGGGTGTGGGCATGAACGTGAATCCGGCGTTGCTGGACGCGGGCGTGGCCGCCAAATACATGAAGTCCGGTGCGCCATCCGGCTTCGTGGAATTCCTGCTGCACATCATTCCGCACACCTTCTTTGGCGCCTTTGCCGAAGGGGAAGTGCTGCCCGTGCTGTTCCTGGCGATCCTGGTCGGTTTCGGCCTCGCCCGCACCGGCGCCGATGGCAAAGCCGCGCACACGGCGATCGAATCGTTTTCACACGTGCTGTTCAACGTGTTTGGTTTCCTGATGAAGCTGGCGCCACTGGCGGCGTTTGGCGCCATGTCCTTCACGGTCGGCAAATACGGCATCAAGTCGATCAGCTCGCTGGGTCTGCTGATTGGCACGTTCTATACCGCCTGCATCCTGTTCGTCGTGATCGTGCTGGGCACGCTGGCGAAACTGCACGGTTTCAGCCTGTACAAGCTGCTGCGCTATTTCCGTGAAGAATTGCTGGTGGTGCTGGGCACGTCGTCCACCGAGCCCGTGCTGCCGCGCATGTTGATGAAACTGGAAAAACTGGGTTGCCGCAAGAGCGTGTCCGGCCTGGTGCTGCCGCTGGGTTACTCGTTCAACCTGGACGGCACGGCGATTTACCTGACCCTGGCCAGCGTTTTCATTGCCCAGGCTTGCAACATCCACCTGGAAATCACGCAAATCCTGGCCATGCTGGCGGTCATGCTGCTCAGCTCCAAAGGCGCCGCCGGCGTCACGGGCAGCGGCTTTGTCGCGCTGGTCGCCACCTTGACGGTCATGCCGGAAATTCCCGTGGCCGGCGTGGCGCTGATCGTTGGCATCGACCGCTTCATGTCGGAAGCCCGCGCCTTGACCAGCCTGGTCAGCAACGCGGTCGCATCGGTGGTGGTGTCGCTGTGGGAAGGCGCCTGCGACCGCACCACGCTGCAGCGCGAACTGACCCAGGGTTTTGACGGCACCGTGGCCGCACCGGCGGAAGCGGCCGTGCCGCACAACGTGGCGCTGCACGCAGCCGGCTAAACAGCCGGCCCCAAAGGGCCAACTGCCCCGGGACGGTCGTCAGGCTGTCCCGGGGCACCGCTTTTTCACCGCATGGCGTCGCTGCTTTGCTGCCACATGGCGCGCACCTGTTCATACAGCTTGCGCGCCGCCGGCGGCAATTCCCGGCCCCGGCGCCGCACCAGTCCCACCGCGCGCTCGATGGATGGCTCGACCAGCGCCACCATGGCCAGCGTCGCGTGCTCGCCCTGCGGCATCGACAGGCGCGGCACCACGGCCACCCCCAGTCCCGCCTCGACCAGCCCCAGCAAGGTCGACACGTGTTTCGCTTCGAAACACCAGCCCAGCCGCAAATCCGAATTCGCCAGCGCCAGGTCCACCAGCAAGCGGTTGCCGGAACTTTTATCGACCGTCATGAAATCGTAATTCGCCAATTCCGCCCAGCTCACCTGCTTCGCCTGCGCCAGCGGGTGGGTGCGGTGGCATGCCACCACGAAGGGTTCCTTCAAGATGGTTTCAAACGCGATTTCCGGTTCCTGGGTGCCGATGAAGTTGATGCCGAAATCCGCTTCGCCCCGCGCCACGCTTTCCAGCGCCGCATTGGCGCTGTCGTCGATGATGCGCACGCGGATGCGGGGGTGCTGGTCGTGGAAATCCCGCAACACCTTGGGCAGGAAGTAATACACCGCGGACGGTACGCACGCAATCACCACTTCCCCTTGCTGCGATGCGGCCACGCCCTGCATGCTCAGCAGCGAATCTTCCAGGTCATCCAGCAGGCTGCGCGCCTTGCGGGAAAAGTCGCGCCCCACTGCCGTCAGGCTCACGCTGCGCGTGGTGCGTTCGAACAATTTCACGCCCAGCGCATTCTCCAGCTTTTCCACGCGCCGGCTCAGGGCCGGCTGCGACAGGTGGATGGCGTCGGCTGCCGCCCGGAAACTGTTCAGTTCGGCCACCGCCACGAAGGCGCGCAAATCGGCCAGGTCAAAATTCATGCTCATGACGCATCAATCCTAAGGAAATTTGCAATTCTCAAATCAATACCATAGCGCGAAACTGTCATCACCCGCAAGTAACCGACACGAGGAATGACGATGAACCTGCAAGACTGGACCGGACGGCAGGAAGTCCGCACCGACCTGCTGAGCCCCACCCCGTATGCCGCGCTGGCGGCGACGCTGGACCGCGACCCGGCCCTGCCGGAACCCGGCACGGTATTGCCGCCCCTGTGGCACTGGCTGTATTTCCTGCCGCTGCACCGCCAGTCGGAACTGGGACACGACGGCCATGCGCGCCGCGGCGGCTTTTTACCGCCGGTGCCGCTGCCGCGCCGCATGTGGGCCGGCGGCCGCTTCACGTTTGCCCGTCCGCTGCGCATCGGCGATACGGTGGAACGCACGTCCACCATCGAGCGGGTCGAGGAAAAATCCGGCCGCAGCGGCGCGCTGGTATTTGTCACCGTGCGCCATGAATTGCGCAGCAAGGGTGAACTGGCGCTGACCGAATACCACGACATCGTGTACCGCAACGCACCGGACGCCGCCGCCCCGGCGCCCGTCACGCCCCCGCAGGCGGCGCCCGCCAGCGCGCAATGGGAACGCAAGGTGACGCCGGACGACGTGCTGCTGTTCCGCTATTCCGCGCTGACCTTCAATGGCCACCGCATCCATTACGACCGCAACTACGTGACCGGCACCGAAGGTTATCCGGGCCTGATCGTGCACGGCCCGCTGATCGCCACGCTGCTGCTGGATTTGCTGCGCGATGCGCTCCCCGGCGCGCGTGTGGCCACGTTTGCCTTCCGCGCGCTGCGCCCCACGTTCGACCTCGAACCGTTTTACGTCGGCGGCGCGCCGCGGCCCGACGGCTCGATCCACCTGTGGGCGCGCGACGCCGGCGGCAACCTCGCCATGGACGCCACCGCCACCCTGGAGGAAGCGCCATGAGGCCATTGGAAGGCATCACTGTCGTCACGCTGGAACATGCGATTGCCGCGCCGTTCGCGACCCGCCAGCTGGCCGACCTGGGCGCGCGCGTGATCAAGGTCGAGCGCCCCGGCGTCGGCGATTTTGCCCGTGGTTACGATGAACGCGTACGCGGGCTGGCGTCGCACTTCGTGTGGACCAACCGCTCCAAGGAAAGCCTGACGCTGGACGTCAAACATCCGGACGCGCACGCCATCCTGCAGCGCCTGGTGCTGGAAGAAGCCGACGTGCTGGTGCAAAACCTGGCGCCCGGCGCGGCGGCCCGCCTGGGCCTGTCGTATGAAGCGCTGTCGGCGGCGCGGCCCGATTTGATCGTCTGCGACATTTCCGGCTACGGCGGCGACGGCCCGTACCGCGACAAGAAGGCGTATGACTTGCTGATCCAGAGCGAATCGGGCTTCCTGTCCGTGACGGGCACGCCGGACGAGCCATCCAAGGCGGGGCCGTCGATCGCCGACATTGCCGCCGGCATGTACGCCTACTCCAATATCCTGGCGGCGCTGCTGGAGCAAAGCCGCACCGGTAAAGGCCGCCACATCGATATCTCCATGCTGGAAGCGCTGGTGGAATGGAACAGCTACCCGCTGTATTACGCGTTTGACGGCGCGCCGCCGCCGGCCCGCACGGGCGCCAGCCACGCCACGATTTATCCGTATGGCCCATTCCCCGCCGGCGACGGCAAGACCGTCATGCTGGGTCTGCAAAACGAGCGCGAATGGGTGCAGTTCTGCGAACACGTGCTGCTGGCGCCGGAGCTGGCCGGCGACCCGCGCTTCGCGGGCAATGCCCGCCGCAACGCGGCGCGCGCCGAACTGCGCGCCCTGATCGTGGCTGCCTTTGCGCCGCTGACCGCGGCGCAGGTCGTGGAACGGCTGGAACAGGCCGGCATCGCCAACGCCAATGTCAACACCATGCACGACGTCTGGGCGCATCCGCAATTGCAGGCGCGGGGCCGCTGGAGCGCTGTCGATACGCCGGCCGGTCACGTGCCGGCGCTGCTGCCGCCCGGCGCGTCGCCCGTGCACCCGCCCCGCATGGATCCGGTGCCGGCGCTGGGCCAGCATACGGATGCCATACTGGCGGGCCTGGGCCTGACAGCCGGCGACATTGCCGCGCTGCGCGCCGGGGGGGCGCTGTGAACACCGCCGTGGACCGCAGCTACCTGTTCGTGCCCGCCGACCGGCCGGAGCGCTACGGCAAGGCGCTGGCCAGCGGCGCGGACGCCGTCATTATCGACCTGGAAGATGCCGTCGCCCCCGAAGCCAAGGCGACGGCGCGCGCCGCGCTGCTGGCCTGGGCCGCCGACCAACCCGCGCTGGCGGCCAGGATCTGGATCCGCATCAATGACGACACCACGCCGTGGTTCGCGGCAGACCTGGCGCTGCTGCGCGCGGTGCAGCCGGCCGGCGCCATGTTGCCCAAGGCGGAAAGCGCGGCGCAGGTGGCGGCCGTGACGGCCGTGCTGCCTCCCCATGCCGGCGTGATTGCCCTGATCGAAACCGCGCGCGGCGTGCACGAAGTGGACGCGGTGGCCACGGCGCCCCGTGTCGTGCGCCTCGCGTTCGGCACGCTCGACTATGCGCTCGACTTGAATTTGCCGGATGCGTCGGAGCTGGCGCCGCATCCGGGCCACCCCGCCGTGCAGCATGACTGGCGCGGCCTGGCCTACCCCGCCAGCCGCATCGCCATCGCCGCGCGCCTGGCCGGCCTGCCGCCGCCGATTGCCGGCGTGACCGCCGCCATCAACGATGCCGCCGCACTGCTGGCCGACTTCAACCTGGCCCGCGCCTGCGGCTTCGGCGCCAAGCTGTGCATCCACCCGGCACAGATCACGCCAGTGCACGACGCGCTGGCGCCCACGCCGGAACAGGAAGCGTGGGCCCTGCGCGTGCTGGCCGTGCTGGAGTCAAACCAAAGCGGCCACGGCGGCCAGGGCGCCGCGCGCGTCGACGGCCGCATGGTGGACCGCCCGTTACTGCTGAAAGCCCGCGCCCTGCTGGCGCACCGCAACCAGCCTGCCCCATTACCCATCAAGGAGACGACAGCATGAGCACCACCATCATAGACTCCGCCATTTTCGGCGATATCTTCAGCACCGGCGCCATGCGCGCGGTCTGGTCCGACCGCAACCGCACGGCCAAATACGTGCAGATCGAAGCGGCGCTGGCGCGCGTGCAAGGGCGCCTGGGCATCATTCCGCAGGAAGCGGCCGATGAAATCGTGCGCAACTGCCACATCGATAAAATCGACATGGCGAAACTGGCGGAACAGACGCGCCGCATCGGCTACCCCATCCTCGGCGTGGTGTCGCAAATCAATGCGCTGTGCCGCGATAAACTGGGCGAATTTTGCCACTGGGGCGCCACCACGCAAGACATCACGGATACCGCCACTGTGTTGCAATTGCGCGACGCGCTGGACCTGGTGGAAGCGGAACTCGACGGCGTGGCCGCCGCGCTGGCGGCACTGGCGGAGCGCCACCGCGACACGCCGATGATCGGCCGCAGCAACCTGCAGCAAGCGGTGCCCATCACGTTTGGCTACAAGATGGCGGGCTTGCTGAGCGCGGTGGAACGCCACCGCGAGCGCCTGGCGCAATTGCGCCCCCGCTTGCTGGTGGGCGAATTCGCGGGCGCCTCCGGCACCCTGGCCTCGCTGGGCGACGGCGGTCTGCCGACGCAGCAAGGGTTGATGGAAGAACTGGGGCTGGGCCAGCCCGACATCGCGTGGCACACGATCCGCGACAACATCGCCGAAGTGGGCTGCTTCCTCGGCCTGGTCACGGCCACGTTGGGCAAGCTGGCCACCGACGTCAAGCTCATGATGCAGACCGAAGTGGGCGAAGTGTACGAGCCGTTTGCCCATGGCCGCGGTTCCAGCAGCACCATGCCGCAAAAGCGCAACCCGATTTCCTGCTGCTACATCCATGCTAACATCAGCGTGGTGCGCCAGCACGTGGCCGCACTGCTGGACGCCAACGTGGCGGACCACGAACGCTCCACCGGACCATGGGAGATCGAATGGATCGTGTTGCCGGAAATCTTTTGCCTGACAGCCGGCGCGCTGGCGCAGTCGCGCTTCGTGCTGGAAGGGCTGGAAGTGGATGCGCAACGCATGCGCGCCAACCTCGACATGACGCAAGGCCTGGTGGCGTCAGAAGCCGTCATGATGGGCCTGGGCCCTTACCTGGGACGCGAATACGCGCACGACCTCGTCTACGACCTGTGCCGCGCAGCGCTGCAGCAAAACCGTCCGCTGCTGGACTTGCTGGCCGAACATCCCGAAATCACTGCTCACCTGGACCGCGCCGCGCTGGCGGAACTGTGCGACCCGGCTAACTATCTGGGCTTGTCCGGCGAGATGGTGGACCGCGTGCTGCGCGCCCGCGCCGCCCGCAACCACTCCGCATAAATTTTTTCAACCGGCCCGCCAGACGGGCCATACCTACACCTATAAGAGACATCCATGAATAAATCCCTGATCGCCGCAACCCTGGCTGCCGTTTTCCCGTTTGCCGCGCTGGCGCAATCCAATGTCGCCATCTACGGCGTGGTGGACGCCGGCCTGGTGCGCGAGACCGGCGGCCCGGCCGGCAACGTCACCAACCTCAGCAGCGGTATGGCGTCCGGCTCGCGCATCGGCTTCAAAGGCAAGGAAGACCTGGGCGGCGGACTGGCCGCCACCTTCTTGCTGGAAAACGGCTTCAACGCGGACACCGGCGCGGCCGGCCAGGGCGGCCTGCTGTTCGGCCGCCAGGTGTTTGTCGGCCTGCAAGGCGGCTTTGGCGCCGTCACCCTGGGACGCCAGTACACGCCGTACTACAAGGCGCTGCGCGACGTGGGCGATCCATTTGGCGCCGTCAGTTTGGCGGGCCGGGCCGGCAACCTGATGGCCACCAATACCCGCACCGACAACCTGGTGGAATACGTGACGCCATCGCTGGCGGGCTTCACGGCGGACGTCGCGTACGGCGCCGGTGAAACCGCCGGCAACAGCGCGAAAAACCGCACGCTGAACGGGGCGCTGGCGTATGCACAGGGACCGCTGAACGTGCAGTTGGCATACCACAGGCTGGACAACGCTGCCGCCACCGACCGCACCCGTAACACGTTACTGGCGGCCAGCTACAACTTCGGCCCCGTCACCGCGCAAGGGGGCGTGGCGGTGAACCGTGGCGCCGGCACGGCCAGCAGCCGCGACATGGTGCTCGGTGTCACCGTGCCGCTGCATACCGGCAAACTGCTGGCGTCCCACGTGCGTCACGACGACCGCACCATCGCCGGCAAGGATGCCAGCCAGTGGGGCATCGGTTACAACTACCCGCTGTCGAAGCGCACGGATATCTACAGCGCCTATGCCCGCATCCACAACCACAAGGGTTCCGGCTTCACGGTGGGCAATGCGACCGACAAGGGGAGCGGCGACACCGCATTCGACCTGGGCTTGCGCCACACGTTTTAATGCGATGGCCGGAACAGCTTCTGCGCAAAGTGGTACAGGTTTTCCGCCCAGCTTTCGCGGTCGTGTCCATATCCATCGACGTGCCACACGTGCTGCACGCCCTGCTCCCGCAGGCGGCGGTGCAGCCCCTGCGACACATTGATCAACCCATCCTGGTTGCCGCACGATAGATACAGCAGCCGCGCCGGGGCCGCCAGGCTGGCGGGGCTGGTGTTGGGGGCGGCGGAAAATCCCGCCACCCAGCCAAACGTGTCAAGGTGACCCAGGCCGAAGTTCAGCGCCTGCCCGCCCCCCATCGACAGCCCGGCAATGGCGCGCTGCCCGCGCTCCGCCATGACCGGGTACTGCCGCTCGACGGCAGGGATCAGCGACGCCAGCAAGTCCTGTTCGAACAGGGCAAAGCCCAGCGCATTTTCCGGCGTAAACGTGCGCTCCGGCGTCGGTGCACGGTCGTCGGGCAGCGCGCGGCCATTCGGCATGACCACGATCATTGGCGCCACTTTGCCGTCCGCCATCAAGTTGTCGAGGATGACGGGGGCACGCACATACCAGTGCCATTCATGCTCATTGCCGCCGATGCCGTGCAGCAGGTACAGCACCGGATAGCGCTGCTGCGGGTTATAACCGGGCGGCAGGTAAATATTGGCGGTGCGCCGGGTGCCGGTCACGGCGGATTCATAGGTGAACGGCGCCACCGTTCCTTGCGCCGCGCCGGGCCGCGCCACGTCGAAACCGGCCGGCGGCGCGGCAAAAGCGCGCACGTCGTCCGGCGCCAGCACCACCGGGCGCGCGAAGTTGGCGCGCGCCTGCGCGGCGCTGACGGCTTCGCTCTGCGGCGCGGTCGCGGCGCATCCAGCCAGCAAGGCCAGGGACAGCAGGCTGACCACACGTAATTGCCGGCCCTTCGGCGCCGGCGCCAACTTCAACGGATGCATTACTCAGGCTCCTTGCAGTGAATAAGGTTGTCCCCGTCCGGCGCCGGGCCATTCCGGGGGATCGTCTGCCAGCGCGTGCCGCGGCGGCAAGGAAATCACGGCGGCCAGTGCGCCGGCAATCACAAGGGGAGCGAATCGGTAGAACATGGGCTGTCCATCAGGAGCTGGCCTGCTGCATCAACCCGGCGTGGGACTCGCGGTGCAGGCGGGGCTGCACCACCGGCACCGTCAGCATCGTGCTGGCGGCCGCCATCAGCAGCAATGCGGTGAACATATCACTGGTGATGATTTGCTTGTCCAGCAGGATATTGGCAAAAATGATTTCAATCAGGCCCTTGGTTTGCAGCAGCCAGCCGATGATGGACGCTTCGCCCTGCTTCCACTTCAGCATTTTCCCCGCCAGGTGGGCGCCGGCCAGCTTGCCGCCGACCGAGGCCAGCAACAGCAGCCCGGCCACGAAGAACACCGGGTAGCTGCCCGCATCCCACTTGGTGCGCAGGCCGGTGCTGAGGAAAAACACCGGCATCAGCACCAGCAGCACGTGCTTGAACAGCATGTCGAGCTTGCGCTGTTCGAACCAGTGCGCGTCCATCACGACGCCGGCCAGGAATGCGCCCACCATGAAATGCAGGCCGGCCCAGTCGGCGCCGAAGCCGCACAGCGCCAGCCAGATCAGCGAGACATACCAGCGGTCGTCTTCGCCCAGCCTGGCCATCAGGCGCCGGAACAGCGGTGTCAATACCGCGAACGCCAGCAGGAAACCGGCCTGGCGGCCCATGCGTTCCCAGTCCAGCAGGATGATGGCCAGCACGCCCCAGATCGCCACGTCGTCGAGGCTGGCATAGCGCAACAGGCGCTGCCCCATGGGCTGGCGCAGGATGTCCAGTTTTTCCATCAACAGCACCAGCACCGGCAGCGCCGTCACGGCGCACGCCATGCCGATCCCCAGCAGGAATTGCCAGTTCTTGCCCTTTACCCCCATCCAGCCCTGATAGCCCAGCAACAGCATCGCGGCGGCGCAGCCGAACAGCAGCGGCACGCCCAGCGCAAAGCCGGCCGTGGTGGCGCTTTCGCGGCGGTATTGCCAGACTTTTTTCAAGTCCAGCTCCATGCCGGCCAGCATCACGAACAGCATGACGCCCCACCATGCAATGCCGTTCAGCGATTGCACCACGGGCGCCGTAAACACGAATTGGTAGTAGTCGGGGAAGGCCGCGCCCAGCACGCCGGGACCCAGCACAATGCCGCCGATAATCTGGACGATCACCAGCGGCGCGAAATAATCGGTCTTGCAGAAGCGCCACACCAGATACGGTGCGGTGAAAATCAGCAGCATCGCCAACAGGAATATTTCAGTGGTATTCATGCGTACCTCACCGGACGAACGGGAAACAAAAGGAGCGCCGCTGCGCGGACTGCGCGGCGGCGGGTGCGTCAATGACTGACGGGCACGGGCTTGATCGCCGCGGCGGGCGAATCGAGCTCGAGGGCAATCACGGTATCCATGTCGTCGCGCGCCGCCGGCGCCACCGACAATTCAATGCCTTGGGCGGTTTGCGTGAAGCCGGCCTTGCCGCCGCCCAGCACCGACGCGCGCACCACCCTGGCGGGAATCGGCGGCAGCGCCAGCTTGTCCTTTTTCCAGTCCAGCACGTGGACATAGACCGTGTTGCCACGGTGGGTCGACGCGCCATAGTCGGCCGGCAGGAACGGGCCGCCGCGCGTCTCGTAGATGCTCTGGCCGTACTTGCCCAGCCAGGCGCCGATCTCGCGCAGGCGCTCCACCTGCGGCGCATCGATGCGGCCGTCGGGGCGCGGCCCGACATTAAGCAGCAGGTTGCCATCGCGTCCGGCCACCTTGGCCAGCAACTGGATGTAATGCTTGAGCGGCTTGACTTGCGCATCGGCCTGGTAGCCCCAGGCCCCGGCCATGGTGGTGGCCAGTTCCCACGGCTGCTGGTTGTCGAAATCGCCCAGCGCGCCATCGCCTTCACGGGTATGGAAATCCTCCGGCATGTCGGCGCGGCCATTCATCAGCACCTGGGGCTGGGCGCGGCGGATCGCCGGATACAGCTTGTCGTGCTGCCAGCTGAAGCCGCCCTTGTAGTGCCCGTTGTAGCGCACCGCCCACTTGGGGACGGCGCCCGCATCCTTCCATTCGGCGCCGAAATTCAGCCAGTCGGTCTCGCCGGCGTCAAACCACAGCACGTCGATCTTGCCGTAACTGGTCATCAGCTTCTCGACCTGGCGGTGGTATTGCGCGCGCATGGCTTCCGCGCTTTCGCGCTGCAGGTCGGGGAAGAAGTAGCCGGGGAAACGCCAGTCGAGCGGCGAGTAATACAGGCCGACGCCCAGCCCGGCTTTGCGCACCGCCTTGACGTAATCGGCCACCAGGTCGCGGCGCGCGGCGGTGTTGACGCTGGTGAACGGGTTGGCGCCGTCATCGAACAGTGCAAAGCCGTCGTGGTGGCGCGCCGTCAGCACCATGTATTTCATGCCCGCCGCCTTCGCCACTTCGGTCCAGCTGTCGAAATTCAAGCCGTCCGGCTTGAACTGGTCGGCCAGTTTGGCGTACTCGTTGACGGGAATCTGTTCATTCCATTGCACCCATTCGCCGCGGCCGGGGACCGAATACAGGCCCCAATGGATGAACATGCCGAAGCGCGCGCCGCGCCACCATTTGATGCGTGCGGCCGGGTCTTCGTCCTTGAGCCTTGCCATCGGATGTTCCGGCGCATAAGACTGCGCCAGCGTATCGGCCGCCGGGACAGCCAGTGCGGCGGCCAGCAGCGCGCCGGACAGCAGCGCCGTCGCCGCGGAAAAACGGGTTTTCATTGTTTATTGCCTCCTGTTATGGAAGCAATTGTGCTGGCGGCGCCCGGCGCAGGCAATTATAAAAACCGCCAGCACCCCGAACGATATTCCCCAGCGCCCCCGCTCAGGCGGCTTGCGCGGCGCGTTCCCTGGTGCGGATCGATTGCAGCAGCGTGCTGCGGGCGGAATTCAGGTGGATGCGCATGCCCTCGAGGGCGGCGGCGATATCCCTCCGGGCCAGCGCGCGCAGGATGTCAAGGTGCTCATGGACCGCGTACTGGTTGCGCGCCATTTCCTCGCCCTTGTCCCACTGGTAGTGGTAGTGGAACACCAGCGACACGATATCGTAAAAGCCCTGCGCAAAGCGGTTGTGGAGCAGGCCGATCAGGAACGTATGGAAGTCGCGGTCGAGCGCGGGGAAGTCCTTGTGGCGCGCCGGCATCACCGAACCCAGCTTTTCATGCCGCGCAATCAGTTGCTCCAGCGTGGCAAACGCCGGGTCGCCCGCCGGCAGCGTGGCGAAGCGCTCGATCGCGGCCAGTTCGAACATCTGGCGCACATCGGCCACTTCCATCGCAAACGACCGGTCGAAGGCGCACAGGCGCCAGCCGCCATGCGGCTTTTTCTCGATCAATCCGTAGCGGGAAAATTCAATCATGAATTCGCGCACGCTGATGGTGCTGACCCCGGCCGCGCGCGCCAGCTCCGCTTCCGTGAATTCGGCGCCGGGCGGCAAGTCGCTGTGGTAGATACGCTCCATCAACACTTCCCGGACCCGGTCGGAACCGCTTTGCAATTCGGCGTCGTCGAAATAATCGTCCGGCGCCGGCTTGCGCAGCAGGCGGCGCTCCTTCAGGCCGCCGATCAGCCCGCGCTCGTGAAAATAGGCCAGCGCGCTGCGGATCGCGGTCCGGCTGCCATCGCACAGCGCAGCCATCTGCTGTTCCGTGGGCAGCGCGTCGCCGATGGCCACTGCGCTTGCAATGTGGTCGAGCAGCAGATTGGCGCTGCGCCGGAAGACGGTAGGAGGTCGGGCCATGAAATGAAATGTCGCCGGCAAGGCGATGGAATTTAGCGGATACGCGCGCATTTTACAACATCGCCAAGCCCCCTCAGGCCCGCTGCGGGCGGTTGGCATTTTTTATTGGCGCTGCTGGTCATTTTCATGGTTGCACGCCACCATGGCAACCCGCACAATCGTCCCATGAAACCACATATTGTCTGCTTCGGCGAATTACTGTTGCGCATGTCCGCCCCCTCCGGCGAAATGCTGCTGCAAACCCCGCGCCTCGATGTCTGCATCGGCGGCGCGGAAGCCAACGTCGCCGTCTCGCTGGCGCGTTTCGGCCACCGCGTATCGCTGGCCAGCGCCCTGCCCGCCAACGCGCTGGGCGAGGCCGTGCGCGACGGCGTGCGCGCGCACGGCGTCGATACCCGCGCCATCCACTTCGCGCCAGGCCGCATCGGGCTGTACTTCCTGACGCCCGGCGCGGTGCTGCGCCCTTCGGAAATCGTCTACGACCGCGAAGCATCAGTGTTCGCGCAAACCGATCCAGCCATCTATCGCTGGCCGGAATTGCTGGCCGGCGCAACCTGGCTGCACGTATCCGGCGTCTCGCCGGCCGTGGGCGAACGCGGCGCCCAGGCCGCGCTGGACGCAATGCGCGCGGCCCGCGCCATGGGGATCAAGGTGTCCTTTGACGGCAATTACCGCGCCTCGATGTGGGCCCGCCAGGGCAACGACGGCGCCGACGTGCTGTGCGAACTGATGCGGCACGCCGACCTGGCCTTTGCCGACCAGCGCGACATCGCGCTGGTTTTGCGGCGCCCGGAACTGGCGAACGGCAGCCGGGCCGACGCCATGGACGCGGCTTTCGCGGCGTTCCCTCAGCTGGAACGGGTCGCCGCCACCATCCGCGTCCAGCACAGCAACGCACGGCACGACCTGGCCGCGACGTTGTACACACGGGCCGGGTCCATCAACACGCACGAATACGCGGTGGATGGCATTGTCGACCGGATCGGCACCGGCGACGCCTTTGCCGCCGGCGTGCTGCATGGGCTGCTGCGCGGCTGGAACAATCACGGTGCGCTTGGCTTCGGGCTGGCCGCCGCCGTGGTCAAGCATTCGATTGCCGGCGATTTCAACCTGGCCAGCGAGGCGCAAGTGCAGGCCGTCTGCGCGGGGGGGCTGGACGTGCGGCGCTGAGTGTACCGCGTACGGTATGTATGTTATATTTAAAGCACATTCCTACACCCTCACAGGACACCCGAACATGTCATTCCGCTTCACCGCCCCGGCGCTTGCCGTGGCCATGCTGGCAGGAGCGGCAGGCGCCGCACCTGCCGCACCTGCGGTTCAGGCCAGCGCCGCCGCGCTGACGCTGCATTACGAACAGCCCGCCGCCGTCTGGACCGAGGCGCTGCCGATCGGCAATGGCAGGCTCGGCGCCATGGTATTCGGCCGCCCCGGCGACGAATTGCTGCAGTTGAACGAAGCCACGCTGTGGAGCGGCGGCCCGGTCGGCGCCAAACTCAATCCCGGCGCCTATGACGCCCTGCAGCAAACCCGCAAGGCCCTGGCGCAGGGCGATTATGCGGAAGGCGCGCGGCTGGTGCACCAGATCCAGGGCCCTTACACGGAAGGCTATCTGCCGCTGGGCGACCTGAAACTGCGCCAGGACCTGAAAGGCGCTGGCGCCACCGGCTACCGCCGCGACTTGAATATCCGCGACGGCATCGCCACCACCACTTTCTCCGTCAACGGCGTGCGCTACCAGCGCGAAATGTTTGCCTCCGCCCCGGACCAGGTCATCGTGGTGCGCCTGACGGCCGACCAGCCGCGCGCGCTCAGCCTCGACCTGGAAACCGCCAGCGAATTGCGCGGCAACAGCCAGGCCGCCGATGGCGCGCTGGTATTCCAGGGCAAGGCCCCGGCCCATGTCGTCCCGTCCTACGTCTCCGACCCGAATCCGGTCGTGTGGGACGACCCCGCCGGCTGCAAGGGCATGCGCTTTGAACTGATCGTCAAGCCCGTCGTCAAGGACGGCGCCGTCGACGCCAGCGGCGGGCGCATCGCGATCCGCGACGCCTCCGAAGTGGTGTTGCTGCTGTCGGCCGCCACCAGCTTTAATGGCTACGACCAGTGCCCGGACAGCGCCGGCCGCGACCAGCATGCGCTGGCGCAGGCCCACCTGGCGCGCGCCGCCACGCGCACCTATGGGGAATTGCGCGCCGCCCACGTGGCGGACTTCCGCCGCCTGTTCGACCGCATGACGCTGTCGATCAACCCGGAGGAAACCGACCGCAGCGCGCTTCCCACCGACCGCCGCCTGGCCGAATTTACCGCCGGCCAGGCCGATGCCGGGCTGGAAGCGCTGTACGTGCAATTCGGCCGCTACCTGCTGATTTCGTCATCGCGCACGCGCAACGCGCCGGCCAACCTGCAAGGCATCTGGAACAATTTCGTGCGTCCGCCATGGAGCAGCAACTACACCACCAACATCAACGTGCAGATGAATTACTGGCCGGTGGAAAGCGCCAACCTGAGCGAATTGTTTACGCCGCTCGATGACCTGATCCGCAACCTGTCCGTGGCCGGCAAGGAAACCGCCGCATCGTATTACCACGCGCCGGGCTGGACCGTGCACCACAACTCGGATATCTGGGCCACCAGCAACCCGGTGGGCGACTATGGCAAAGGCGATCCCAAGTGGGCCAACTGGGCCATGGGCGGACCGTGGCTGGCGCGCCACCTGTGGGACCATTACCAGTTCACCGGCGACCGCGCTTACCTGCGCACGGCCTACCCCGTCATGAAGGAGGCGGCGCGCTTTGCGCTGGCATGGCTGGTGCCGGACGCCGACGGCAAGCTGGTCACATCGCCGTCGACGTCGCCGGAAAACGCCTTCTTTTACGGTAACAACCAGACCGGCGTGGTCAGCGTGGCGTCCACCATGGACCTGGCCATCACGCGCGACCTGTTCGAGAACGTGGAAGCGGCGGCCCGCGAACTGGGGACCGATGAAGCGTTCCGCACCCAGTTGAAGGCGGCCAGGGAGAAATTGTTCCCGTTCCAGATCGGCGCCCGGGGCCAGCTGCAGGAGTGGTACAAGGATTTCAATGAGACCGAGCCGCACCACCGCCACGTGTCGCAACTGTATGCGCTGCATCCGGCCAGGGTGATTTCACCGTTCGCGACGCCGGAACTGGCCGCCGCGGCCCGCCGCACACTGGAACTGCGCGGCGACGACGGCACCGGCTGGGCGCTGGCGTGGAAAGTCAACATGTGGGCGCGCCTGCTGGACGGCAACCACGCGCACCTGCTGTACCGCAACCTGCTGCGCCTGACCCAACCCGGCGACCACCATGGCGGCGCCTACGCCAACCTGTTCGACGCCCATCCGCCGTTCCAGATCGACGGCAACTTCGCCGGCACGGCGGGCGTGATCGAGATGCTGCTGCAAAGCCAGAACAACGAGCTGCACCTGCTGCCGGCACTGCCGGACGCATGGCACGAAGGTGCGGTCAACGGCATGGTCGGGCGCGGCAACTTCGAGGTCGATATTGCGTGGAAAGACGGGCGTCTGCGGCAAGCCCGCGTTACCGCCCGCCAGGACGGCCCGTGCGTGCTGCGCACGGCAGCGCCGGTGGCGGTGGACGGAGTGCGGGCGCGCAGCCAGCGCGGCGCGATCGGCTACACGCTCGCGTTCAGGGCAAAGAAAGGGAAATCCTACCTGGTGCGCCCCGCTCAATAGCGTCGGGACACGCATGGCGGATCCGGAAGATCCGCCGCACCCCATACCAATCATCCTACCTGTGAGCATGCCTTGATGAAAAAACCTCTCACCCTCTTCCGCTGCGTGCTGTTCATAATTTCCTTCTTCACCTTTTTCACCAGTGCAAGCGCCCAGAATCCGCCTGGCAAGCGGGACTCGCTGTATTCGGAAATTCTGAAAGAGGAACGAACGATCCAGGTGCTCTTACCTGAAAACTATAAACCCGGATCAGCAGAAAAATATGACGTCTTGTACATCCTGGATGGCGAATGGAGCCTGAAATTCATTTCCCCCATACAACAGTTTATACAGGAGAATGCCGGCATGCCGCCGATAATCATGGTGGCCGTATGGAATACCAACCGGGATCGCGATCTTTTGCCGACACGTATCGCTCAAAATGCCGTATCGGGTGGATCGGACAAGTTCCTCGCATTCCTCAAGAGCGAGCTGATTCCCCACATTAATAAATCATACCCCGCCACTGGCAACAATATTTTGTATGGCCATTCTCTTGGTGGTCTGTTTGCCATGCATGCACTGCTCTCCGAACCACAGCTCTTCAACTCGTATCTGGCCGTCGACCCGAGCTTTTGGTGGGATGATAATGCCATCGGAAAAATCGCTGCGGATAAATTAAGTAAAGCCGCACTGTCAGGAAAATCGCTCTTCATTGCCGGACGCGAAGGGGATGGCTTGAAACAGATGGGCATTCCAGTGATCGACGCCGCCTTGAAGAGCAAGGCGCCGAGCGGCTTGAACTGGAAGGTTGCCGCCTATCCGGATGAGCACCATGGATCGGTCAGGCTGAAAGGTGTCTATGACGGACTGAAATTTTTCTACGAAGGCTACAGTAACCAGGCTGTCGAATTTCATCCGATGAACGGCACGATCCTGAAAGATAAGCCTTATAAAATCTACTATGCCGGCTCGCCGGAAGCGATTCGATCAGTGCATTACACAACCGATGGCAGCGAACCTACCGCGTCATCCGCAAGAATGGAATTCGAGAACACGTTTACCAACAACGCAAACATTTCCGCGAAGTTGCTTGGCCGTTACGACCGTTATAATAAAACCACGGTTGGCGAGTTTAAAATTGGAAATGCCCCTGCTGCCGGTGCGAAGCCGAAAAATGCGAAACCGGGCGGCTTCCATTATTCGTACTACGAAGGAGAATGGGAAACATTGCCGGATTTCGAAAAGCTGACTCCCGTCAAAACCGGCATTGCCAACAAAGATTTCACCCTGGCTAAACTTCCACGCCAGACCAATTTTGGGCTCGTGATCGATGGCCATATCGAGATCAAAAAGGAAGGCTATTATATTTTTGCGCTGGATTCGGATGATGGCTCAAGATTATCCGTGGGCGGCAAGCAGCTGATTGCCCACGACGGCCTGCATGGCAATGGCAGTCCAAAAAGCTACCTGGTACCGCTGGAGAAGGGATTTTACCCAATCCGCCTGGAATACTTCCAGCAAGCCGGCGGCGCATCCCTCATGCTGCACTATGTGGTGCCCGGCGAGGAAAAGCCGCATCCAATTCCTGTTCCGTTTGAACTGCAATACAGCGCCGGTTGACCGGCGGGCCCGCATCATCCGCAGTGGATGAGCGGGCCGCGCGGCGCCTTACGCGATGCCGTAAAAGCGCCGTGCATTCAGGCCAAACACGGCCTGCCGCTGCGCCGGCGCCAGGTGCGCCAGCAGCACGTCGCTGGCTTTGACCCACGCGCCATAATCGGCGGCCAGCCGGATCACCGGCCAGTCGCTGCCCCACATCACGCGTTCCGCCCCGAAGACGTCGAGAAC
The DNA here is from genome assembly GCF_009674485.1 of Pseudoduganella rivuli. Lineage (GTDB taxonomy): Bacteria > Pseudomonadota > Gammaproteobacteria > Burkholderiales > Burkholderiaceae_D > Rugamonas > Rugamonas rivuli_B. The sequence goes on along the minus strand of NZ_WKJJ01000007.1, from coordinate 142,496 downwards.
ATGGTGCGCATACGGCCGCAATTGCCCGGTGGTCCAGCCCGGCCCCGCTTCGGTGACCATGCCGGACAGCTTGCAATGGACATTCGGCAATGCCGCCAGGCGGTCCATGTCGTTCAGCCACTGCGCCGCCGGTTCCTCCTGCATGGCCGGCTTGGCCAGGTGGTCGATCACGATGGGCAGCTCCGGATAACGCTGCGCAAACGCCAGCAGCGCCGGCAAATGGCGCGGCAGCACCAGCGCGTCAAAGCGCAGGCCGTGCGCCAGCATGGCCGCCACCGCCGGCGCCAGCGCCGCATCATCGATCCAGTGGTCGTCATCCAGGTCTTGCAGCATTGGCCGCAAGCCGCGCAGCTTCGGATGCGCGGCCAGCGCGGCGATCCGCTGCGGCGCATCGGCCGCCTTCAGGTCGGCCCAGCCGACCACCGCGCCGATAAAACCGTGGCGGTCAGCCAGGTCCAGCATGAAACGGGTATCGTCCTCGTTCGGCATCGATTGCACCAGGACCGTGGCGCCGATGCCGTGTTCCTGCAGCAGGCCGGCCAGGTCGTCCGGATAAAAATCGCGGTAAATGGGCGCCAGTTCCGGCGGCGGCCAGGCGCCGTCGCGCGCGGCCAGTTGCCAGAAATGCTGGTGGGCGTCGACACGCATCATGCCGGCTCCTTCACCGCGAGCCGCGTGCCATCGAGCGCCGCGCGCAGGCGCTTCTGCTGCAAGTCCAGTCCCAGTTCGGCTGCCAGTTGCAGCGCCGGCACGAAGCGGCGGCGCTTTTTCTCTTCATGGTTCTGCGCGATGTCGGCCAGGCGGTGGGCCAGGTAGGGATTATTGAAGCGATCCCGCACCTCGGCCAGGTAGGCGCGGCTCATCTCGCGCTCGCCCAGCGCGGCAAACAGCGGCAAGACTTCCTCTTCCCACACGGCTTCCAGCGCGGCCCGCAGCACGGGATCGGCCATCGCCTGCAGCACGGTTTCATCGGCCGGGCGCCCGTCCCGCAGCCACTGCTCCGCGAGAAAACTGTGGCCCAGGTTCAGCATCAGGAGCTTGCGCCGCTCGTACGGTTCCAGCCGTTCCGTCACCACGATGCTTGGGTGGGTGCATGGCAGCACCATGCCGGGCTGCGCCTCGATCGCCCACAACGCGTACGGTTCGGCCACCGCCCCCACCGGCTCCAGCGCCTCCGACACGATACGGTCGACCAGCGAATTGACCCACACGCACGTGTGCGCCAGGTAGTGGATAAAACCGCCGTCCATGTGCCATGCGCGCGCCAGGTCCAGCACGATGTCGCGCAGCACGCTGCCGTTATTGGCGATCAGCTCGCACGGCATCAGCGTGACGGGCGCCGCCCCGCGCAGGTAGCGCGCATGCAGCAGCACAACCAGCTTGGCGGGAAAACTGCGCGGCGCGCACCACGTTTCCAGCAGCAGCGCACTGTCGGACGGGTTCAATTCATAGCCGCGGTCGCCCGTGTTCGACACGATCACTTGCGCGGCCACGGCTGCCTCCACCACTTGCGGCCAGTCCTGGTCCGCCTGCAGCGCATTGGCCACCGACGTCACGCGCTGTTCGCGCTGGAAGGGCGCGCCTGCCACGCAGCCGCGCACGATGACCGGATAGCCGTCGGCCTGCCGGAACGCCGCCACGCGGCGCGCGCTGCCGGCGCTGCCGGTGGTTTGCACGATGGTGATGTTGCCCAGCGCATTTCCCGCTGCCAGCGCCTCGCTGACGAACAGGTCGACGTGGGCTTGCAGGAAGCGGCTGGTGCCGAATTGAAGAATCGGATGCACTTAAACCTCGACAATGGCTTTGATGACGCCGCTGGCGGGATCCATCCATTGCGGCAGCACGTCGATAAACCCGTCCAGCGTGGTGCGGTGCGTGTTCATCAGTCCGGTCGGCACCTGCCCCGCCTTCATGGCCGCCAGCACGGTGCGGAAATCGTCGGCGGTCGCGTTGCGGCTGCCCAGCAGGCTGGTTTCGCGCTTGTGGAATTCCGGATCGGCAAACGAGATGCGGTCCAGCACGATCGACACCAGCACATAGGTGCCCGCGTGCGCGACGAATTCCAGCCCGCGCTCCATGGCCTTGACGTTGCCGGTCGCATCGAACACCACGTCGAAGAACTCGCCATCGGTCAGCGCCGCCAGCGCTTCCTTGTCGCCGTCCTTCGCTTCCACCGTGTGCGCCACTTGCATGACGTCGCGGCTGAACGCCAGCCGGTCGGCGCGGGTGTCGAGCACCGTCACCTGGGCGCCGTTCAGGCGCGAGAACAGCATCGCGGCCAGGCCGATCGGGCCGGCGCCCACCACCAGCACGCGCTGGCCTTCCTTCACGGCGCCGCGCCGCACCGCGTGCGCGCCGATCGCGAGAAACTCCAGCATTGCCGCTTCGTCGAGCGAAATGCCGTCGGTCTTGAACACGAATTGCGCCGGCAGCGCCAGGAATTCCGCCATGCCGCCGTCGCGGTGCACGCCCAGCACCTGGATATTGGTGCAGCAATTGGTCTTGCCCTGGCGGCAGGCGACGCAGCGCCCGCACGACAGGTAAGGCATCACGTAGACCTGGTCGCCCGGCGCCAGGCCGGAGCCGTCCGGCGCGCTGACCACCTCACCGGACAATTCATGCCCCATCACGCGAGGATATTGCAGGAAAGGCTGGGTGCCGCGGAAGATGTGCATGTCGGTGCCGCACAGGCCGATACGGCGTACGCGCAGCAACACGTCGCCCGGGCCGGGCACAGGCGCTGGCACGTCGCTCATGCGTAATTCACCGGGGGATTGGCATACCACTGTTTTCATCATCTCATCCTTGCAGGGTTAATTATTCTTTGCAGTGGCCTGCACCGGCTCGAGGACCACGGCGGCGCCGCCGGCCGGCGCCAGGCGCAGCGCCAGCGTGTCGGCCGCCGTCACGATGCGCTCCACGCGCCGCACGTCGTTCGGTGTGGCGCCGTCTTCCCATACCGTGGCGCGGTAGCGGCCGGCCGGCAGGAAGCGCAGCGACACGCGCTCGTCGCGGCCCGCTTCATCGGCGGTCATCGCACCGAGGTACCAGTTGCCGCCCTGGCGGCGCGCCAGCACGATATCGCGGCCCGGCGCGCCGGACAGGAAGCGCGTCTCATCCCACGCGGTCGGCACGCGCCGGATGAAATCGAATCCAGCCGCTTCGCGGTAGGTGTCCGGTTCGTCCGACACCATTTGCAGCGGGCTGTCATACACCACGTACATGGCCAGCGCCTGCCCGCGCGTAAATTGCGTGAACGGCAGTTCGGCGCGCACGGTGAAGCTGGCCGGCGTGCCGTTGCGGAAGCCGCCGGGCGTGTAATCGATCGGACCGGCCAGCATGCGGGTATACGGCAGCATCAGGTTATGGCGCGGCGTGATCGACTTGTCCATCTTGTTCCATTCGGCGCCGCGCACGCCTTCCTGGGTGATGAAGTTCGGATAGGTGCGCTGCAACCCGGCCGGTACATAGGCGCCATGCAAGTCCAGCAGCAGGTGGCGTTTTGCCGTGGCGTCGGCGACACGCTGGTAAAAGTCGACCACTTCCTGGTCGTCGCGGTTCATGAAATCGATCTTGACGCCCTTGATGCCCCAGCGTGCATAGGTGTCGAGCACTTCGTCGATGCGCGGCGCTACGTGTTCCCAGTGCGCCCACAGCATCAGGCCGACGCCCTTGCCAGCCGCATAGCGCACCAGCGCCGGTATGTCGATGCCATCGGCGGCGCGGGTGATATCGGTGCCCGGCAGCGCATCGCAGCATCCCGGACCGGTGCCCCAGGCCCAGCCTGCGTCGATCAGGTAATACGGCAATCCCGCGGCGGCGGCGAAGTCGATGAAGCGCTTATAGCTGGCCATGTCCGGCTTCATGCCGGCCAAGGGGCCGGACCACCAGTCCCACGCGGCCTTGCCGGGCTTGACCCAGCTGAAGTCGCCCGCGGGCGCCGGGTTCAGGTTGCCGACCAGGTGCGAGGCGATCAGGTCGCCGGGACGGTCGCCCATCATCACCACGCGCCAGGCCGTCGTCAGGCCGGACGGGGAATCGACCGCCAGCGCGGGCCGCTTTGGCGGCGCCGACAGCCGTACCCGCAACGCCTGGCCGTCGCGCCATAATGACGCGCCGGTATAGCCGGACAGGTTCGCTTGCGTGATGGCGAATGTGGTACGCCCGGACGGCGCGCTGCAGACCACCGGCACGTCATAGCCCTGGCTGGCGCTCAGTTGTGACACTTTCATGGGGTCGAACGTCACCTCGTGCGCTGCATCGGCCACCGACACCAGGCATTCGGGATCGCCGGCCGGCACGAACGCGGTGCGTTCGCCGCGCACGCGCACCGGGCCCGCATCGGCGATGCGGTAGCGGAACGCCACGCCATCGTTATAGGCGCGCACGTCGATCAGCAGGCGGCGGCCGGCGTCGCCGCGCTCGCGGAAAGTCAGCGTCGCGCCCCGGTAATGGTCGCGCGCCGTGGCGGCCTTGGTGGCCACCAGCGCAATGGTGCGGTCGACGTTGACGTTGTCGCGCTTTTCCAGCGCCAGGGCGCCGAATGCGGGCGCGCCGTCCAGTTCCAGGCCCAGCGGCGACGGCGCGATCACCGTCCGGCTGCCGCGCGACACGGTAAATTGACCGCCGTCGGCATCGATGCGGATCGCGACGTTGCCGTCCGGCGAAGCGATGGTGGCGGGCGCGGGCGCGGCAAAGGCCGGCTGCAACAGGGCGGAGGCGACAGCCGCCGCAGTCAGGAGAGGTTTCATCATGGTCAGGAATTCAGGGTGATAAAGCCGCCATCGATCGGATAATCGCTGCCGGTGATAAAGGATGCCGCGTCGCTGCACAGGTACAGGGCCAGCGCCGCCACCTCGTCGGGGCGCGCCATGCGGCCGATCGGCTGCGTCTTCGACAGGCGTTCGAACATTTCCGCTTCCCGGCCCGGGTATTGTTTGGACAGGAAACCGTCGACAAACGGCGTATGCACGCGGCCCGGCGAAATCGAATTGCAGCGGATACTGTCCTGCAGATAATCCTTGGCCACCGACAGCGTCATCGCCATCACGGCGCCCTTCGCGGTGGAATAGGCAAAACGCTCTGCCACGGCCACCCAGGCCGCCACCGACGCCATGTTGACGATGGCGCCGCCGCCGTTTTCCCGCAGGAGCGGAATGGCCGCGTGCAGGCAGTTGTAGACGCCCTTCACGTTGACGCTCATGACGCGGTCGAAGTCCTGCTCCGGCGTGTTGTCGGCCTTGCCGATGTGCGCGATGCCGGCATTGTTGATCAGGATGTCGATCGGCCCGATGGCGTCGAATGTCGCGTGCACGGCTTCCTGCCGCGTCACGTCGCAGGCGTGGCCATGGGCCACGCCGCCCGCGTCGGCGATGTCACGCACCGTGTCGGCGCAGGCGGCGTCGCTGATGTCGACGATATGGACTTGCGCACCCTGGCGCGCGAACAGCGTGGCGATGGCGCGACCGATGCCGCTGCCGCCGCCGGTGATGACGGCTTTCTTGTGATTCAGTTCAAACATGGTGTAATGCTCCGCTGGATGGAATGGCCGCCTGCGCCCCCTGCTCCTGCGCGGCGGCCCGCGCAAACCAGGCGATCACGGCGAAGCAGAACAAGGGCGCGGCGTAGCCGTATTGCAGGTTGCCGGTGGCATCGCTGATGTAGCCGAACAGCAGCGGCACGACGGCGCCGCCGACGATGCTCATGATGATCAGGCTGCTGCCCATTTCCGTATCCGCACCCGCGCCATGGATGCCCAGCGCAAAGATGGTGGGGAACATGATGGACATGAAGAATGCGATACCGATCACGGCGGCCAGGCTGGCCATGCCGCCGGCAAACATGGCGACGGCCGACAGCACCGTGCAGATCGCCGCATACGCCAGCAGCAGGCGCGCCGACGCGATGTATTTCATCAGGTAAGTGCCGGCGAAACGGCCGATGACGAACGCCAGGCCGCAACCCCAGCCCAGGTAATCGGCGGCGGCGATCTGCGACAGCCCGGCCGCCCTGGACGCGTACAGGATGAAGAAGCTGAATACGCACACTTGCGCGCCAACGTAAAAGAACTGGGCGATCACCGCGCGCCGGATACCCGGCCGGGCCAGCGCCCGCGCCAGCGCCGTGCCGGTCGGGACCGTGGCGCGTTGCTGGCCGTCGCCCTGCCCCGCACCCACCGCCGGCAGCTTGAGGAACCAGAAAATCACGGCAATCACCATGATGACCAGCGCGACCGCCAGGTACGGTCCCTTGACGCTGGCCGCTTCGGCCGCCAGCGTAGCCTGCCGCACGCTGTCGGTCATGGCTTGCAATTGCGCGTCGCTGGCGCCTTCCACCAGGATCAGGCGGGCGCCGACGATGGGCGCCAGCGTGGCCGCCAGCCCGTTGAACGATTGCGCCAGGTTCAGCCGCTGCACCGCGCGGTCGGGCCGCCCCAGCAGCGAAATATACGGATTGGCCGCGGTTTCCAGCACCGTCAGGCCGCAAGCGATGATGAACAGCGCGCCCAGGAAGAACGCGTACTTCTGCGTATCGGCGGCGGGGATGAACAGCAGCGCGCCGATGGCAAACAGCAGCAGGCCGAAGATCATCGCGCGCTTGTAGCCGGCCTTGCGGATCAGCACGCCCGCAGGCAGCGCCATCACGAAGTATGCGATGAAGACGGCGGAATCGACCAGCGCCGATTGCAGCACGCTCAGGCTGAACGAACGCCGCAGGTGCGGAATCAGGATCGGGTCGAGGTTATGCACGAAGCCCCACATGAAAAACAGCGAGGTGATCATGGCAAAAGCAAACGCATACGTCTGCCGGCTGGGTTGTTCAGTCATGGCCGATGTCTCCGGGCCAGGCATGCCTGACCCATTCATAGTTATTTTGGTGGCGGGAAGAACCGATCAGCCGTCGATCAGTTCAGGATTCCATGCATGGACGGTCTGGTTTTGCTGGCCCAGGCCCGCGATACCGAGCGCAATACGGTCGCCCGCGCGCAGGTAGACCGGGTCCGGCTTCTGGCCCAGGCCGACGCCGGGCGGCGTGCCGGTGCTGATCACGTCGCCCGGGTTCAGCGTCACGAAGCGGCTGATGTAACTGACCAGTTGCGCCACGGTAAACACCATGGTGCGGGTATTGCCGGTCTGGTAGCGTTTGCCGTTGACTTCCAGCCACATGTCGAGGTTTTGCGGATCCGGTACTTCGTCGGTGGTGACCAGCCACGGGCCGACCGGACCGAACGTGTCGCAGCCCTTGCCCTTGTCCCACGTACCGCCGCGTTCAAGCTGGTATTCGCGTTCGGACAGGTCGTTCACCACGCAATAGCCGGCCACGTAGTCCAGCGCCTCGGCTTCGTCCACGTAGCGCGCGCGGGTGCCGATCACCACGCCCAGCTCCACTTCCCAGTCGCTCTTGACGGAGTCGCGCGGCAGCACCACCGCATCGTTGCAGCCGATGATGGCGCTGGTGGCCTTGGTGAACAGCACCGGCTCGCTCGGCACGTCCATGCCCGATTCGGCCGCATGGTCCGAATAATTCAGGCCGACGCAAATCATCTTGCCGATGTCCGCCACCACCGGCGCCATGCGCACCGCGCCGTCCACGGCGGGCAAGGTGGCCGGATCGATGGAAGCGAGCTTGTCCAGCGCGGCGCGGCCCAGCTGGACCGAGGACAGGTCCGGGATCACGCCGGACAGGTCGCGCACGACGCCATTCGCATCGAGCAGGCCCGGTTTTTCAGAGCCCTTGGGGCCGAATCGCAACAGTTTCATAGTCTTCCTTGATTGGTTAAAAAAGTTCAATAGCTGCCAGTGCCCGGCGGGACCGGCGCACCGGTGTCGATCAAGCCCCGGCGCGCGAGTTCCCGCCACAGCGCGGCAGGCAGCGGCTGGGCGAACCAGGCGGCGTTTTGCCGCAATTGCGGCGCGCTGTGGGCGCCGGCCACGCACGACACCACGGCCGGGTGCCCCATCACGAACTGCAGGGCGGCGGCCTGCAGCGGCGCCTCATATTCGCGGCACACCGCCGCGATGGCGTCGACGCGGGCGATCACGCCGGCCGGCGCGTCTTCATAGTTGAATTTACGGTTGCCGGCCAGGATGCCCGAATTGAACGGGCCGCCGATCACGATGCCGATGCCGCGCCGCGCGCACTGGTCCAGCAAGGGTTCGCGCGCGGCCTGTTCCAGCAGCGTGTAGCGCCCCGCCAGCAGCGCACAATCGATGTCGCAAACGTCGATCGCGTCGGCCACGATTTCCCACTCGTTGACGCCGAGGCCGATGGCGCGTACGGCGCCCTCGGCGCGCAATTGCATCAGTGCGCGGAATCCGCCGCCCTGCGTCAACTGGTCCCAGTAATGCGCATGTTGCTCGCCATGCGTGGCGCGGCCGATATCGTGCACATACAGGATGTCGATCCGGTCCAGCCCCAGGCGCCGCAGGCTTTCCTCGTGCGATTGCAGGATGCCGTCATAGGTATAGTCGTAATGCGGCCGGAACGGCAGCGGCTCGGCCCAGCCGTTTTCGCCGGGCTGCACCGCCGCGTCCGGCAGCATCAGCCGGCCGGCCTTGGTGCTGACCACGTAGCCGGCGCGCACCCGTTCACGCAGCGCGGCGCCCAGCCGGCGTTCGGACAACGTGTAGCCATAATAGGGAGCGGTGTCGAAATAGCGGATGCCCACTTCCCACGCGGCGTCGACGATGGTTTGCGCGTCGGCCTCGCTCATGGCCTGATACAGGCCCCCGAGCTGGGCGCAGCCCAGCCCCATGCTGGTCAGCGCGAGGCCGCTGCGCGGCAAGGTGCGCGTATCGCTGGCGATCATGTCAGGCCGCCTTCAGCGGGAAGCAGCCAGGGCCGGCCGCATCGAAGTGTTTATAGGTCAGGATGAATTCCTGGTGGCCCAGCGCTTCCGAACAGCTTTGCTCGCCGTTGGCCACGCGCGCCACCAGGTCGACGATCTCGGCGCCGACTTCCTGCAGCGACGCCTCGCCGGACAGGATGCGGCCGGCATTGACATCCATGTCTTCGGACAGGCGTTCATAGGTTGCCGGGTTGGCGCACACCTTGATCACGGGCGAAATCGCCGAGCCGACCACCGAGCCGCGCCCGGTGGTAAACAGCGTGACGTGGGCGCCGCAGGCGATCAGCTCGACGATTTCCGCATTGTCGGAGATATTCGGGAAGCCGAACCGCACTTCGCCATCCGGCACCACGTCCAGCAGGTACAAGCCGCCGGCCGCAGGCTGGTCGCCCGGTTTCAGGATGCCGCTGATCGGCGACGCGCCGCTCTTGGCATAGGCGCCCAGCGATTTTTCCTCCAGCGTGGTCAAGCCGCCATCCGCATTGCCGGGGGCAAAGCTGCCGTGGCCCAGCACCGTGTAATAACGGGCCGCCTTGTTCACGCAGTCGACGATGGCCTCGCCCAACTCCGGCGTGGCGGCGCGCCGCTTCATGTGGAACTCGCAACCCACCAGTTCACCCGTCTCTTCGAAGATGCAGGCGGCGCCGGCGGCGACCAGCTGGTCGAACGCCACGCCGACCGCCGGATTGGCGGTAATGCCGCTGGTGCTGTCGGAACCGCCGCAAATGGTGGCCACCACCAGTTCGTGCGGCGCCATCGGCACGCGTTGCTGCGGCGCCAGCGCTTCCCGCGCCCAGCGCACCCATTCGATGCCGTCCGCCACGCTGGTGCGGGTGCCGCTGTTTTGCTGGATGGTGATGGTGTGGACGGGCCGGCCGCTGGCGGCGGCTTCCTCTTCCAGGCTGCGCCGGTTAAAGCTCTCGCAACCCAGCGACACGATCAGCGCCGCACCCACGTTCGGATGGGTCACCAGGCGCTTCATCATCTTGTCGGCGTAATCGTTCGGATAACAGCCAGGGAAGCCGATCAGGTGCACTTCCTGTCCGGGAAACGCGTTGACGATCAGGCGCGCCACGTGGTGGGCGCATTCGACCGTATAGGCGACGGCGACGATATTGCGGATCCCCTTGCGGCCGTCGGCGCGCGGGTAGCCGGTCAGTGCGGGCATGGTAGTCATGATCAGTGGGTGCTCCCGATGAAGGACCCGGCATCCGAGTCCAGGGTGTAGGTTGGAATGTAATCGCTGGCCAGGTTGTGCGTGTGCAGCATGGCGCCCGGCGCCACCGCGGCCGTGACCGAACCGATCAGCGCCCCATAGCGCAGCACCTTGTCGCCGGGCCGCAGCGCGCTGCGCGCGACCTTGTAACCCAGCGGGACCGCTTCCGGCAAAACAATGGTGGCGCCATCGATGGTCACCCGTTCGCCGGCGGCCAGCGGCGTGCGGGCAATCAGGCAATTGTCTTCGGGCGACATCAACAGCAGGCGTGGCGCATCGGGCGCCGGGGTGGTTGGCATAACGACTTCCTTCGTGTCAAAAACTATCGGGGTATTCCGCGCCGCACCGGCGCCTCGGTCCAGACTCAGTCCATATGAAACACGGGTTCCATCATGGCCCAGTGCTCGCCGTCGGCGCGGCTGGCCAGCGGCACCTGGCACGGGCTGCAAAACGTCCACCAGCGCCGGGTTTCCGGATCGGCTGCGACCATCGCCATATCGGCGTCGAAATCGCTGCCGTGGTATTCCCAGTAGCCGAACAGCAGGTTCTCCGGCTCGCGCAGGAAGATCGTGTAATTGCACACATTCGCTTGCAGCAGCCTGGCCAGCACTTGCGGCCAGACCGCCGCGTGCAGCGCCTTGTATTCCGTGATTTTTTCGGGGGCGATCCCGATCACCATGCCCATTCTTTGCATTACCCGGCTCCGTGGTTGAATATCATGGACGAATTGTATTCTATAAATTTAAAACATTCAATCCGCCGCCTGTGCTTCAAGAATTGTGCAGGCAATGCCGATGCGGCGACAATTGTAAAAATCACCAGCGCGCCAATGAAATTTCACAGACGCCGGGTAAAACTGGGGCAGTTCTTGCAAACTATGTATTCTATACATTTAAAACAGGAGAACGACTTGACTGACACAGTCCCCCGCACCGCCAGTACGCCAAAATTGGCGCGGCGGCGCTTACTGGTATCGGCCGGGCTGGCCGCGGCCTTCCCTGGCCTGGCGCGTGCGACGGTCATTGCGGAAACGCGTGGCGACCGGGAAAGCCTGGCGCTGTGGTATGACCAGCCTGCCGGCCAGTGGCTTGAAGCCCTCCCGGTCGGCAACGGCAGGGTCGGCGCCATGGTGTTCGGGCGCGTCGCACAGGAACGTGTGCAGTTGAACGAAGACACGCTGTATGCCGGCGGCCCTTACAACCCCAACAATCCACAGTTCCACGATGCGTTACCCAAGGTCCGCGCACTGATCGACCAGGGGAAATACAAGGAAGCTTCGGATCTCGCCGCTGTCGCCATGATCGGCAAGCCGGGCACGCAAATGCCCTTCGGCGCCGCGGGCGACCTGCTGCTTGATTTCATTGGATTGACCGGCGCTGCCGGATACCGGCGCAGGCTCGACCTCGATACGGCGATTGCCGTCACGCGTTTTTCCAACGGCAAGGCACAGTATGTGCGCGAAGTGTTCGCCAGCGTACCCGGCCAAGCCCTCGTGATGCGCCTGACGGCGACCGGAGGCGGCTTGCTGAACTTCGACCTCGGCTATCGCCACCCGGCGGACGCGAAATACGGCGACACGCGCTATGAAGGCGCCAACCAGGCGGCACGTGCCGTCGGCGCAGCGTGGGATGTGAGCGAACCGCTCGCCGCCGGTTCGCGTCCCGCCAGCGTGGCGATCCGGCCCGATGGCGACGGGGCGCTGCTGGTCGAAGGCAGGAATATCGCTGCCGCCGGCATCCCCTCGGCACTGCGCTATGCGGTCAGGATCCGGGCCGTGGGTGACGGCAGGATCACTGCCGTCAACGACCAGATACAGGTCCGCGACGCGACCGCCGTGACCTTGCTGGTGGCATGCGCGACCAGCCACGTCAATTACGCCGACACCAGCGCCGATCCCGTCGCGAAGGTGCGCGCGCACAGCGACGCGGCGGCGCGCATCCCGTACCGGCGCCTCAGGGAAGAGCACGTCCAGGCGCACCAGGGGCTGTTCGGCCGCATGTCGATCCGGCTCGGCGCCGCCAGCGCGCAAGCCGATCCGCGCCCCACACATCAGCGCATCGCCGCCATGGAAACCCGGCCCGATCCGGCGCTGGCGGCGCTGTACGTCCAATAAGCCCGTTACCTGCTGCTGTCGTCGTCGCGGCCAGGAAGCCAGCCCGCGAACCTGCAAGGGATCTGGAACGAAGGAACCAACCCGCCCTGGGGCTCGAAGTACACGATCAACATCAACACCGAAATGAATTACTGGCCGGCGCAGGCGGCCAATCTTGGCGAGTGCGTCGAACCGCTGGTGCGCATGGTCGAAGACCTGGCCGTCACCGGCGCCATCACGGCGCGCAGCAGCTATGGCGCGCGTGGCTGGGTGGCCCATCACAACACGGACCTGTGGCGCGCCACCGCACCGATCGACGGACCAAACTGGGGCCTGTGGCCCACCGGCGGCGCCTGGCTGTGCCAGACGCTGTGGGACCACTACGACTACCAGCGCGACGACGCGTACTTGCGCCGCATCTATCCACTGTTGAAAGGCGCCGCGCTGTTCTTTGCCGATACGCTGGTTGAGGATCCGAAAGGCCGCGGCCTGGTCACGTCGCCGTCGATTTCACCGGAAAACATGCATCCCCACGGCACCGCCGTCTGCGCCGGCCCCGCCATGGACCGGCAAATCCTGCGCGACCTGTTCGGCTGGACCCTCCAGGCGCACAGCCTGTTGCAGGATCCCGACACGGCCTTTGCCACCCTGCTGGCAGCCGCGCGCGCGCGCCTGCCCGCCGACCGCATCGGCGCGCAGGGGCAGTTGCAGGAATGGCTGGAAGACTGGGATGGCGCCGCGCCCGAACAGCAGCACCGCCATGTGTCGCACCTGTATGGGGTCTATCCCAGCGAACAGATCAACGTACGCGATACGCCCGCGCTGGTGCGGGCGGCGCAAGTCACGCTCAATACCCGCGGCGACCGCTCGACCGGCTGGGCCACGGCGTGGCGGCTGGCGCTGTGGGCGCGCATGGGTGACGGCGAGCGGGCGCATGCGATCCTGGTGGGTTTGCTGGGACCGGAACGCACCTATCCCAACCTGTTCGACGCGCACCCGCCCTTCCAGATCGACGGCAATTTCGGTGGCGCCGCCGGCATCCTGGAAATGCTGGTGCAGTCGTGGGGCGGCGAGATCCGCATCTTGCCAGCCCTGCCCAAGGCGTGGCCGGACGGCGCGCTGCATGGTGTACGCGCCCGCGGCAACGTCGAGCTCGACCTCGACTGGGTCCGGGGGCGCCTGACGAGCCTGCGCTTGCGGGGCAAGCCTGGTGGCAAGGTTGCGCTGCGCTACGGCGACCGGCTGGTTTCCATCGTGCTGGACGCCAGGGGTCGCCAACGCCTTGACGGCGCATTACGCGGCGTTGCCCCGTTGCCATAACCACACACTTCCATCCACCGCCAGGCCCGCCGCGTGCGGCCTGGCCGCCCCCCGTTCGAGTCCCGCCCCATGCGGCGCCTTGCCGGCCACTGCGAAATTTCACTGCTCCAATTGAGGATTATCGCAATTGCTGACTTGCGTCGTTCCCTGCACCATACAAATTGCATAGTGTCATTTCCGGCCCATGCCGGCCGAAGATCCTTCGCAGCCGTGAACGCAACCGGTGGAAGTGGCAGCGCAACTCGTCCGTACCGCTTCGCGCCCTTGGGCAATGCGCGCGACGAGCAATTAAAAAACATAACAGAAAGGAAAAAATCATGAGGAGACCTGCGATGCGAATCCAGCTTAGCGCTGTCGGATTGGCCTGTGTCACATTATTGGCCGCGTGCGGCGGCGGCGGTGGCGGTGGCGGTAAAGAGGGCGGCGCGGTTCAGTCCGTTTCCTTCCCGTTCCCGGGCGGTGGCAAGGTTGCCCTGGCTGGCCAGCCAACGACCACCACGAAGCTGAAGGCCACCGCCAGTTCCGGCGGCCCGATCACCTACACGTCCAATACGCCGGACGTCTGCTCCATCAGTGGCGACATGGTGTCGCTGCTGAAAGCCGGCGAATGCTCGATCACGGCGACCCAGCCGGGTTACGACGGCTACGCTTCCGCTTCGCAGCGCCAGCTGTTCGTGATTCCCAAGAACCCGCAGCTCATCACCAAGTTCCCGAACCCGGGCTGGCAACCGGTCGGCGCGCCGCCAGTAGCGCTGTCCGCCACCTTTGACACGGGTCTCCCGGTCACCTTTGAGAGCAAGACGCCTGCCGTGTGCACGGTCAGCGGGACGACGATGACGCCGCTCGCCAACGGGCTGTGCACGGTCGTCGCCAGCCAGGCCGGCAATGATATCTATGCGGCGACCACCGTGGAGAAGAGCATCCCGATCGGCACCGAAAAGCCGGCCAAGCTGAATTTCGTGACCGGCTACAAGGACAGCGGTACCACCAACGAAGGCTTCATCGGGCATCCGGGTAACCAATGGTGGTGCCAGGATTGCGATCCGCAGGTTTCCAGCGATGGCAAGACCTTCACCTTTGCCGCGAACTGGGGCGCACCTCCGAAACCAGGCGACTGGGATTACAACTCGGCATTGTTCACGCTGTTCGGCCCCGGCCTCGTTGACGGCGATCTCGCGTCGCCCGGCGGCTGGTATCGCGGCAGCCTGAAATCCTCTTCTTTCGCTACCGCCAGCCCGAACCCTCGAGGCATCCTGATCGACCTCCAGGACGCGCTGCATTTCAATCTCGCGCAAAATGCTGAATGGTACGGCTCGACCAACAACAAGTTCAACGTTGAACTGTTCCTGCCACTCTTCAACCCCGCCCAGAAGGACTCGGATGGCAATGCATGCGGCATGACCCTGAAGGCCACGGTACAGCCGACCGCCGCCGCCGCGGATTACAGCATTAATCTCAGGAAGGAGTTTGCAATCGGCGAGTCGTGCGGCCTCAGCGGGTTTGATGTGGACACGCTGTTGCAACTGGCCCCGATCGTCGGGATGAAGTTCTCCGCGGTAAAACCGAACGGGGACAAGATCAATGCATCGGGCCAGTACCGGACCGAGTACAAGCTGACCGGCCCGATCTACTTCCAGTGATAGCGGGTTGAATGGCCGCCGCCTGGCGCGGCGGCAACCAGGGCATTTACAAGAGGACAAATACAATGAGAAACATTGGGACAATGAGCAACCGCAAACCACTGAAAATGACCGCGCTGGCGTTTGCCGCGGCGCAGGTCGCACTGTTGTGCGGTAACGCGTATGCAGAAACGGGGGCCGATGAACCGGTCGCCAAGGAAGGCACCAACGTCGTGGTCGTGACCGGCCAGCGCAAGCAATACGAAGATGCAGCCGCCATCAAGCGTAATTCCGACCTGATCGTGGATTCCGTGGTGGCCGACGAGGCCGGCAAGCTGCCCGATAAATCCATCACGGAAGTGCTGCAGCGCGTGGTGGGCGTGACCATGGACCGTAACCGCACCCGTACCGGCGCCAACCTGGCCGCCAATGGCCTGGGCTTCGACGTCGAAGGTTCGGGCATCCAGGTGCGCGGCCTGTCGTGGGGCTCGTCCACGCTCAATGGCCGCGAATCCTTCTCGGCTGGCTGGCCGGGCCGTGAATTGAGCTGGGGCGACGTGCCGCCGGAATTGATGGCCGGCGTGGACGTGTACAAGAACCCTTCGGCGGAGTTGATCGAAGGCGGCATCAGCGGCCAGGTCAACCTGCGCACGCGCCTGCCGTTCGATTCCAAGGGACAGTTCGGCGCCTTCTCGATGTCGGAAAATTACGCGGTACTGGGCAAGACCAAATCGCCGGCGTTCTCGGGCCTGTATTCGAACCGGTGGAAGACCGACAGCTTTGGCGAATTCGGCGCGCTGGTGGATTTGTCGTACAACAAAAACACCAACCGCACCGACTCGATTGACCAGTCCGTGTACTACCCGCGCACTGACCTGGTCAAAGGCCAGACCGTCTGGGTGCCGATTGGCGCGCAGTGGGGGACCACCAATAGCGAGTCCGAACGCAAGGGCTTCTATGGCGCGCTGCAATGGAAGAAAAACGGTAAAGAGTCGTCGCTGACGTATTTCGACTCCGGCTTCCATGCGGAGACCTTTGGCAACAGTATCTTCACGGCGGGCGAGTACCCTTACTACGTTCATTACGATGACGCCAAGTATGACGCGCGTGGCGTGTTCCAGTCCGGTGTCCTCAGCTATCCGACCCTTGGCCGCGGCGCCAACCAGTTTGCCGAAGGCGGGCTGAAAATGGGCACGACGCGCAATTCCAGCGACGTGCATGGCCGCACGCGGGAACTGGCGTGGAACTTCAAATGGCAAGCCAACGAGAGCTGGTCGTTCCAGAATGACTTGCAGTGGGTGCACTCCACCAACAGCGGCGACTTCGGCATGATCAACCTCGGCACCTTCGTGCCAAGGATGGGGGTGGACGTGTCGGGTTCGGTACCGTCGTTCAACTTCGACGACAAGAGCCGCGCATTCCTGGCTGATCCGAAAAACTATTACTGGGATATCTCGCAGCCGGACCGCAACAAGGCCAAGGCCGATATGTATGCGTGGAAAGTCGACGGCAAATATGTCTTCGATTCCCCTGTGCTGCGCGATTTCCGCTTCGGCATGCGTATCACCGAGCGCAAGTCGCGCAAGGACAAGAACGCCGGCACCGGCTGGAAGTCATTCTCGGAAGAATGGGGCGTGGCCACCACCAAAATCCCGGGCACGTTGCCCACGCTGGCCGACAACGGCGGCTGGCAGCCGCGTCCGAACTTCGGCTACCTGAGCGATCCGCGCTATGCCGCCCTGGGCACCGTGGAAACCTTCGCGTACCCGAATTTCTTCAATGGCCGCATGACGGCGCCGCCAACCATCGTGGTGCCGACCAAGGACGTGATCCTGAACAAGCCTGAAGCGTACAAAAAATTGCTGCAGGCATTGGTTTACAACTGCCAAATGGGCAATCAATGGAGCGGCGCCAAAAACGACTGCTCGACCGCGGCCGACGGCTGGAAACCGGATATGTACGATCCGACCGATCCGAAGTTCGTCAGCGAGCACAGCGAGGGCAGCCAGGCGCTGCATGGCACCTTGCGCTTTGGTTTCGACGACTGGAAGGTGCCGGTCGACGGTAACCTGGGCGTGCGCGTCATCCGCACCAATACCGTGGCCCATGGTTATACCGTATTCAAGCCGCAATATGGCACCACGACCAATCCCGCCCTGCCGCGCTTTGGCGTCATCGACGAGCCGCTGGATTTGAAGGCCAGCCACATTGACGTGGTTCCAAGCCTGAACCTGAAGGCCGCCATCACCGACAAGCTGCAGGGTCGCCTGGCCTTGTCGCAGGGTATCTCGCGTCCCGGCTTTGACCAGATGCAGGAGTACATCACCCTGTCTCAGGATGTCAAGAGCGATCCTTCCGGCAAGAACATCGAAATGGTCAGCTATACCGGCAAGAACGACGGTAACGTGAAACTCAAGCCGCTCAAGGCCACCAACTTCGACATCTCGCTGGAATGGTATCCTCAAGCTGGCCAATCGTTGACCGCGGCGGTGTTCTACAAGAAAGTCAAGGACATCATCATGTCCGAGACTTATACCCGCACCTTGAAAGACCTGGCCGGCAGCGATCAGGACTTCACCATCACCGGACCTGCCAACGCCGCCAAGCTGCACTTGCGTGGTGTGGAGCTTGCCGGTATGACTTACCTGGACAAGATTCCCGGCCTGGATAAATTGCCGGAATGGGTCAAGGGCTTCGGTGTGTCGGCGAACTTCACTTACATCGATGGCAAACAAGAACTGTATCACCCGTTCAAGCTGCCATATTGCCCGGCCGGTTCGCTGTCGATTGGCGGTGCACTGTATGGCTGCGACACCAACGGCATGCCATTCAACGACTTGCCGGTACCATACATGTCCCGCCGCGCCTTCAATGCGGCGTTCATGTACGACCAGGGCCCGGTGTCGGCGCGCCTGGCCTACAGCTGGCGTGACCGCACCTTGCTGGCGACCGGTGTCTATGGCGCGTCGGGCAACAACGGCGTCAGCGCCGATCCAGTCCGTATCGCCGCCAACGGCGGCGTCGCGCCGCAGGACGTGGGCTGGGGCTTGCCGGTATGGCAGGAAGCCGTGGGCCAGTGGGACGCGGGTATCAACTACCGCTTCAGCGATCATGTATGGGGCAGCTTCAACGCCAGCAACCTGACCAACGTGATCACCAGGCAGACCAACCAGCAGGCGCCGGGTGCGATGGGCCGTTCCTGGTATAACCCGGGCCGCAGCTTCCGCATTTCGATGGGTTACACCTTCTGATGTCGTACGGCGCCGCGTGCGGCGCCAACGCAAAAGGCGGCTTCGGCCGCCTTTTGCTATTTGTGGCTTGCATCGCGGATTTATCAAATTCACCAAGTGGCGCAACGATTTAACTCAACTATCACGCGTTCCATGAAGTGCGCCGGATGTCTTCTATATATTCAGTGTGTTCCCGAGAGGGGACCTGCGCCCGCCGGCCGCAGCCGTGTGCCACGGGCGTTGCTTCAAGCCAGATGCATAACAAATCAACAGGAGGCAAATCAGATGAAGTTTGTGGATTCATTGCTTCAAAGAGCGGCGCCGTATGCGGCGGCCGCCATCGTCGCTGCGACCCTGGGGGCACACGCCCCCGCGTCGGCCTACACGTGGGATCCCGTCGCCATGGGTGGCGGCGGTTTCGTGTCGGCCGTGATTCCCGCCAAATCGCAGGCGGTCGTCTATGCGCGCACCGACGTGGGCGGCGCCTTCCGCTGGGACAGCGCCAACAGCCGCTGGATTCCGCTGCTGGACTGGGTGGCGGATGACCAGACCGGCTATCTGGGCGTGGAATCGCTGGCGGTCGATCCGAAAAACGCCGCCAACCTGTATCTGTACGTGGGCATCGATTATTTTAATGGCGGCAAGTCGGCCATCCTGCGCTCCACGGATTATGGCGCCAGCTGGACCACCATCGACGTGACCAGCCAGTTCAAGGCGCACGGCAATGGCATGGGCCGCCAGAACGGCGAACGGCTGGTGGTCGATCCGGGTTCCAGCAATGTGCTGTACCTGGGCACGCGCCGCAACGGCCTGTTCAAGAGCACCAATTCAGGCTCGTCGTGGTCGCAGGTGACGTCGCTGCCGGTCAGCAGCACGCCGAACGACAACGGCGTCAGCGTGGTCATGGCCGACCCGTCCAGCGTCTCGGGCGGCGTGGCGCAGCGCCTGTTTGTCGGCGTGTCGCATTATGGCTCGGTGGGCGCGAACTTTTACCGCAGCGATAACGGCGGCGCATCGTTCTCCGCCGTCTCCGGCGCCCCGTCCGGCCTGATGCCGCAGCGCGCCGCGTTCGACGGCGCCGGCAACCTGTACGTCACGTACGCCAATGGCGCCGGCCCCCACGGCAACCAGTCCGGGTCGGAACCGATGGACACGGGCCAGATCTGGAAATACACGATTGCCAATGGCGCCTGGACCAACGTCACGCCGGCCGGCGTGACGCGCGCGTTCAGCGGCATCAGCGTCGACCCGAACAATAACCAGCGCCTGGTGGCGTCGACGGTCAACCAGTGGGCGCCGCAGGGTAGCGCCAACGGCGACCATGTCTACATCTCCACCAACGGCGGCGCCAGCTGGACCGACGTGATCAATCGCGGCTACGCCATGGATACGGGTGGCATCAGCTGGATTGCGGGCAACTCGATCCACTGGACCGGAACGGCGTCGTTTGACCCGTCCAATTCGAAATCCGTGTGGATCACGTCGGGCAACGGCGTGTTCAAGACCAGCGACATCGATGCCGCCACCACCACGTGGACCTTTGTCACCAAGGGGCTGGAAGAGACGGTGCCGCTGAATATCGCCAGCATTCCCGGCGGGCCGCTGTTGACGGCGCTGGGTGACGTGGATGGCTTCCGGCACTACAACACCCTCACGTACACCAACCCGATGTACTCGCCAACGATGGGGACCACCACCGGCCTGGCGGTGGCGCCCGGCAACGTCAATACCGTGGTACGGACCGGCTCCAAGATGTATACGTCCACCAACGGCGGCGTCAACTGGTCGCAAACCACGATGAACGGCGTCAAAGGCCAGGTCGCGTTGTCGGCCAGCGGCAGCGCACTGCTGCACAGCCCGGAAAATTCCACCACCACCTACCGTTCCACCAACCTGGGGGCGGGCTGGTCGGCCGTGGGCGGGCTCAGCGTGAACAATGCGCGCCCGGTCGCCGATCCATCCAACGCCAACAAGTTCTACGTGTACAACCCCAGCGATGGCAGTTTCATGATCAGCACGGACGCCGGCGCGTCATTCTGGAAGTTCAATACGCTGGCGACGGGCGGCAGCGACGTGATCCGCGCCGCTCCCGGCGTGGAGGGTGACGTCTGGGTGCCGTTGTATGGCAATGGCCTGGTGCGCACCACCAGTTCCGGCTGGCAGTTCAACAGCATCGCCAACGTGACGTATTGCGCCGCCGTGGGCTTTGGCAAGGCGGCCAGCGGCGCCACGTATCCGACCGTGTTCATCTGGGGTACGGTGGGCGGTGTGCGCGGACTGTTCCGTTCCACGGACGCGGGCGCATCGTGGACCCGCATCAACGACAATGCGCACCAGTATGGCGGACCGGGTAACGGCAGGTTCGTCGTGGGCGACATGAACACCTTTGGCGTGGTGTACATGAGCACGGCCGGGCGCGGTGTGGTGATGGGCCGTCCGTGATGTAGTGCGAAGTAAAACCGCCGCGTTGCAGGGCAGCGCGGCGGTTGCAGGAACAGCGGCCGGGATCAGGCAGCCAGCGCGGGCGCCGCCACGTGGCCGGCAATGTAGTCGGCGTGGTCCGGCATGGCCGCGACAGTGTTCTGGATGACGTCGCGCACGCGGGCAAAATGCGCCAGCAATGGCCGCGGGTCCATCTTGTCGAGCAGCGGGTTATAGCGTTTTGGCATCACGCCCAGCCCCAGCAGGATGGCCAGGTGGGACGACACGGAAAAGCCTTTTTCGTCATAGATCGCGACCCGACCGGTTTCGCGGAACAATTCAATCTGGTGCTTGAGCGTGTCGGGGATCGCCATGTCGGCGCAATAGCGCCAGAATTCCGAGTCCGTGCGGTTGGTCAGCTTGTAGTGCAGGATGATGAAGTCGCGCACGTATTCGAAGCGTTCCGACAGCAGCCGGTTGTATTCATCGGCCAGGTGTGGACTGCAATCGCGGTCGGGGAAGTGTTCCAGCAGCCAGCTGACGGAATTTTCTATGATGTTGATGCTGGTCGATTCCAGTGGTTCCAGGAAACCGCTGGACAAGCCAATCGCCACGCAATTCTTGATCCATGACTTGCGGCGCCGGCCCGTTGTGAAACGCAGCTGGCGCGGGTCGTCCAGTGCACGGCCATCGAGGCCGTCCAGCAACACGCGCGCCGCGTCCTGGTCGCTGGTAAAACTGTTGCAATAGACGTGGCCATTGCCGGTGCGGTGTTGCAGCGGGATGCGCCAGGTCCAGCCCGCGCTTTTCGCGGTCGACGTCGTGTAAGGTGTCAGCGGCGTGGTCTTTTCGCACGGCACGGCCAGCGCGCTGTTGCACGGCAGCATGGCGCTCCAGTCGTCATAGCCGGCCTGGTAGACGCCCTCGATCAGCAAGCCCCGGAAGCCGGAACAGTCGACAAACAAGTCGCCCTCGATGCGGCGGCCGTCATCGAGTTTGACGGCGGTGATGAAGCCGGTTTCCGAATGCTGTTCCACGTCGACGATCCTGCCTTCGATCCGCGTGACGCCGCGCCGCATCGCATAGTCGCGCAGATACGCCGCATACAGGCTGGCGTCAAAGTGGTAAGCGTACGAATAGGCGTTGCAGGCGCCCGGCGCGTCGCCGAACGGCGGCGTGAATTTGTTGGCGCCGGCCATGGCGGCGGCGGTGGAAAAGGTTGCCAAAGGCGGCATGTCTTTCACGTCGCGCAGCAACCGCAGCCACGCCATGTGGGGCGCGCCGTTTTCCACCTCCGGACCATAATCGCCGAACCCGTGGAAAAAGCGGTTGCCCGTGTGGCCCCAATCCTTGAACTCGATGCCGAGCTTGAAGGTTGCCTGGGTTTTCTTCACGAAATCAGCGTCATCGATGCCGAGCGCCATGTTGTAGTGGCGCAGCGTCGGCAAGGTCGCTTCACCGACGCCGACGGTGCCGATCTCGGGCGATTCCACCAGGGTGATGTCGCAGGCGCGGGCCAGGCCCAGCGCCAGGGGCGCGGCCGTCATCCAGCCAGCCGTGCCGCCGCCGACGATGACGACTTTGCGGATAGGGTTGCTTGATTCCGCCATGTTGGGTCTCCTTGCTGCTGTCAGGTTGGTGTCAGATCTCAAAACATATACCAAACACTTCGCGCCAGGTGGCGGCACAACATTGATTGCTTTAAATCATGTATCAGGTTGGTCAATTTCGTAATGGCGCCAGTGCGGCCAATGCCGCGCATGCCACCCTCTTACAACGGGGGCGCCTCGGCAGCCGGAACCGCCAGCACCCTGACCTCGCTGAGTGCCGCCACGGCGCCTGCGGGGGATGCAAACCGCACCCGCACAAAGCGCGCCCGCAAACCCGGCGGCAGTTGCGCGGCCTGCAATTGCGCCGGCGTCAGGGGCTGCCACTGCACGCGGTCCAGCGACAACTCGACGGTATAGGCCAGCGCGGCCTGGCCAGGCTGCAGCACCGCCACGCCGTGCACCGCATAGATGTTTTCCAGGTCGATCGACCACGCCGGATGGTCGTCCGCCGCCGCCGCTTGCCAGGCCGTGTTGTCATCGCCGTCATTGGCCATCGACGCCGGACGGCCCGGCGCCGACGACGTGGCGGCGGTCGGCCGGTTGATCACGACATTGCCGGGCGCCGCGCCGGGTTCGCGCCGCGCCAGTGCCGGATACTTGACCAGCGGTCTGGCCCTGGCGAGCGGGCTCTTTCCTTCGATGTAAGGGTCCGGTCCTTCCGTGCGGATCACCAGCAGCGCGTCCTTCAGCCCCGGCGACGAGGCGCGGATGACGGATTTGCCCGCGTAATAGGAGCGGAACTCGATGGCCGCCTGGCCGTCGCGGATATCGACCGGCGTGTCGTGCCGGAACGTGATGCTGCGGCCGGTCGGGAACTCGCCAGGGCCCCGCTCGATGGTCAGCGTAACGTCCGGCGAATTGCTGAGCGCCCTGCCCTGCGCGTCGCGCACCGTCACCAGCAACTGCACGTCGTCATGGCCCTGGGTGCCATGGATGACGGTCTTGTCGGCCGTCAGCGACAGTTGCGACGCCTGGCCCGGCCCCGGCCACGCCGGGGGCGGCACCTGCCGATATTCGTTGCGGTACCAATAGTATTGGCGCTTGGGGATGCGGAAATAGTCGATCATGCCCATCTTGCCGAAATCGATGTCGGCAATCGTGCCATGGTCGAACCCCGCCCAGATCGCTTCACCGCTGCGCCACGGATAGCGCCACGGATAACGCGCCGCACTGCCCCGCTGGTCCGGCGGCTCGGTCAGGTTGCCCCAACCCGGCTCGTAGGCGCCGGGTCGCGACGCGATGGTGGAGCCGTATTCGCTGACCAGGCTGGCCAGGCCCGGATTCAGGTAGGCCGGCAGCGCGGCGCCATCGCCGTTGTAGCCCGCCAGGTCGCCCAGGCGGTCGACTTCGCCGCGCTGCACGCCGCCGGTGGCGGCCGGGCGGGTCGGATCCAGCGTGCGCATCAATGCCACCTGCCTGCGCACGAACGCGCGCACCGCGTCCATGGTTTCCGGCGCGCTGAAGAAGTATTCATTGCCGTTGCTCCACGCGATGATGCTGGGATGGTTGCGGTGGATACGGATCATTTCCGCCGTCTGTGCCAGCACGCTGTCCTCGAAGCCGGGCCGGTCGTCCGGATTCGGCGGATAGGCGCTGGCAAACCAGTTGCCCTCGCCGCCAAAACCGCCAATGCCCCAGAACGGCGCCTCGGACCAGAACAGCATGCCCAGTTCATCGGCCGCCCGG
Source organism: Pseudoduganella rivuli (assembly GCF_009674485.1). Classification (GTDB taxonomy): domain Bacteria; phylum Pseudomonadota; class Gammaproteobacteria; order Burkholderiales; family Burkholderiaceae_D; genus Rugamonas; species Rugamonas rivuli_B. Next base: position 118,454 of record NZ_WKJJ01000007.1, on the reverse strand, counting down.
GAAAACGCGGGCGCATGCGGGTAATGCGAGCCGCGTATGAAATTGAACCCCGCGTCCCTGAGCATGCCGATGTCGCGCCGCGCGCCCGCATGGCTGACGGCATCGCCCCAGCCGGCATGGTCCTGGTGGACATTGGCGCCCACCAGGTACAGATGTTGACCGTTGAGGAAGAAGCCCCGGTCGGCAGTCCATCGGATCGAGCGGATGCCGAACGTGGTGCTGTAACGGTCGGCCACGCGGCCGTCGCGCCGCACTTCCGTCTCCAGCCGGTACAGCGCCGGATTACCCGGCGCCCACAGCGATGGCTGGCGGATCGCCGGCGGCTGCTGATCGAATACTTCGGTGGCGCCGGCACGCACGGCGCGGGTGGCTGTTTCCTGCGTGAGCAGCCGTCCCTCCGGCGTATAGATGCGCGATACCAGGGTCACGGCGTGGTCCGTACCGGCCGTGTTTTCGACTTCGGTGCGGATGCGCAGCGAGGCGCGCTCCGGGGACACCTCCGGTGTCGTGACGAAGGTGCCATACCACGCCACGTGCACCGGGTCGGTCGCGACCAGGCGCACGTCGCGGTAAATCCCGCCAGAGAAATGGTGCTCGCCGGCGCGCGGCGACAGTTGCGCATTCCATAAATTGTTGACCCGTACCGCCACCGTGTTGGACCCCGGCCGCATCTGCCGTGTGATATCGATGGCAAAGCCGGTATAGCCGCCGCGGTGCCGCCCCGCCTTCACGCCATTGACGTAAATTTCCGCATCCTGGAACACGCCATCGAATTCCAGGGTCAGGCGCTTGCCCCGCCAGGCTTGATCCATGACGACGCTCCTGCGGTACCAGCCATACCCCACGTAAAAGTTCGGGCCGAGGAAATACGGCAGGCTGAACGAATGCGGCAGGTTGACTTGCTGCCAGTCCCGGTCGGCATGATCGTCCGTCTCAGCGCCTGCCGGATCGCCCAGCGTAAAGGTCCAGGCGCGGTTCAGTTGCACAACCTGGCGCACGGGTTCCGCAGCCCGGACCGGACCGGCGGCGAACAGGAGCGCTGCATGTGCCAGGATCAGCAGGTGCACCCACAGGATTTTCGTCAATCGCATCAATGTCTCTCTTCTTATTTGCCTCGCTGATGGCAAAACGCCGGGCGCGGAAGTTTGGTATTTTACATATTTTATACATTCCCATCGCCCTGCCGGGCCTGAAAAAAAAAGGCCCGCACTCGGCGGGCCTGCAACACTACAGGAGGAAGAAGAACGTGGCGGTCAGACGCCGACCCGCGCCAACGCAAACAGCGCCAGCGTCACGACAATCGCGCCGCCGATGCGGGTGGCAATCTGTGCGAACGGCATCATTTGCATGCGGTTGGCGGCCGTCAGGATGGCGACGTCGCCGGTGCCGCCCTGCCCGCTGTGGCACGCGTTGATAATGGCGGTCTCGATCGGATACATTTTCAGCATGCGGCCCACGACAAAGCCGGTGGCCATCAGCGACGCCACCGTCGCCACGATGGTGATCAGGTTGGCGACCGTGAACGCGGCAATCAGTTTTTCCCAGGGCGTCAGCGCGGCGCCGATGGCGAACAGCAGCGGATAGGTGACGGCGGTCGAGAAGAATTTGTAGACCACATGGGATGCCTGCTGCAATTGCGGCGACACCACGCGGCACAGTTTCAGCAGCACGGCGACAAACAGCATCACCACCGGCGCCGGGAAGTCGAACAATTTATGCGACATCAGGCCCACCATGTACAGCGCGATGGCGGTCAGGCCGGCGGACGCCACCTGCGGCACGTCGACCGTGCCGGCCGGCAGTTCCACCACGCGCAACGCCTCTTCCGCGCCCGGCTGCAAGCGGCCTTCGCCGGTCAGGTGCGGGAAGCGCTTGCCGACGAAATTCAGCGCGCCGGACATCAGGATGGCGCTGAGGCTGCCCAGCATCACGGGCGGCAGCACTTCGGCAAAGATGTCGCCCTGCGCATGGCCAAGGATGGCCGCATAGCCGATCGACAGCGGAATCGCGCCCTCGCCCACGCCGCCGGCCATGATCGGCACGACAATGAAGAACAACGTATGCTGCCAGCCCAGGCCCAGCGCGGCGCCGACCGCCGTGCCCACCAGCGCGGCCACCACCGTGCCGGCCGCCAGTGGCGCGAAGATTTTCAGGAAGCCTTTCACCAGCACCGTGCGGTCCATGCTGAAAATGCTGCCGACCACGATCGACGCGATGAACAGGTACAGGAAATTACTGCTTTTGGTGAATTCCGACACGTTTTTCAGCAGCACGGGCGGAATCGCGTGCATATACACCAGGAACGATGGCACGAACGTGGCAAAGATGGCGGCGGCGCCGATATGGCGCAGCAACGGGATGCGCTTGCCGAATTCCGCGCAAGTGAAGCCGCCCACCGCCAGCACGGCGATCGACACGGAGATATCGGTCGGCACCTTGCCCTGCGCGATGAAACCGCCGATCAGGGCCGCCAGCAAGACGTAGATCGGCAACGGGATCAGGCCGATCCGCATTTCCATCAGGCGCCACGCATGCATGTGCCAGGGCGTCTTGCCGCCGCTCTGGCGGGCGCTGTCTTCGAGGACCGGTCCGGTTTTCGCTGGGGCGGGCTGGGTGTAATGGGGTTGAGTCGCGTGCATGGTGTCTCCTTCAAACTGATGGCGACACTGTACCGGGCCAGTCTTTCAATTCGCTTTCTGCGCCTACCCGGATAAAAGTTGACGGTTTTCGGTCTAACGCGAACAGATCGAACGATTTATGATGCATTTTTTTTAACCAAACGGGAATTTGCATCCTATGCGCCACTTCATCCAATTCGCCCTGCCATTCGCCGCCCTGGTCTCCGGTTCCGCCATGGCCGACACCTTCAAGCTGTCCAGCACGGACATTTCGCAAGGCAAATTCATGGGCAACACCCATGAATTCCAGGGCTTCGGCTGCGCCGGCGGCAATGCCTCGCCACAATTGTCGTGGACGGGCGCACCAGCCGGCACTGAAGCGTTTGCCGTCTTTGCCTACGATCCTGACGCGCCGACCGGCAGCGGCTGGTGGCACTGGCAAGTCGTGAACATTCCAAAAGACGTCACCACCCTGGCTGCCGGCGCCGGCGATCCGGCGAAAAACGCCACGCCTGGCGATAGCGTCAGCATCAAGAACGATTACGGTGTCGCCGGCTTCGGCGGCGCCTGCCCGCCAAAAGGCCACGGCGTGCACCGCTACCAGTTCACCGTCTACGCCTTGTCGAAGAAGCTGGAATTGCCAAAAGAAGCGTCCGGCGCGCTGGCAGGCTACATGGTGCGCGCTCATGCGCTGGCATCGAGCAGCATCGAAGCGCTGTACAAGCGCGACTGACAGCCTGCCACGGCGAGGGGCAGCCTTCCGGCTGCTTCCCGGGGCTGGTTTGACGCCGTTCCGGATGCTGGGTCTGACACCAGGCATCCGGAACGGCCCGCGCGCGGCTACAGGCCGCGCGTGCCCGCTGCGGACGGCAATGAGGCCGCCCGCGCTGTATCCACCTCCCCGCCGGGGACGGTTGAGGTAACACGCGGAAACCGCGCCAACACAGCGCGCTATTTTCTCGTACGCGATTGACCTGGACAAAGTCCCTCGTCCTCGCTTGGCAACCTGATTTTGAATAACGCACGCCGCGGCGCCGGCCAAGGGCCGGACCATGCCTGTGCGCGCAAAACATGGGAACAAAATGAATACACCGACAGAACTAAGTCGCGCCAAACCAAGGCTATTGGCGCTACACGGCAGCGGCAGCAACCGCGCCGTCACTGCAATGCAACTGGAAAACCTCGGCATTTCAGCCGCCGGGTACGACGTGATCCACGTCGAAGGCACGCTGGCCGTCAACGAACCGGGACCCGGCCTGCAAGGCCTGGTGGCCGGCCCGTGGTATTCGTGGATCCCGCGCGACGGCGCGGACGGCACCGTGGCGCCGGAGGTGTTGCGCAACGCCCTGTGCGACGCCATCCTGAAAGTCGCCACGGTACTGGAGAACGAAGGCCCGTTTGACGGCGTCTACGGTTTCAGCCAGGGCGGCGTGATCGCCACCCTGATCAACGGCCTGCCGCACGACGAAGCCCTGCAAGCGGCCTTGCGCCAGCGCGCGGGCGGCGTCATTCCATTCGTGCTGACGCATGGCGCGCCATTCGGATCCGCCGTCATCGCGTGCGCCGCCGCGCCGTTTCCCTGGACCGAACTGCGCGCGCGCGCGGGCCTCGGCCAGGCGCCGGCCATGCTCCCCGCGATCCCGACGCTGCACCTGATCGGGCGCAAGGATGGCTACAAGGCTTGGTCCGAATCGCTGGCGCTGGCGCTTCACACCACCGCGTCCGATGTGCTGTACCTGGACGACGGCCATGAAATCAACCGCCTGCACCGCGACGACGCCGCGCTGTGCGCCCGGGTGCGCGGTTGCTTCATGGGCGCCGGCGCAGTATCGGCGCCGGCATCGGCGCCGTCCGGCGCGAACCAGGCGGAGTGGATGACGTCGAGCGCGCTGAGCGCCCGTTCGGTCGCCCGCGATGTCCAGCTGACGGCCGTCAAGCTGGCCACCGGCGCCGTTCCCGACACCATCCTCGGCATGCTGGCGGCCCAGCCGGGCGACGCGCCACTGCTGCGCCATGCGCGCGAGCGCGACGCCAGCGTCGCCACCACCTATGGCCGCATGCTGGCGTTTTGCCTGCCCGGCGGCGACGGCGATTTGCGCCGCATCGGCGTGCAGGCGGGCGACGTGGTCGCCTACCTGGCCCCGGCCGGCGGCAGCGCCACCGCGGCGGCAGCCTTCCTGTCGATCGCTTCGCAAACGTGCGCCGTCCCGTTCGGCCCCGGCATGACGGAAGCCGATGCGCTGATGGCGCTGGAACAGTACCGCGTCAAGCACATGGTGCTGTTCGACGGTGTCGCCGCCCCCGGCGTGAAAGCCGCGTTTGAAGCGTATGCGCAGCAAGGCCATGCCCACCTGCACTATGCGGCCACCAATGGCGCGGCCACGCCCGGCCTGTTCCGCTATTTGAACCCCGTGACGGGATTCCAGCACCAGCCGGCGCTGGCCAACCCGGCGCACGCCACCTGCCTGCTGCTGCGCACGTCCGGCACCACGTCGAAACCCAAGGTCGTGCCGCAACGCCAGCGCGACCTGGTCTTGAACGCGGCCATCCTGGCCGACGGCATCGGCATCGACGCCAGCGACGTCACGTACAGCGTGATGCCGCTCGACCATATCGGCGGGCTCAGCGCGTCGCTGCTGTGCAGTATCGCCGTGGGCGCCTCCGTCACGTGCGAAGGGCTGTATAACCCGCAAGCCATGGTCGAAGCGCTGTCGGAATCCAATCCGCGTCCCACCTGGTATTCCGCCGTCCCGACCATCCACAACGCCACCGTACGCTACCTGCGCGACCAGGCCGGCGACAGTCTGGAAGCCAACGGCCGCTGGCGCGATCACGGCTTGCGCATGATCCGTTCCGGCGCTGCGGCGCTGAAGGAAGCGGACAGGCAAGTGCTGGAAACCACCTATGGCTGCGAAGTGGTGGCGACCTATAGCATGTCCGAACTGATGCCGATTGCCCAGCCACCGAAAAGCGGTGCCAGCTGGCACCAATTGCCCGGCGCCGTGGGCGTGCCGGTGACCGCATCGATGGCCGTGGTCGACCCGGTGACGCTGCGTCCGCTGCCGTATGGCACGGCGGGCGACGTGGCCATTTCCGGTCCGACGCTGTTTGACGGCTACCGCGACAATCCCGCCGCCAACGACCAGTCCCGATTCCTGCTGCGCACCCACCATGACGGCAAGCTCGATTCCTGGTTCCTGACAGGCGACCTGGGCGAACTGGCGCCGGACGGCACGCTGACCCTGCGCGGCCGCCTGAAGGAACTCATCAAGAAAGGCGGCGAACAGATCGCGCCGGCCGAAGTGGAAGACATCCTGACACAGCACCCGTGGATCAACACGGCGGTGTGCTTCCCGGTGCCGTCCGACACGTACGGCGAAGAAGTGGGCTGCGCACTGGTGCTGGAGACCGAATTCGCCAGCCGCGTCACGCAGCAGGAAGCGCTGCGGGAAATCCGGGAATTGCTGCGCCTGAAAGGGTTGGCAGCCTACAAATTCCCCACCTTCGTGAAACTGGTGACGGACGACGAATTGCCGAAGACGGCCAGCCGTAAATACATCCGCAACGGCCTGGCCGACGTGCTGCAAGTGGGCGCCCGCCCCGCAGCCAAGCCGACCGTGACCACGGTGGACTTCCACAACAAACCGGCAAAAAAACCGGCAAAAGCAGGCACTGCCCCGGCCGCCGCAGCAACGGCAGCGGCGCCAGCCCGGCACGATGCACCCAAAGTCGACTGGTCGACGCTGGCAGGCTTGCGCTTCATCCTCGCCTGCTACGTGATGTTCATGCACTTCGGTTCCACCGAATCGTGGGGCGCGGTGTCGAACTTGCGCCAGTTCCCGTGGCACGTGCACGCGTTCTTCGCGGTGGCCGGCTTCTCGCTGGTGATTTTCATGCCGCCCGTGATCACCCGCAAGCTGTCGTACATCACCGGCCGCATCGCCGGCATGTATCCGCTGTACGCGGTGGCGCTGCTGTTCGGACTGGCCAACTTGCTGGTCGATTGCCAGCCGTCGACCTTCTCCGCCGTGTTCCACTGGAATGGACAGCCCGGCGACGCCAGCCATGCCTTCTGCGAAGGCACGCCGCTGGTGCAGGATTCGTGGCTGGCCAACGTGCTGCTGACGGTAGGCATTCATGCGGCCGGATTGCAGGCGTCGCCGTTGTGGGGCGCGTCGTGGTTCATGGGCTTTTACCTGTGGTTCATCTCGGTCTACTTCCAGTGCCTGGTGGTGTTTCCGTTCCTGTACAACGCGCTGTATAAAGCGCGCGGCAACACCAAACGTTTGCTGATGCTGACGTTGGCCGGCCTGGCCGTCAACGCGGTGATCCTGATGGGCTTCTGGTATGGCTACGCGGTGGACGCCACCGGCTTCGTCTCGTTCGACCCGGCCACCGGCCATGCGCTGCCGGTCTCCGCCTCCCAGCTGGCGGCCGCCGGCAAGGACAATGCCGTGATCCTCGGCTTCTACCTGTTCGCGCCCTTCTGGATGGTGTATTTCGTGGCAGGCATGTGCGCCGCGTTCCTGTACGACGCCGTGCGTCCGGCCGAGCAGCGCCGCGCCCATATCTGGGGCTACATCGCCGACGCCATCACCCTGCTGATCATTGCCCTGAGCGTGGCGCAAGTGGCGCAAGGCTATATTGCGCACGGCGATACCACCAGCACGTGGTTCATGCGCCCGGAAGCGGCCAACTCGCATGCGGATGCGGCTGCCGTGAACCGGATCTGGGACGACATCTATTCGCGCATGTTCGCCCCGGTGACCCTGCTGTGGGTATTCGCCCTCAGTACCGGCCGCGGCGTCACGGCGCGCCTGCTGCGCTTTACCCCGCTGTCGCAGACGATCGCGCCGGCCGCCTATGGCTGCTTCCTGTTCCAGCAAATGGTGGGCCAGTGGTACTACGCCCTCACCCGCCACGGCACGTGGTGGGACTGGTGGAGCTACCGCAAGGGCTTCTACTGGTTCAGCCCGCAGCCGGTGCCGGTCGAATGGTATGAGTATTTCTACCTGGTGGGCCTGACCGTGTTGTTCACCAAGATGGTGGAACCGCTCGATCCGGCGATCCGGCGCGGCTACGCCACCCTGGTGAATTACCTGAAGGGAGGCAAGCAGCAGCAAGCCGTGCAAGCGAAGGACTCGCTGGGCGAAATCCTGCAAACCGTGCTGCGCATGACGGGCATGGAAGCGGAGCCGGAGTGGAGCCTGGTCGATTGCGGCCTGGCGTCGCTGGGCGTGGTGCAGTTCACGCACGCACTGGAGACCGCGTTTTCCACACCGGAGCGCAAGGTCAGCCTGCCCGTTGCCGACATCATGGCGGCGGTGGACATCCGCGCCATTGCCCGCATCGTGGACGCGGCGCGGCAGGAAGTGCAGGCCGACGTCGGCATGCTGCAAGCCGCATAACGGCTTGGGCCAACGGACTGCCGGCATCCCACACGGATATCGGTGGTCTGTATTTACATAGGGAAACTTGGTAAAATGACATTTATATTTGACATCATTGTCTCCATTGTTTTTTAACGAGGTGCCCTATGGCTGCTGATCAGCGCATGCACGACTATCTGCAAGAGTTAACGGAGTCGGCAAAGAAAACACGGCAAGTGGATAAACCCTTGCCGTTTTCCCTGTATTCATCCATTACCGAGCAGCACATCCTGAATGCGCCCATCATGAAACCGTTGCTGATCTGCGTACTGGCAGGGGTCAAGCAATTGGGCAAGGATAGTGAAATCGTGTGTCCGGCGGGCGGCTTTGTGTTTTTATCCAACAGTCCCACCATTGACATGCGCAATATTCCCGTCAATGAGGAATATCTTGCCGTGCTGATTGATTTCGAATACAGCGATTTCAATCAATTCAAGCGCACGACAAACCAGAGTAAGAAATACTTTCAGGGCAACCTGGATTATATGCTGGCGAAAACGCTGCAACAGTATATGGAATGGTCGACGTATTCGCACCCGGCGGCCTGGCATTTCCGCAAGAAGGAATTATTGCAAATAATTTATCAATGCGGTTATGACGATGTGGGTGTCATTGCCGAGCATCCCAGCCTCAGCCACCAATTACAGGATTTGATCAGCGAAGATATTTCAGGTGACTGGAGTGTCGACCGCGTGACCGCCAAAGTCGCGCTGAGCGAATCCACACTGCGGCGAAAACTCAAGGCCGAAGGCACCGATATTCACGCGATTATCAACCGCACCCGGCTGGGCCATGCCCTGCATCTGGTGCAAACCACGATGGACCCGATCGGCCGTATTGCCGAACGTTGCGGCTATTCGTCGCAATCCCGGTTCACCGATAAATTCAAGCAATTGTTTGGCATTACGCCTAGCGAATTGAGAAAAACCCGTACCAATAGAGATGAAACTTGATCCCTTATCGCTGCAATTATTCGTCAGTGTGATCGAAGACGGGACGATTGCCGGCGCCGCCGCGCGCCATCACATTGCCGCGCCCGCCGTCAGCAAGCGCATCAGCGAGCTGGAATCCCGGCTCAGCACGCAGTTGCTGATCCGCAGTAACAAGGGCATCAAGGCCACGGCTGCCGGCTTTGCGCTGATCAACATGGCCCGCAGCGTCCTGCATGAACTCGACAACATCGTGCTGCAAATGCAAGACTTCGCCGCCGGCACCCGCGGCTCGGTGCGGGTGCTGGCCAATGTCTCCGTCATGACGCAATTCATGCCGCAGGCATTGAAATCGTTCATGGATAAATATCCGCTGGTGCAAGTGAACCTGGAAGAAAAAGTCAGCACCGCGATCATCCGCGGCGTGGCGGAAAACCAGGCCGACATCGGCATTTTCACGGATGTCCCGCACAGTAATGACCTGGAGATTTTCCCTTACCGCACCGATGAACTGGTATTGATCGTACCGGAAGACCATGCGCTGGCGGGCCGCCAGTCTGTCTCGTTCGAGGAAACGCTGGATTACGATTATGTCGGATTACATGTCGGCAGCAGCCTGCATTATCAAATGGCGGAAGCCGCCAGTAAATTGGGGCGCACGCTGAAATTATGTATCCAGGTATTGGGTTATGACGCGCAATGTTTAATGGTGGAAGCCGGCGTGGGCATCGGCATTTTGCCGAAAGCCAGCCTGCGTGCATATAGCGGCCTGGCGCTGCAAAGTATCGAGCTGGACGACGCGTGGGCGCGTCGCCGCCTTCACATGTGTGTCCGTTCTTATGACGGCTTATCGGTGGCGGCCAAACTCTTGTTCGAGCATTTGCAGAACAAGAATAATTAGCCACGCTCACTGCCATCGCAATTCGCGATGCCACGCACGCGAATGAATTCTTTACGGATATTTCATCTTCTTTCATCATCCCATTCATAAAAATAATATTTTCTTGATTATCCACTGGAGATGAATATGCAACATGCACATATCAGCATGGCGGGCGCAGCATCGCCGCCATCGGTTCAACGGCAATACCTGACCTTGACGGGCTCGTGGATGGCCTGGCTGTTCGACGCCATGGATGCGGGCGTTTTTGGTTTCGTCATGCTCGCCATTGCCGGCAGCTTTGCCGTCACGATGGGCGACGTGGTGTCGACTGTCGCGTGGTTCCTGTTGGCCACCGGCCTGGGCGGCTATGCGCTGGGCAATATCTCCGACAAGATCGGCCGCAAGAAAACCATTTTGCTGTCGATCCTGGCCTATGGCACCGGCACTTTGTTGTGCGGTTACGCCCACAGCCTGGCTGAACTCAATATTTACCGCTTCATCGTCGGTTTTGCCGTGGGCGGCCTGTGGTCCGCCGCAGCCGCGCTGGTCAGTGAAGTGTGGCGCCCGGAAGGCCGCGCCAAGGCGATTGCCTTCATGCAGACCGGCTGGTCCGGCGGCAACCTGCTGGCCGCGCTGCTGGCCTGGAACCTGCTCGATCCCGCCAATCCGGAGGCATGGCGCACGCTGTTCATTGTCGCCAGTATCCCGGCCTACCTGACGCTGGTCTTTGTGATGGTGTTCGTGGAAGAATCGCCGGTGTGGCTGGCCAACCGCGGCTACATGCTGCGCAACGGCGGCAAGAGCAGCCCGTTTGAAATCTTCCGCCCGCAACATTTGCGCTCCGTGCTGCTGGCCCTGACGATTTCCATGCTGGGCATGCTGGGCTACTGGATCATCCTGACCTTCACGCCGGCCTTCCTGCAAAACATCCTGAAAGTGCGCATCGACCAGGCCCCGGTATTCCTGGTGTGGAACGCGGTGGGCGCCATTGCCGGCTACATCGGCTATGGCTTCCTGGCTGAAAAGATCGGCCGCCGCTCCGCGTTTGCCGTGTTTTTCCTGGGCATGGCCTTCATGGTGCCGGTCTTCACCTTCAGCGCCAGCGCCATGCCGCTGACCGACGGCAAGCTGGCGTTCACCATGCAAAACATCGTGACCCTGGGCGTCCTGTCGTCGCTGCTGGGCTTCTTCACCGGTTACTTCAGCGGCTTCGGCGCCTGGTATTCGGAACTGTTCCCCACCAGCATCCGCTCGACCGCGTCCGGCTTCTGCTTCAACTTCGGCCGCGTCGGCGCGATTGCCGGCATCAAGCTGGTGCCGGTGCTGATTCCCGTCATCGGCTTCGCGACCACCATCGCGCTGGCTTCGTTTTCCTACCTGCTGGCGGCCCTGATGGTGTTCGCCCTGCGTGAAACCAAAGGCGCCGTGCTCACCAGCGGCAATTAAACCCAGAGAGTCTTACCATGCGTACTTACCGTATCGGCCAGATCGTGCCCAGCTCGAACACCACGATGGAAACCGAAATCCCTGCCATGCTGCAGGCCCGCTACCGGCAATTCCCGGACGAGCGCTTCACCTTCCATTCGGCCCGCATGCGCATGAAGCATGTGACGCCGGAAGAATTGAAGAAAATGGACGTCGACAGCGACCGCTGCGCGCTGGAACTGAGCGACGCCCGCTGCGACGTGCTGGGCTACGCCTGCCTGGTCGCCATCATGAGCCAGGGTCCCGGCTATCACCTGGAATCGCAGCAGCGGCTGGCGAAAACCATCGCGGCCAACGATGCGCCGGCCCCCGTGGTCAGTTCGGCCGGCGCGCTGGTCGACGTCCTGAACGAATTGCGCTTCGCGAAAGTCGCCGTCATCACGCCGTACATGAAACCATTGACCAAACTGGTGGTCGACTATATCGAGGATGCCGGCATCAAGGTCACCGACGCCATCAGCCTGGAAGTATCCAACAACCTGGCGGTCGGCAAACTCAATCCCATGGATTTGCTGGAGCACGTGCAGCGCCTGGACCACGCCAACGCGGATGCCGTGGTGCTGTCGGCTTGTGTGCAAATGCCATCGCTGCCGGCGATTCAACTGGTGGAAGACCGCATCGGCAAGCCGGTGCTGTCGGCGGCGGTCGCCACCGTGTATCAAATGCTGAAGAAGCTGGACTTGAAACCGGTGGTGCCGGATGCCGGTTATGTCCTGTCCGGAAAGTTTTAATGTAATGCAGTCCCATCAACACTCAACAAAAGGAATATCCATGCAACTGACCAGCCAAAGCTTTACCGAAGGCTCCATGATTCCAGGCGAATTCGCCTTTGCCGTGGTGCACCCTGCCAACCACATCGCGCTGTCCGGCAACCGCAACCCGCACCTGGCCTGGACCGACGCCCCGGCTGGCACCCAGTCGTTTGCCCTGATTTGCCATGACCCTGACGTGCCGAGCAGCGGCGAAGACGTCAACCAGGAAGGCAAAGAAGTCCCTGCCTCGCTGCCGCGCGTGGACTTCTTCCACTGGGTGCTGCTGGACATCCCGGCCGGCACGCGTGAAATCGCCGCCGGTGAACACAGCAAAGGCGTCACGCCGGGCGGCAAGGCCGGTCCCGCGGCCGCCAACGGCACGCGCCACGGCATCAATGACTACACCGGCTGGTTTGCCGCCGACGAGCAAATGAAAGGCAATTACTTCGGCTACGATGGCCCATGCCCACCGTGGAACGACACGCTGGTGCACCACTACACGTTCACCGTGTATGCGCTGGACGTGGCGCACCTGGCCGTCGATGGTCCGCTGACGGGCGCCAACGTGCGCGCCGCGCTGGCCGGCCACGTGCTGGCCGAAGCCAGCATCACCGGCATCTATACGCTGAACCCGAACCTGCGTTAATCCCCCCTGGCGAGCGGGCTGTCCAGTATAGGCGGCATATGGCGTAACCGATCAGGCGGGCCGGATTCTCCCGATAGAATTTCCGGCCCGCCCATCCTTGTTATCCGCCATGCCGAACCCTGTACAACCAATCGCCAATGAATTCGACAGCTACCTGCAAGACCGTGCGCAGCGGCAGGGCTATCAGGTCCGGTGGCTGTTCACCGACAATGCCTGGCCGCTGCCCGGTTCCGCCCGGGTTGCCCTGGTCGAATTTGCCGCGTCGCTGACGGACATGGCGCCGCGGCGGGATGTCACCGCGCCCGGCGCCATGCGCGACTTGCACGACCGGGGCCATTTCATCGCGTGGGCCGGCGAAGCGGGCGCGCTGGTGCAGGTGAATGTCCACCGCCATGAACTGGGCGGTGATGGTGATCTTGCTGCAGGCCGCATCGGCGTGCGCACCTTCGCGGAAGAATTTTTCACTCAGGCGCAGGCCCGCTCGCTGTCGCTGACTGAAAGTCTTGCTTACCTGGACTGGCTTACCGGGGACGCCGCGCCGTCCATGGTGGAACTTGCCATCCGCCTGCCCGAATCGCGGGAACTGTTGCTGGTGCGGGCGCCATCGCTGCAGGCTGCGGCAGCCTGGCTGCGGCGGCACGCCTGAATCACGCCCGCGTTTTCCCTTTCAACACCGCTTCACCTTCATGCACGGTGAACGGTTGCTGCGGATTGGCCCAGCCCGGTGTCGGCTGCCGGCGTGGCCGGTTCAATTCTCCCGCCGTTTCCAGCGCGGCATAGGCGGCCGAGCAGATGTGCGAATGAATCCGCTTCAAGTCACGCAGGATGTCGATGTGCAGCGTGCTGGTTTCCATGCTGTCGATGCGCCCTTCCTTCAACCGCGCGATGTGGTTTTCGGCGGCGGCAAATTCCATTTCGCGGATGCGGGCTTTTTCCTGCAGCAGGTGGCGCGCCGACTTGACGTCGCCGGACAGGAAAATCGTCATCGCCAGCCGCAGGTTGTCCCGCACCACGCGGTGGAATTCCTGCAGTTCGCGCGCGCCTTCCGCGGAAAAATGCAGCTGGCGCTTGATTTTCTTGCTGGCCAGCTCCATCAGGTTCTTGTCGATGATGTCGCCGATATGCTCGAGGTTGATCGCCAGGCTCAGCACTTCCAGCGCGCGCCGCGCTTCCGCTTCATCCAGCGGCCCGTGCGTGACATTGATGACGTACAGCTTGACGGCTTCATGCAGGCCGTCCACCGCGTTATCCTTTTGGCTGACTTCCGTCACCAGTTTCCGGTCATTGGTGACAATCGCCGTCATGGCCTGTTCCAGCATGGAGTCGACGATGTCGCCCATGCGCAGCGTTTCCCGCGCGGCGCAGGCCAGCGCCACGGACGGCGTATCGTTGACGCTCTCGCCCAGGTATAGCGGCACGGACAGGTCGCTGCTGCTTTTCACATCGGGCAGCATCCGTTCAAGCAGCCGGGCAAACCGCGCCAGCGGCAGGATGAACAGCAAGGCCATGACGATATTGAACAGCGCATGAAAATCCGCCGCCAGCCGCACGGGATTCGGATCGATGGACTGGATCAGGCGGGCAGTCGGGTCCAGCAGTGGCAGGAACAGGATGCAGCCGACGATGCGGTTGATCAGGTTGCCGACCGGCAGGCGCCGGTGGGCGGGATTCAGGCTGCCCGTCTCCATCAGCGGATTGAGCGCGCTCCCCAGATTGGCGCCCAGCACCAGCGCCAGCACCGCCACCGGCGTCAGGAAATTCGCCGCGCCCAGCGACATCGTCAGCAGGATGGTGGCGACGCTGGAATGGGCGGCCCACGCCATCACGGTGCCGATCAGCAGCGCCAGCACGGGTTCCCCCGTCACGGCGGCAAACAACTGGCGCGCGACGGGCGCATGCTCGGCGGGCGCCAGGCTGTCGAGCAGCAAATGCAGCGACAGCAGCATCAGGCCCAGGCCGACCGCGACCCGTCCCACGTCCTTGACGATGGTGCGCGTGCCCCGTTTAAAGGCGGCGACGCCGAAAATCAGCAGCACCGGTGCAAAAGCCGAGGAATCGAACGACAGCAGCTGGACGATCAACGTGGTGCCGACATTCGCCCCCAGCAGCACGGCCAGCGCCGGGACCAGCCCCACGAGGCCGGAGGCGGTGAATGAGCTCAGCATCAGCGCCGTGGCGGTACTGCTTTGCAAAATCGCCGTCACGCCCACACCGGCGGCAAACGCCCGGTAACGGTTTTGCAAAATCAGGCTGAGAAATCGCCGGATCCGGCTCCCAAACGCGCGCACGATGCCGCTGTGTACCATGTGCAGTCCCCACAGCAACAGCGCAACGCCCCCCAGCAAGTCCAACAGCACCTTGACACCCATCGCAGCCCCCTTCTGCCGCCGATTGCAATCCCGGCCGGCATCGTGCAACCGCCGCCCCGACGCTACGGGGCAGCCAGTGTTTCCATACTAACACTGATGAGCGGGACCTCCGCGCCACACGATTGGCCGGCCGCACAAGGCGTTGCGGTTTGGCGCCGGCACAACAGCCAAGCTATCAATGTTGCTCTGGTGATTATGTTGCGAACATGGCATAATGTCGCGCTCACGCAGCTCCGATGGTGAAATTGGTAGACACTGCAGACTTAAAATCTGCCGCCGCAAGGCGTGCCGGTTCGATTCCGGCTCGGAGCACCAGAACACCCGCTCATAACTGGCTAGTTTTAGTGATATATTTAGTAAATTCAACAACTTACGTTGTCTTATAACGCTTAGCCTGATTTGCATTTGGCGATGTTTGGCGATATAAAAACTTCCCCAACTCCCCGAAAATTCCCCATAATCTCCCCAGCACAGGGGAGATTATGGCGTCGATTACAAAACAGAAGACAGGTTGGCGTGTTCAGCTGTCGATCAAAGGACAGCGCGATTCATGTACTTTTTCGACCAAGGCTGAAGCGCAAGCCTGGGCCGCCGAGCGCGAAGCGCAATTGCGCCGCATGGCCGACACGGGCGTCAATACCGACAAAACATGCCAGGACGCCTTCGACCGCTACCTGATTGAAGTTTCCGCGCACAAACGCGGCGAGCGGTGGGAGGAAATCCGGTTACGTGCAATCAGCATGCACAAACTAGGGGATTTGACGTTCGGCGAAATCCGGGTCAGCGATGTCACTGCCGAACTCATCGGCAAGTGGCGCGACATGCGCCTGAAAGACGTGGCCGGCGCCACCGTCAATCGGGAATTAAATCTGCTATCCCATGTCTTCACGACGGCGCGCAGGGAATGGAAGTGGATCGCCGTCAGCCCTACCGCCGACGTACGTCGACCGAAGGGCGCGCCACCACGTGATCGTCGCATCACCGAGGACGAAATTGACCGTATCTGTCTGGCACTGGGATTTGCGGGCGAGGTCGCCACAAAGTCAGACGCCGTGGCCGTGGCATTTCTGTTTGCCATCGAAACAGCCATGCGAGCTGGGGAAATTTGCAATTTGACCTGGGAACACGTCTACGATAACGTCGTCCACCTGCCCCGTACAAAGAATGGGTCCAAACGCGACGTGCCACTATCGGCCCGGGCCGCGGATCTGCTGAAACTCCTCCCAGCCGGCAAGCCGCAGGATGCATGCTTTGGCATAACGGCCGCCAGCTTGGACGCGTTGTTCCGGAAGGCTAAGGCGCGGACCGAGATCGAGAATCTTACGTTCCACGACACGCGCCACGAGGCGATTACCAGACTGGCGAGCAAGCTTAATGTACTCGAGTTGGCGCGAGTAGTCGGGCACAAGGATTTGCGAATGCTGCAGGTTTACTACAACGAGTCGGCGGCGGACATTGCTAAGAAACTATAACTCACCTGCACCGGCCGAAAGCTTTACCAGCCAAACCTGCACGTGCTGGACGGTCCGGCCGTCCATAGTGTTGATCTCGTAGCCGCTGAAAATTGCGCCGCGCTCGTCCCATTTTTCGATCACCGGGTTTATGAGTGGCTTATGAACGTCACCATACTCCCCACCAGGCGTGCGCCACAGCTCAGCGATGCTTTTGAACCGGCGCGCACCGGGGCCGGTTTCGGGTGGGTTGATGATGAAATAGCCGCGCAGCGGCTCCGAGGCGTCCAACTGTTCTTTGGTGACACGCTCACCGTTGTTTCGCAATAGCCGCACCGTCGCCGGCACTGCCTGCGGGCGCTTTCGCACGTTCCCTTGCATAGGCATGGCAGCCGAGCCAGGTCCATTCATAACATCACCATAAATACTGTATATGCATACAGCATAAACTGTGTAGTTAAATTGTAAACTGCCACCACTCAGCGGCAGCCGGCCACCACCGCTTCCAGCTCGCCTTCGTACTTCCGCCCGCGCACCCAGTCCCGCGCCAGCGCCATGACCTTCCGGCCATCGCTGACGGCGGCGTCCAGCTTGTCGAACTCGAACGCCGGCCGCTGCGGCACCACCTTTACACATGGTGTAAAGACGGGAACTTCGACACGCTGGGTGATTGGCGCGGGGCCGGCGCACCCGGCCAGCACGGCCAAACTTGCCAATTTGGTCAAGTTCACGATTTTCATCGGACATCCTCCAGCATCTGGTTCACGAACGGCATCGCGTCCGCGCATGTTGTGACGCGCGCGCCGTCCATACGCCGCAGCGCGTCGTCGAAGCGCTTGCCGGCGGCCGCCGCCTGCTGCATGGCTGCGACGCCGCGCGCCTCAGCGGCCAGCTGCGCATCGCCCAGCTGCTTGATCGCCCTGTTCTGGTCATCGATTCCGGCGCGCAGTTGGCCGGATACGCTCCGCTCAGTCGTCAGGTCGGCCTGCGCCTTGTCGCGCGCGGCGGCCGCCAGCCACCAGCCGGTGCCGCCGATGGCGCCCACCGTCAGCAGCAGGACGGCCAGCACGATGGCCAGCAACCGCCACCATGCCGCAATCATGAAAGCACCTTCAGCGCAGTTTGGTAATAGGCCAGCCGATCTTTCCAGCCGATGGAGTCGCCCAGGGCCGCCGTCTTTTTGCCCCGGTTGACCTTGTCCGACACGCCGTCAAAGTCTCCGACGTTGGCCCAGGCGCTGATACCGTTCGTCTGCCAGAACCATCCAGCAGACCGGCATGCGCCCTCGGGCGTGCGCAGCCAGGCCGCCACCTGATCGCGCGGGATGCCGAAATGCCGCGCGCATGCGGCGTGGCCATTTTCGAACGTGATCTGGATGGCGCCGGCGCCGCGGTTGCGCCAGCCGTCGCCGCTGCCCTCGTCCCGGTTACCTTCCCGGTTCGCGTAAGCCCTGTTGCCGATGCGCTCCGGTTGCCTGGCATAGATGGCGGCTGTCGCAGGTGGAAAGCGGGACGGCCACGTGCGCATCAACGCCTCTGCGGAATAGTTCAGGTTCTCTTCCAGGCACGTCAGCTGCGCGGATTCGTGCGCCACGGTCGCCAGGAATGCGGCCTGATCCAGTGGCGTGTCAATGCCGAATTCCGCCATGGCAGCCGTCAGCACGGGCACGAACGCCGCCGCCGGCGCGCGCGGCATTATGACCGCGAGCTGGCGCGGCGTCACAGCGCACCCCGCACGTCTTTGACTGCATCGGCCGCATCATGCGCGATTTCCGCGATGTCCTTCCCGCGCCGGCGCTCGAGCCAGAGCACGACGCCGCCCAGCAGCCACCACGCCGGCAGCCCGGCCAGCATCATGACCGGCCCGGCAACCACCAGCATGCCCATGGCCGGGTCCAGGCCTTCCATTGCGGCAATGGCCTTGGCGGATACAAAAATGTCGGGCCACCAGCTGTGCAGCGCGGCCATGCAGATCGGGCCCAGGATGATCGAAGTCAGGATCGAGCAGGTGAACCGGATGAATGCCTCGTGGCGGGTTTTCGGCCACATGAAGCAGAACGTCAGCGCGGTCGCAGCCGCGCCGGCAATGACGGGAACGCCGAAAATCTTTACGGCGGCAGCACCAGCGGATGTGGTTTCAAAGGCGGGCATGTCAGCTTTCATGGCATTAAAAACCCGCCGAAGCGGGTTGGAGGGTTGAGAGACGGGAAAGTGTGCTGAATAGCGTGCCGGGGTCGTATCGGCCAGGATCCGGGAAGCCGAGCGCCGCGGCCACTGCCTCGCTGCAGAACCAGCGATCCTTATCGTCGCCGACTGGCGCCACGATAAAATGCAGGTTGCCCCACAGGTCGTAACCGTCGCCCTCGTGGAATTCGAACCAGGCGCGGGCCTTGTGCTCAAGCCACGGAGGCAGGTCGATGAAGTCCCAGTCGCTGGACGTGTAGGCGATCTGCTTAAACCGAACGCCCCCATCAATATACGACGAGCTGGCCGACTGGCCATCGCTGAAGACTAATTCAACGTGCGAATACGCGCTGCGCGTCCACCTGCGCACTGCGCGGTTGTACAGGCCTGATAGGCCCGCGTGGGTGCCACGGTAGAACGCAGCGCGCAGCATCACAGCCCCGCAGCGATGGTATCGGCCTGCGCGACGATGTCGCCATGCGTACCCTGGGCGCCCTCCACATCCTCGGCACCCAGTACTTCGTATTTGCGCATGCGCAGCGCGCCCAACAACTCCAGCGCCGTGCGCAGCGTATCGGCCTGGGCGATGATCAGGTCGGCGGCCGCCTCGTTCGTCATCCCGGCCGCCGTAGCGAACGCGGACACCCAGGTGCCGGGGTCGCCCTCGTATTCCGCGGCGGCGAATGCACGGGCCGCCGCTTCGCGTGCCGTGTACTCGCTTTCGAATCGGGTGAAGCGCCGGTAAATGGCGGCGATGTGTTCATCGATGCCGGCGGCCAGCGCTTGGCGGAGCGCGGGCAGGTCGACCGCTGGCGGCTCGGCCGGCGGCACCAGCTCCAGGCCATCGCGCGCTTCGTTCATGCGATACGCGGTCCAGCTCAACTCAAGCGGCTCCGTCAATTCGAAATACTGCTCGCCGTCCTGCGGCTCTTGGCCAGTGTAGCGACCTGTCAGCGCGCGATTTTCATCGTAAGTCACATAGTCCATCAGCTCACCTTGTAGATTCGAACTTCACTGTAAATTTCCACCTGACCAGATACATTCAAGGCGTAGCCGAGCGCGTTGGTGAGCGCGGCAGTGCAGTATGTCTGGACCTTAAATGTCTTGGTTGCCGAAATCGTGACCCTGCACTTTGCGCATACAGTATCTGAGCCGGCTGCTGACCCAATTGGGCCGTATGCCACTATTGCGGAATCGGTGACGTTGTAGAGATTTGCCCGGAAAACATAGGAGCCTGCGGTCGTCGAATAGAATGGCGTGATTATTTCAAAGTCGTATGTGCCGGGCGGCAGCGTAATCTGGTTCGATGACAATGACGCCGCCGGTATCGTATTGACAACCACCGTGTTCAATGTCCGGTCGTAATACCCAGCACCAGTTGTATTGCCACCATACGTGCCTTGCGCTTTTTCATCGCGCACATACATGAACGGCTGCACCATGTCGTCTGGCCGCATATACGCCAGCGGACCCAGATCGCAATGGCGCACCAGTTGCGCCGGCAATGTGCCTGCACTTGAATTTGACATGTGTGATCCTTTTACAGGGTGCTGAGGGCGACCAACTCGTTATTCACAAGGCGGCGTGGGTAGTATGCGAATTTGCTGATGCGACCATTCACCATGTTTGCGCCCGACGGCTCGCCACCAATACGCAACGTTGTGACAGTTGGGACCGCGCCTGAAGTATCAGTCACCGCGGCCGCGCCGTCTTTCGACGCAGCAAAATCATTCACGCGGTACGCTCCGGCCATATGAGCTTGCACGCCAACAGTTGGGGCGCCGACATTGATGTCGACGTCATTTACGCCGCCGGTAATAGATTGCAGCTTAAGGACGGCTGATGATATCCGCATCATGAAACGATTGTTATCGGTCCCGTCGTCCAAACGCACGAGCGTCGCATTGCCGGATGAGATAAAGCCGACATCGCCAGCGGCATAAATTACCCCTTCCAGCGCGTTGAACTCGAACGCGCTCAGCGCAATAGTCAACGACGGTGCTGCGCGCGTAACTGCCACCGATGTTGTCGCGATAGGTGGTGTCTCGAACGTTCCATTTTCGTTCTGCGTGAAATCCACTGCAATCGCGTCACCGTTGGTCGCCAGCCTGAAGCCGGCCTGCGGATTTGCAAGCGTCTGCGTTGGGATCCTGCATCGCGTCCATGTCGAAGTGTTGATGCTACTTGTGATCGCCGTCCAGGTTGCACCGTTATCCAGCGTCATTTCCACCGCGCCCGCACCGGTTACGCGCTTCACGTACGCAGTGAAGTAACGAGCAGACGATGCCAACGTGACGCTCTGTATCGCGGTCGCGTTGGAACCCGTTGCCGTCAAAAGCGTTGCCGAATTGGTGGCGCCATCGGCTCCGGTTTGCGTGAGCGCAGTTGTCATGCTCGACTTTGTCCAAGACGCATTCGTCAAATCGCGGCAGTACAGCAGGACATTCGTCCGCGCTTCCCACATCGACAGGCCAAGGCATCGGCCCGTCGTCGGGTCGTGATCAAACGCAGGCACACCGGCCGCCGCTTCGCGCAAGATGCCGGCGGCATCCGTGTACATCAGGGGGCTGGTCATCGTGTACACAAACCGCGAGTCCAGCCGCTTCGCGTTCGCAAAGTCGGCCAGCAACGATGGCTTGATCGATGGACCCAGCAGCGACAGGTCGACCAGGTTGAAGATCGAGCCGGGCAGTCCGGCCACCGTCAGCGTCCAGTCGGTGAACGTACCACTGCCCGCCACGTTGGCCGCGACCACGATCAAGGCCAGCGCGCCGGTACCGCTGTTGTAGCTGTCGATGTAGCCGGACATGCTCTTGGACCGGTCTGACGTGCGCACGCAGTTGATCCACATGCCTGGCGCCCAGTTCTTGCCAGTCTGCGTGGTCAGGGATTGCGTGCCCGCGCCCAGGGTCAGCGACGTGGTGCTGGTGCCGTTTGTTGTGGCTGATGCAACAGAGCTGGCGGCGCTGGCGGCGGCGCTGGCGGCGCTGCTCGCCGCAGCAGATTGGCTTGCGGCTGACGCCGTTGCATCGCTGCTCACTTGGGTGGCCGTTGCGTTCATCTGCCCGATCATGGTGTTCAGCTCCGGCACCATGTTCTTCTGCGCCAGGACAGACGCCGCAGCCTTGTCGCTAAAATCATCAGCGGAATCCGTTGCAGGATCGGGATTTGGCGGCAATTCGGTGATAACCTGGGTAATCGTCATGTGAGAGCCCTAAATTCGATTGGTGCGGCTTTGCCGGTATTTGAAACTGGAACATTCCATTGGCCCAAGAAGCCATACGCCAACCCCATGCCGTACGCTGATGTGCCAACCAGAACGATTTCGACGTCGGTGAATTCGGTGAGCAGGCGGTACGCTTCGTCTTCGTAACCTTCCGGGATCCGCACCTCGAAGTTCAGCTTCTTGGCGTTAGGGCGTTTGTTCATGGTGATGACGCCCTGCTCTTCCTTGCTGGTGGAATAGCTCAAGATGCCGCCGTTGAAGTCCCACAGGGTTTGGCCAATGAAGCGACCTTTGCCGATGAACAAGCAGCCAATGCCGACCTGGTCGTTGTGGTTGTCCAAGGTCACCGTCAGCACGCCGGTCTTATATGGCGGAATGTCGAAGACGACCTCCTTAACCTGACGCAGGCGCTCGTAATACCAGTCGTACCAGTTCTTGACCGGATGGGTGAGCAAGCGCTTCGTCTTGCTGTAGCCGCTGATCGACTGCGTAACGGTCACGCTGGCGGCCGTGACGTTCAGCAGGGTCAGCAAGTTGATCAACTGCCCTGGCGTGATCGTCATGGTGATCTGTTTGGGCGCAACGGTCTGCGTCTGGACGGTGCGATCAAACGCCAGCCAGCGGTTGGTGTAGCCCACCTCCAACCATTTCGTGGTGTCGGTGACTGGGTTGCCGGTATTACTGCCGACAGTCGACTTGTACAGCAGGTGCGAATTGGCGCCAATCACGGTGACGATATCGCCCAGTGCATACGTCGCGCCACCGCTATACGTTCCGTACACCGTCCCCAGGAATTTCCACCAGGTGGGGGAGCTGGCCGGCGCATGATTCGTGTTTGAGCCTTGCAACGATTCGTACACGTCCTGGCTATTACTCGCGCCGGCCACGCCGCGCTGGTCACCCAGCGCGTACGTACTGCCGCTGTTCCACGCTGTCACCGTGGTTTCAGGGACTGAACTGCTGGTCAGGATCGCATCGGCCATCGTCACCGGCGGATAAATTCGGAAATCGCTTTCACTTCCCATTAAGCCCCCACAACTTGAAGAACATCGTCCCCGTTTTTGACGCGCATGGCATCCGCGCCATCAGTCACCCTTTCCAGGGTGTCGGCGACGCGCTTGATGTCGCGCGCCATGTCGCTGGTATCGCCGCCTTTCTCGCGGCGCAATGCAGCGACCTCTTCACGCAGGGCGCGCATTTCAGCGGCAAGTACGCTGTCGCCACCGCTCGCCCGATACGGTCCGTTCGACGCAGCCGGCACCACAGCCTCGCCCGGATGGACAAATGCCAGTCCACCCTGCGTGATCAGGTTGGTGCCTTGATCGAACTTCGGAATCGTCAAACCGTACTGGCCAACAGCGCCCATCGCGGTTTCCTGCAAGCTGGCCGCCGTCGTCGCCTGAATCCAGTGCAGCTCTTGCAGCGACCTGGCGTTCTGACCAGCCAGGTCCGCCAGCGTCTTCGACAGCCCGGGCAGCGCATTGAGCGCAGCCTGGTCGCCCGACCTGGCCTGCGCCGTGGCGATGGCGAACGCCGACTGGGCGCCAGCCAGCGTCATGGCGCCGCCGCCATCCATCAAGCCCTTCAGGCGCTTCACCTCATCGAAGATCGAATCGGTGGCCGACTGCCGAACCTGCATCAGCGCCTGTTCCGCGCGCTGCGCCTCTTCAGCTGCGCGCGCTCGGGCTTCTGCCATGGCCTGCGCCACACGGGCCGCTTCGGCCTCCGCCGCCATCTTGTCCTGCAAATCGAAAACCGCCTGCTTTGCGGCCCGGTTCAGCGGGTCGAGTGCATCCAGTTCAAGTTGCCGCAGGCCTGCAGTGTTGCCTTGCAGTTGCAGCATTTCACGCTCGATGCCGGCACGCTCCTGCGCTACGGCCCGGGCACGCGCCGCAGCGTCCTCGATTGCTTTGGCTGCAATCGCCGCAGCGCTGGCCATGTCCTGCTGGGCGTTGATTTGCCTCAGCAGTGCCTGCTCCAGCGGATCTGCCGCCGCCAGCTCACGCTCACGCGCGGCAGCCAACTGCTCTGCCGCCGTATGCGTCAGGTTGTACAACTGGATTTCGAGGTTGGCGCGCTGCGTTGCAGACGCTTCAACGGCAGCCTGGCGGGATTTCTCGACCTCGACAACGTTCTGCCCGTAGTTCATCGACATGAAGTCGGCGATCTGCTTGGCCTGCACCTCGCGTGCCGCAACTTCTTGCTCCAGCACCGATTGCCGGTCGATCAAAGCCTTCGTGCTGGCGTCGATGGCGACTGCCTCCTGCTCGCGCACCGTAACGGCGTACCCCAGGGCCTTTTCCAGCTCTGTGATGCGGTCCATGTACGGCTTATTGACCTCGGCCAGGCGCTGCGCCGCTTCCGCAGCAGCCTCCGCTTGAGCCTTGTTCGCCGCGGCGGTGTAGTCCGCCACCTGCTTGAACGCCGGCGCGATTTTCATCAACTCCTCATACGTGGCGGCGCCTGCCTCGGTCGCCAACTTGCCCGACGTCGTCAGTCCCATCACCGCTGCGGAGAATTCATCGATCGTGTCGACGCTGACCAGCCCGAGTTCCGCCATCTTGGCCGTCACCTGGTCCTGCACCGGCGCCATGCGCTGGGCCTCCGTAAGGAAGTTTTGCGCAAAGAACGAAGTCTGCGACGCGAACGCGTCCAGCCCACCGGACAGCGTCAGCAACCGCTCGCGCGCCGCCAGACTTGCCACACCCACGGCGCCGAATGCAGCCTCGCTGCTCGCACCCATGGCCTTCAGCACCGCGTCGACGGCCGTGTACTGCACCGCCAGGCGCTGCAGCGTCGCGCTGACGGCCTCGCCTTCCTTCGTGAACTGGTTGATGCTCGGGACCAGCTCGCCGGCAATGGTGTTGGCCACGCCGGCGAAGAAGTCGGTGATCGCCTTTTCGTTGGCGGCCTGGTCCTTCGTCAGCGCGATGCTCAGCGACTGCGATCGGCCGGTGATGTAATCCGCGTCCACGCCGAGCGCTTTGGCGTAATCCCGGCTGGCGGCCGTGATCTTGGCGTATGTGTCGCTCAGGCCGGTCGCCATGGCCGCATCGACATCGCGCGGAGTGGTGCCGGATTTGTCCGACCGGAACCAACCGCCCTTCTGCGTCCAGGCGTCCATGTACTTGCCGTCGAATCCAGCCGTTCCCAGGTTGCCGGTCAGTGTGGTGCCGGTAACCTCCTTGGCACCCATGCCGAAAGCGCGGTTGACAAGGCCGCCGATTGCGCCACCCAGCGCGGAGCCCAGCGGGCCCCAGAGCGCACCTAACGCGGTACCGAGCATCACGGCGCCGTTGCCAGAACTACCTGCAACCGAATAGCCGTTGGAAATCAACTTGCCAGCGCCCAGGCCGGCGCCGATCCCGCCTGCCCAAACGCCGGCATTCCCGATAGCGAGCGCATTGGAGCTGAGCATGTTCCCCAAGCCGCCACCCATCCATTCGCCCAGCGCGGCCACGTTGCTGGTGATGGTTGCGCCAAACTGGTTCAGGCCTTCGGTGAACATCCCGGCCATGCCGCTGAGCCCGTTGGAAATGGCCGTGTACCCAGTCTTGACAGCACTCAACAAGTCAAGCGCGCCGCCAGCGGCAGATTCGCCTCCGGCCAGCGATGCCGCGCCACCCGCCGAGAACTGCCCCTGCAGGTTCACAATCCACGGCTTCAGCGTCATCGAGTACAGCCAGTCGAAGAACACGTTTTTCAGCGTGTCCCGCAGGCGCTGCGCCAGCCCTTTGCCACCATCCAGAATGCTGACGAACGTGTCGTGCGCGGTCCGCTCGATCGACTCCCACAACTTGCGCTGTTCCTCGATCTGCGGCTTCGCCACCTGGTTCGCGTACCAGATCGTGTATTGCTCTTGCAACCGCCGCTGGGCCTCGGTACCCTCCCCCGCTATCCGGATACGCTCTTGCCACATCTCGGCATCGATCGCCAGCAACGCCGCAGCGCGATCCTTTTCGTCCAAGATCGACTCCGCGGCGAACCGCTTGTTCTCGGTGGAAAGCTGGGCAGCATAGTTCAAGGCCTTCGCTTCCGCCAGCGCCGCCTGCGTCATTTCGACGCGCATGTCCTTCTCGCGCCGCATCTGTTCCACGGCCGATTGCGACATCTTGCCGTTTTTCTCTTCGATAGCGGCAATGTCTTTCAGCAGCTCCGCCTCTGCCTTGATCGCAACCATGGCGATCTCACGCGCATCGGCGGACTTCCCGTACATCTCGTATTCAACTTCCAGACCAGCAAGTTCAGCCGAGCGGGCCTGCATGCTTTGCGTGATCCACTTCTGCACTTCTTTTTCGGACTGTTTCGCCTTCAAAAGCTGCTCGGTCGCCGCCAGTTCGGCCAACGCGGCGCGCGCGGCATCCTGGTGCTCTTTGATAAGAACCAGCTTTCCGCTGGCCAGTTCCTGATCCAGTTTGATCGTCGCTTTCTGGCTCTCTGTGGCGTTTTCGCCCACTGCCAACTCCAGG
Organism: Pseudoduganella rivuli; assembly: GCF_009674485.1. Taxonomy (GTDB): domain Bacteria; phylum Pseudomonadota; class Gammaproteobacteria; order Burkholderiales; family Burkholderiaceae_D; genus Rugamonas; species Rugamonas rivuli_B. The sequence goes on along the minus strand of NZ_WKJJ01000007.1, from coordinate 92,014 downwards.
CGATTTTCAGCCGTCTTCGCACGGATCGCCGTGATCAGGGAAATGTAAGCCTCTTCCTCCTTCCTTTTCGCCGCAGCACTGGCTGCATCCTGGTTCGCATCGAACTCCAGAACCTTTTTTGCTTCCTTGGCCGCACCGCCAGCCTTTTGGATTTCCTCAATACGGTCGCGAATACGCGAGCCCAACGATTGAGCGCTGAAGGTCTCCAGCATCTTGTCGCCCAGCTCGCTGAACGATTGGCTGGCCGCATTGCGGAAGTCCTCCGCAATTTCCTTGTTGCGGGTGAACAGCTCCTGCACCTTGTCGGACGCCGCGCCAAACCGGCCAGCCAAAACGTCATCCTTCACGGCGCCGGCGGTTTGCACGGTCTGCGTGATTTGTGCCGCCACAGCGCCAATAGCCTGCCCGACCGTTTGCAGAACGGTCCACACCAGCTGCCCGACGGATTTGACGATGCGCCACACCCCTTCGAAGGCATCGCTGACGTACGTCACAGCAGTGACGGTGCCACGGGCCCACGCGGTGATCGTCCCATCTTCGGCCAGCTTCGAGATTTCGGCCTTGAGACCGCCAGGCTTGCCGAACAGGTCCACGAATGCCTGGCTGACCTCATACAGCGCCGGTAACAGCCCCATCGCCACATCTTTTTTCCAGCCCTCGCCCGCTTTTTTGAGCTTGGTCAGGTTGTCGCTGAAGTCGTCCGCCATTGCCGCCTGGGCGGCCTTGCTGGCCTTCTGCTGCTCGGTCATTTTTGCAGTGACCGTGTCGGACATGTCAGCCAAGTCCTTCAGGAAGGGCAGCATTTTCGCGCCCTCCTTGCCGTAGAACGTCATCGCAATGGCGGATTTGCCGGCCCCGTCCTGGAACTTATCCATGGCCTTTGCCACTTCGACCATCTGCTCGTCCGGCGACAGGGCCTTGAATTGCTTGAAATTGATGCCAAGGGCGGCGATGGCCGCGCCAATACCCTTACCATCTTCGTCTGCCGATGCCATGCCCTTGGCCATCTTATTCATGGCACCAGTGATGTCCTGGATGGTGGTGTCGGTCGTCGCCGCCGCCGACCGCAGGGCCATCAGCCCCGCTACCGACGCCCCCGTCTGGATAGACAAGTCATGCAGCCCGGCTGTGGCCTCAATTGACCCCTTGACCATACCGACGAACGCGCCAACGCTGGCAACGCCAATGAAGCCAATAAACGCTTTCTTGGCGATACCGACGATGCGTTCGATGTCCGCCATGGCATTGGTGACGGCACTGCGCGCAGCGGTCATGTCTGCCTGCAACCGGGCAATGTCTGCCCGCAGGCGAATTTCCATATCACCGATGATCATCGTTGCGCTTTCAATATGTGGCGGGTGTTGCTTTACAGGGACGCGAGCGCACGAATGGCGTTGCGGGCGGTGTTGGTGGCGATGACCTTGACTTGCTCCCCTTCAGCCCAGGGCGACGGGTAGCGTGGATCGGTCGCGCGGTGGGATTCGTTCAAATACTCGACCGACAGCCTGCGGATGGCATTGGCCTCCCACTCGCTCAACTCCACGCCAGTGTTCCGCTGGTAGTAATGCAACTCGGCATGGGTTACCGCACCATCTCCAGTTGTCGGCCCCACCTGCCAAAGGTGGTCAACCACATGCTCCAGGCCGTCAATTCGCGGCATGTCCGGTAAAAAAGCCTGCCCACGCTCCTCCTGCAAGCGCTTCAACCGCGACTTCTGGGCTGGTTTGGCCGCAGGACGACGCGCATCAGCCGATTCATCCTGCGGGCTGTCCGGCACCGCCGCTAACCATGCGCTGTACCGGACGAACAGGATCAGGTCGTCGAGGGCTGCGCGGTAAAATTTGCCGTGTCGCCGATGAATTTATCGATTTGCGCCGGGATAAAGCACAGTTCCAGGTCGTTGTAGACCGCCATGTGCAGATCGTCACCGGACAGGTTCTCGTATTCCACGTTCTCCAGCTGGGCGGTGCAGCGGGCCAGGAACTTCGCGTTTTCCTTGACCTGCTCGTCGGAGCTCAAGTCCGCCTTGCCTTTGCGCTTCATGCGGTCCATCGTGCGGTTACTTTGCTCAGCCCGGGCCACTGCGTATTGCTTGGTGCCAGGACCGTACAGGTGCGCGCGCATCGGACGATTCAGGTCCGGCTGGCCGTCTGGGCCGTCGGCGTACATCAGGTCGTCATTGCCATCGCGCAGATGCAGGATGGAAAGGGCTTTCAGGGCAAATTTTTTCAGGTTGTTCGACATGGGTGATTACCTTTCGCGAGGGAATAAATGCCCGCGCCGGCTGCCGCGCCCGCGAAAGGCGACAGCAACCGGCCCGTGCTGGGGATGGCTTGCGCCAGAAAGAATCCGGCCGTGGCCGGGAGTGGAATTACGGTGCGGCGACGATGACGGGCTTTTTGCAGATGCCCAGGTTGGCGGTGCGCTTCATCGTATCGCCCTCCTTACCCGACGACATTTGCCAGCCAGCCACAATGACGTCGAGGTAATGGACCTCGCCGTCCGAATAGGTGATCTTCATCGAGTAGTGGTTGGGCGACAACTCGGCGGCGGCCAGGATGATTTGCCCTGCATCGGCGGGGATGTCGGCCACAACGAGGTCGCCGTCACCGTAGTCCGGCGCACCTTTGGTTTTTTCAACGGCGCCCTTGATCGGGCTGAATTTGTTGATGTTGCGCTTCGAGCCATATGCCATAAACGACTCGACACTGCCGATGGTGGTGTACGTCATTGCAGTCGCGCCATAACCGGCGGCATCGTAGGTCGCCGGCAGGGAAGCCGAGATGGCATAGATGGCATCGGTAAAACTGGCGGAGGCGGTATGTGCAGCCATGGAATTCCTTTCAGTTGGGTGGAATGAAAAAAGCCACCCAAAGGTGGCGTGAAAAATCGCGTTTGTTACCGGTTATTCGTTGTAGGCGACAATGAAATCCTGCGACCTGGCGAAAATGCCGATCTCGTCGTCATCGAGGTCGGCGCCTTCCTGATCGCGCAAAATACTCTCGACAGCCACGCCGGCCACGGTGCCAGGTCGGCGTGGCACCGCGGCGCGCACCAGTCGCAGTATTTGTTCCTTCTGGGGATAGCTCCTTGCGGTCACCATTACCTGCACCCGGGCGTGGCAATACTTGCTCTGGCCGGAAACCTGCTTACGCCAATCCGCCGAAATGTGCGTGATGCTGACGGCCGGCAGCGCCATTTTCTGCGGCACCGTGCCGGCAACGATCCGGGCCGCCGGCACCACCGCAGTGAGCGCAACATCCCCCGCCAGCAGATGTTGCATGGCCTTGATGTCCGACATCAGTCCGCTCCGACATCCGCCGCCGAGCGGGCATCATCCGGGATGCGGAACCGCTCCACCACGACGCCGGCGGTCGTCATTTCAACGATCAGTGCCGCCAGGCCGGCGACCGTACCCGGGGCCTGAAGATTTGCCTCGTAGAATTCAGGGTCGATACCAACGAGCAGCACCTTTGCCGCGCCAGCCTGCGCAGCAATGCGGATCGCAGCCAGCAGATTGCTGCGAATGTGTATCGTGTGGGCAGGGCCGATCACCACTTCCTCGTACCGGATCGGCAAGAAGCATGCGTCGATGTCCGGCGACTCAAATCCGATGATGCGAACGCCTTGGTAACCATCAGCCTCTAGGCGCCAGTTGGCATCGATGGACACCATCATGTCGACCCACGGCGCCTTAATTACCGCCTGGTTGCACGCAATGGCGTGGATCGGGCGCGGCAGGTATTCCAGCTCAGCATCCAGGCACGGAGCATTGCCCAGAACGGCCACGGTTTCGCCAGCCCATACGGGCTCAATCGTCAGTGCGGTTGTCATGTTTTCCTTGATTATTCAGTTTCCGGGGCGGCGGTATTGATCCCAGCCGCCGTCAGGCGGTCCCGGATCTTTGCTGCGACGGCCTCGATAACCGCGCTGCCTTTGGCGTCCAGCGCGGGGCGCATAAACGGCTGCGGACGGGCACCGGGGTGCTCAACTCCTCGCACCACCACGCCGGCCAATGCCAGCGCGCGGGCATTTTTGGGACCGATGTGGTGCGGAGCGGTGCCATACTCCACGAACCGCCAGTACCACGCCTTGGGCCCGCCAGCCTTCACGCTTGCCGTAACGACCCCGGCCTTACTTCCCGTGGTAACGCGAACGCTTTTCCGCAGGGCGCCAAGCTGCACCGGAACGTTGGCCTTGGCCTCATCCTTCAGCACATTGGCGCCTGCGCGCAATGCTGCGCGCATGATGTTCTTCTCAACTTTGGCCGGCAGCGACTGCAAGAATGCATCGAGTTCGCGGCCGCCTGTTATCGCCAGGTCATCGCTCATGTCGAATACCCCTCCAGCATAAATTCGTTATGCATCCTGTCGTCCATCAGCGCTGGCCCGGCGACAATCTGCATGACAATGTCGCCACGGCCATGCAGCTTCACCCGCATATCCGGCGATACGGCAATGTCGCTCTGGATCCGCAAGCGGGTCTGCTTCGTGGCGACGCGCACGCGGTTGCTGGTCTGCTCGGCCCGGCTCGGCAGCACGTCCTGCACATTCGCCCACACATTGCCAGCGACCGTTTCCCAGGCATCGAGTTGCGTGTTGTAGTCTGGATCGGTGGCGCCGGTGCGGCGTTCGATCGTGACCAGTTCATCTTTTTTAAAAGGCGTGGCCATCAGTACACCTTGTATCGGTCAAGCAGCCGCACCAGGTGCGGCGATTCCGGCGTACCGGGCGGGGCGTATTTCTCAGCAACACGCGCCAAGATGTAGGACTTAATGCCCGATGGCGTGGTTGTATCGTCCGGTCCGTACCCACATTCCACTTCAACCCTGACAGCATTGATCCTGTCCATCGTTTCGGGCCAGCGCCGGTCCGGCGCCGGGACCAGGTAACACGGCTCACTTTCGGCATCAAGTTCATAATCGGCCGGATCGAGTGTTTGCTCCACGCCATCCGTGTCGATGTATTTCACGGACAGGACCGAGGCAACGGGCGGCGCCGGCAGCCGGATCGCCTCGGGGAAGCTATCCAACGTCACGCGATAGGTCTGTGTGACGACGGCGCGACCGGTCTGCTGTTCTACTTCGTCAGTGATACCGCGCACGCACTGCGTGATTTCGCCGTCGAGGGCAGAGCCACTCAGGCGCGCCGCAGTGCGAGCATCGTCCAGCGACACGGCCAGTCCGGCCGGTGGCGTGATCAGTCGTGCAGTCATCGGGAATTCCGTTGTATGGCCGCCGGCCGCGCTTGCGCGCCGCCGTTTGGCCGGGTCTGTTGTTCGTTGCGGCGCGGCTGGTAACCGCTGCCGGTTGGCGCGCGAGCGAAAACCACGTCGCCGGCCAGGATTGCGGTGACCATGTCGAAAGCCGCAGCACTTTCCAGTGCCGACGCCGCAAAGGCCGCGAGACAGGCCACATAATCTGTCGCGGCGGCTGCCTCTGCGCAGACGGCGTTCAGCACGGCCTGCACTACGACCTCATCGGCGGCGCTTACCGTCTCCGCAATCGCCGCCGCAAATACAGGTGTCGCCGCCACGCTTTCCGAGGCACCCGCCGATTCCGACAAGCTGGCAGGTATAACCATGCCTCCCCAGTCGCAGGCATCGGCGGCCGATCCCGCTTCCGCGATGGCCCCGGCCGTTACATAGGCTCCTCCAGTGCTCTCCGCCAGGCTGGCGGACTCAACGACCGCCACCGCCGCAGCCATGGCCGCGTTTTGGCTCTCCGCAGGGCTGGAGGATTCAGCGACCGCCACCGACGCCGCCACGGCCACGTCCTGGCTGTCCGCCGCGCCGCTGGCCTCACCGACCGAAGCGCTGGTCACGCTGGATCCAGACGCGCTGTCAGCAGCAACCGTAGCCTCGACGGCCTCCGCGGCGATGCTGGCTATCGCAGACGGAGCGTCACTGACCGTCGCCGCCTCCGCAATGGATCCGGCGAATGCCGCCGCAGCGGTGAGGGAATCCACCCCAGAACCGGCTTCCGCCAATGCTGCCGACCGGATTACGACAGCATTGCAATCGTCGACACCAGACGCCGATTCAGCGACTGACCCGGATAGCGTACTGCTGCCCGCCGGCGCATACAGCAATTCTTCCTCATCGTCCTCATCAAGGAAGACCTGCCACGGATTCGTAGCAATTGCCGCATGTTCTGCAGCTGTGAGCACCCTACTCCACGCCAACACCAAAGACACCGAACTAGCCGACGATTGGCTGGTGGGATCGAAGCCACCCAGCATGTACGTGCGCCGGTTTGCATGGGCGGTTGGCATGGTGCTGCTGGCAATCGTGCTAGACAGCAGGCCGTATGCGTACGTGTGCCGGTTGGTACCATCCGAGTCGATGGCCAACCGGTGCGTGCCAGTTTCACTGTTCGCACCAAGGGCGGTGCTGGCAGATGCGTAACTCGAATTGCTGTTGTTTACCCGGCCAGTGAACCCATTTAGCACCTGAGCGCTGTCGTCCATCGCCAGGCCCAAGCCCACGCCCGAACCAGACTCCCAGCTCTTGAACACGTCCTGCGTCGACGCGTTCACCTCAAGCGATGCCTCGGCAAAAATCGTGAATGGCCCGGCTATCTTGTCGATGCCGATCTGCGCATTGAACTTCGGCGCCGCGCCACTGCCCGTGCCGATAAAGGAAACGGAGGACGAATTGGGGTAATTGCGCGAATTCCGGACGCGCTGCGTACCGGTGTTGCGCGCAGTCTGGCCCGATATAACTTCAAAGTAAACGCCGCTGATACAGACGATGGCTGACACCAGACCCAGCGTCAGCGGATTGCCCGTATCGATGCTGACCGGGCCGGATTGTGGCTGCGCGTACAGCATTGGTTACAGGGAAGTCAGTTCTTGCGCATACACTTCGACGGTGATGCCATTCGTCGCGCCGTTGGTGATCGTCACGTTTGCGTACATGGTCGATGGGCCAAAACGGCACGATGGCTCGTTCACGCTGTTGTTGGTCGTATCGCCGGAAGCTACAAATTTCTTGCGTTTCGTGCCTGTCGATTCGCCCGAATAAAACGTCACCGTCGGCGCCGTCGTCGGAGCGCTGCTGCCGTTGGTGATTTTCACGAAGACCTCGGCGCCCAAGGCCGACGTCAAATTCAGCTCCGTTGCATTGACCGACGCGCCGGCAGCCAGCGATTGCGACGATAGCAGGGTGCGGGCAGTCTTGGTGATTGCCATCTACTTCTCCGTTCCGTCGTCGTTGAACAGCGCCGCCGCCAGCTCCTGGGCCGTCAGTGGATCCGGCTCCCGGCCAAGCGCGATCAACGCGTCGGCGCCGGCCTGCGTGATGACATTGGCTGCCGCAAGCTGCCGCAGGACGTCTGCAACCAAGGGCGATCCGATCAGTAGCCGTCCTTGATCCAGCAGCGGTTTGACGTGGCGGAAAGTCGTATCGGTGTGCAGCACATCCAGCAGCGCATTGCCGGCTACGAGACCCAGCGTTTCAAGGATAGTGCCGTTGCCGACCTCCCGGTTGTTCGGTCTGGTGCGGTCGGCGGACATAATCGCTGCCAGCGCCTGGCAGTCCTTTGCCGCCAACGCCTCGGCGCACGCCGGGTTGGCATGCACCTGGTCGCGCAGGGACGTCATTGCGCGGGCTCCGCGCCGGGCGCCGGTGCCGGCATGATTTCATGCTCGGCAAAGAAGCGGCTGTGCGGTTCGCCATCGGCGCCGGTGTACGCAACCTCAAACTGGACGTCGTCGTCGACAATGCAGGTACCAACCACGGTGCCTTCGATCACCTGCACAACCTGGCGCACGGCGTCGCCTTTCTTGAATGCGAGTGGCATAACTGATCCTTACAAAGTGGCGGTGTACGAAACGTTCAAGGTGTCACCGTTGGCAACCGCCTTGTCGCCGCCGCTGAACAGTCCGGCGCTGAACAGCGTGCCGGACGTGCCGTCCTTGGTTGCATTGGTTGCCAGGAACGCGCCTTTCACGGTGCCGGTGCCGGTGATCGAGAATGACAGCGCGGACGACAGTGCCTTCGAGCCGGAGGAAGCCGCCGACCACGCCGCCGTCGGGCGCGCCGACTGCGAATAGGTGGGCGCATTGGCACTGCCAGCTTCCAGCCAGCCGGCGTGCGACGACATCGTGTCGCCGGCCGCCACGGCGGAATAGCTGGTCGAGCTGATCAGGCCCAGGTAAAACGCCGCCGTATAGGCGCTGCCCGCCAGGCCGTTGTCCAGCAGGTAATTTTTGCCTGCCGTCGTCACCAGGTTTGCAAAGGTGTCGCGCCATTTCAGGTTGCCATCGGCGTCGTAGCACTCGGCCACGTAGACGCCGGTGGCAAGCGCCTGCTCGGCGACACCATCGCTGCGGGCAATGGCTGCCCCTGCCGACGCCTGCGCGTCCGCTTGTTCTTTTTGCATGAAATCCTCAGTGGGAGGTGGCGGCGCCTGGCGCCGCCTAATGGATAATTACGCTGGGAACGGCGATACAGCCGGGCTGCCCAGCACAGCAACTGCCACCTTCTGCGGCACAGCAAAAGGTCGCTGGCCGCGACCGTCAGCCCGCATGAGTGGCCCGCGTTTTGCGCCGACCTCCTTCTCCTGCTTGCGGCGTCACAGGATCATCGTCCGGGGCCTCCGTTGCCAGGCCAGCAGCGACAAATGCGGCAGCCAGGTCGCACTCCCCGGCGTTCCCGCCCAGGTCGTACGTTTCCCCGGCAAGGTATGTGGTGACACGAATACCATCGACCGATCCAGGCGTGGTACTGATCATCTTGATTTTCATGACTACTCCAGGACGATATGGAACGTGCCCGCTTTGGCGTTGCCACCGTTGGCGATCACGATCTTGATGCGGTCGTTGGCGATGCCGATTTGGTCGTTGACCGCGGCGCCGCCAGCGGCATACAAGGCGGCAGCACCGGCGGTGCTGTGCGTCGCCTGGCGCGGCGCGCGGGTTGCGCTGGCGTTGACGCCCGTTTCGTTCCAGATCGTCTCGCCGGTGGCCTCCGCCGTTATGGTGAAGGTGGCGCCGTCGGCAAAGTCGGTCTTGACGTAGCGGATCTGGGAGACTTTCCCCGTCACCGCCTCCGAGTACACCGTGGCCGAACCGTCCGCCGCCGTGACCACCGGCACGCTCAGGCGCCGAATGAAGCTCACGACGCGGCCCCGATGTTTTTCAGGAAGTTGACGATCAGGTCGTTGTTTGCACACAGGGCCGAAATCTGCGCCGTGGACAAACCCTGCACCTGGGCGGTGCTGAGACTGGCGGCGCCAACGGTAGTCAGGGCGGAAATCTGCGCCGTACCGGCCAGCAATTGGCCACCGGCCTCGACGGTCAGTTTCCCGCCGCTGGCCACCACCAATTCGGCGCCGCCCTGCTTCATGTACACCTTCGAGTTTTCCCCGGTCATGATGATTCCTTTGCAATGCAATGCGGCAGCCGTGGCTGCCGCTGAGGTGAAGTGAAAATCAGGCGACGTCCGGATCGCTGATCGTGGTGGAAGCGATCACGGTTGAGCCCTGGGTGACGGGCGCGCTACGCGGGTTGTACTGGATGGCCAGGATGCCGTCGAACGGCGCATTGGCCGTCACGTGGAAAATCTGGCATTCCAGGTAGCGCTGGTTCGGCTTGACGACGTCCAGCACGAGCAACTTGTCGTCGTAATCGCTGGCGCCCGCCGTACCGCCCGCGGAGCCGGTCAGCAGCGCCATGGCGCCGGAACTGTTGGTGTCGGCGCCAGCCACGCGCAGCGACACCGCCGACGTGGTGAGGACATCGCCCAGCATCGCCACGAACATGACCGATTCGTAGCCTTGCATGTCGATGATGTCGCACTTGGTCGGGGTGGCGGATGCAGCGCCGGCGCCATCGGTCTTGACGCGCGTGATTTTGCAATTTTGCAGCAGAGTGTGCATATCTTTCTCCGGTAATCTTGTGTGGCAATACCCGGGGCCCCGCCCCGGAGCGGCTCGTTATACCGAGATTTTCAGCTTGCGGATGGCCTCGGCCTGCCGCACGCCGCCGCCGGTGCGTTTGCGGCCACGGAAGATCACCAGGCCATCGTCGGCACCCGTCGTGTAATCGACCTGGAAGGAGATCGCGACGCGGTCGACGATCACGTAGCCGCGGCGGAAGTCGCCAAAGGCGACCGGATAGGCGTTCGCACCGATGTTCGGCATATCCGGCATTTCGACGTACGGCGCGCCCAGGATGGTGTTCGGCACGTTGTTGGCGATACCCGGCAGCCACAGGTACTGGCCGGCGCCGTCCTTCAGCTTGCGGATCGCGCTGATGGTCAGGCGATTCAGGACAAAGACGCCATTGCGGGCGTAACCGGTCTTGATGCCGTAGAACAGGTCGATCAGGCCGTCCGCCGTGATGGCGGCAGCGGCGCCGCTGACCGAGTAACCCACGTCCGCGTTGGTCAGGATGCCCTCGGCCTGGTTGGCCGCGCCGGCGCCGCTGATGTGTTCCTGACCTTCGCGCACAGCGAACTGCTCGCCGGCGTCTTCGCGCAGTTCCGCCATCAGGTCGTATTCGGAGTCTTCCAGCATTTGCTGGGAAACTTCCACCCGCGCGAACATTTCCGGCGCGGTGGCTTCGAACATGCCATAGGCCGGATCGCCGGTGTTGGTGCGGCGCTGGGTTTCACCAACACGGCTGGCGGCGCCCGACCCCGTCTTCTTCGGCTGCTTCAGGCTGGCCGAGCCGATGGTGCGCACGGTCGCCAGGGTGCGCATCGGCGACAGCTCGATGATGTTCTTGACGATTTCCAGCTGCATTTCCGACGGCGCCAGCAGGTACCCGGCACCGGCATCATTGCTGGTCACCAGCGCGGCCTGGCGCTGCAGCAGTGCCATGTCTTGGGCATCCCGTGCGTCCGCCGGCTTGCGCATGACCCGGTCGAACGCCGCATAAATTTCTTTGGCTTCCTTGCCGTTGGCAGCGACGCCACCCATGTCGGCGCGGTTCAAGATTGCCTCGACGCGGTCCAACTGCTCCTGCATGGCCTTCTGTTTTTCGCCGGCCAGCGTGAGTTGCTGATTGGCGCTTTCAAATTTGTTCAGGTGCGTGTCGATGTTGGCCAGTTTGGCTTCCAGGTTGTCATCGCGCTTCTTCTGGTTTGCGTCGTTCGCCTTCTTGTATTCTTCGAAGGCGCCCATGACGCTTTCAATTGCGTGGTCATCCGGCATGGTCTTACTCCTTAATTTGGCTGGTAAATTGCTTGATGCGTTGAGCGAGCCGGGTTGCGGCCTCTTCCTGCACTGCGCCCTTGTTCTGGCCGCCAACGTCGCGGAGGGGCCCTTTTTCGGGTTTTGGCGAATCCTCGCGATTCAGCCGGTGGCTTGCCTTGGCGGCAATTCGTTTGGCCTGCGCGCAGGACAATCCTTCTGCCTCGCGCAGGAATTCCTCGAAACTGCGTACGTCCGGCACATCGATGCCGGCCAGCAGATTTCCAGGCGTCTTCTTGAACTGGTTGAACAGGCCGGAATTGGCCGCCTTTTTCTTCTTGGCCGGTACCATTTCGTCGGCGAAGCCGGCGTCGACCGCTTCTTGTCCGAGAAACCACGTTTCGGCCTCGACCCATTGCTGCAGCTCATCCCGGTCAGCCTCGGTGCGGGCGGCGTAGATATCGACCAGGCCGGCTTCCAGCTTGTCGAGGATGTCCGCTTCCTTGCGCATGCTGTTGGCGTCGCCCATCGCAAACGACCAGGGCTTATGGATCATCAGGTGGGCGCCCTCGCTGATCTGGATGGTGTCGCCAGCCATCGCGATCACGCTGGCGATCGACGCGGCAATGCCGTCAATGTGCACGATCACTTCGGCTGGGTGCCGTACCAGGGCGTAGTAAATAGCGATGCCCTCGAATACCAGGCCACCACCGCTGTTGATGCGCACGTGCAGCGTATCCACGTCCAGTTCGGCAATTTCCTGCGTGATGGATGCCGCCGTGATGCCTTCGTCATACCAGCCGTAACCGATGTCGCCGTAGATCAGCAGTTCAGCTTCGCGCGCGGCCGTGGCTGCGGCAATCCGCACGCGGCCCGGTTTGAGGGCGGCGCGGGCAACGTGGCGCGCATGTGCCGCCTCTTCGCCCCCATCTTCAGTAAGCTGCGACAGTACGCTGTCGAGACTGTCCCGCGCCTCGCGCAATCGCTTTTCATTGGCGGCGGACAGCACTCGGCCTGCGGCCACTGGTCGCATATTTGGTTTTGGCATAGGATTCCTTGCAGTTTTACTACTTTTGCACATCCACCGTGGCGGTGGCTCCGACGATATTTGCAGGCACACGCAGACGATCGCTGGCCGGATCCGGATCAGGGTTTCGATCGAGCAAAGCGCGGCCTTCGTTCGTGGACAACAGGCCACCATTGACGTAGCCAAGGATGACATCCTTGGTCTGCGTGGCGGAGCCCCGCAATAACCCCTCTTCGACAAAGTCCCAGTAATAGCCGGCTTCGATTTCGGCATCCGTGAGCAAATTGATTGCTGCCGACTGCTCGAACGCCTCCCACCGCGGCGCAAGGCAGTCCTCGCGGTGCGCACGATTGAATTCCTCGGCGCTCGCGAATGTTGCGGTCTTGTCGGCGAATCCGGTTTTAATCGGCGCCACGCCAAAGAAGGAGCAGATTTGTTCGACCTGCATCCGGCGCGTTTCGTGCGACTGCGCATCGACACTGGTCATCGAGGTGTTGAGGAACTTGGCTGCGCGATCAAGGATCATCGGCTTGCCCGTATTTTTCAGCCCGCCGAACTGTTGGCTCACCCATGCGCTCAGGGCTTCGTGCTGCGTCTTGTCCAGTGTCCCCTCTACGGAATACACGCCGGAATTGCGTATCCCGTTCTTATGCAGCTGCGCGACCGACTCCTCCGTCGCCATGGCCAGGCCGATTGCTTCCCTGGCGATGCCAATCACCTCCAGCCCCTGGAATCCGTCCACGCTTGGCCCCCGCAGGTGCCAGACTTGATCCTGCGTGAACGTCCGCATGGTGCCGTCCAATCCGATCACGTCATATAGCGGCCGCATGTATTCGTCACGCCGGGCCACAACCTGGCCCGGCGCGAACGGGATCAACTCCAACATTTTTCCGGTCACGCTCCGGTTCTTGAACACATAGGCGTTGCCACATAGCTCAACGTGCCATGCCAGCATTTGCCGGAATTCAAAACTGGTCTGCCAGCTGTTCGGCCGCAACGCCATCAGCTTGTAAAGAGGGTGATCCTTCGCCGCAATGCGGCTTCTCCCGTCCGCACTTTCCCGCCTTAACTTGAGCGGCACCTGGGCCATGCCATTCCCGATGACGCGGCAGCAGGCGAAGACCGTCGCGACCTGGATGGCTGTTCGCATGGTGACGGCCTTGCCCGTGATGGAAGGCAGCCACGTCGCCAGATCCTTCCAAAATGGTTCGTCGAACGCTTGATTGCGGCGGGCTCGGCTCCGCACGAAGAACGACATTATTCGTCCACCTTCTGGCCAGCCCGGGCTGCCATATATCCAAACCCAACGGCGAGCGCGCCGCCGACGATAAACCCGGCGCCCGGTTTGATCAACCATGTGCCATAGGAGATTGCAGCGCACCCGGCCACCATCAGCGTGTCGGGAACCGCTGCGAGAAGTCTTTGCATCATCATTGTTCCCAGAAGGATTTAGCGACCGGCGCCGCCGTCATGGCGCGGCCAACACCCATAATCAGCGCCACGGCACCGTCGATTTTGTTGTCATTGCCCTGTTTGATGGGACGTACCACATCGTCGTTTCCAGGCAGGTTCTTACCGATCACGTTGCTGACGCACCACGTCATAATCGGGTTGCCATCATGATGGAACCGGCCGGACGCAATGGCTGCCTCGAGCTCCTTCATCGGGTCGCTCATGTTCGTGTAGTTCTGCGTCACCGCGATGGGGTTCAATCCCTCGTCGTCCAGCTGGTGGCCCAGGTTGGTGGCGCCACTGGGGTCCATCGGGCAGCTGGTGACGGGCGCCAGTCGATTGGCCTGGATCGCCTCGTCCAGAATTTCCCGGTAATCGATCTCGGCGCCGTCGGTCTCCGTGAGCAGCCCCATGTCCACCCATTTCTGGTACCGCTCCGCCATCCGCCGGTTCTCGGTATTCTTGACCGTGTCCTCGGGGACCCAGAATTTCGGAGCCACGCTGTAATAGTGACGCTTGCCGTCAATCTCCCGTGTGAACAACCGACCCATGCTGTTCATGTCAAGCTTGCGCGCGAGGTCAAACGACAAGATGCAATCTTGGCCTTCGAACGCCTCCAGCGTCAGCGTGGTGTCCTCGCAGGCCTTCCACTGTTCCAGATTGAAATAGCCTGCTTTCGCCGACGTCCAAATCCCCAGGTGCTTCATTTTGAAGCTGTTGGCGAAGCGGGCGCTGCGGATGGCACGCTGCTGCTGGCTTTCCAGATATTCCCGGTAGACCGAGACGCCCATGTTCGGGTTGGCCTTGGCCAGAACGGCCGGATCCGTCCAGTCGTCGCCCTGGTCGATCGTGAAAATCCATCCGAACAGCTCGTCGTCCGGGGTAACCCCTTCCAGCATCTCCACGACTTGGCGACGCTTGTCGTAGCACGGGCCTTCGATATTGGCGCCGGCCGTCGTGATCATCAGGATCAGCGGCTGCCGGCGCGCGCCCATCCCGGTGAGCATGGTCTCGTAGAGCGCGGCCGAATCGTGTTCGTGAAACTCGTCGATGATGGAGCACGACGGCGACTGCCCGTCACCCGGATTGCCGATCAGCGGCTCGAACCGGCTGCCGTCGGCCGGCGTGTTCAGGTTCGACGCATTCACCTCGATACCCGCCGCCTCTACCAGCATGGGCGAGCGCTTGACCATCAACCGAGCCGGGCGAAACACTTCCCATGCCTGCTTTTCCGTGGTTGCGCCGGAATAAACCTCGGCGCCGAACTCGTCATCGAGCACGAACATCGACAGGCCAACCCCGGCGCCAATCACGGACTTGCCGTTCTTACGATTGACCTCCCAGTAGCTTTCGCGAAAGCGACGCAATCCGGTCTTTTTGTGTACCCAGCCAAAGGTGCAGGCCAGGCCGAACTTTTGCCACGGCTCCAGTGTCACCAGCTGTCGCTTAAAGCCCCACTCCCCTTTCGTGTGCGGCAACAGTTCGATGAATTCCAGCTTACGCTCCGCGGCGGCGGCATCGAATTTGAAGCGGAAAGACTTCTTGCGACTTTCCGCCAAATCGTCGAGGTGCCGTTGGCAGGCCAGCTTCACGTAACGGCCCGCGGGCAATTTTCCGGCGACGATGGCCCTTGCATACTTCAGCGCCTGCGCCACGCGCGGGTATGGCTCTTTACTTGGCACTGATCAATTTCCCGAACGGATTCGTCTTGTCGCTCTTGCGGCCGCCCATGATCCTGGTGCGGCTGGCGGGATCCAGGCCGAGCATTGCGCCGAACGCGGCCATCTGCTTCGTCGCTTCGTTCAGCGCCGTCAGCGCCGGATTTTTCACGGGACCGCCAGTGGCGCCCTCGACCACGACACCGTTTTTGGCCACGTCGATGCTGGCCAGCCGCCAATTGCCGTAGGCCGTGCAGAAAACTTCGACGTTGTGGATATCGGTTTCTTGTAATACTTTTTCCCGGCACAGCAGAGGCGTGATTCGAAACCACATATCGCGCGCTGCGCCAGTAATCCACTCTGGCGGATCAATATTGCAGACGACGCCGAAGTCCGGTTCGTCGTCGTTGAGGGCGCGCTTGCCAGGATTGCCCGCCGCTTTTTTGCGCGCGGTGGGTTTTGGTTTTCGGCCCCGGCCAGGGACCGTGGCGATCCCTCCCATGTTGCCACCTTTCAACTATGTCATTGCTTTAATGCAACGCCGCCGCGCCGCCTTTTAATTTTTAATTTCGCGGGTGTAAAAAATTGGTGAGGAGCGCGGTCTTCAAAAATGTTTCCTGTAGACATTTTTACCCCCTCCCTTCGGTGCAATCCCGCTCATTGGGAGGAAGCCCCACATACGCTCAGCCTAACCAGCGGTCCGTCGGTGCCCGAATCCGCCGTCTTGCGTTGCCGTTTTCTGATCGTGATGTGGCTTACACATCGATTGCCAGTTATTCGCGCTGTCCCAAAACAGTCTTCTGGCAAGCTCTATAGTGGCGGCATTGCCGCTGTCGATGGCCTGCTTAAGCCGATGAGGGCGAATGTGGTCGACCACGGTTGCGGCTACGCTCCGGCCCTCTTTACAGCAGGTGACGCACAGCGGGTGTTTTGCGAGATACGCAGCACGGGCTTTTGCCCATGCATTGTCGTAGCCACGCTCGGCGGCCGACCCACGTTGTTCACGATCAGCCTTGCTGCGGTCCAGGCTGTGCTTTGAGCAATAACCGGGCTGATCGAGCAACTCCCCGCAGCCACGTTGTCGGCACAGGCATTTCGGCCGCTTTGGCATATACCTTCTTCTCCGAGTCGGAGTCTCAAGCCCATCAGTTTCAACCCTCAACTCATACGTTTCATTCTTGAGTACTCGTTTGCTCGACTTGAGCATCGTGCACCTGCGCCGCCTGCGCAGTCATTGTCGACCAAGCACTTCCGTATCCTTTTGCATGAAGGATTGCCTTGGCCTGTGCCGCGTCATCCATACGCGCGGCAAGCAGGTCGAGAGATGAGCCGCCCTCGCGTACTGCACGTGTGATCAGATCTCGCCAATGGTCGAGGTGCATATGTAAGGCCAAGTGCTGAAGTTTGTTGGCGCGCGTGGCGCGGACGGTACCGGTGCGAGCTTGTCGTAGCCGAACAGGATCAGCCACATGGCGAATGCGGACATATGAAACCTCGCGGGTATCAGCGCTTGTTGACGATCAAGATGAAGTAGAGGCTGGCGCCAAGCCATCCGCAACCCCATGCGTACTGCGGCACGGCTAAAGCGCTCAGTGCGCTAAATGCCGCTATACCAGCGCCGCACAGGAGGCTAGTAATGAACTTCATACAGCACCTCCTGTGGAATTGAACCTGGAGCGGGCGAAGGGAATCGAACCCTCGTCTCTTGCTTGGAAGGCAGCAGCTCTACCATTGAGCTACGCCCGCGAGGTGAAACTGGCGGTAGCAGCAGGATTCGAACCTGCGGAGCCTTGCGACTCGACGGTTTAGCAAACCGCTGCCTTCGGCCTCTCAGCCATGCTACCGGTGAAACTGGAACGCAACGCTCGCCGTTCTCGTCCTCTGCCGCGGCATCGGGACTACCGTCGATACGTCAAATGTTCTGTGGCGGCCGGGGACTCCCAACCCCATCGACAAGAGGTGCGGCGACACTATCCATGTAGTCGCAGCTGCATTCGATGCGTACCACACGCAAGCCAGTTGAAGGGTGCGCGATTTCAGGTCGCGTCCTGGCATTGACGCAATTGGCTTGCGTGTGGCGCCGAGGTACAGCGTCTCGGCTGCCGGTTTGGCGCGCTGCATGGCAGCGTCCGGCTGTGGCTTTCGTGAATTGTGCGGCCACGCAGCTACTTCATGCCCCAGCCCTCCTTTCATCGGCGCCGTGCCAGATTCGCCTGCGCACGGCCTCACCGATCAATCCTTTTCGACCTGGTCCGGTCGTTTGTTCTCGGGAATCAAATCCCAGCCCAGTTCACGGCGAATATCCGCCGGCGTCGGCGGAGGGTCTTCGGCGTGCGTGCGGCGCTCCATCCATTCGCGGACGCTTTCCTTTGATGGATGCGTCGTCTTGGTCATGATGGACCTCGCGAACTGGAGCAGAAATAAAAAAGCCCGCGAACCTTTCGGGGCGGGCTTCGATTCAATTTCTCGCAGTTATGAGAAAGCGTAGCACAATGTACATGCAACCCTGCAACGTCGTCAAGTGGCGCGGCGAACATTTTTGCCGGGAAGTTGGCGCGCAGCCGCCCGCACGTCTGCGGCCCTGTCCTGTGCTGCAATATCAATATCCTCCAGCGCCTCCTTAACGGCCAAATGCAAAGAGTGCAAACGGTTATACGTTGTCCTCTCGGAGCAATTCAGCTCTTTGGCTATGCGTCCGGCGGTCATATTGCCGGCCAGGTAAAACCAGAATGCCACTTGGTACTGATGATCGCTGGCAGCGCGCAGCTTGGTCACGATCCCATCTATCTCCAGCGCATCGGCATCTTCGGTAACCCTGCCGGGGCCGGGCGCCGTCCCCCTGATGCTCACCAGGTTGGCACAACTGGAGCGCGGCGCGTACCCCATCCCGCCATCCTCCTTGCGTTTAGACCATGCGGCCCACTTAAACATGCGGGCGTGGATATATTCGATCATGCTGTTCCCTCTCGTTTTGGACTGGACTATGGGCGCTTGAATGCGCCTCGATTCTTAAATTGCTGATGACTACCGATAAAAATGACATTCAATCGTCTGTAAGGCTACTTTCAAGTTCCGCGCCACTTTCTCGCCGCGAAAACCCGATTTTTGAAGCGATTTTCTGCTGCGCGTCCTTCACCTTCGACCGGTTGCGCTCCAGGTAGGCCATGGTCGTCAACGGGCTTTTATGGCGCAGCGCCGCCTGGATGTCCTGGATACCCACGCCGGCTTCCGACAGCAGCGTGGCGAAACTGCCGCGCAGGCGGTGCGGCGTGATGCCCTGCAGACGGCATGCCGCGTTGGCGCGCCGGATCACGCCGCGATGGAACCCGGGCGGCAGCGACGAACCATCCCTGCAGGGCGCCATCAGCCCGGCGGCCTGGCGCAGCGGAGCAAGGTAGTTGCGCAGCCATTCCGGCAGCGGGATTGGCTCGGCCTCCTTCCCCTTGGTGATGCCGGGCGTGTACGTTTCACGCTCCCAGTCCAGCCACTCCCAACGGGCGCTGGTCGCCTCGCTTTCGCGCAGGCCGATGCCGAACATCAGCCGGATCGCCACCGCCATGCAAGGCTCGCGCGTGGTGGCCCGGTCAATCTCGTCAAACCACGCCATGGCGGCCGACAGCGGCAGGATGGCGCGCGGGCGCTTCTGCACCTTCAGCTTTTTGACCTCCCATGGGAACGCGGGCGCCATGCCGCGCGTCACGCCCCACTTCACCACCAGGGTCATCACACGCAGCCAATGGTTGACGGATGCCGCTTTGTGGGTGGCCAGGTGCGCATTGCGTGCGTCCTCGATGCGGGCAGTCGTCAGCTGATCAACGGGCAGCGCCCCCATGCCATACAGGTGCAGGCGGCGCACGACGTCCACGGACGAGCGGTGCGCCGGGCTGTGGATCGGGCCGCGCACCCGTAGCCATTCGGCAAACATCTCGTCGAGAGTAGCGATCGGTTCCCCGCCGTTTGCGCGCGCCACCGCGGCGTCATATTCCCGGTCGGCCAACTGCTGCGCCTTGCCCTTGTCGCGCAGCCGTGTGCTGCGCTGCACGCGCTTGTTGGCCACCTGGAACCGGTAGTGCCACACCCGGCTGCCGGCGGGCTTGAAAACGTCGATGCTCATGCCGCTTTCCTTGCCTGCAGAACGCGCAGCAGCTGATCGCACTCGTCATCGTCGAGCACCGCCAGCCGGAGGCCATTGCGCTCCAGCTCCACCGTGCCGTCCGACCAGCTCCCACAGCGGAATCCCTTCGCCTCACGCGGCTTATCCACCACCGCTTGCGCCGGCCGGCTGCCGGTCGACCAATCCGGTCGTGCCGATTCGTTGCCCATCTTCCAGATCCGTCCTTCGTACGTCACGGCGCCACTACGCACGTACGCGGTCAGATAACTCGATGGCGCGCGCCCTGGCGCGAGTTGCATCGCCTTCGTCAGCGTGACGTTGTCCACGCCGTCCTCACCGGCGGCACGGATGCACGCCATCGCAAGGTCGACACGTGTGGCGCCGTTCTGCGGCGGAGCCGATGTGCCCGCCGCGCCTTCTACCGGAGCAGGACTTTCCTTTTTCGCCACCGACGCATCAACCTTGTTCGCCACGACCGGCGCACGCTCCGGTTCGTGATCTTCGTCCTGAACGGCTGCCAACGGCCTTGTCGCAACCGCCGGGAAGGCAATGGGCGTGGCCTTTTGCGTGGCGGCGACGCGCGGCACCGCATCGACATCGCAGGCTGACCTGGCGAAACGATAGCTGTTCACGGCGCGGCCGTTCGGCGCAGTGACCTGCTTCACTTCGATCGCCCCGCTATCGATTTCGCTGCGCAGCTGGTTCTCCACCTGCTCCGCATCCATATCCAGTTCGTCAGCAATTTCCACTACACGCACACCAGGCCGGCGCCGCACCAGATCCAGCACCATTTGTTTGTCAACGCTCCCCATACGCCCTCCATCAATTTACCGCCGTCTGCGGCATCCGGTTTGTCAAACGCCCGATCACGGCATACACGATAGCAGCCCGCACAGCATGGCCGTGGGTCGGAAAATCCGCCACCACCAGGTGGCCCAGCGGCTGTTGCCCATACATCATCGACACCACCTTCTTGTCGATCTGGCCGGGTGCAGGAAAGACGCCGTATTCCAGCATCAGGTCGCCGCACGCATTCCAATCGCCGCACCAATCCGGTACCCGCGCCTGGCCCCGGCAGGCCGGCGCCCCGGAAGGCGGCCTGCCCAATAGTGCCCCGCCCGCTTGACACAGTTCCGTCCACCCGATCAGGACTGCCAGTTGCCAATTCGCGGCCTGGCACCGATCAGCCGCAGAAGCGTTCTCAGGCAGCCTTCCCCTGCCACCATCGGCGCCACCCGCGTCGACAGCGACCGGAATTCCCGGGGCCGGTTGCCCCACTTTCGATTTATCCATCACCACCCTCCCATGCGTTCGTTTCGAATAATTGGTCGCATTGATCCCACGTGGCTACCCGTCAAACCGGCGTTTCGCCGGTTTTGCGTCATCAGCAACCGGCAAAGGCCCGATCCATGGCATAAACCGGCATGTAGGCCCGTCAAACATCAGCGGCACATCCCCGAGGGCGCCGTTGCGCTGTTTGCGGATCATCAGTTCGGTATAGCCGCGCAGGTGCTCTGCGTTCGGCGAGTGCATTTCCGGCCTGTGCACCAGGATGACGACGTCGGCGTCCTGCTCAATTTCACCGGAGTCACGCAGGTCGGAGAGGATCGGGCGCTTGTCGCCGCGGTCTTCCGACTTCCGGTTCAGCTGGGCCAGCGCAATGACCGCCACCCCCAGTTCCTTGGCCAGCGCCTTGAGGCCCCGCGAATATGAGCCGATCTGGTCGGTGCGCTTCTCGCCATCGCCGCCAGTCATCAAGCCCAGATAGTCCACGATGATGACGTCGAGACCGTGCTTGCGCTTCCACGCCTTGGCCTTCAAACGCAGCTCAAGTAGCGTGATGGCCGGCGTATCGTCGATGGCGAAACGCACATTGGCCAGGCGGCCGCAGCCGCTCGATACACCGTCCCATGCCATGCGGTCGTGTTCCTCGATCTTGCCCATGACCTTGGCCAACGGCACGCGCCCACGATTGGCCAACGCACGGCCCGCCACCTCCTGGCCCGCCATCTCCATCGAGAACATGAGTACGCTGTGGTCATCCGCAATGTTCAACCCGATATCCGAAGACAGCGCGGTCTTCCCCATCGACGGGCGGCCAGCCACGATGATCAGTTGCTGCGCGCGGATTCCGCCGTTCAGCTTCTGGTCCAATTCCGGGATGCCGGTGGAAATCGCCGAATCCTGCCCTTCGGCGCGCCGGGCGACGCCGTCAACAAACTCGACCAGGATGTCCCGCACCATGCGCGGTTCGTTGCGTACGCGGCGCTCCGCCAGGCTGGTTACCATGGACGTAACCTGGTCCAGAACCTGGTCTGCGGACAGCCCCTTCGGGTTGTACGCCAAGCCGGCCGCCTTGTCGGCCACCTGGATCGTTGCCCGCAGCAGTGCCCGGTCGACCACCATCTGCGCGTAGTAACCGGCGCGGGACGCGCTGGGGACGTTTTGCGTGACCTGGTTGAGGTATGCCCCCAACCCTTCCACGTTCGTGCCACCACGAGCCTCTATCGCAGCCCAAACCGATATGACGTCGGCAGGCTGCCCCTTCGCCACCAGTTGCACGACCTCCGCATAAATCGTGCGGTGGTCGTCGCGGTAAAAATGCCGAGCCTGCAAATCGCCAACCTGGTCCAGCGCATTGTTCGAGCGCAGGATGGCGCCCAGCACCGCCTGCTCGGCTTCGATGCTGTGCGGCGGCACAGCGAGGGTATGGGTCAAGTCGTTCATGCGGCGTCCCTGTGGTACTTGTTCTCAAGCGTCTTGGCGAAACCGCCAGGCGAAAAAAGAAAATCGATGTCGGCGATGAAGGGGGCCTTACCCGGCGTGGCCGGTGCCTTTCCGGTCAGGAAATTCGACTCGGCGCAGACTTCGAAGAATTGCCTCCACGCGGCAAGACCTTCCGCTTTCGTCCGGTAGCCGAACGGCTTGCAGCTCAACCCGGCGGCTTCCCGCCAGCGGGCACGTATGGCCCGCTTTCGGTCGTCGCCGACGACCTTGACCCGGGGGTTCAACGGCATCAGCTCGTGGTACAGGTCGACCAGCGTGCCGACCGGGCACTTCCGCACGTCGTCGTCAGACGACAGAGGTTTTAGTAGTTCTTTATTCTTCTCTTCTCTAGGTAACGCTGTGCTAACGGCAGGGTAACGCTCTGGTAACGCTTCGGTAACGCTTGGTGCGTTACCATCGTCGGAATCAAGCGTTACTTTGCCCCCGCTTTTGTGGTTCGCTACCCGCCTGGCGGTCTGCGCCCGCGACTTGGCCGAGGCGCCGTTATGCTCCTCAAATCGAATAAGCGTAATGCCACCCGGGGTGTCCAAAATCCAGTCGATCGACACCAGCGCGGCGCCAAAGCCGGCAATGCCGGTTTCCCGGTCGATGGCCTTGACACTCAGCCCCGGCATGTAGCCATCCTGCGTATGTTCGTCAGCGGACGCCCATAGCCAATACAGCGCGCCAATCACGGCCGGCTTGGTCACTTCCGTCAAATCGCACAGTTGGGAAATCCGTGGATCATTCCACAGATTCGTGCGCACTTTAATCCATTCACCGGCCATTACTGCCCCCTCGATTGCGCATTGATTTTTCTTGGTCTCCACACGGTCCACAAAGGCTTGGTGCTGGGCTTTAACGGTTTGCTTTTCATGCTAGTATTTCCATTCCACGATCGAGGAGTAGCTATGGATATCTCTTTCCCCCTGAGGTCCGCTTTTGATCACGATTTCGACTCTGTCAGTTTTCCTGTTGAAATCGACGGCAAAAAACAGCGATGCCTTATTACGCGCGAAGCGCTGCATGACCACTTTGGTGGCGAAGACGTGGAATTGACCGAGGCGTTCGAGGCGAACCGCGATCAAATTGAGTTGGTCGCTCGTGCAAAAATTGAGCAAGGCGTTCGTGAAAATATTCTTTTGAAGACCGCCGATTTCTAGCGAACTCATGGCTGCCTCCCGTGCGCCGGCTCATTGATGCTCAGCATCAATCCCACCATTGCGCTGGCGCGCGCATCTTCCGGCGTGCAACCGAAGCCGCCTGCCATTTCCATGTGGGAGTCCGATATTGCCCAGGAATGGTGCTGGCCAGCCCATCCCGATATTTCTGGCGAAGTAAACCCGTCCTTGAAGTACACATCCGCCGGAATCGCGGCGCCGTCATGGCGCTGACCGAGCAGCGCGGCGTGGTGCCAAAGCAGACTCTGCCGAATGGCGCCGGCCTTGCCGGTGGCGTCCGCCGGAAAGCGGCTCAGCGCATCGACGACGGCCGCCAGAAACTGCGGGACGGGTGCCGCCACCAGCAGGTCGATCCAGTCTAGTTGCGCGGCCGTCATGGCGCCGCCCTTTGCGCGCAGCGCAGGCAAACCGTGCTACCAGGCGCGAACTGGCCGACGGAGCGGCGCAGGCCGCAGGCGCCGGTACACTTCTGCATAGTGAAGCTGGGCCCGGGCTTCGCTTCCTTGTTGCGCTGGTGGATATAGTCGGTGTGGCCGGGGTTGTAGATCACAGCTCGGCCTCCGAAAATAAGCGTGGTTGCACGGCGCCGTTCGCATAAACGGTGTCCATCACGGTGGTGGCCAGCGGCTCGTCGCCATCCCAGCCATCCGGCCAGGTTTGCAGGTCGATCAGTTCGCGGATGCGCGACTCTTCTTCCGCGTTGATCAGGTCGATCAGTGGTCGGCCGACGGCACGCGCGGCGGCGTTGATCTCGGCCTGGATGCCCAACACACGTTCGAGCCCCATCAAGCGCGCCTCAAACGTGAGCGGCCCCATGCGCTGCGGGTTGGCAGCAGCCTTACCACTTTTCAGGATCTCCAGACCGGCCTTGCGCAAGCGGTGCTGCGGCTCGCGCAGTTCCCGCCACAGCGGCTTGATGCGCTTCAGCGGAGCGAGGTAGGCCCATTGCGGGTTCACCAGGATGGTGTCAAGTGCATTGTCTTCTTGGGCGAGTGGGCAGCCAATGCAGCCGGTGCGCGCATTCACTTCCTCCGCCTCATCGCCGCCGTAGGCATCAGCGATCGCTGCCGTGCTCCAGTCACCGAATTCCGCCAAAGGCGCCCAATGGCGCAGCCACTCCCACACATGGCAAACACGGAAGTGCAGCAGCGGCGCCAGCGTAGCCAGGCGGCCGCGCAGGCCGGAGGCGTTCGGCAGCACCTTTTGATACCAGCCTTGCCCGCACTCAGCGCCATCCTTGCTGCAGCTCATTTCAATACGCTGGTCGCGAATAGCGCTTTCACCTTGGCGCACGCCAGTGATCATCAGGATCTGGCCGTCGAGTTCATCCAGGCGCGCCCGCAGCGCCTGTTCCATCGGATCGATCTTGATCTGGCGCGTGCACCAGCGCAGCGTGTTGTTATTCGGTGGCGGCACGCCGCGACCCAGGATATAGACCATGAAGCGCTTATCCATCGGCGCGGTGACCACCTCGACACGAATGCCGCGCTCAGCCAGCTCATCCATGATCTGACGCGCTGCGAGCGCCAACGGCGGCAGTTCCTGGCGCGTTTCGGCATAGAACACAGTCAGCGACTTCGGGCGCGGAATGCGGCATGTGTCGAGCAGCCAGACGATCAGCGTTAGGGTCGCGCTACTGTCCTTGCCACCGGACCAGGCGATACCCCAGTGCTCATGGGAGGTGCCATAGGCTTGCAATGACTGAATGGCCAAATCGATTGATTCGGTCATTTGCAAGCGGCGCGCACCAGCGGCGAAGATATCGAGTTGGTTGTGTGTCATACATCCTCCACGACTTGGGTGCCCTGCGATGCAGAAATGGCAACCGCCACCGGCCGCACCCAAATCGGCATGGCACTGAGCACAAATGTTTCGCCCGACCACGCCAGCAGCAACGTCGTGCCCATCACTTCGGCGATGGCCTTTGCGGCCTTGCGCGGCACCGCGTTGCCGATGCGTTCGCGCCAGGCGCTGTCGCTGGCGCCATCCAGCTTCAGCCCCGCCATGGCATTGCCCAACTTCGCCTGGTGAATTTCCAACTGCGTTTGCGGATCGTCGGACCAGTGCTCATCCGGATCGATCAGCGATTGCAGCGCGGCCAGCTCCAGCGTGGTGAACGGGCGATGCCACGTACCATCGAGCGCGCGGATGACCGCGATGGTTTTTTCGTTCAGCGCAGGCAGCGCAGGCGCTGCGTCAATGCGCGGGTCGGCCACGGACCAGCTCCCGTTGTCGTAGCTTGCCGAGGCGCTGACCGCGCCGCTGGCGGCATTCCATGGCGTGACGCCATAGTGGCCACCGGTCAGGTAGGCGTCACCCGCGCGCCGCTTGTTGATGGCGCTGCGCGGGTCGGCAACCGCAAAAGCACCCTGCCCCGTGGTGCTGCCGGCGATGACCGTCCCGGCCGGGGCGTCGAATGGCGTAACCAGGTATTTGCCGGCACCTTCGAAACCGGTACTTGAACGCGGGTCGGCCACGGCGTATGCACCTTGGTCGTCGCCACCGATCACCGTACCGGTACGGTGATCCCATGGCGTTACCGCGTACTTGCTGAAAATCGGGCCGGCCGGCGGGCGCGGGTCCGCCACGCAGCCACCGCCGCTACTCGGGCCATGCCCCGACGTCACCGTTCCGGCGTGATCCGGCCACCGCACGACACGATAGACGTTCTTGTGGGTGTCAGCGCCGCCGGCGCGCGGGTCTGCAACCGAGAACCCGCCCTGGATAGGCGAACGCTGGCCGGTGATCGTCCCGGTCGGCTCTTCCCAGTTGCGCACGCCCAGCTGGCCGTAATCCCCGTCGTTCACATAGCGCGGATCGGCGACAGAAAATTTCCCGTTGTTCGGGCCAGCGCGACTGGCGATGACGCCGGTCGGCGCCTGCCATTCGTTGACGCCCAGCATGCCGTTATGCATTTCCGGAACGATCAGGTAATCGCTCAAATGCCCGTTCTCCACCGCCAGCTTGTTCAAGCTGCGCCAATCGCTACCCGCTTCAACAAACGCGAGGCGCACCCACGTTTTCCACTGCAAGCGCGGAATGCGGTGCATCGGGCCTCCGCTCGAATCGCCCGGAAACGGCATGCGGCCCAAAATATCACCGACGGCGCGCAGTCGCTTCTTTTCCGGCTCGTACAGGAAAGGCGGCACCTTCTCCATGTGGCGAGCCACCAGTAAAAAGCGCTTTCGGCTTTGCGCCAGTTCGCCGATCTCGCCACAGTCGTGCGACGTTTCCGCGACGGCGTAACCAAAGCGCTGCAGCAATTGGTTGATCTGATCCAGAAGGTGGCGCCCGCGGGTCGAAAGCCTTGGAACGTTTTCGAACACGATCAGTTCGACCGGGTTGTCGGCCCACGCCTCGCACATCAACCAGACGCAGCGCAGCGTCAGTTCATTCAGCGCCTGGTATTTGATGGTCTTGCTGAGCGATTCGCTGAGCAGGCCGGACGCGCCCTTGCACGGGCTGGAAATGAAAACGACGTTCGGTGATTCGTTGCCGGCGGCGCGCCGGATGTCGACGGCCGTGGCCTCGCGCCAGCCGGCCGGCGGTTCCTTGCCGTGGAAAGCCGTATATTGCTCACGCGTGAACAGGTCCATGACCGTACCAGGGCGACCTGGCCCAGCGTTGTCGAAGTCACGGATTGCGGCTGGATCGATATCGATGCCGCCTATGCATCGGAACACGCCAGCCAGGCTGCCGACTTGCGGCAAAGCGTCATTGAACCCCATCTTGCCGCCGCCCAGCCCGCAGCAAAAATGGAAGTGAAGAATTTCACGGGTTTCGGTAATCAGGTCGCGCTTCACACCCGCACCTCATGCACGGCGGACGCCGGCCCAAACAACGCCACCACCAATGGATCCCGCGCCACATCCCCAGTCTGCACAGCCCGCCCCCAGCGCACGCACTTCGCACCTTCGTCCGGCAACTCGTCATCCGCGCCTAACTCCCACAACATGGCCGAAGGCCGCCCGGCTTCCGCCGGCATCAGGCCGATCCGCCGCACCTTGCCATGCGTGTTCAGTGTGGTCAGGTAGCCGCGTACCTGGTCAGCGGTGGCGCTGAATTGCGCCGCCAGCGTCTGCACCGTGGCGGCGCCATTCCGGCCCAGGTAATCGACGATGTTCTGCCGGATCGACGCCGAACGTTCTTGCGCCGTGTTCATCCCGCGGCGCGCGCGGGGCCTGATTTCATGCTGTGCTATCATTTGAACCTCTAGTTGTGGAAGTTGTGGTACCCAAGGCCCGCCTGCACGCGGGCCTTTCCTATTTCTGGCGTTCGGCCGCTGCCTGGCGCGCCAGTCGCTCATAGTGCTGCCGGGTCGTCACGTGGCCCGGGTCAAACGCCGGCGTGTCGTCGGGCTGTTGCTGCGGTTCCTTGGTCTGCTGCTGGCTCATACGTCTGCTCCTCTCTTTACTTGTCGCTGCCCCGCAGGCTGGTTACTTTCGCCACGCCGGCGCGGATGCCCGACATGGCCGCTTCCAGGGCGCGCGCCGCACGGCCGGCTACTTCCTGCACATCCTTGATTTCCCGGCTGGCGCGCTCCAGCTGCGCCACACCGGCGTCCGGACCGACTTCCACCAGGGCCAGCTGCGCCTCCGACGTTTCCTTGATCAATGAGCGCAGGTGCACCGACGCTTCGAAAGACGAATCGACAGCCATGTCGACGCTGGAAACGGTCACGCCCAGCGGGCGCAGGAAATCACTGAGGCAATGCAAACGCACGTCCAGTGGCATGGCCGCCAGAATCGACGGCAGGAAGTTGGCCGGGAGCAGATTGCTGTCCTTCGATTCGTCGTCCAGCCAGCGGAACACCCGGTCCGCGTTGACCTTCTGACGTTCGAACGCATCGCGCGTGGTGGGGTCGAACACAATGCCGCTGGCGGTCGGGCCATCGATGCGCTGATGCGCCTCCACGATGGCCTGTACCACGGTTTCGCGGCTCCAGCCCTCGGCCTTGCGCCAGGCGATCACGTGGTCGCGGACCATGCCAATCAGGCTCTTGTGCGATTCGTTGCGCATGCTATTTCTCTTCGGAATGACTATTCTTGAAACATCAACAAAACAACAAATAAGGTGAGGGTTGCCAATTGCGCTACTATTTCCGTTCCACAACTTCAACAACAGCGCAAAGGAACCCTCATGAAAAAATCAACGTTATGCGCACATTTACTTGTCAGCCAAGACGGGGGACGAACCTTGGAGCAAGGGGAGCGCATCGTATTCACGCTCTTCAACGAACACTTCCCGCTGGAAAACTTTCAAATTTGGAATGGGCAACTGAACGACGGGTGGTGCGAGGAATATTTGCGAACCCACCCAAGTCCTCTGGAAGTCGACGTGGTGCAGTTCATTCAGATTTTTTGGGATATGACATAACGGCCCCAAACGGAACCGCCCCCATAATTCCGGCAAAGTCGTGGGCAAATGTCTCACCTTGCTTGTTCGCAAGCTTTTCCAGATCGATGGTGTCGATAAGTTTGCGCAGAAAGTGCAGCGTGCTCAGCGCCGTGGCATTTTTTATGCTGAAGATCTGGCGCGGGCAGGATTCACCGGTGACAACCACGCAGTGGCTTGGCCAGCCCTCGCCGCTAGTGCTGACCTTCTCAGCTGGCACCGGATCGTTTGAAGATAGAGACCGTTCCAGGGCATTCGTCAGAAGGTCACGAAGAATTCGTTGCTCTGCCGGCTGTAGTGCCATCGGCAGCGTTAGCGACAGTAGCGGGGGCTCAGCACGCTGCGGTGGGGCGTGAAATCGAACTGCTTCAATCCGCGTTGTTGAAGAACCTACCAGCGGCCGAAACACGCTAACGTTCACATCCACAAGGCTGCGCTTGGCGGCCAAGGAGGCGCTGTCGTCACCGGTGCGAATAGCATCCTCCTGGGAATAGCCGCCAACCTTCGTGAGCGCAAAAATGCCGATATCAAACATGTCGACGATCTGCTGGGGCGTAAGGCCCTCGGCACGGGCGAAATTGCCGATTGCATTCAAAGAAGCTCCGATGCTTGCGAAGTCGCCATCGGCATCACGCAAACTTTTTAAATTCATAAAGGACTCCATGGCATGGTCTGGTCGCCCATATCACTCTTTCGCGGGCGGGATGGCTGACACCACCGCGTTACTAGGCACGGTGTCGAGGATGTTGTGTGGGGATGCTGGCTGGCGGCCGCAATGACCTGGGGCGGGCGTGGGGTCGGTGGCGCGGCGAGTCGGTGCTGCCCTCCCCTCCAATGTTGCAAAGACGTCAGGACGCGCCAAGCGTAAAAACATAATCCGGCTATTCGGGATGCCGTTTTCCCTCCACTGCGAAACGGCAGCATTGCTTACTTGGCAAAGACGAGCTACTTCAGACGTCCCGCCCAGGGCGTCAATGATTTCATCGGGCGTGCGATCTTTATCCATGGCCTGATTTTAAGCTCGCTTAAATTTAAGCGCAAGCAAAATTTCCGCACGCTTAACCCGGTTTAATTTAAGGTAGCTTAATGAACTGGCATAACAGACTTACGCAAGCTCGTCTTGCTAAAAACATAAAAAAATCGGACTTTGCGAAGCTCATTGGCGTATCTGCACCGACGGTAACCCAGTGGGAAAACGGGGAAACCAAGAAGATTGAAGGCTCGAACCTAGTAAGGGTTTGTTCCGTCCTGGAAATTTCCCCTGAATGGCTCTTGCACGGCACCAGCGAGATGGCCATCGAACCTGGCCTGCACATCCCAGGCGCGATGCGCGTTGTGGTCGTTGACGAAGACTCGCCAGGCATCGTGCGGATTCCGCTGGGCTCACTCAAATTGCAAGCAGGCGTAAATGGTGTCAGCCTTGAGCCGGACCGGCGCGACGGCGGTACGCTCGGGATATCGTTGAATTGGGTGCAAAGGAAAGGCTACGACCCGGAACAACTCATTGCGATGCCGGTAACTGGCGATAGCATGGCGCCAACGATCTGCGAAGGCGATACGGTCATCATCAACAAGTCTGACAAGAAGCTTGTAGACAACGCTGTCTACGCCATCAACTACGAAGGCGAACCGGTGGTAAAGCGGATGGCCCGGGATGCGGGTCAATGGTGGATGATGTCCGACAACCCGGACCAGCGGCGCTACTTCCGCCGGGCCTGCCACGGCAAGGACTGCATTATTATTGGTCGGGTCGTTCGGCGGGAAGGTGATCAATTTTAAACATGGTGATAATTTGATAGATTTCCATGTAGAAATTTGGCATATGATGGGTAAATTAAACAGCCTCGATGGAGAGCGTCCATGGCTATAGCCAAATGCCGAGAATGCAAAACCGAAGTCAGCGACGAAGCGAAGACCTGCCCGAAGTGCGGCATTTCAAAACCTGTAAAGAAAACCTCGCTTACCGTAAAGGTTTTGGCGGTGCTATTTGGAATTGGGATCTTGGGAAATATCATTGGTGGTATTAGCGGTGGTACGGCCGCCAAAGGCAGCGCGCCCACCTCTTCGCCACCGAAGCTTGACCCTAAGGAAGAAGCCATTCGTGCAATTAACCTTGATAAATTAGCGTGGCATAAAGGCGGTTTCGACAACGTCATGTTACTCAGCACCAAAATCAGAAACGATGGTGTTCACGATGTCAAAGACATCGAAATTGAATGCGTACATTCATCAAATAGCGGCACTCGCATCGATAGAAATACAAAAGTCGTTTATGAGATAGTTAAGGCCGGGAAGTCCGTGAACATTAAAGAGTTCAACATGGGCTTCGTGCACAACCAGGCAAACTCTACAAGTTGCCGAGTTTCCGACTTAGTACTGCTGTGACAACATCAGCGAACTTGCCTGTTCTGATCATGCCTGACGTAGGCATGCCAAGGCTCAGTTAGTCACTTCTTCCATCCTGCCTCATTGTGCCCCGCTAGCCGGGGCTATTTTTCGTCAATCAAATCATCCAAACAAGCGATCGCGCCACCATGCTTAAGCAAGCTTAAAATTTTGCTTGATTTAAATTTTAAGCGCACTTAAACTAATTCCATCGACGCAGCAACCTCAACGATGGAGACCGCGATGCCCACCACCCACCCCACGAAGCAACAAGTCCGCAACTGGATGCAGTTGCGCCAGCACTCCCGCCTCGCCCCGCCAGCACCCGTTGAAGTCCGCCGCCAATTGGGCTGGGCCATGCTGCATACCGCAGCCGGAGTACGTTGATCCATGAAGCCCGCCATGACCCACTCCGCAGCCCTGGAACTGATCGAAGAGCGCACCTTTTCCGCGCGCCTGAACGGCCATACCGTCACCGGCCTTCAGGTGGCCGGCACTTGGGAAGGCCTGACGAAGTTCCACCACCCGGCCTCCAGCCTGCACTTGATCGTGCGCGACAGCGACAAGCGCCTGGTCGACGGCTCGCCGACGCTGATGTTCGCCCTGGGGCTGACGGAAGGCGGCAATGAGCACTTCGTACTGGTGCCGGAAACGCTGCTGCCCAATGGCACGCTGGTGCCAGCTTTTCTCTACGCCCGTTATCCGGCCAGCAAAGGAGACGACGGCAAGCTGCAGCTGTCGCCATCCGCCAAACCGTGGGTCAACGTCAGCTATCGCGAAGCAGTGGCCGCATGCGCCGACGCGGGCTACCAGCTGGCCCGCGAAACGCAGGAACTGGCGATCCGCCTGAATGTGGTCAATCAGCCAGGGAACTGGACCGGTGGCGCCGTGGGTGCAGGCCAGGTGTATCAGGGTCTGCATCTGGGAAAGGTAAGCAGCGCCCAGGCAGCTGATTTTGTCTCGCCCGAAGCGGATGAACGCAGCTGGCATGTGCTGTCCACTGGTGAGCGTGTCTACGGGCTCGCCGGCAACATCCACACCTGGGTGTTCGATGACGTGCAGGGCGACGCCGACGGCATTGTCGCCCGCCGGTTCGACGAGCGGTCGCTGTCCCTGGTCACGCCACCTTATGGATCACGCCAGTGTGGCATGGGCTGGCGGCCAGACGCGGATGCGAACTGGTCCGGCCGTGCGCTCGTGCGCGGCGGCTACTGGAACGACGGCGACTATGCCGGCGTGTTCAGCCTCCTCAGCGGCTCGCCCGACATCCGCAGCGGCGATGTCGGCTTCCGCTGCACCAAGTAGCCCGGGCCACTGATCCCTGGTCTCAGGTCGCCGCGCAAGCGGTGACTCCCCACGTCCGCGTAAGGAGTACATCATGAAACACGCCTTCACCATCGCCGCCAATTCCAGGCCGCACAGCACTGTCACGGCGCTGGCCCATATCTTTGCGCGCGCCTGCCGGCGCGCCTGGAACGCTCTGGTCCGCCATAGCCTGCGCGGCGAAATCGCCTTCCACAACCGCCGCTACCGGCGTTACCGGGCCAAGCATGAGCGAGCGGCCACCCTGGAGCGCATGGCCCTGTTCGACCGCGCCACCGCCCAAAGCCGCTTGCATCGCCTGCAACCTGCCGCTACCACCAAGGAAATGTCATGACCTGGTTCAAAAACCTTCAACTCTACCGGCTGCCAAAAGCCTGGGCTTTCACCGTCGACCAGCTGCGCGCCGCGCTGGCGCCGGCCAAATTCACGCAGCCAACCAGCGCCGAACTGCTGCGCGAGGGCTGGGCGGCGCCGCGACCGCAATGCGAACTGGTGCACGCCGTCAATCAGCAGTGGCTGATCCAGTTGCAAACGGAGAAGAAGCTGCTGCCAGCCACCGTCATCAACCAGGTGGCCAAGGCTCGAGCGGCCGATATGGAGGAAGCACAGGGTTTCGCGCCCGGCAAAAAGGCGATGAAGGAACTGAAGGAACGCGTCGCCGACGAATTGTTGCCGCGCGCCTTCCCGGTTCAGTCGACCACCCGCGTCTGGATCGATCCCGTGAACGGCTGGTTGGCGGTCGATACCGCCAGCCCGGCCAAGGCCGACAACGTCGTCAAGCTGCTGCTGAAGGCGGTCGACCGTATGCCACTGGAAAGCCTGCGCGTGAACCGTTCGCCGGTGGGCGTGATGACCGAATGGCTGCAGGCCGACGCCGCGCCGGCAGGCTTCACCGTGGACCGGGATGCAACGCTGCGCGCCACGGGTGAGAGCAAGGCCCAGGTGAAGTACGTCCGGCACGAGCTGGAGCCGAATGACCTGCGCCGCCACATCGCCGCCGGCAAACAGTGCGCGCGCCTGGCACTGACGTGGAACAGCAAGATCAGTTTCGTGCTGGACGAGACGCTGGCCATCAAATCCCTGAAGCCGCTGGACGTGCTGCAGGAAACCGACAAGACCACGCGCAACGATGCCGAACGCTTCGATGGCGACTTCATGCTGATGACCGGCGAACTGGCGAAGCTGCTGGACGACGTGGTCGCGGCGCTGGGCGGGGAGGCATCGGCATGAGCGAGCCATTGACCACAGAACGCCGCACCGCGCGGGGCCACATGCACGCCGAAGCGTTCTGCCTGATGCAATACGCCTGCAAGGTGTGCCGCCACTTCGAAGTCATCTGGAACAGCCGCGACGGAGTGACGCCGTTCTGCACGGCCTGCCCCTCCTGCGGCCAGCCACACCTGTACCACGTGAACTTCATGATGGACCGCTTTGCGCCCGACCACAAGCCGCACAGGGGCCAGCGCGTATGGACGTCGATGACGCGGGAGCGCGCCTATGAGCTGGCCAGGCGGAACATTTCGACGCGCCGCAAACCGGGGCCTGAAACGGACATGGTGATCGATTCGGTGGCCAACAGCTATTACCAGGACGGCGCCGGGCCGGATATCCGCATCGAGGGATACGCGGAGGTCGTATGAAACGGCGCCTTTTCCATCTCTTGGTATGCGCTGCCGTCCGGCACGAAGCAGCCATCTACGGCGCCATGCTGGTGGCGCTGCTCATGAACTGGTCGTAGCCATGTTTGCCGCCAATGAACTATCGCCTGGCGAGCAGCTGCGCGATGCGATCGACAGGCATGTACTGATGCTGGCGCGGGCCGCACAAACGGCCAGGCCAGTGATTTATCGAGACCTCCAGTGCTATATCCACGTGGTCCGAATCGACGCAGATACCGGCGCTGAGATTTACCTGAAAGGGAACCCGGCGCCACTGAAACCGGAAGATTTGAAGCTGGCGCCAAAAATTGAAGATTAATCCGGCCTCGGCCGGTCCATGAGCAACAGGCAACAACCCCAACAGAAAACGGAGTCCCATATGAACAACCAGGAACAAGGTCTGTACGAAAAATTCGCAGTTCGCCGCACCGATGGCCGCGACGCGCAAGGCGAAAAGCACGAGCACTGCCGATATTTCGTGCTGGACCTGGACCACGACAAACATGCCCTGCCCGCTATCGCCGCATATGCCGATTCCTGCAAGGATGAATTCCCACAACTTGCCGCCGACTTGCGCGCCAAAGCGCTTGCTAAACTTGTCGCCGACAACGAATTCATCACGGTGCCAGACGTCACGCTGCCAAATGGCACGGTAGTCCCCTCGTTCAAGGTCGGCAAGTACCTGTGCTCTCGTGGTCCGATGGATGTCGCGCAAATTAACGCCACCGCGGCGCCGTGGGTACACGTCGATCACAACGAAGCGCGCGAAGCATGCAAGGCAATCGGCGGTCAACTGATCACTGAATTGCAGGCGCTCGCCATTGCTTACGACATCGCCCGACAGGACGTCAACTGGACCGGCGGCACTATCGGTGAAGGCGCGATCTATCAAGGGCTGCATCTGGGCACCTTCAGCAGCGCCCAGGCCGGCAATGTCGTCTCGCCCAACTCTAACGAGCGCCGCTGGCATCAGCTGTCCAACGGGCAGCATATTTTCGATTGCGCCGGCAATGCCTTCACGTGGATTTTCGACAATGTACAAGGCGATGATGCAGGCATCGTTACCAGCGAATTTTCTGCCGACTCGCCGTCGCTCACCACCGCGCCCCACCCGCGCCTGAAGAAAGGTATGGGTTGGCGCCCGGAAGCCGGCGCCGACTGGTCCGGCGATGCGCTCGTGCGCGGCGGCTGCTGGGACGTCGGCGACTATGCCGGCGTGTTCCGCCTCGGCCTCGGCTCGCCCGACTACCGCAGCGTCGATGTCGGCTTCCGCTGCACCACGTAGCCCGGGGCTCTGGCCCCTGGTCCCGGGTCGCCGCGTAAGCGGTGGCCTCCACCCAAACACTTCGAAACGCCCAATTTGAGGATCACCATGCCCAATATCCTTTTCATCAATGTGCCGGCCATCACGCTGCCAAATGGCGTTGCCATGCCGGAATTTCAGGTTGGCCAGTATCTGTGCGGCGAAGACCCAGATGGAGAAGTTTCCATCGCTCCCCACATCAAACCGTGGACGCGGATCAATTTCAGCGAGTCGCAGCGCGCATGCGCGGCCATCGGCGGCAAGTTGATCACCGAGCTGGAATACCTGGCCATCGCGTATGACATCGTGCAGCAGGACATCAACTGGACCGGCGGCAAGGTCGGCGAAGGCAACGTCTTCCAGGGGCTGCACATGGGCACGGTTCGCACGCCGCAACCCGGTGAATATGTTTC
The DNA here is from genome assembly GCF_009674485.1 of Pseudoduganella rivuli. Taxonomy (GTDB): domain Bacteria; phylum Pseudomonadota; class Gammaproteobacteria; order Burkholderiales; family Burkholderiaceae_D; genus Rugamonas; species Rugamonas rivuli_B. The sequence goes on along the minus strand of NZ_WKJJ01000007.1, from coordinate 56,203 downwards.
CCGCCAGGAGCAGGAGCGGCGCTGGCACCAGTTGTCAAACGGCGAGCGTATCTACGACTTCGCCGGTAACGCCTATACCTGGATCTTCGACGACGTGCAAGGAAACCTGCAAGGCGTGGTCGCGCATGCCTTTGCGGAGAATTCCGCGTCCATCACCACGGCTCCTTATCCCTCGATGCAAAAAGGCATGGGATGGCGCCCTCGCGCTGGCTCAAATTGGTCCGGCTTTGCGCTCGTGCGCGGCGGCTTCTGGAACGACGGCGACGTTGCCGGCGTGTTCTACCTCAGCGTCGGCTCGCCCGGCTACCGCTACGGCCTTGTCGGCTTCCGCTGCACCAAGTAGCCCGGGATTCTGGTCACTGGTTTCCGGTCACTGCGTGAGCGGTGACCAACCTGCCCCTCAACCATTTTGAAACAATACGAAATGTACGAACTACAACACACTGCGCCAACTGCCGAAGAAAGCACGAAGTTTTCCCTCCGCGCATACAAAGGCATTGATGTCGGCCTGGGCCACGATGACCCCGGCGCGACGATTGCCCGCACCCTGGAGCAGAAATACCCGGGTCACCTGATCCTGATTCAGTCCGGAAAATTCCTGCAGGGTTATGACCGCACCGCCTACACGCTGTACACGCTCAAACAATACAAGCTGAAGCTGGTGGGAACGACCAGCGAACCACACATCCGTGTGGGCTTCCCGATCGGGAATTTCAACCGCCGCCTGTGGCAATTAGTGCAGGAATTTGGCATCCCCTATGTCGTTTCCCTGGGCAGCCAGGCCGAGGGACGCGTCGTCTACGTTTCGCAGCACCCGGAATTGGACAGCGCCGTGTTGACAGCCGTTTCGGATGCGGTTGTGGCAGAGGTCATTCACGACTTACAGCAACGTGGCGCGCTGAACAAGGCCAGCGCCAAAGCTCTGCTGGCAAACCCGGACACGTCGGTGTTCAAACTGAAATCGCAGGCGCAAGACCTCGACTTGCAGCTGCTGCAGGACATCATCCGCATGCCGCGCGACCTGCGTGCGACACATGGGGAGAATCTTCGCGCGTGCATGGCGCGCATCATGCGTGGCGTCTTCGCCTATGGCCTCGAGGATAACAAGACGCAGCTCTTAAAGGGTATTTCGGCGGATGTCGACTTGGTGAAGCATTACCTGGTGCAGGGCCAACGGCTAAGCAAACTCAAGGCCGAATTCGAGCACCGAGCTGGCTTAGCCGTTGAACTTGGCCGGCTGGTGGGCGGTCTTATCCGCACGAACGCGGTGCAGCCATGATCAACGAAGGGAAATCTCTGAAGTGTCCGGCAATGCGCTCGTGCGCGGCGGCTACTGGAACGACGGCGACAATGCCGGCGTGTTCAACCTCAACAACGACTCGCCCGACAACCGCAACGACAATGTCGGCTTCCGCTGACCCAAAAATATCACGCGTCGATCACGGGCACGCCCGCGTAACGCACATTCTTGGTCGAGATCTTCCTGGGGCAAACCCGAAAGCACGGCCATTGGCCAATCCGGGAACCGCTGCGGGGCCTACGGGTGCCGCAGCGGAGCACGGTCGCAATGCCGGTTCCGACTTCTGGCAGCGCACTAGCCTGACCGCGCTGCTCGGCTACTGGCGCCAGGCGCGCAAGAACAAGTCGCGCAGCCTGCGCGTGCAGCGTTTCGGCGACGATCCTCTGCACTACCTGATGGTGGTGCAGCAGCGGCTTCGGGATCGCGCTTACACCTTTGGTCCATACAAGGAATTTGTCGTGCGCGAAAAGAAATTCCGCCAAGTGGTCGACGCGCCGATGAAGGACCGCATCGTCCACTGGATGCTGTACGACTATATGCTGCCAATCTGGCTGCCACGCTTCATCGCAGACACATTCGGCAACTTGCCCGGGCGCGGCACGCACGCCGCCGTACGCCGGGTGGCTGATCTTGCACGCTCCCCCAAGAATGCCTGGGCGTTGCAGATCGACATTTCGAAGTATTTCTATTCGGTCAACCACTCGCTGTTGAAGGCGCGCATACTGCGCCACATCGGCGATCAAGACATCCGCGCGCTACTGGTCAGCCTGGTGGATTCATACCGCACCGATAGCCAGCACGACCACCTGTTCGCGGCGGATAGCGCATACCGCCGCACCTATAACAAGGGTATGCCCATCGGTAATTTGAGCAGCCAACTGTTCGCCAACATCTTCCTGAACGAGTTCGACCACTGGGTGAAGCAGGAACTGCGCGTGAAAGCGTACGTCCGCTATGTGGACGATATGGTGATCCTGGCTGGCACGCGCGCCGAACTGCTGGACATCAGCGCCGCGGTCGTGGCCAGACTGGCCGAGGACGGGCTCGCGATCAATCCGCGCAAGATCCGTCTGGCGCCGGTGGCGGCCGGCGTGCCGTTCCTGGGCTATATCGTGTGGCCGAACCACATTTCTGTTGGCGCCTACGGGCGCCGACGATACCACCAGTGCCTTCGCCAGCACGAAACCCAAGGCCGCGACCGATCCCAGGCGTTGGCGTCGTATAGGGCAATGCTGAGCCATTCCGGCCCCACCACTACGCAAAGGAGCAAACCATGAGCAACTGGACCCGCTACACCCTGACTTACGACGACACCTGCAGCGACGTGGTGGTCGACGTGCGTGAGCCCGCCAGCGCCGAAACCGTGGCGCTGTGCACGGAAATCAACGGCTTCTGGAGCGGCGCCGATGAACGCATTAAAGAAGCGGACGGCGACGTGGTGCTGGCCGTATTGGAGATGCTGTGCCGGCGCGCGCTGTATGAGGACCTGACCTCCCTGAACGCGCTGCATGACTTCACCGTGCGCGGCGTGGAAGGCTGGCCGCTGCTCGACGGATCCGAAGGCATCAAGCTGGTGTCGACCGAGCGCATCGAGTTCGACGGCGATGTCAGCGTGGAAACTGAACCTGTTGGGGATGTGGCATGAGCCAAACTATCGGACGCATCGATCGAGAAGGCCGTATCTGCTTCCACGATGCCAGCCTGTCTATATGGGAAGAAGGCATCGCTGCTGCGCGGAACGCCGGCGGCTGGAAAGGCGCCAACGAATGGGAGCGCCAGTTCAAACGTGACGTTTTCTTACGCATCGTCCAAACGCTGAATCGCTTGGGCTGGACTTGCGTCATCCCGCCGGAAATGATCAAGCAGTACGGCATGAGCTTCGCGCGCAACCGGCGCTATTGCCGTAAAGGCGACCTTCAAGCTGACCTCGAGATCAGTGGTCGCTGCGTCGAACTGAAAATGTTCCAGAACGTGAACGCGCCAGATCGCCCAGATAACGACGGACGCTACCAGGACGACAAAGAAAAGCACATGCCGTACGTGATGCGGCTGGAAATGGAACGCACGCGCCGCCGAATTCGAGATTGCCTTTGCAACATCTTTACTGGGTACCGCTTTGAGCAGCCAAGGCCAAAGCTGGGGTTTGACGGTGTCACCGCACTGGAATATGCGGCACACCGCCGCCGCACAACGGGGCATTACGTTGCAGCGTTAGATCGGGCACGCATTGGCAACGTTGGAGAAGATAAGTCCGCAGACGGCTATCAACTGGAGAACGGCACGCGCGTCTACGCGCAAGATCGGTGCGGCCGCATCATCACCGGCGTGGCGTTTTATGACCTCAACGGCCAATGGCAGGTGGTGACCGGGCGCTACGACCTGGTGCGGGTGTGGCATAAGCAAATCTGGATCGAGTGCCCGGGTGACCCGCGGGTAAAGCGCAACTCGCACCAACGCCGCAAGCGCCTGGAAGGGGAATTGCAAAAAGCAATCGCCCAGATGAACTTCGAACGGGCCGCTGTACTGCGGAACGTCCTATTCCCGGGCAACCCGGCCCTATTCAACGTCTGGCATGACGAACACAGGCTGTTCCACTGCGCGAATTTTTGCGGATACACGAACGATCGGAGCAAGGCCGGCCGGTTCACCGCGACAGAGGTCGCAGGATGGCGTGTTGCTCCAAATAAGGTAATTCCGATCGATGATAGGGAGGTCGCATGAGCGACAAGACCAACATTTCCTGGACAGACGCGACATGGAATCCCGTCAGGGGTTGCAGCATGGTTTCCGCCGGATGCACGCACTGCTACGCCATGGGCGTCGCGGCACGCTTCAGTGGCCCAGGCCTGCCGTACGAGGGCTTGACGATGAAAACCACGCAGGGCGCCAAGTGGAACGGCAAGATCACCCTGGTGCCCGACATGCTGGGGCGGCCACTTGCGTGGCGCCGGCCGCGCAAGATCTTCGTCAACAGCATGAGCGATCTGTTCCACGATGCCGTGCCGGACAGCTTCATTGACCAGGTGTTCGCCGTCATGGCGCTGGCGCCGCGCCACGTGTTCCAGGTGCTGACGAAGCGCCCGGAGCGCATGCGCCAGTATTGCAAGAACTTCTCGTGGGCGCGCCTGATTCCGAGTTGCACCGGCGCCGACGGCGTCAGCACGATTCCGGGGTTCACGCTGCAGGCGCTGAAACACCATTTCGGGCAAGTCCCAGCGTCGACGCTGCACTTCGGGCGCCGGGACGTCTGGCCGTTGCCGAACGTCTGGCTGGGCGTCAGCGTCGAGGATCAGGCAGCGGCGGACGCCCGGGTGCCTGTCTTGCTCGACACGCCGGCGGCGGTGCACTGGATCAGCGCCGAACCCCTGCTGGGCCCCGTCGACCTGCGCACGATCGACATCGACGGCCATCGCGAAATCTATCCACTGACCGGCACGGCCTGCTGCGAGGATGACGACGGCAATTCGACGCCAGACCTGCCGCGCATCAAGTGGGTGGTGTCCGGTGGCGAATCCGGCGTCGGCTCGCGCCCAATGCATCCCGCGTGGCCACGCAGGTTGCGTGACCATTGCGCGGCGGCCGGTGTCGCGTTCCTTCATAAGCAGAACGGCGAATGGCAAGCCAGCGCAGACCACGCCCCAGACAGTCACGGTGAAAGCGTGGATTCCGTGGCCATTCATGTCGATGGCCGCATTGAGTATCGCCCGCTGGAGGCCTTTGCGCTGAATCGCACGCCGGGTTGGGCAATCGTGTGCCGCGTCGGCAAGAGGGCCGCTGGCCGCCTGCTCGACGGCGTGCTGCATGACGAATACCCGGAGGTCGCATGAAAGAGCGCCCGATTTTGTTCAACGGCGCCATGGTGCGCGCCATTCTCGACGGAACGAAGACGCAGACGCGGCGCGTGGTGAAGTTGCAGCAGCTTGCCGGCAACTACTTTGAAGGCGGCGCGGCCGGCGTGGAATTCGATGGGTTCCGCATCCCGCGCGACTGTGGCCCGGCCCCCGCACGCTTCAGCGCCGAAGCAGTTGGTGGCGGCGCATGCATCAGCGAAGAAATTTACTGCCCCTACGGCCAGCCCGGCGACCGCCTTTGGAGCCGCGAGACATGGAGCGTGGTCAGCAATGACTGGGACGACGACGGCAACCTGATCGACTGGATTCCGGACCGACCTGCGACGGCGATCCACGAAATTCCGTTCGGTCAAGGCTACTACTCCGGCCACGTGATCTACGCGGCCGATGGTGCCCACGAATGGGCTGGGGACGATGATGGTGGCGGCGAACCACGCTCCGCGTGGCATCCGTCCATCCATATGCCGCGCGCGGCCAGCCGCATCACGCTGCAAATTACCGGCGTGCGCGTTGAGCGGCTACAGGCCATCAGGGAAGCGGATGCGCGCGCTGAGGGTGTGACCATCGAAGATCGCCATATGGGTGGCTACTGTGCTGGCGAATTCCTTCCGCCTGCGATCAGGGCGCACCGGGAGTTGTGGGAATCCATCAACGGCGCCGGCAGTTGGGCGGCCAATCCATGGGTGTGGGTGATCGAATTCAAACGGGTGACGCCATGAAGCTGACGAAAGCGCAGCGCTCGACACTGCACGCAATGTTTGGCGGCCGATGCGCCTATTGCGGCGAGCCGCTGGGCGAACGCTGGCACGCCGACCACGTCCTGCCGGTTGAACGTAAGTTGCAACACGTGCGCGGCAAAGGCCTGGTTCCAACCGGTGAACTTTATCGCCCCGAGAACGACACGATTGCCAACCTGATGCCTGCCTGCCCGCCCTGCAACATCGACAAGCACATGATGTCGCTGGAGGATTGGCGCGGGAAACTTTCGCGATCGCTCGACGTCCTGGCGCGCAGTCAGCCCACCTACCGGCATGCACGGCGCTTTGGATTGCTGCAAGAAACACCCAAGCTCATCACCTTTTATTTTGAGCGCGTGGCGCAGCCGGAGGCGGCATGAAAGAAATCCAAGATCACCACCGCGTAAGCCCGGAAGGCCAAGCCCTGGGCCGGAACTTCGCCCGAATTGCTGATGCCGAGTGCGCCACGCTGTCCCGGGAAGGCGAGGAAGACGAGCGCTGCAAGAGCTGCGCCTTCCGCGCCGGCACCGTGCCGAACGGCTGTATCCAGACGCAACTCGACGTCGCCAAGGCTGTGGCCGAGGACGTGCCTTTCATGTGCCACTGCCACCTGGACGCGCGCGGCCGGCCGACGAAGGTGTGCCACGGCTGGTTCGCAGTGCGGCGCGTGGTCGACCGGATGGAACGGGCCACCGGCACGAAGATGGAGCCGGCACCGTACGATTTCTCGCCACCCGACAAACCGGCGCGCGCCATGCCTCCCCCGCCCGGCCAGGCCGCGCAGGACGTTTTGCGCGAGTTTATCCAAGATGACCCCGCCGACATCCAGGCAATGGCTGCAGCGCTGGATGAGCCGATGCCGAGTAGCCGGAGCGGCAAGGTGCACATCCTTGTCACCGGCGGCGGCATCGGCGCATGGGCGATTGGCCAGATGCTGGCGGCAAACGGCGAAAAGATCGGCGTGATTACCCAGGTGACCGGCACGGGACCGAGCCGGGCAGTTGACCTGGCACCGCTGGTCGAAGTGCTGGAGTCGCGATTGGCAATGCCGGCGACGCCGCCTTGGCAAAGCGCCCGCCCCTACCTGAAAAAGAAGAAAGGCCGCTCGTGAGCAAGAACCCTGACCCGCTGTTTTTCTGGTTGCTGTGCGCAGCGGCCGGCTGCGTCGCCGGCGCCCTGGTGATTATTTACAGAATGTGGAGTACTGCGTGAGCGATACCAAAAAGACCGACACGAAAATGATGGAAGAAGCGATGAAAGCCGTGTCAATCCTGCCTCGCCTGAATGCGGACGAGCGATCTTCGTACCTGAGCGCACTTTTGCTCATTTCTTACAAGTTGCTGCGCACTGTTGAGGGCGACGAATTCGTTCTGGGCTGGCTGCAAAGCGCACTGACGGAAGTGCAAACGGAAGCGCCCGACGTCTCGATAAAAGAACTTCACTGAGGATAACCCATGGAACCCATCAAGACCCTGCCAACGCTCCCCGGCTGCTTGGCTGATCGATTATTTGAGGCAATCAGCATAGCGCGCGACAGCGCCGAGAATGACGGCAGCATTGGCCGAATTCGAAAATGGGAAGCCACGGCCGCCGGCTTGCGCGCCGCTCTGGCCGCCCAGCCTGCCGCGCCAGTGGATGATCGCCGCATCGCTGACACGGTGAACGCATTGCGCGATGTGGCCGTCAAGTTCCATGATGCCCAACAACTGCGCGAGCGGATTGCGCATATCGTCGTGCCGTTGTTGAAGGCCGCGCCTGCTGGGGAGCCGGTGGCGAAACAGGCAAACCCACACGCCGCGACGTTCCCACCTGAAATCTGGCTGAACATGGGCGACTGTGATTCCGACATGTGCACGCCATGGCCCGATATCGAGCATAGGCAAGAAATTACATGGTGCTGGGAAAGCGTTGACCGCATGGACGTTCGATACATCCGTGCCGACATCGCCGCCCCTGTGGCCAATGCAGGGCAGGCGAAGGCGGTGGCTGTGCCGGATGAATGGACATCCGAGATATGCGGCCCTGAAGTCGATGACTTGAGCTTCGGCCAGGGTTATCGCAGGGGATTTAACGACTGCCGTGCGAAGGTGCTTGCAGCCGCCACGCTGCCGCAGCAGGTAGCGCAGGAAGGCGGTGCCGCATGAGAGATTTTACCCCCACCAAGGAAACCATCAGCCTGCATGGCCTGGGCTTTATCCAGTTGATCTTGGATGGCAACCAGCGCATGCATGTCTGGCACCCCGACCTGCCGCGCCGCGATTGTTACGAGCACTCGGCTATTCACAACCACCGCTTCGCGTTCACGTCCCGCGTGCTGAAGGGCGTCCAGATCAACCAGCGCTGCGACTTGGAGATCGTGAAGCCAGGCGCCGGCACGCACGCGCTGATCAGCCACAACGGACCGCGCAGCGACAAGGGTGGTCGCCTGAGCTACCCAGTGGCCGACGTGAACGTGCATCTTCGCCAAGTGGAACGGTACGAGGCGGGTCAAGAATATTTCATGCCGGCCATGGAGTATCACCACACCCCATCTGAAGGCGTGGTCATCACGGTGATTACCAAGCACGCCGAAATGGCCATCCACGCGAACAGCGTGTGCAAGCAAGGTGTCGATTTTCATTATGACTTCGACCGCTTCCAGCTTTCACCCGCTGAACTGTTCGCCTACGTCGTGGATGCCATGCAATGCACAACGAAAGGATAACCATGCCAACGCCAGATTACGCGCCGCCACGCCCTATACCCGACTTCCTGCGTAGGCTGTCGCCTGCTGAATTTGAGCAGTTGCCGGCCGACCTGGCCGCCGAAGTCGCGGCCCTGCGCCAGAGCGTCGACAACCTGGTCGCCGAGCTGCGCCCGGTTTCCACCATCATCGCCACCGGCCGCGACGTGCTGGAGCAATACAAACGACTGAAAGGCTGAATCCAATGAGCCGTGCATATACCGAAGAAGAAGCTCGTGACCAATTCCTGGATCACATTCGCCACCTGGCGCGCTACTGGGCGAAGCAACCGAACCAGAGTCCGCTCGAGCGCTGCGAAGGGTTGGCCTTTTCCATCCTGAACATCATCGACGGCACTTCCGGGGGCTTTCCATGCGCCATCGATCTCGTGCTGCGACCGCACCCGGATGACAAGCAGTTCAAAATCGACGCCGGTGAAAATTATTTCGAAGCCGGCATGGTCATCAACAACCGCATGCTGCACGAGTTGTTTTACCAACAGCCAGCTGGATCGCCCGCGCCGGCCGCCGAGTGCCCCATCTGCGCCGGCACGCACACGGCCTTCGGCAAGCGCTGCGCGTGTGTGCAACCGCAGGAAATCAGGAACCAAACCGATACCGAAAGCAAGGAACCAAACCATGAGTGAAACCGACCTGATTGAGCGCCTGGCGGCCGCAGTCGCTGAGCACTTGAAACCCGCCATCCCGCTGGCGGTCGACCTGTGGGACATGGCCATGGTGGCGGCGTATTTTAAGCGGGACCCACAAGTCGTGCGCCAGACCATCGCCTGTCTCCCGTCCTTCCCGAAGGCCATCCGGTTGCCGACAAAAACGCGCGCCCACCCGCTGTATAATGCCAAAGAGGTAATCGAGTGGGCGCAGAAGCATCGCGAGAAAAATTAATCCGAACTCCCCATAATTTCCCCACGCGAGCCGGAAACCCGCATGAATCCTAGCGACTCGATTCCGGCTCGGAGCACCACGCATTCCTAAAGGCTTGCAGCCGAAGTACTCACTAGCTTTTGAACGCCAAGCAGTTCCGCAAAGCGCACCGGGTTCGGCAAATTACAGGCCCTCCCGCCCATACTTTCAACTTTGCCCTTCCTCCAGTCCACTGTTGCCGGACACGGGCGGTCACTGGCCGTCAGCCGCCAGCCGGTACCGCAGACGGCGCAGGCCGTGACCGACCGGACAGCCAGCACGATGGCAAGCCGCGCAACCAGCGGCAATCGAAATCTTGCATTAACAGCAAGCCGCACCGGCGGATATCGCCGATGCCGGCCGGCCACCGTGGCATCCCTAACCCCGCTCCACCCGCACCGCCGTGACCTTGTATTCCGGCGCACGCACCTGCCGGTCCCGCACCGTTGACGTGAGGCGGTTCACGAACAGTTCCGGGCAGTGGAAGGTGGCGAACAGTTGCCCGGGCTGAACCTGCGCGGTGACGTGCAGCGGCAGCGTGGCCGTGCCGTGGCGGCTGTGCACCCGCACCGGTTCGCCGTCGGCCAGTCCCAGCTGCGCGGCATCGGCCGGCGCCATGTCGAGCGTGTCGGTCGGGCGCAGCGCGGTATTGGGGGTGCGGCCGGTCATGGTGCCCGCGTTGAAGTGGTACAGCGTACGGCCCGTGGTCAGCAGCAGCGGGTAGGTTTCATCGGTGGTTTCAGGCGTTGGCACGAAGCCGATGGGGGCCAGCGCGGCGGTCTGGCCGATCGGGAAGCGGGACTGGTGCAATACCGGTGTGCCCGGGTGGTCTTCGTCAGGGCACGGCCAGTGCAGGCTCTCCCGCGCGATCCGCTCATAGGAAAGGCCCGCGCCATCCGGCCACAGCGCGCGCACTTCGTCCCAGACCGCGCGCGGGCTGTCGAATGCGAAGCCTTGCGCATGGCCGAGGCGCCCCGCCAGCGCCTGGATGATCCACCAGTCCGGCTGGGCCTGGCCGGGCGGCGGCACCGCGCCGCGGATGCGCTGCACGCGCCGGTCCGAATTCATGAACGTGCCGTCTTTTTCGAAGAACGACGCGGCCGGCAGGAACACGGTGCCAAAGGCACGAGCGGTTTCGTTGAGGAACAGGTCCTGCACGATCACCAGGTCGAGCCCGGCCAGCGCATCGCGGGTAGCGGCTTCGTTGGCCAGCGACAGGTAAATGTCGTAACCGAACGCCCACAAGGCTTTCAGCCTGCCCGCGCGCGCGGCATCCATCATCTGCAGCAGATCCAGCCCGTGCGTGGCCGGCAAGCGGCAACCCCAGGCCGCTTCGAAGCGCGGCCCGGCATCCTTGATCAATTGCGAACCAGTGAGCGTGGCCGGATCGCAGCCCATTTGCGCCGAGCCCTGCACATTGTTCTGGCCGCGCAAGGGATTGATGCCCGCGCCCGGCTTGCCGAGATTGCCCGTCAACAGCGCAAGGTTAATCAGCGTCATCACGCCTTCGGTGCCCTGCAAATGCTCGGTCATGCCCAGCCCGTGGAAACACATGGCCGCTCCGGCGCCGGCGTAGATCCGGGCGGCGGCGCGGATGTCGGCGGCGCTGACACCACAGTCGCCGGCCACGCGTTCCGGCGCGTAAGCGGCCACGAATGCCGCGAAATCGTCGAAGCCGGTGACGCGTTCCGCCAGGAAGGCTTGATCGAGCAAGCCTTCCTCGATCAGCACCGCCGCCATGGCGTTAAAGAGCGGCACGTTGGTACCCGGCCGGAGCGCCAGGTGCACGTCGGCCAGTTCGGCCAGCTCGGTGCGGCGCGGGTCGACCACGACCAGCCTGGCCCCGCGCAAAACCGCCTGCCTGATGCGGGCGCCCACCACCGGATGGTTCTCGGTCGGGTTGACCCCGCACAGCAGGAAGGCGCCGGCAATCTCGATGTCATCGAAACAGTTGGCGGCGGCGCCGGTGCCCAGCATGGCCTTGAGCGCCTTGGCGCTGGGTGTGTGGCAGACGCGGGCGCAGCAATCGACGTTGTTGGTGCCGAGCACCACGCGGGCGAATTTCTGCGCCAGGTAGTTTTCCTCGTTGCTGGCGCGGGCCGAGCCCAGCACGCCGACGGCATCCGGCCCCGATTCGGCAATGATCGCGCGCAGGCGGTCGGCGATGAAATCGAGTGCTTCGTCCCAGCTGGCTTCGCGCCACGCGCCATCGCGCCGGATCATCGGTGTCGTCACGCGGTCCGGCGCGTGGTTGAATTCGTAGGCATAGCGCCCCTTGACGCACAGGTGGCCCCGGTTGGTTGGATGGTCGGCCGGCCGTACCGCGACGACTTTGCCGCCGGCGCTGGCCACGTCCATCTGGCAACCGACGCCGCAATAGACACAGGTGGTGCGCGTCCACGTCTCAGGGACGGCGGGGCTGCGCTTGTCGAACAGCGCGCCGGTCGGGCAAGTGTCGACGCACGCCCCGCAGCTCACGCAACCGCCTTCAAGCAGGGTTGCGCCCTTGCCGGGCGCGACGTGGGTGTGTTCGCCGCGCTGCAGCGTCTCCCAGACGAACTGCCCCTGCACTTCTTCACAGATGCGCACGCAGCGCGCGCAATGGATGCAGCGGTCCATCGCCACGCCGATGTACGGATGGCTGTCATCGCGGAACTGGTGATGGCGGGGTTCGTCCTGCGCCTGGACGCCATAGTGCGCGAGTAACTGGTGGAATGGCCGCGATGGCTCCGACGCCGCCGCTTGCGACGGATAGTGCGCGGCCATCAGCGCCAGGTTAGTCCGGCGCAACGCCTCCAGCGCCGGCGTGTGGGTGCGCACCTGCATGCCCTCTTCCACCGTGGCGGCGCAACTGGCGACCGGGCGCCCTTGTCCTTCGACTTCCACCACGCACAGCCGGCAGGCGCCGCCCGGGGCCAGGCGCGGATCATGGCAGGCATGGGGCACCGCCGCGCCGGCCTGCGCCAGCGCATCGAGCAGCAAGGCGCCGGCGTCGACGTCATGGGGCGTGCCGTTGATGGTTATCCGAGCCATGCCGACCACTCCCCAGGGTAATGCAACTGGACGGCGCGGGCGAATTCGGCCAAGCCGCGCCCATGCCCGCACAAGCTGGTCGCCTCCAGCGCGTCCAGCAAGGCATCGCATTGCGCCATCTCGCCCGTCCCGGCGCGCCCCGTACCCGATTGCACGGCGCCGAACAGCGCGGCCAGCCTGGGCGTGCCCAGATGGCAGGGCGTGCATTTGCCGCAGGATTCGCGCGCGCCGAAGCGGAATACCTCGGCGACGATGGCCGCCAGCGGCGTGTCGTCGGCAAACGCGATCACGCCGCCATGGCCGACGGCGCAGCCAATGGCCTGCATTTCCTCGTAGCCCAGCCGGGTCCCGAGCAACGGCGGCGGCACGATGCCGGCCAGCGGCCCGCCGACCATGACGCCCGCCAGCCGGCCGCGCCGCAAGCCCAGTCCCAGTTCATCGACGACCGCCGCCAGCGGCATGCCGAACTCCACTTCGTAGAGACCCGGCCGGTTGAACAGCGAATTGAGCGACAACAGTTTGGTGCCCCGGCTTTGCGAGAAACCCAGCGCGGCATACGCGTGCGCCCCGTTGGCCACGATCCATGGCACGGCGCACAGCGTTTCAACATTCTGGACCAGCGTCGGCAGGCCATACAGGCCGCATTCGGTCAGTTGCGGCGGCCGCAGCCGCACTTCCGGGCGGCGGCCTTCCAGGGCGTTGAGCAGCGCGGTTTCTTCGCCGCACAGGTAACTGCCCTCGCCGATCACGCATTCCAGATCGAATGCGGCGCCCAGCCAGCGCGCCGCGCGCGCCTCGTCCAGCGCCCTGGCGAGCACTGCCGCAGCGGCGGGGTATTCCTTGCGCAGGTAGATGTAGCCGTGCGTGGCGCCGGTGGCATGGGCGGCGATAATGGCCGCTTCGATCAGCCGGAACGGGTCGTCTTCCAGCAAAAAGCGGTCGGAGAATGCGCCGGGGTCGCCCTCGTCGGCGTTGACCACCAGGTATTTACGTGGCGCCGCCTGCGCCGCCATCGCCTGCCATTTGCGCCCGGCGGGGAAACCCGCGCCGCCACGGCCGCGCAATTGCGATGCCTGGACCAGACGCACCACGTCCGCCGGCGCCATGGCCAGCGCGGCCAGGCGCGCCGCGCCGCCGCCACGTCGCTGGTATTCTGCCAGTGCGCGCACGCCGCCATGGCGGACGTTCTCCAGCAAGACGCTGCCACGGCTGTGGCTTGCGACATAGGGGCGGACATCGTGGTCGGCATCGGCGGGCGACGCATAGCACTTGCCGAGGCAATATACGGGCACGGCCTGCCGGCTGGCGGTTGCCCAGCGCACGGGGTCGTCTGCGCGGGCCGCGAAACATGCGAGGCCGTTGCAGGCGCAGCCATCCAGGGTCTTGCCGGCCAGGTGATAAAAACTGCTGGCGGCGACATGGCGTTGCAATGGCTTCATGTGGGTATTCCTCGCAAACATCGAAAATCTCCCCTCCGGAGTATAACGACGTTTTATTTAATGAATTTGCGCCAGATCAAGCATTACTTAATCAACGGTCCAGGTTGTCATGAGGCGATTTCCAGCCATTCTTGATCTGGATCAAATTGCGCCATGGCATTAGGGCGCCAGTGATCTTAAGCTGGAAGAAACACTCACTCAGGAGGTGCCACGTGCCAGCCCAACCGCAACAGCCCCGCCAGGACCGTGCCGGCGCCGTCATGCCAGTTCCTGCGGCGGCCACCTCCTTCCGCCGCCCTGTGCCATGTGCTTTTCCGCAACGGCCAGCCTGAGCGCCGCGGCCATCCTGGGCGCACTGGGCGCGGGTGCAATCATCCGTTGCCAGGAACCCCGGATGCTCCCCTATGCGGCCCTTCCCGCACTGTTCTCCGCCCAGCAACTGGCGGAGGGATTGCTTTGGCTGGCGTTGGCCCACGACATGCCGTCGCTCGCGGCCGCCATGAGCCTGGTCTTTAATTTGTCTGCCCACGTCCTGTGGCCGTTGTACATCCCGCTCACCGTGCTGCTGCTGGAGCCGCAGCCGAGGCGCAAGACACTGCTGGCCTGCCTGGTCCTGGCCGGTACTGCCCTGGCGGCGTATTACCTGCTGCGCATGGCCATCGTCCCGGTCAGCGCGGTGCCCAGCGCCGGCCATATCGAATACCGGATGACGCGTTACTTCCCCCGCACGGGCATGGCGCTCTACGTTGCCGTTACGGCGGGTGCGCTGTTCGCCTCATCCTGGCCCCGCGTACGCAGGTTCGGCCTGATGGTGCTGGCCGCATTCATCCTGACATGGTGGGCCTATGCCACCTGGCTGGTGTCGGTATGGTGCTTTTTCGCCGCCCTGCTGAGCGTGGTCGTGCTGGCACAGGTACCGTCGCTGCGCCTGCCGGAAGGCGTGCGCATGCGGAACGCGGCATGAGCGGTGCAATTCCGAAGGGGGGGCGCATGAGCCGTGCAATCGACAACCTGATCCTGGCAATCAACGCAGGTTCTTCCAGCCTCAAATTCAGCCTGTACCGCCATGCGGCGGGACTCGCCGCGGTTGCCGAAGGCGCCATCGATACCAGCGGCAGCGGCCAGCTGACGCTGACCCTTCGGGGCGGTGGCGCGCCCGAAACCGGGGCAACGTCGTGCGCCGTCACATTCCTGACCGGCTGGCTGGACGCACACTTCCCCGCCATCGCGCCGCGGGCGGTCAGCCACCGCGTCGTATCCACCCATCCGGACTTTGCCGCGCCGGCCATCGTCACCGCCGGCATGCTGGCCTCGTTGCGCGCCACGTCGGACAGCGCATCGGACCACTTGCCGCTGCAAACCGCGCTGATCGAAACGCTGCAGCGGCGCTATCCGTCCGCGCTCCACGTCGCCTGCTTTGACAGCGGCTTTCACGCCACCATGCCCGCGGCCGCATCGATGCTGCCCATCCCGCGCCGCCTGCAGGCCCTGGGCCTGAAGCGGCATGGATTCCACGGCATTTCGTGCGACTACGTCGTCGGCGAACTGGCCAGGGTGGCGGGACACAAGGCCGCGCAGGGCAAGCTGGTCGTGGCGCACCTGGGCAGCGGGTCCAGCATCACCGCCATCGAACAGGGGCGCAGCCGCGACACCACCATGGGATTGAGTCCGGCGGGCGGCATCATGATGGCCAGGCGCTCGGGAGACCTCGACCCCGCGCTGGCATGGGAACTGGCCCGCCGTGAGGGCATGGATGCCGACGCCTTCCACCATCTGGTCAACCACGAATCCGGACTGCTGGGGGTCTCGGGAACCAGCGCGGACATGCGCACACTGCTGGACCGGCAAGCCACCGATGCGCACGCCGCCGAAGCCGTGACGCTGTTCTGCTACCACGCGCGCAAAGCCATCTGCGCCATGGCGGGCGCCATCGACGGACTCGATACGCTGGTGTTCACCGGCGGCATCGGCGAACACGCGGCGCCCGTGCGCGAGCAGGTTTGCGCCGGCCTGTCACACCTGGGCGTGGTGCTGGATCCGGCCCGGAACGCCGCACACGCGGCAGTCATCTCGGCGCCCGCCGCCAGGGTCCGCGTGCGGGTCATGCCGGCCGACGAGCAACGGATGCTTGCCACCTATGCGCAAGCGCATCTCACCTGAACAGGGAATCTTTCCATGAGCGACGTCCTCCCCGCCAGCAACGCACTGCTGCAACAAATGCACGAATACTGGTGCGCGGCCAACTACCTGTCGGTGGGCCAGATCTACCTGCTGGACAACCCGCTGCTGCGGGCGCCGCTGGACCTGGCCCATGTCAAGCCGCGGCTGCTGGGCCACTGGGGCACCACGCCCGGGCTGAACTTCATCTACGTCCACCTGAACCGCGCCATTGTCGCCCATGACGTGTCCATGCTGTATATCGCGGGGCCGGGCCATGGCGGGCCGGCCATGGTGGCGAACGCCTACCTCGAGGGCACCTACAGCGAAATCTACCCGCAAGTCACGCAGGATACCGACGGCCTGCGCCGCCTGCTCAGGCAATTCTCCTTCCCCGGAGGCATTCCCAGCCACGTCGCGCCCGAGACGCCGGGGTCAATCCATGAAGGCGGGGAACTCGGCTATTCGCTGGTCCATGCCTTTGGCGCCGCGTTCGACAATCCTGATTTGGTGGTCGCCTGCGTGGTGGGCGACGGCGAAGCCGAGACCGGCGCCCTGGCCACCAGCTGGCACTCGAACAAGTTCCTGAACCCGGTCCATGACGGCGCCGTCCTGCCCATCCTGCACCTGAACGGCTACAAGATCGCCGGGCCGACGCTGCTGGACCGTATCCCGCGCGAGGAACTTGCCGCGCTGATGACGGGTTACGGCTACCAGCCGCTCTTCGTCGAAGGCGACGATCCGGCCGCCATGCATCGCCTGATGGCCGATACGCTCGATACGGCGCTCGGGCGCATCCGCGCCATCCAGCGCGAAGCCCGTCTGCACGGCCTGCGCGAGCGGCCGCGCTGGCCGGTGATCATCCTGCGTTCGCCCAAGGGCTGGACCGGCCCGCGCCAGGTGGACGGCAAGCCGAACGAAGGGACCTTCCGCGCGCACCAGGTCCCGATCGGCAACATCGTCAGCCGCGAGCGGCTTGCCCTGCTTGAACAATGGCTGCGCAGTTACGCCCCGCAGTCCTTGTTCGATGCCGGCGGGCGCCTGCGGCCCGACTTGCGGGCGCTCGCACCGATAGGTGAGCGCCGCATGAGCGCCAATCCACACGCCAATGGCGGCGCCCTGCTGCGCGCGCTGCAATTGCCGCCGCTCGCACCGTACGCCGTCGCGCTTCCCGGTCCCGGCGCGCTGGTGGCCGAATCCACCCGTATCCAGGGTCAGTACTTGCGGGACGTGATGCGCGCCAATATGCACAACTTCCGCATCTTCAGTCCCGACGAAACCGCGTCCAACCGGTGGGACGCCATCTTCGACGTCACCGGGCGCTGCCTGGTCGCCGACATTCTTCCGGGCGACGACCATGTCGCCATGGACGGGCGCGTGATGGAGATGCTGAGCGAGCACCAGTGCGAAGGCTGGCTCGAAGGTTACCTGCTCACGGGCCGCCACGGCATGTTCTCGTGCTACGAGGCATTCACCCATATCGTCGATTCGATGGTCAACCAGCACGCGAAGTGGCTCAAGGCGGCAGGCGCGCTGGCGTGGCGCGAACCGGTCGCTTCGCTCAATTTCCTGCTGTCTTCCCATGTATGGCGCCAGGACCATAACGGCGCCAGCCACCAGGACCCGGGCTTTATCGACCATGTGATGAACAAGAAAGCCGAGGTGGTCCGGGTCTACCTGCCGCCCGACGCGAATACGCTGCTGTGCACGACGGAACACTGCCTGCGCAGCCGCAACCTGATCAATGTCATCGTGGCCGGCAAGCAGCCCGCCGAGCAGTGGCTGGACCTGGCCGCCGCCGCCGAACACTGCCGCGCCGGCATAGGACGGTGGGAATGGGCCGGCAACGCCGGCAACGCCGAACCCGACGTCGTGATCGCCTGCGCGGGCGACGTTCCCACGCTGGAAGCGCTGGCCGCCGTGCAGTTGTTGTACGAGCATTTTCCCGACGTCAAGGTCCGGTTTGTCAACGTGGTCGACCTGGCGACGCTGCAGCCGCCCCACGCGCATCCGCATGGCTTGAGCGACCCGGCGTTCGATGCTCTGTTCACCACCGATAAGCCCGTCATCTTCGCCTACCACGGCTACCCCACGCTGATCCATCGGCTGACCTACCGGCGCACCAACCACGCCAACCTCCACGTGCACGGCTTCCGGGAAGAAGGCACCACCACCACGCCGTTCGACATGGTCGTGCTCAATGAACTGGACCGCTTTCACTTGTTTGCCGCGGCCGTGCGGCGGATTCCGTCGCTCCAGCCGCACCATGCCAGTGTCACGTCGTTCGTCGCGGACAAACTTGCCGAGCACCGCTGCTACATCGAGCAACATGGCGTGGACATGCCGGAAGTGCTGCACTGGCGCTGGCAAGGCCAGTGCAGTACTTGACTTGCATCAAAGAATTCCTGGATCTGCATCAATATCATGAAGCAATTGAATGCTGCGCCGAACATCGCCACGCGCAGGTAGGATGGGCAAGCCGCTTATTGCGCGGTTGGTGTAATTCGGAATACTTGGCCGGAGGAACACATGAACAACGGGAAAATCATCGCGGTGGCGGCCCTGCTGCTCAGCCTGAATGGCTGCGGCTATAACACGATACAAACGCAGGATGAACAGATCAAGGCGGGCTGGTCGGAAGTCGTGAATCAATACCAGCGGCGCGCTGACCTGATCCCCAACCTGGTCAATACCGTGAAGGGCTACGCGGCGCATGAGAAGGACGTGCTGACGCAGGTCACGGAAGCGCGGGCGCGGGTCGGTTCGATGCAGGTCACGCCCGAAGTGCTCAACGATCCGCAGGCATTCGAGAAATTCCAGCGCGCGCAGGGCGAACTCGCCGGCGCCTTGTCCCGGTTGATCGCCGTGTCGGAAAATTATCCGCAACTCAAGGCCGATGCGAATTTCCGCGATTTGCAGTCCCAGCTCGAAGGCACTGAAAACCGCATTGCCGTGGCGCGCAACCGGTACATCAAGATGGTCCAGGATTACAACGTGACCGTGCGTTCATTCCCCTCCAACCTGACAGCGATGGCATTCGGCTATAAGGTCAAGCCCAACTTCACCGTGGAAAACGAGCGGGCCATCTCCACGGCGCCCAAAGTCGATTTCGGGCCGGCCGCGAGTGCGCCGCCCGCTGCCCCCGGGGCCGGCAAGTGAAAGCGCTGCACTTCGCCAGGGCCCTGCTCGCTTCCCTGGCGCTGGGGTGGCTGTTGATCGCGGGCGCGCAGGTGACCATCCCGCCACTGTCGGCGCGCGTCACCGACATGACTGCAACATTGACGTCAGAGCAGAAGGCTGCGCTGGAAACCAGCTTGCGGGACTTCGAAGCCAGCAAGGGTAGCCAGATCGGCGTGCTGATGCTGCCGTCGACCGCGCCGGAAACCATCGAGCAGTATTCCTTGCGCGTCGTCGAGCAATGGAAACTGGGCCGCAAGAAGGTGGATGACGGCGCATTGCTGATCGTCGCCAAGGACGATCGCGTCATGCGCATCGAAGTCGGCTATGGCCTCGAAGGCGCGTTGAACGATGCGGTCAGCAAACGCATCATCAGTGACGTCATTACCCCCAAATTCAAGCAGGGCGACTTCTATGGCGGCATCCGGGACGGCGTCGGCGCCATGATGCGGGTGGCCGGGGGCGAAGCGTTGCCGGCGCCGGCGCAATCGCCGTCGCGGGGGCAGGATGCCGGCGCTTCCGGTCTCGGATCGTATCTTCCTGTGATCCTCATCCTGTCGCTGATCGTGGGGGGCATCCTGCGGTCGCTGCTGGGAAGGTTTCCCGGCGCACTGGTGACGGGCGGCCTGGTCGCCCTTGTTGCCTGGACCCTGGCGGGCGCGCTGTCCCTTGCCTTGCTTGCCGGGGTGCTGGCACTCCTGTTCACCTTGTTTGGAGGGGGCATGCGCGGGCTGGTTGGCGGGCATCACCGGGGCGGATTCGGAGGGGGATTCGGTGGCGGCTTCGGGGGTGGATTCGGTGGCGGAGGCGGCGGTGGCTTTCACGGGGGCGGCGGCAGCTTCGGCGGCGGCGGCGCCTCGGGGCGGTGGTAATCATGCAGTTCAACGTCAAGCGCATCGTCCGCCACCTGATGTCGACCCACTGGCAAGTCAGGCGCGC
Source organism: Pseudoduganella rivuli (assembly GCF_009674485.1). Classification (GTDB taxonomy): domain Bacteria; phylum Pseudomonadota; class Gammaproteobacteria; order Burkholderiales; family Burkholderiaceae_D; genus Rugamonas; species Rugamonas rivuli_B. Next base: position 35,928 of record NZ_WKJJ01000007.1, on the reverse strand, counting down.
ATTTCCCCAAGCGGCCCTGTCCGCGATCAAACAGGCGATCAAGGCCAGCGAAGCGGGCCATACCGGTGAAATCCGCTTTGCCGTGGAAGCCGCGTTGCCCGGTCCGGCGCTCTACCTCGATCAACCCGCCAGGGAGCGCGCGATCGACTTGTTTGCCCAATTGCGGATCTGGGATACCGATGCGCGCAACGGCGTGCTGATTTACCTGCTGCTGGCAGACCATGCGGTGGAAATCGTGGCGGACCGCGGCGTGCATGCCAAGGCAGGGACGGCGGAGTGGGAGCGGATTTGCCGCGGCATGGAAGCCGCATTTCGCGCCGGCCGCTATGAGCAGGGCGTCATCGACGGCATCCGCGCCGTGAACGAACTGCTGTCGCAACACTTTCCCGCCCACGGCGCCGGCCGGAACGAATTGCCGGACAAGGTCGTCGTGTTATAGCGATCCGGCGTCCTGGCCGACTTACTGGCCGGACGCCTGCATCAGGTTGGTACGCAGGTTGACGATGGCTTTCTGCAGCACGCGGAATTCTTCCGGCGCCAGGCCGGCTGCCCTGGCCGTCACCTCGCGGAACGCAAACGCGCTTTCCCTCAACGTGCGCCCCGCCTCCGTCAGCGACACCCGCACGCTGCGCTCGTCCTCGCTATCGCGCGTGCGCTGCACGTAGCCCATCGCTTCCAGGCGTTTCAGCATGGGCGTCATCGTACTCGGCTCCAGGAACAGTTTTTCGCTCAAGCCCTTGACGGTCTGGTTGTCCTCTTCCCACAGGCAAATGATGGTCACGTATTGCGGGTACGTCAGTCCCAGCTTTTCCAGCACGGGCTTGTAGACGCGCGAGTAAGCCAGGTTGGTCGAGTAGACGGCAAAACACATGAAGTCGCCGAGCCTGGCAACGTCTTGCCTGGATGTGGAAGTGTTACTCATTTGATATCCCCAAAAATTTATTTATCACGATAATGATTATCGTACTTGAAAATTGGCGAAAGCTCGGATAAAGTTATCTCAATAATGATTACGACGATAAGTAATTGAACGCAGCAGGAACCCGAAACCCACCCACTGTTCACTGGAGAAAGCACATGCGCCACTACCCCACCCTTCGCCGCCTCACCCTTGCCGCCGCCTTCGCCGTTGCCGGCGCGCAATTCGCACTGCCGGCACACGCCCAGGCGTCCACCGCCGCGGCAAGCGTGACCGCAACGGCAAGCCCAGGTGTGGCCGGCTTCCAGTCCATCAAACAAATCAATGCAGGCGACCTCAACGTCGGCTACGTCGACGAAGGCCCGGCCAACGGCCCGGTCGTCATCCTGCTGCACGGCTGGCCGTACGACATCAACAGCTTCATCGACGTGGTCCCCCTGCTGACCAAGGCCGGCTACCGCGTGATCGTGCCCCACCTGCGCGGCTACGGCACCACGCGCTTCCTCGACCCGAATGCGTTGCGCAATGGCGAGCCGGCCGCGCTGGCGGTCGACGTCGTCGCGCTGATGGATGCGCTGAAGATCGACCAGGCCGTCCTTGCCGGTTATGACTGGGGCGCCCGCACGGCCGGTATCGTGGCGGCACTGTGGCCGCAGCGGGTCAAGGGCCTGGTGTCCGTCAGCGGCTACCTGATCGGCAGCCAGGAAGCCGGCAAGCAAGCGTTGTCGCCGGCCGCCGAGCAGCAATGGTGGTACCAGTTCTACTTCGCCACCGAGCGCGGCCGCGCCGGCTACGAAAAGAACCACCGCGAATTCGCCAAACTGATCTGGCAAACCGCGTCGCCCCAATGGCGCTTCGACGACGCCACGTTCGCGCGCAGCGCCGCCAACCTGGACAATCCCGACCATGTGGCCATCACCATCCACAATTACCGCTGGCGCCTCGGCCTGGCCAATGGCGAAGCGAAATACAGCGAACTGGAAGCGCGGCTGGCGAAGTTCCCGGCCATCACGGTGCCGACCATCACCATGGAAAGCGACGCCAATGGCGCGCCGCACCCGGACCCGGCCGCCTATGCCAAGCGTTTCACGGGCAAATACAAGCATGAACACGTCACCGGCGGCATCGGCCATAACCTGCCGCAGGAAGCGCCGCGCGCCTTCGCCAATGCCGTGCTCGAAGTCGGCCGTCTCTGATCACGGCCGCCGATCGACTGCACCTGTTTCTAACGTTCCCCACCTGGAGTCAACATGATTGCAAAGAAATTACTGATTGCCGCTTCCCTGTCCCTCGCCACCATGCTGCCGCAGGCGCATGCCGGCGGCGCCATTACCGCCGTCGACGGCACCGCCGCCAGGCCCACGATCGTGCTGATTCACGGCGCCTTTGCCGATTCCAGCAGCTGGGATGGCGTGGCGAAGAAACTGACTGCCCACGGCTTTCCCGTGCTGAGTGTCGCCAACCCACTGCGCGGCGTCGCCAGCGATGCGCAATATGCCGCCAGCGTGATCGGGTCGGTCAAGGGGCCGCTGGTATTGGTTGGGCACTCCTACGGCGGCATGGTCATCTCCAAGGCCGCCGAAGGCAATCCCGACGTCAAGGCGCTGGTCTACGTCGCCGCCTTTGCACCCGAGCAGGGTGAAACAGTCGCCGGTCTGGCTGGTAAATTCCCCGGCGGCACACTGGGTGACGCGCTGGCCGAACCCGTTTCCCTGGCCGATGGCGGCAAGGATCTGTACATCCGGCAAGACAAATTCGCGCAACAGTTTGCCGCCGACGTGCCGCCGCGACAGGCCGCGCTGATGGCTGCCGGCCAGCGTCCGGTGACGGTCGCCGCGCTCAACGAAACGTCCAGCGGCACGGCCTGGAAGCAGTTGCCGTCGTATTTCGTGTACGGCACGGCCGACAAAAACATTCCGCTGGAAGGCTTGCGCTTCATGGCCAGGCGCAGCAACGCCAAAGATGTCGTCGAAGTGAAAGGCGCCTCCCACGTCGTCATGGTGTCGCGGCCCGATACCGTGGCCAGGGTGATCGAAGCAGCAGCCGCCAACAAATAACCAAACCACTGAAAGGAAATACCATGAACAAGATCGACAACGTTCTCTACACCGGCAAGACCCGCACCACCGGCGGCCGCGACGGCGCCGCGCACAGCGACGATGGCCGTCTCGACATCAAGTTGTCTCCGCCGGGCAGCCATGGCGCGGGGACCAACCCGGAACAACTGTTTGCTGCCGGCTGGTCGGCCTGCTTCATCGGCGCCATGGGACGCGCCGCCAAAGACAGGAACCTTTCCCTGCCGGCAGGCACCGCAGTCGATGCCGAAGTCGACCTGGGGACCGGCGGTGACGGTTTCCTCTTGCAGGCGCGCCTGAAAGTCAGCCTGCCTGGCCTGCCAGCCGATACGGCCCAGGACTTGGTCGATGCCGCGCACCAGATCTGCCCCTACTCGAAAATGAGCCGCGGCAACATCGACGTGGCCATCTCCCTGGCGTAACCACCCCATCTCCCACCTTCGGCGGCGTAGCCACTCCGCGCTGCGCCGGCCGGCACTTCAGACAGCCATAACCGCTATTTCCGCACGCGCACCTTTCGCGGCAGCAACTATGGCATGATGCGGATCGCAAATTGCAATTCCCCTGCAAATGACAATTGCCACAATCTATTGCACAGCAGCATTTGTTCTAAGCAACGTGGCAATCACGCATCAGTCTGTCTAATACAACCCATCAAACAGCCTGTGCATAATTGTAAAGATTGCATTTTTCAATCGTGCGCACCATGATACTTGCAGCGGATGAGTTAGCCGCAGACAAACGCAGTTGACTGCGTGAACAAGGGTAAAGCAGGTGTTGTGCCAGTAACGTTCTTTGGGGCAATAAAAATGCTCCATTACAATCAAAAATATTGCGCCGCAGCAAAGTACCGAGTGTACGATGGGCAATTGTGTTGCTTTTTCCCACCGTAAGTTTCTCCGTGTTAACTAAATTTACGTTTTATTTGACACTTCTCAGTGCTCTTCTGTTAGAATTTTTTCTATGACGCAACGGGTAGAGTAAAAATGAAAACATTTGCCATCTCAGCTATTGCCTTCTACTTCTTTTATGTACTTAACGGTCTCATGGCTCCGGGTCATGCCGCCCGCCAGCAGCAAAGCGGTGCATGTCAAGAAGCTATGACGGCTGAAACAGGCTCCAAGGCCGCCTCCATCGGCGCCTGCAAGAGCACCAATCTGGTGGCGCGCACCATCGCCTCCAATTAAGCTCTTCGCCGGGATTTGTCCCGGACAGAAGAGTGCGTCCGCATAGGTCAAACATGCGGAGTTGTCTTGAAGTATATTCCCGTGCTACTGATGCCCCTGATGGCATCAGTATGCAGCGCGGAACCGGCGGGGGTCACGCAGCTGACCGTTCCTGACCCGGCCGCCCTGCACATCCAGTAGACATACCGCTCAGTTGCCGGCATCAGCACGCCCGACGCACAGACCATGCGCGCCGGTTGATCAGTCATGCCCTACAGCGGCGGCGTGGCGGTCTTGCCATGCTCGCGCCGTTGCGCGTGATAGATGCCGGTGTGGCCGGAAAACAGGTACGCCACGACACACGCCAGCGCCGCATACGGCCCGATGGCGGGCCCGAACAATTCCAGCGCCATCACGGTCGAGGCGATCGGCGTATTGGCGGCGCCCGCGAACACGGCGACAAAACCCAGCGCCGCCAGCATGGCGAACGGCAAATGCAGCAGCGGCGCCAGCGCATTGCCCAAGGTGGCGCCGATATAGAACAGCGGCGTCACCTCGCCGCCCTTGAAGCCGCTGCCCAGCGAAGCCACCGTGAACACGAATTTGCCCAGCCAGTCCCAGTGCGGCTGCTGCACGTGGAACGATTCCACGATCACGGGCAAGCCCAGGCCGATGTAGCGGTCGGTCCCCAATGCCCACACGGCGGTGGCCACCACGATCCCGCCCAGCAGCGGCCGCAGCGGCGCATACGCGATGCGGCGCTTGAATTGCGCGGACAAGGCATGGGTGCAGCGGGCAAACGCCATGCCCGCCAGTCCGAACACGATGCCCGCGAACGCCACGGCCAGCAGCGCCAGCGCGCCGGATGGCGGCACCGGGCCGGCGCTGTAATGCGCATGGTGTACGCCCCACGCGGTGGCGGCCAGATCGGCCACGATGGCGGCCACCGCGCACGGATAAATCGCGTCATAGCGCATGCGGCCGATGGCCAGCACTTCCAGCCCGAAGATCGCGCCGGCCAGCGGTGTGCCGAACACGGATGCAAAACCGGCGCTGATCCCCGCCATCAGCAGGATGCGGCGGTCATGCGGACGCAGCCGGAACACGTGGGTCAACTGGTCCGCCAGCGCGCCGCCCATTTGCACCGCGGTTCCTTCCCGCCCAACCGAGGCGCCGAACCAGTGCGACACGACGGTGGCGCCCAGCACCAGTGGCGCCAGCCGCAGCGGCACCACCTGTTTCGGATCGTGGATTTCGTCGATCAGCAGGTTATTGCCCGCCTCCACCGAGCGGCCGAAGCGCAGGTAAATCCAGCCGACGACAAAGCCCGCCAGCGGCAGCAGCCAGATGATCCCGGGATGCGCGGTGCGCGCCGCGGTGGCGGCATCGAGCGCGAACAGGAACAGGGCGGACGCGCTGCCGGCCAGCCCCGCCACCAGGCTGGCGATCAGCGTCCATTTCGCGACATACAGGAAGGGGAATGTGAGGGAGTCGTCTTCGGTCGGCATGGCCGCAGCATAGCACGCGGGGTATCATGGCAGAAGCAGCAGCAACCCAGCCACTACCGTGGCGATATGAATTTTCATTATAATGACGCGGCCACAAAACCGCAGAACTCATATGAACCCACAAGTCCAGGCCTTCTTCGATCCCGCCACATCCACCGTCACCTACGTCGTCCACGCGGGCGAAGGCAGCGCATGCGCCGTGATCGATTCCGTGCTCGATTACGACCCCAAGTCCGGCCGCACGGCGACGCACAGCGCGGACCAGGTCATCTCCTTCATCCGCGCGCACCGCCTGCAAACCGCGTGGCTGCTGGAAACGCACGCGCACGCCGACCATTTATCGGCCGCCCCTTACCTGCAACAGCAACTGGGCGGACGGATTGCCATCGGCGCGGCCATCCGCACCGTGCAGCATGCGTTTTCCGGCATTTACAACTTCAAGCACGCGGGCGCCCGCGACGGTTCGCAATTCGATCATTTGTTTGAAGCGGACGAGGAATTCATGATCGGCGACCTGCGTGCCTGCGCGCTGCACGTGCCGGGCCATACGCCGGCCGATATCGCCTACCAGGTGGGCGACGCGGTGTTCGTCGGCGACACCATGTTCATGCCGGACGTGGGCACGGCGCGCTGCGACTTTCCCGGCGGCTCCGCCGCCACCTTGTACCACTCGGTGCGCAGGCTGCTGGCGTTGCCGCCTGAGACGCGGCTGTTCATGTGCCACGACTATCCGCCGGCGCAGCGTCCGGCGGCATGGGAAACCACGGTGGCCGCGCAGCGCGACGCCAACATCCACATCCGCGACGGCGTGACGGAACAGGAATTCGTCGGCATGCGCACGCGCCGCGACGCCACGCTGCAAATGCCCGTGCTGATCCTGCCTGCCATCCAGGTCAATATCAGCGCCGGACATTTGCCGGAACCGGAAGACAATGGCGTCCGCTACCTGAAGATTCCGCTGAACGCCATCTGAGTCTTACACGCGGGTTTTACTTCACCAGGGCCGGCGCGCGGCCCAGCGGCTGCTCCATGTTCGCCAGGAACCACGTCAGCGACGACATCACGGCCACATGACGCTTGAGGCTGTCCGGCTCCACCTTGTCCAGCGTATCGGCCGGCGTATGGTGGAAGTGGAAGTAGCTGTGGGTATCGACCACGGGTTCGAACAGCGGCACGCCACCCGCTTCCAGGTAGCTCAAGTCCGCCGCGCCCAGGTGATCCTGGCGCTGGAACACGCCGGCGCCGATCGGTTGCAGCGCCTGCTGCAGCGGCGCGAAGTACTTGACCGATTCCGGCGCGATGCTGGCGCGCAGGCCGAACGGACGGCCGCCGCCGCTATCGCTTTCGATGCCCGCAAACTGCTTGCCCAGCGCATCCTTGTAGGCTGCGTGGTACGCCTGGCCGCCGCGCAACCCGTTTTCCTCATTCATCCACGCCACCATGCGGATGGTGCGGCGCGGTTTCAGGCCCAGTTGTTTAATCGTTTGCAGCACGCCCATGGCGCCGGCAACGCCGGTGCCGTCGTCGTGCGCGCCGGTGGCCAGGTCCCACGAATCCAGGTGGCCGGAAACAATCACCACTTCGTCCGGCAATTCCGTGCCCGGCAAATCGGCAATCACGTTGTAGCTGTCCGCGTCCGGCAGGTTTTGCGGCGTCAGGGTGACGTGCATTTTCACGGGGCCGCGCTTCAGCAGGCGCCCTACCAGCATGGCGTCTTCGGCCGTCACGGCGGCGGCGGGAATGCGCTGGTCGTCGTTCAGGCGGGTGGCGCCCGTATGCGGGATGCGGTAATCGGCGCCGCCGACCGAGCGCACCAGCGCCGCCACCGCGCCCAGCGCGGCCGCTTCGCGCGGACCGTTGGTGCGGTAATTGGAACCCTGGCCATAGGCCGGACCGGCCAGGCCGCGGTCGGCCATGCCCTGGTCGAACGGCACGTCGAACAGCACGATCGCGCCTTTGGCTTCGGCCGCGCGCGCTTTCAGTTCATCGAAATTCTTCACCAGCAGTACCGGCGCCGTGATACCGGCGGCGGGCGTGGCGCCCGAGCCGCCCAGCGCGGTCAGCACCACGCGCTGCGACAGGCCGGCCGGACGTCCCGCATAGTCGACCAGTTCTGCGGTTTCCACGCCGCGCACCCAGTGCGGCACTTTCACGGGTTGCAGGGTGACTTTGGCGCCCAGCTTGCGCATGGCGTCGGCCACCTGCTCGACGGCGGCGGCGGCGCCCGGCGAACCGGACAGGCGCGGGCCGATCAGGTCGGTCATGTCGGCCAGGCGCTCGAAAGCGTAATCGCTTTTCATGGCGGTATCGCGGATCTGTCCCAGGGTGGCGGGGTCAATGGCCGGGGCTGCGGTGGCGGCGCCCAGCGTGCTGCATAAGACGGTGGTCAATACGGCGTATTTCATGGGATTCCTTAGTGAAAGGGACCAAAACAATAACCGATTTATCAATGTTGCGCAGAGGCCCCTTGAAAAATCGCCGCGTTGCCAGCGGCACGCCGTTGTCATACTATAAAGTCACGTTCTACTGCGGATCACGACATGCTCAAAGGCAAGCTGTGCACGGTGCGCCACCTGCTGACGGCCGACTTGAATACCTTTATTGCGCTGGCCAATGACTTGCCGTCGCGGGGCGATTATTTTTCGTCGCAATTCAAGTCGCCGGAAACCATGCGCAAGGAATTCATGCAAAACGGCTTCGTCACGGAAGACAGCGAATTGTTCGTGGTCGAAGACCTGGCGCACCACATCGTCGGCGTCATCACGCATTTCAAGAGCCGCACGCCAACCACCCGTGAAATCGGCTACCGGCTGTTCGATCCCGCGCTGACCGGGCGCGGCTACATGACGGAAGCGACGCAGCTGCTGGTGGATTACCTGTTCAACGTCCACGTGTGGCACCGGCTGGAATTGCTGATGGCGCCGGAAAATACGGGTTCCGTGCGCATCGCGCAAAAATGCGGCTTTACCGAGGAAGGCATCCTGCGCCAGGCATTCTTCATTCAGGGCCATTATCAGGACGTCAAGGTGTTCAGCCTGCTGCGGCAAGAGTGGGAAAAACTGGCGTTACAAAGCCGCGATGCTTTGTAAGAATATGTATTAGGTGTGGGCGAATTTTCCTACAGCAGGTAAAGTGCTTTCATCGACGAAAGCAATGGGCCCGCCGGGCCTCGCAAAAGGGGAAACCATCATGCTGAACAAGAAATTTTTGAGTGCAGTTGCCGTGCTGGGCGCCGTTGCCATTACGTCCACCGCCAGCGCTGCGGGCGACCGTGATTTCAATACCGCCGCTGGCGCCGTCATCGGCGCCGCCATCGGCAGCCAGAATGGCGGTTCCGGCGGCGCCGTGGTCGGCGGCCTGGTGGGTGCAGCCGTGGGCAACAGCCTGAGCGGCGGCCATGGCCGTGGCTACGTGTCGACCCGCGTGTATGCCCAGCCGGCGCCGGTGTATTATGAGCCGGCCCCCGTCTACTACGAACCGGCGCCCCGCTATTACTACCGTCCGGCGCCCCGCGTGGTCTATGTGGAACCGGCCCGCCCGGTCGTGTACTACAACGAGTACCGCGGCCGCGACTACTACTACCACCACGGCCGTGGCCATGGTCACGGTTATGGTCACCGCCGCCACGGCGACTGATTGACACCGGTCCATTCAGGACCGTCGATACTGCAATTACGGCCTGCCGCTTTCGAGCGCCAGGCCGTTTTTCATTCCCCCCGCTAGCCATTGCCATGCGCGGCGCACCGCCGCAAAAGGAGCGTCATGGACGGCTGCGGCACCATCATCCCCCTGGAACTGGGACATTACCGGCTGATTGAACGGATCGGCGGCTCCGCCTACGGCGCCGTATGGCGCGCCGCCGCCCCCGCCGGCACGCGCGACGTGGCGCTGAAGCTGGTCAATGAAGCGCACATGGCGCAAGCCCACCCCGCGCTGCGGCAACGGTGGATCGCCAGCGCGGAAGCGGAAATCGATTTCCTGGAATCGCTGGCCCCGTGGGACGAGCGCCACATCGTGCGCCTGCTCGATTGCGGCCGCCATCGCGGTTTACCGGTGATGGCGCTGGAACTGATGAGCTGCGACCTGGGCCGCCACATGCAGGCGCTGCGCCACGCCGGCGACGAGCCGCCGTTGGCGACGGTGTTGGCATGGATGGGCCAACTGAACCAGGCATTGGGGAAAGTGCATCAATATGGCTGGCGCCACCTCGATTTAAAACCCGGCAACGTGCTGGCCGATACGGGGCTGGGATTGGTCAAGCTGGCCGACTTCGGCACCAACCGGCGGCTGGCCGCCGCGCAGGAACACAGCTATGCGGGGACCGCCAACTGGCAGGCGCCGGAACAATTCTTTCCCGCCGCCGGAGGCGGCTACCGCACCGGCGCCGCCAGCGATTATTTTGCGCTGGGCGCGCTGTTCTATTACATGGCGACCGGTGGCGTGCCGCTGCAATACGGCAGCGAATGCGGGCAGGCCCGGCGCGACGATCCCCGGGCCGCGGCGGACATCGTGCTGGCGCGCCATGGCGGCGTGGCGCCGCCTACCCTGCTTCCCGATGAAATGGCGGCGTTTGCCCAGGCTTGCGGTGCGGCCGCCCAACCAGCGCTGGACTTGCTGCGCCGCCTGCTCGATCCCGATCCCGCCGCCCGCCCCCGCCATGCGCTCGACATCAGCCGCGCGCTGGCCGCGATTGCCGCTGCGGCCGGGCATTCGGGCGCTATGGCCGAGACAGCGATAGCGAATCTGGCATACGCCATGCCGCCGGCCCGCCAGGCCCTGGCCCGCGGGAGCGCGCTGTGAGGGCGGCTGCACGGGGTCATTCTGGCAGCCACGCCATGCATGCGAAATGCGCCGCGTTGCTGCAATCACTGCAATCGCGCCTGGCCCGGATGCGGCCGAACGGGCGCATGGTGCGCCTGCCTGCCGTAACGACAATGCCTGCAGCAAAGGCCACCGGCATCGGCAAGCGCCGCAATTTCCCCGTCACGGCGCGGCCAGCCTTCGGTATTGCCATGGCTGCCGCCCGGGGAATGGCATCCTGCATCGCGCGCGCCCCGCTGATCGCCGCCCTGGGCACATTGATACTGGCGCAAGCCTGGGCCCTGTGGCAGGCGCCTGCCGCCTGGTATCCCGATGCGATCCAGGTCCGGCTTGCGCCGGGCGGCGCCGTCACACTGGGTGCGGCCGACCTGGCGGCAACCCGCGCCGACGCTGCACACCTCCAGTTGCGCCGCGATGCGGCTGGCGCGTGGCATGTGCTGAACCTGAGCTCCGGGCGCCCGGCAGGCGTCCAGCGGGTCGGCGTTGACGTGAGGCTGGCGGGCGCCTTGCTGTCGGGCGCGGCGGCGTTCCAGGCGGGTGGCGCGGTATTTACCGTCGAGCAGGCGACGCCCGCATTCATCATTTTTCAGTATGCCGGCCATGGATGGCGCTATGACGGCGCCACTTTGTACCGCGATGGCGGCGCCCAGCCGCCGTGCGCAGATGCCGCGTTGGGTTCGCGCATTGCAGCGTTGTGGAACCGGGCCGTTCCCCGTTTTGCCACCTTGTCCACGCCGCTGGCCGTCGGCGGCCATGTCCATTGCGGCAACCGGATCGGCGTGCCCGCACTGCCGCCGGGCGCCGCCACCGTGGCGCGCAGCAACGGCCACTTGCGGTTTGCCGCCGGGCCGTTCGACGATGGCGGCGCGGCATTGCTGACGCATGGCCCGTCCGGCGTCACCGATGCCCGGCGCGTCGAAGTCCCGCTGGCCGGCGTGGCGTCGTTGTCGGTGGCCGGGACCCGTTATACCGTCAGCGACCTGTCCGGCGAGGTCCTGACACTGGCGCCGGCGCGCCACGTTGCGCTGTACAGCGAAGCGCGCACGCCGGATACCGCCTCGCCCGCCGTCAGCTGGCATTGGCGGCAGCGCACGCCATGGTGGCAAGCCGGGACCGGGCAGGGACGACTGGCCGCCGGTGCGTTGACCGTTGCAATAGTCATTGCATTGGTCATTGCGCCGGCCACTGCACTGGCCGGGGTCCCGTCATCTGCCGCCGCCATCGGCCCGATGGCGGAGCGGATGGCTGTACTGTCGGCGGCAGCCATCGCCGTGCTGGCGGCGGGCGTGGCAGCCATGGCGGCGCAGCGCAGCGGCGCGCCGCCCGCCCCCGCCCTGTCGCTGCTGCTGGCGGTGACCGGCGCCGCATTGTGGCTGGCGCCGCCGGGACGGATCACCGCGCCGGTCGGCGCCGCGCTGGTGCTGGCGATGGCGGGCTTGCTGATGCAACTGGAACTGGGGCTGGCGGCGCCGGACCTGGCGGGGCTGCGCCATTACCATAAAACCGCCGCTTTGCTGGCCGTCGGCAGCGCCATCGCGGCATTGTGGCGGCTGTGGCGTCGTCGCTTTGCGCGGGCACTGGACCAGCGCAGCGCCGAATGGGCGCTGGCGGCGCTGACCGCGATTGCGCTGGCCGCGCTGGGAGCACAAGCGCTGTGGGGCGATGAAACAGGCGTGTTCGACGTGCAGCCGGTGGAACTGGCCAAGCTGGCGCTGGCGGCGCTGTCCGCGCACGGGCTGGCGCTGCACCTGGGCGGACGGCCGGAGCGGGGCTGGCGCTGGCTGGCGCTGGCCGCGCCCGCGCTGCTGTTTTGCGCGTTGCTGGCCATGGCGCTGGTGTATGTGGATGATTATTCTCCCCTGATCCTGCTGGCCGTATGGGCTGGCTGTATCGGGCTGGCCTATGCCGCCGCCGCACGGCGCGTGCTGCTCGGGTGCGGATTGGTGGCGGCTGCGCTGGCGCTGGCAGTTGGCATCTGGGCGCTGCACAGCGGCGGCCCCGGCGTGCTGGCGCGCCTGCCGCAAAGTTTTTATGCAGACCGCTTCCAGGTCTGGCTGGCGCCCGCCGACCACCCGCACACGGGGCAGCAGTGGCTGCAAGGCGCGCGCGCCATCGCGGCGGGCGGCTGGCTGGGCGCCGACCGGATGCTGGGCCTGCGCACGGCGGGCATGCCCGATGGCGCGGCAGCCGGCATCCCCGCCGTGCAGGACGATTTTGCACCGTCCTTTTTCATGTACCGTCACGGCCTCCTGTGCGCACTGCTGCTGTGGGCCGTGCAAGCCGCGCTGCTAGGCGGCTTGCTGCGCCAGGCCATGGCCTGCCACCGGCGCGCCGTGCTGGCGCAAGGGTTCCGCCCCGCGTGGCGCGAGCGCTTGCACTGTTTCCTGCTGTGCGGCGGCGCGGCTTTCCTGTTTGGCCACTTTCTGCTGTCGTGGGGCACCAACCTGGCGATCTTCCCCGTCATGGGCCAGCCGATGAGTTTCATGTCGGCCGGCGGCAGCCATGTCCTGTTTTTCCTGTGCCCCCTGCTAGCGGTCAGCATGGATGCCGTGCAACCGTCGTAAGGAGAATGCCATGCCTGTCTATGCCCACCAAGCCACCCTGGAAGCGATTCCAGACCTGTTTTGCGCGGAAGCCATCTGGCAGGCGCCCGGTTTCGCGCTGTTTTCGCGCCGCCCGCTGTTGCGCGACCTGCTCGAGCGCAGCCCGCGCGAACAGCGTGGACGCGCCGCCACGCGCTGCTTTGCCCATGTGATCGTCACGCTGCCACAGGAAGACATCGACGACGATTACCACCTGGCGCGCGGCGCCCGCGCGCGCGAACTGGAACAGGCGCTGGCGGCGCTGCACCAGCGCGATTTCGCCGACCTGCTGGGCGGCGACGCCGTGCGCTACCTGGTGCAAGGCAGCGACGATGTGCCGCCGGGCGCCGTGTCCGTGCGCTTCGGCCATGCCGTCTACCTGCCGGCGCAGGGGGAAAAAATCGCGTTCAGCGCCAGCGTGTCGCGCGACGGCGTGACGTGGAAACCCGTGTGCCCCGTGTATGCGGGCCAGCGGCTGGCGCTGCTGGGCACCGATGCCGGATGGGCCGTCTGCCCCGGCGAACCGCCGCCGGCGCCCGGCGGCGCCATCCTGCTGCTCAACGACGGCCCCGGCGCCCAGCCGATCGTCCAGGCGCGCCCCCGCGACGCCTTTGAATGCCGCTTCGACGCCGCGCACGGCCACTATGCGGTCCGTCCCCGTGCCGGCATGGCGGCTGGCCAGGGCGCCGACGGGCAGTTGCTGCTGCGGGTCAGCGTGCCGGCTGCCGCGCACCGCATGGCGGATACTCCCGCCAGTGGACATGCTGACGGACGCGATAACGCTGCGGGCAATGGCATTGCCAGCCCGGCCGCCACACCGGCCGCCGTTGCCACAGTTACAGCGCAAGACGCGGCGACGGGTCCGGCGCGCAGTGCGCCGGAGCGCGGCCATGCGGTCTGGCAGCCGCGCCCTGCGGCGGACCAGCCGGACGGCGCCCTGGCACGCCAGGTCCCGACCTGGCAAGCGGCCGCCGACGCCACCGCGCTGCCGCAACCTGTGTCCCCGGCAGCGCCCCGCGCCGCCGCAGCCGTGGCCGAAGCATCGGACGCCACCTATGTGCCCATGGCGCGCCAGCGCGTGACGTTGGCGGCGCTGGCCCTGCCCCGCCTGAGCCGCTACCGCGAGACGGGCGCCCGGCGGCTCGACATCCCGCTGGGCCCGCTGGGTGAGGGGCCGGAGCACGGGGTTGCCCTGGCCATCGATGCCGACGACGCCCTGCATGCCGTGACGCCGGGCGGGCACCAGGCCGTGACGGCGCCCGCCACCCTGCAGCAGCCGGGCGGCCGCGCCATCCACGTGCTGGCGCCGCCCGCCGCCATGGCGGACCGCTATTGCGCATTGCTGCCATTATCACAACAGGCCAGCGTGCAATTGCCGCTGGCGGGACGGCACCGCTTTGGCCGCCAGGCGCCTGCGCTGGCGCCACTCCGCCTGCTCGATTCGCCGCGCCTGCTGCATTGCGGCGGCACGCAGGCCAGCGCCGACCGCATCGGCCTGTCGCGCGAAGCGTTCAGCTTTGAAATGTCGCCGCAGGGCGTGCGCATCGCCCGCCTGGCCGCGAGCCAGGCACTGTACCACCTGGACGGCCAGCTGCAATTCGTCGCATCGATCGGCGCCGCCAGCGCGGAAGCGCCCTACCTGCTGCCGCCCGGCCACCACGTGGCGGCGGGCCACTACGTGCTGCGGTTCGACGCGTGAGGCCGCCATGTTGCTGCTTTTGCTCTTGATGCTGTGCGGCGCCGTATGGGCCAAGCCGATGGCCGCGCTGTGCTACGTCGCCGGGCTGGCGCTGACACTGGTGCTGGCCGCGCATGTGACGCCGGCCGGCTGGTGGCGCCGCCCCACGGTGCGCGGCCTGTTCATCGTGGCGGGCGGCACGTGGGCGTGCGGCAGCGCGCTGGCGCTGGCGGCGGGCCTGGGCGCGCCGGCGTTGTCACATCAACCAGTCACGCCAGCCATGGCGGATGCCGCCGCCCTGTCCGCGCCGGCCAACGCCGCCGTCAATCGCCCGTTCCGCGTCCACCGCAGCCTGAACTTGCGCGCCGACGCCGATGTCGGATCGGTGCGCCTGGCGGTGATCCCGGCCGGCGCGCTGCTGACGCCCACCGGGGCCAGGCATGGCGACTGGTGGCAAGTCAGGTCGCACAGCGGCGATCGCGAACTGACGGGCTGGGTCAGCAGCCTGTGGCTGCGGCGCATGGCCGAACACGATAATCAGCGCTGACAAGAGTTGCCAACATGGCAATCGGCGCGCGAACGTGGCGGTCTCGCGTCAATCCGTGGAACAACGGGAGAAAAACGGCCTTGTTGCTGTTGCCACCGGCCGCATAAACCACATACACTCTGGGGTATGTCGTCGGTCGAACAGCCATGAACAAATGCAGTAACCCGGATCATCCGCACTGCACGTACTGGGTCTTGCCAGGCGATCCCGCCTGCGCGGGTGGACACGCACAACCTGCGCCCGCCGCGCCAACCAGTTACGAATTACTCAGTGCCATGCGTTCCCGTGGTCCCGCCACGGCGCACGGTCACGTCCAGGCGATGCAGGCCACGCCGCTGGCCACCACCACCCCGCCCGACCTGATGCCGGGCCTGATGGCGAAACCACAAGCCCGTTCCCTGTTGCACATCAGCGGCTTCGATCCGCGCGCAGCCGGCGGACGGCAAACGCTGAAGATGGAGTTGCGCGGCATGCCCGCCGATTGCGCACAGCATCCGGGCACGGAACTCGGTATCGAAGTGCGCTCGGAACTGATCCAGAACACCGGCAACGCCGGCGCCACGCGCCAGCAATTCTCCCGCGCCGCCGACGGCGGCTGGCGGCCCGTCTTTGTCGAATTTTCATCGCGCGGCAAGGAGCATGGCCAGTACCAGATCAGCGTGACCGTCACCAGCATGGCCGATGGCGTGCCGGCGCGCCGCTGGGAATCCGTGTTTGTCATCCTGGTCCCCCGTGCCGACGCCACGTTGACGGAAATTCACCGCATTTTCCTCAGCACGCATAAAAACGTGCGCGTCATGGCCGACGACGCATCGATTGCGCGCGTGCACGCGCAAGGCGGCGACAGTCTCGATATCGACGTCACGGCGCGCAACGCCGGCATCGCCCATGTCAACCTCGATGCCCCGCAGGGCAAGGTCGACCTGGGCTTTTCCACCATCGCGTGGGACGAGGATCTGATTGAAATCGCCATGCCCCGCATGGCGCCCGCCCATCCGCATCCGTCCCGGATGGCCAGTTTCGTCAACGCGGCGCCGGATGCGGGCGCGCAGCGCCATATCCGCCTGTTTGCAATGGACGAATGCGTGATCGGCCGTTTCGAACTGGTGGATCCGGAAGCCCATGTGCTGCTGACGCACTATGCCGAAGACGGCCAGCACCCCAACGGATTGACGCGCCGCGTGTCCGGCCGCCATGCGGTGATCCGCCGCGCCGTGCAGGGCGGCTTCGACATCGAGGACGTGTCGCGCTATGGCGTGCTGCTGGACGGCGTCTGGCCCGGCAAGCACCAGCCCGTGCGGCTGCGCCAGGGCATGCGCATCGAACTGACGGCCAGCATCAAGGGCGTGGTGACGCTGGAAGTGTCGGCCATCATGCCGCACGGCGTGATCCTGCACCGCACCGACCATGGTCGCCATGCGGAATGCTTTTACATCCTGATGCCGGACACCCATCCCGGCTACCCGATGCCGCCGTTTATCGCCACGCCGCAGGCCGGCGCGCTGCCGCTGATCGTCCACCATAACGGCGGCTTCTGGCACATGGATCAATTGTCCGGCAAGGAAACCGCGCTGGCGCCCGCCACCACGCTCGATAAATTGAGCCGCGTTCCCCGCCACACGCGCTTTGCCGCCGAACCGTATCCGGAAAGCTGGATCATCTGCACCGGCGCCGACGACCTGCACAGCACCGTGGCGGCGTCCGACATGACGGCGGCCTGACCGCCGCACTTCCCGCACTTCCCTGCAGTACGGCGAAGCCGATATCAGGCAGGCGTCCGCCTCGGGAACGGAATCCGCTCGGTTTCACCCGGCACCTGGGGGAACCGGCCAGCTTCCCAATCCTCGGCTGCCTGCAGCACCCGCTCCTTGCTCGACGACACGAAGTTCCACAACAGCGAACGGTGGCCATCCAGCGCGGCGCCGCCGATGATGACGAATTGCGCGCCGGAGCGGGCCGTCACACGCTGCGCCGTGCCGGTATCGAGCAGCGCCATCGTGTGCAGGGCCAGCGGCACGCCGTCGATGTCGACCTCGCCGCTGATGGGGTAAATCGCCGCTTCTTCCGGCAAGCCCGCCAGGCCCAGTTGCTGGCCATCCTGCAGCGCCACGTCGAGGTACAGCGTCTGGCCATAAGTCTTCACGGGTGAAGTCTTGCCGAACGCGGTGCCGATCAGCACGCGAACTTTGGCGCCATCGACGTCGAACGATGGAATCGCCGACGATGGCGTGTGTTCGAAGCACGGTTCGCACTCCTCGAACGCCTTCGGCAGCGCCAGCCACAATTGCAGGCCATGCGTGCGGTGCGGCTGCTGCACCAGGTCTTGCGGCGTGCGTTCCGAATGCACGATGCCTTTACCGGCCGTCATCAGGTTGATGGCGCCCGGCTCGATGCGCTGGAACGTGCCCAGGCTGTCGCGGTGGTCCATCGCGCCTTCGAACAGGTACGTGACGGTGGCCAGTCCGATATGCGGATGCGGACGCACGTCATGGTTGGCGCCGGGGGCCACATCCATCGGGCCGAAATGGTCGAAGAAAATGAACGGGCCCACGGCCTGCTTGGCGCCGGACGGCAAATAGCGGCGCACCATCATGCCGCCGCCGAGGTCTTTTTCGTGGCCTTTGAGGACGGTCGATACGCTCATGGCGCCTCCGCCAGCGTCGTGGTGATTTCCGTGGTGACGGCCGTCATCAGCTTGTGCACGGGGCACTTTTGCGCCGCCGACAGCAATTCCGCACGCTGGATTTCCGTCAGGTCGCCCGTCAGGTGCAAGGTGGTGGCCAGGCGGTACACGCCCTTGCGCTCGTCACTCGCGTCGCGCTCCGTCGTGACTTCGACGTTTTCCACCGGGTAGCCCTTGCGCTTGGCATACCACACCACGGTCAGCGCCTTGCACGCGCTGACCGCGGCGTCGTACAGGTCGTGCGGGCCGGGGCCGGCGTCATCGCCGCCCTCTTCCACGGTACCGTCCACGGAAATGATGTGATTGCGCACGTGGGCAATATGGCGCATGGCCAGCGACTGGTCGCGTTTCACTGTAATGGTCATGGTGATCCTGGCAAGCTTAAGTCTGAGAAACCACAATGTACACCGTTTGCGCCGCTCCCGCCTACCCCATCCAGGGGAGTGCGGCAAGCGAACTCGACAGATTGGCGTATGACCCGCATCAAGCGC
Source organism: Pseudoduganella rivuli (assembly GCF_009674485.1). Classification (GTDB taxonomy): domain Bacteria; phylum Pseudomonadota; class Gammaproteobacteria; order Burkholderiales; family Burkholderiaceae_D; genus Rugamonas; species Rugamonas rivuli_B. The sequence goes on along the minus strand of NZ_WKJJ01000007.1, from coordinate 17,458 downwards.
CCGCGAGAATCGGCTGGCCGCGCCGCACCGCCCCACCTAGATTCCAGTTATCGACAGCCATTGACGGGAGCGGGCCATGAGCAAAACACTGGAAATCAACGGGACCATCGACCTGAGCGGGATTCCCCCCGGCGACTTCGACGCCACGCTGGCGCTGCGCGTGGCCGTGGTGCGCGACGGCATGGTGCTGGGTTCAGCCACGGTCACGGCGCAAGCACCCGACGCGGCGCTGCCGTTTTCCGTCCGCTTCGAGCCGGTGCGGCTGCCGGGGGCGCGCTGGCCTTGCCCCGTGCGGCTGCTGGTGGGGCCGGACATCAGCGACATGGAATTGATGGCCATCGATACCGTCGCCATCGAGGTCGACCTCGGTCCGCCACGGGCCCGGGACCGGGCGGACGCATCCGCCACGGAATCCGGCAAGGAATCTGACAACGACGGCGCCGCGGAAGACATTGCGCTTGCCCCGCTGTCCGTCGGTGCGCTGGCCGTGACGCCGGCGCTGTACTTTTGCTGGCTGTTCTGCTGCCGCACGTACACGATCCGGGGCCGCATGGTTTGCCGCCACTGGTATTACGATCCGCACACGGGACATTACCGCTTCTGCGACGCGCCGGTGCCCGGCGCCACCGTGGAAGCCTACGATGTCGACCGCTTCTTCATCTGGTACCGGCGCGACTTCATCGCTTCCGCCGTCACCGACATCAATGGCAACTTCACGATACGGTTCCGCTGGTGCTGCCTGCGCTGGTGGCCGTGGCTGTTGCAGCACTGGGCCATCGACCCCGACCTCGTGGCGCAGGTCCATGCGTTGCTGAACCGGCACGGCATTGCGCTGCCGCCGCTGCCGCCCGGCCCCGACCCGGACCCCGTGTACCTGCAGCAGATCGCCGCGCAAGCCGGCCTGGCGCAGCGCGCGCCCGCCGCCATGGTGCCGGGCGTGGCGGGCGAACCGGTCTCGGCGGAAAACTTGCTTTCCGTGCTGCCGCCATCGGCGGAACTGGCGGCATTGCACGTGTGGCCGTGGTGGGACCGCGCCGACTGCGCGCCCGACGTGGTGTTCCGCGTCACGCAATTGTGCGACGGCCAGGTGCGCGTGATTCACAGTGAAACCAATGCGCAAACCCGCTGGGATATCCCCACCAGCCTGCACGTGACCCTGCTGGCCAACCAGCTGGCGTGCTGCCTGCCCGTATGCCGCGACCCGGAATGCCCTGAATGCCTGCAAGTGACGTTCGTCGGTTGCACCACGGTGAACCAGATCGGGGTGACGGCCGGGCCGCCCGACTTGCGCGGCTATGCGCTGGCCGCCAGCGCCGGGGACCGCCCGTTCCTTGGCAACCTGCTAATCCGGGGCGCGGTCGGCAGCGACGTCGATTACTTCAAGGTGCAGGTGTCGCGCAACGGCGGGCCATGGAACGATTTGCCGGTGCCCGCGTTTGCCGGTTTTTCCCGCAGTTACTGGGATGGCAGCAATCCGGTGCCGGCGCCCGCGCCAGCCTTCACGCCCATCCTGAAAAACGGCGAAACCGTCATCATCACGCGCCGCCATTACGAAGACTTGCATCCGGCCCTGCCCCGCTTTGGCGGCAGCGTGATCTGGTTCGACTACGACACGCTGTTCTATTTCAACACGCTGGCCAGCGGCGCCCTGACGCCCGATGCGCTGTACGAATTGCGCTTTGTCGGCTATGCCGCCAACGCGGCGGACGACCTGATCCTGTCGTCCGCGCGCCTGCTGCCCGGTTGCGGCCAGCACGGCACGGAATCCGTGTTCATCCGCATCGACAACCAGGCCATGGCGCACATGCCGCCCACGCCGCTCCACCCGTGCGGCCCCGGCAGCGTCCACCTGTGCACGAACGAGCCGGACTGCTATATCCGCAAGATTTGCATCAATGAAGGCACGCCGGCCCAGTATTGCATCAGCGCGTGCGACATCCTGCGCCTGGCCGAGTCCGATACCCTGACCATCCACTTCACGGTCAGCGTGCCGGCCACCGCGCAGGATGGCCACCTTGGCGGCTATACGCTGGCGGCGGAATACGGCGTATCGCTGGCGTTCGACATCGGCACCGGCCTGCACGGCGCCTTTGCGCCGGACCCCACGTTCGAAGTGGGGCCGGACTACCTGTCGGCACTGGGCCAGGGCGCGCCAAGGCCGCACTGGTATGGCGGCGATTACAAGGTCACGCTGCGGGGCAGCGACTTCCCCGTGTGCTGCGCCTACCTGCTGCGATTGCGGGCCTGGAAACGCACCACCGATGGCTGCAGCGATCCGCGCTACGTGCACCACAATACGTTCGAGTTCGCGTTCACGGTGCTGCGGCCGGAACTGTGTCCCGACATTTGCCGCGACCGCAACCAGGCGCCGGCCCTGCCCGCGCCGGCCGGGAACATGGGATGACACTGCAATGACGCCATGGTACGAACTGCTGTTGGCGGTGCTCGGCGTATGGCGGGTATGCCACCTGCTGTATGCCGAGGATGGACCATGGGACAGCATCGCCGCGCTGCGGCGCCTGGCCGGCGACAGTGCCGCCGGGCGCGCCATGGATTGTTTTTATTGTCTCAGCCTGTGGGTGGCGCCGCCATTCGCCGCTGTGCTGGCGCCGGACTGGCGGCGCGGCGTGCTGCTGTGGCTGGCCCTGTCCGGCGCCGCCATCATGCTGGAAGCGGCGCGCGCCGCGCTGTCACACAAGGAGCCTTGACATGTGCTGTGGAAGCAAACGACTCGATGCGGCGCGCAATGCCGCCCCCGCCTATGCGCAAGCGGCGCCGCGCACGCCGCGGGAAACTGCCGGCCCGGCCACATTGTCCGGCCCGACCGATAGCGCAGCCGCCGCGGCGACGGCGGCAGCGGTGCAACGCGGCGCACGCGGCAGCGCCGTATTCGTACACGATGGCGCCGGCGAACTCGTCGTCACCGGCAAATCAACCGGGCGGCGCTACCGCTTCACGGGACGCGGCGCGCGGGTGGCGGTCGATGCGCTGGATGCGCCCGCGCTGGCCATGCTGGACAAGCTGCGCCGGCTGGCATGAAGCGCACGCGTCAGCATCACACCAGCTTGCGCGCGACACGCAAGCCCACCACGTCATTGGCCAGCACGGCGGAATACGCGTTGCGCAGCGCCGTGCGCAAATAGCGTGGCGGATACAGCCAGGCGCCGCCGCGCAGCATGCGGCGCGCCTGGTCGCCTCCTTCCATCCAGGCGCTGCCATCCAGCGGCGCCCCTTCATAAGTGGCGTGCATGACGTCCTGCATCCATTCCCATACATTGCCATGCATGTCGAACAAGCCCCACGCATTGGGCGGAAAACTGCCGACCGGCGTCGTGCCTTGCCGGAACACGCCTTTCACCCCGCTGCCATAAGTGAAATTGCCATCGAAGTTGGCCTGGTCCGTGCTGATGTCGTCGCCAAAACTGAAGGCGCTCTTGGAACCGGCGCGGCATGCGTATTCCCATTCCGCTTCGCTGGGCAGGCGGTATTGCTGGCCGGTTTTTTCCGACAGCCACGCCACATAACGCTGCGCGTCGAACCAGCTGACGCCCACCACCGGATGGTCGTCCTGCTGCGCGAAGCCGGGCGCGGACCAGTCGGTATCGGACTGCGATTCCCAGCCGGTGGCGCGCGCGAATTGGCGCCACTGGCCCACGGTGACGGGATAACGGCCCAGCGCAAACGGGTAATCGATGCCGATCCAGTGCTGTGGCGTTTCCCGGTCCAGCCACTGTTTGCTGGAGCCGGCCTTGACGGCAATCTGCCGTTCATGTTCCGACGAGCCCATCTGGAATCGGCCGGTGGGAATCAGCACCAGGTCCGGGCCGGTACCGGCGCCATCAAGGAAACGGTCCCGCAGCACGCCGGAAGCGTCGGCCACGGCGCTGCCCGGCGACGGCATCAATGCCGCCAGTTCCGCCGCATTGCGGGCGGCTTGCTCCTTGCGGTGGCGTTCCTGTTCCGCGCGGTAGGCGGCATCGGCCTTCAGTTGCGCGGCCTTGCGCTGCTGTTCTTCCTGCGCCTGGCGCGCCTGCGCCGCATCGGCGTCGCGCCGCGCCAGCAATTGTTCGCGCAAGCGGGCCTTGCGCTCCAGCGCTTCCTGTTCGGCGCGCTTGCGCTGTTCCCGTTCCTGTTCGCGCCGCAACTGGTCGAGCCGCGCTTTTTCCGCGGCGGCGGCCTGCGCTTCCAGCTTGCGCCGGACGGCCAGTTCGGCTTGCCGGGCCTGTTCCGCCGCCTGCGCCTGCGCGGCGCGTTCGGCTTGCTGCTGTTCGCTTTGCTGGCGGCGCTGCGCGGCTTCCCGTTCCGCCCGCTCCTGCGCGGCAGCCTGCGCCTGGGCCTGTTCCTGCGCCAGGGCACGCTCGCGCTCGGCCTGTGCGCTGGACTGGGCGGCGGCCGCGTCGCTGGCGGCGTGCAGCGCGTCCAGCAATGCCGTCACCGATTCAGGACGCTGGTCTTGCACGTAGGCGAAGCCGCGCTGCAGCACCTGCCATTGGGCGGCATTCAACCCGGCCGGCGGCGACGGCAGGAATTGCGCGGTGCGCGCGCCGTCGAACGGCATACGCCCTTCCAGCATCTGGTAAATCATCACTGACACGGCGTACACGTCCAGCCTCGGGCTGGGCTGGCGCTGGCTGGCGCCCGCTTCCGGCGCGCGGTAACCGCTGGTGCCCGCGTTCGGCGTTTGCACGCCCACGGTGCTGCCCGCATTGCGCGCCCGCAACGCAATACCGAAGTCCAGCAATTTGACGTCGCCCCGGCTGGTCAGGAAGACGTTGCCCGGCTTGATGTCGCGGTGCACCAGCCGGAATTTATCCCACGCATAGTCCAGTGCATTGGCCACGGGACGCAGCAACTGGTCGATGCGCTCCCATGGCGCGCTGCCGCTGTGCGCCAGCCACGCGTCGAGGTCTTGCCCTTCCAGGCATTCCATGATGATGAAATAGCTGGACGTCGCGGGATCTTGCGCCCAGTCGTACACGCGCACGATGCTGTCATGGGCGAGGCGGCGCGCCTGCGTGGCCTCTTCGATGAGCAACTTGGCCAGCGACGCGCTTTGCGTCAATTGCGGCGGCAGGATTTTTAACGCCACCTGGTCGCTGTGGCCCAGTTCCGCATGGGTCGCCAGGTCCGTGGCTTGCCATACCTGCCCCATGCCGCCGACGCCGATCAGGCGCTCGAGCCGGTAGCGGCGGTTTTGCGGGCCGATTTCCTGGCCCGCCATCAAACCCAGTTCCGTGCCCTGGCGGGGCTGCGCGTGGGCGCGCGCGACAGCGACGGCATCGCCATACGCGCCGGCTGGCGCCACACCGGGCACGCCGGGCGCCTGTCCCGCATGCGCGCCGCCACGCGCCGCCGTCGCGGCTGCCGGTTCCGGCGGCGCGGACTGACCTTCGCCCGGCGCGGCGGAATGGCCCCCCAATGGCGAATACTCCGCATCCAGGATCGCATTCCTGCGGCGGTCGAATTCCTGCCGGCTCAGCAAGCCGTCTTCGTGCAGCGCACGCAGTTCGCGGATTTTTTCCCTGGCAGTCTGCATCGTTTATGCCACCGGCGGCAGCGGCGCGCCGCACTCGGCGCAGAATTTCGCATCGGGACGGCTGGCGGGCGTGACGTGGCCATGGGCGCACAGGCGCTGTCCCGCCCCCACTGCCGGCGCGGCGGCGGCCGCCGTGGTTGCCAGCACCGACTGGGTGGCGACGAACTGGCCGGAGACCACGTGCGCCGGCACGAACTGGCCGTGCGGCGTACCCTGGTGTGCATAGGAAACCGGCGCCGGCGCAGGGACATAGCCAGCCACCGGCGCGGCCGGCTGCGCGGCGCCGGATGCGCCCCCAACACCCTGCGCGATACCGACACCCAGCTGCATTTGCGCCTGCAGCGCGTGGACCTGCACGGCGTTTTGCTGTTGCAGCAGGTGCAACTGGTGCTGGCGGTCCTTGGCTTCCTGCGCGTCGCGGTGGCTGCGTTCGGCGGCGGCATGTTCCTGCGCCATGCGCAGCGCATCGAGCGGGCTGACGCTGTGTTCCGCGCTCACCACTTCCGCCATCGCGCGCAATTGCTCAGGGCTCATGCCAGCGCGCACCTGTTCCTTCATCCACTGCACCAGCACCGCCGCATTTTCGGCCGGCGCCGCGGCCAGCTTGCCGCTGTCGGACAGGCCGCCGATGGTCTCGACCCGCGTCACTTCCAGCCGCGCCAGTTCCATGCTGTGCGCCTGCCGCGCCAGCAAGGTATCGTGTTCCCCTTTCCATTGCGCGAACTGGGTTTCCCGCTCGTGTTCGCGCATGCGCAATTCGCGCTGCCATTCCGCTTCCCGTTCGCGCTGGGCCAGCGCCTGGCGCTGCTCGTCGATGGCCAGCTGGTCCAGCATGGCCTGGTGCGCCAGCGCCTGGTTTTGCCGCCCGTGGATGCCGTCGGCATCGATGGTGCGCAACAGCTTTTCGTGCTGCGCAATCGCATCCTGCGAGGCCCCTTCACGACGCAACTGGTCCAGGCGTCGCTGCACTTCCGCCACCTGGACGGCGCCGGACGCATCCTTGACCTCTTCCGCCCGCGCCAGTTCGCGCATGTGCGCCAGGTGCTGCCGGTCTTCCCATTCCTGCACCCGCTCCGCTTCGCGCTTATGGGCCGCGTTGGCGAATTCCAGGCCCTGCAGGCGCGCAATGTGCTGCGCCGCGTCGAGTTCGGCTTCGCGGGCGCGCGCCGCCAGCTCTTCCTGGCGCAAGCGCTGCAACAGCGCGCGGCGGTGCGCTTCATCCTCCACCAGCAGCGCCTGCGCGACCTGGTTCTGGATTTGCTGCATGTGCAGCTGGTGATGGAAGCGCTGCTTGGCCAACTGGCGTTCTTCGTGCGACGCCTGCTGCGTCACTTCCAGTTCCGTGCGCAGCTTGATTTGCGCCAGCTGGCGCACCTGTTCCCATGCCGCGGCTTCGCCCAGCCGTCCCATTTTCTTGCGCGCCAGTTCATGCTCGAGCGCCGCCAGTTCCGCCCCGGCGCCTTTGTCGATGGCCGCCTTGCGGTTGTCCGATTCGGCGATGCGCGCATACAAGTCCAGTTCGCGCGCCCGCATGGCCTGCATGCGCTCGGCCTCCTGCAGCGCCAGTTCCGCCTTGCCCACGGCCGCATCCTGGCGCAATTCCGCACGCCGGTAATCGGTGCGCATTTTCTGCTCTTCCCGCTGCAGCGCCTGCCATTCTTCTTCGTCATACAGTTCGTCCAGCTGTTTCACGTGTTCCAGCTGCACGTGGCGTTCATCGGCCACCAGCCACAGCGAACCGATGCGTTCCCGGTTGGCGTCGAATTTATCGTGGCGCAGCGCCAGCGTATGCACTTCGACCGCCGCCAGGCCGAAATCGGCCAGCCGCAGGCGCAGCGCCGATTGCAGCCGCTCGTCGAGCCGCGCGCGCAGGTCGGCATCCTTGCCCATGTCGCGCATCGAGCGGCCGCCAATGAATTCGGCCGCCACCTGGCGCACCGAGGGCGCCAGCAAATCATGCAATTGCAAGGTGGTGACGGCGCCCGGCGTGGTCATGAAATGCTGCGCGAACGCGGGCACGTTTTCCACCCGCACCGCCACCGTGAAGCGGGCCGAGATTTTCAGGTATTCGGCCGTATGCAGGTCGCTGAACGAAAAATCGACGGGCAGCGGCGCGCTGCGCGTGATGAGGATTTCCGCATGCTGGTCGCGCAACAGGTTGTTCAGGCGCGCAAAGAAACTTTCCAGTTCGTATTCACCCTGCGGCACTTCGGTGGCTTTGTCGCCTTGCAGGATATAAGCGCGGGTTGCGGCCGGCACCCGCAAGACTTTATTGAACAGGCCGGACAGCGCGTTCACGCCGAAATAAACAGCCAATTCATCGTCGGCAGGAATCCACCGGTTGTCGCGCAACACCGGTTCGCTGCGGGGCGCCCCCAGGCTCAGGCCACAATGGGCGCAGTATCCGCCGTCAGGTCCCCCGGCGGTCTTGTGATCGCAGCGCGGGCACCTGGCGCCGCCAAATCCAAACATACGGAACATGTTGTCTCCCTGTTGCAACTTTATCTCGTGCCGCGCCTGTTCCGATTTTAGCAGGCGCATGCAGCTTCAAATCATGCCGATGCGTGCGATGCGGGCCATGGTGGCGCCCTGTGCCCGTATCGCGGCCATCGTCCCGGCCAGTACTGTATCGGCAATTTCGCCGGGAATGTTACCTTCTGGCAGCAAAATGCGGTCGCCCGCACCGGCCTGCCGTACGATCAACGCCAGCTTGGCGGGCAATTCCTGCACCGGATCGACCCGCCCCGTGTGCCACGCGCCGGAACAACCGGTGGCAATCAACCTGCCGCGCGGCACGAATTCCCGTCCCCGCGCCAGCCGGTCCGCCATTACCAGCGCCAGTTCGTAGGAATTGCCATGGAAGCGGGTTTCGCTGAAACGCACGACCGTGCGCCAGCGGCCCAGCGCCCGGCCATCGAAGTGGCGCGCGGCGGCCAGTACTTGCCGGATTGCAAGTTGACCCACGGCATTCAATTCCGGCGCGGCAATGGTTTCTTCCTCGTCCATGCCTGGCGCATCCGCCGGCCATGGCGCCACGCTGACTTCCACCCACGCCAGCGCATCGTGCACGCCGCCGCTGTGCAGCGGGAACCAGGCGCGGGCCGTGGAGACGGCGGATGCAGGATCGGTGTGACCCGACAGCGCGCCCAGGTGCGGCAGCACCAGCGCCGGCGAGTCTGGGGCCGGATTGCCGGTTGCCACGCTGGCGCCGGCGTCCTCCGCGATAGCGCCAGCGATTGCGCCCGTGACGATGAAGGCGTCCGGGCATGCGCGCGCCAGCGCTGCCGCCGCGTGCGCGCCGCCGCTAATGCCAGTGCCTTCGTGCCAGGCATCGGACCAGCCATGGGCGGCAATCGCGCCCGGTCCCGGTTGCCAGATGCCCCGCACCAGGCGGTCGGCCAGCACGGCCGCCAGTTCCCAGCCGCGGTCATTGTCGGCCGGCGCGCCATCGATGCTGACCACCACTTGTTCGCGGCTGTCAAAGCGCGCTTCCGTGTGGCGCGCCAGCCGGATGACCTGCTGCATGCGCGCCGCCAGCGCAGGCGAACCGGGGACCGCGCATTTGACATCGGCACGGTTGGCCCGGGGCCGACGGCTGGCAGTCACGATTGCGATGCGTCCGTCCGCCAGCACGGTGCGGCATTCGGCGCTGGCGGGGCGCTGTATCGGCGTGGCGGTCGTCACAGGTGCGGCTCCCTGCGTTGTTCCGTGGGCGCAGCCTCTTCAACGATGGCGCGCCGGCCTGCCAGGTGAAAGGCCAGGTTGGCCGTCAGGCGGTCGGCGTCATCGAGCAGCGGCGCGTGGGCGCTGGCGATAGACGCGCTGTCCTGCGCGGCAATGCGCCACTGCGCCAGCAAGCCCCACAACTGGTCCAGCACCTGCGCCGCCGCCATGCTGTGCGTGGCGCGCTGCGCCTGGATTGCCGGCGCGAGCGGACGGTCCGGCGCCGCCCATGCCAGGGCCGGCACGGTATTGACATCCAGCGCGGCCAGCGCGCAGCGCTGCAACAAGTCGCGCCGTGCGGTGAACAGCGCTTGCCCGGCAGGCAGCGCCAGTGCGCGCAGTCCGGCGGACCAGGCGGGTAATTCCAGGAACAGGCGGCGCAGCGCACGGGCGTCCGCGCCGGCAGCATCATTGGGGGAGATTGTCATGTGGTGGCCGCTGTGCGCCGCGCCACGGAACGAGGCAACGGCCGGGTCGCGGCCGGCGGGCGCTTGGAAAGCTGCGGAGGCCGCGGCGCCAGTGGCGGCGGGTGCCGCATTGGCCGCTGGGACTGCCGCGTCTTTCGCGGCAGAGGCGCCCGCTGCGCCGGAGTCCGCATGCGCCGCGGCCGGCAGCGCGTCGGTGCGCAGCGTGGCAGCGCCCGGCATGGCAAGCGGCGTCCCGACCGGCATGCAAACCGGCGCGCCCACTTGCGCCGGCCGCGCCCGCAAAAGGTCCGCATAATCGCACGCCTCCCCCAGGTCGACGGGCACGCAATCGTCCACTGTCAGCCCGAACCGCACGTACAGCAATTCATTGAGTCCGGCCCGGAACGCATGCCATTCGTCCAGCGTCGTGCAGGCGGGCAGTTCCAGCCCCCCCTGCGCCAGCGCATCGCGGACCGCGCCCGCAATGGCGCCATGCAGCGCATCCACCGCCAGCGCCGCCCCCGCCTCGCTGAACAGGAACAAGTCAAAGCGCTGCTGCGCCACGCGCGGATCGGTGGCGTCGGCGACATAGCGCAGCCGCAAGCCGATTTCCGGCGCGGCGGCAAATGGTGCGAATGCCGTCTCGTACGGCCCCGGATGGTAGGCATAGGCGGTCTCGCCTCTGCCGGCGCGGCTGGAAGGCGCGCGCCGCGCCTGTCCCGCCGCGCTGAATACCAGCTCGACGCAACCGGGCGGCAGGCGCGCCGGGCCTTCCAGCCGCAGCGCCACCAGCGCCGTGCCCAGTTGCGCAGCCTGCGTCGCCTGCATTGAGGCGCCGGCTTTAGCCGCACCGAACATGGCCCACTTCACTTGCATGGCTCGATCGCAAACGTCGCGCCGTATAACTGGAAATGCGCGACCGGCGCCGAATCGAAAGGCCATGGGCGTTCGCATTCGCCATCCGCGTCGAGCCGCCCCTGCAACAGGATGGCGCCGCCGCCGTCGACCACGCGCAGCAAAGGGCGTTCGCGCAGCAGGCGTCCGGCAAACGGCGCCTGTGCATCGAGCTTCAGGATCAGTTGCCAGCCGCCGGCATCGTCCGGGACGAAGTGCAGCGCCCAATGGCCGTCATCGGTCGCCAGTTCTTCCAGTGCGATGGCGCTGGCCGCCGCGCGCAACATGCCGGCGCTGCCATCCCACGCGTCATCGTTGGCGGCGGATGGCCGCAACGTTGCGGCATTGCGCCGCTGCAGCGCCAGGTGTTTGAATCGGCGCAGCGTCAACGGCGACGCTTGCAGCGCGCGCCGTTCGGCCGGCGCCAGCGGGCGGCTGCCGTCGAGCGCCGCCAGCAGCACGGCGTCCGCCAGCATCAGCCGGTCGCCCGGCACGGCGCGCGCCAGCAAGGCCTGTTCCAACACTTTGTCGTCACTCATCACATCCGTCCTTTTCCAAACGCGCCACTGGCCGCCACATGCCGCAACCGCGCCATGGCTTCGTTGCGGCGCTTGCGCAGGGTCGGCATGGAAATGCCGTCCAGGTCGGCCAGGTGGCGCAATGCCGGCAATTCTCCGGTCGCGGAATCGATCCACGCGTCCGGATAACTGTCATCGCGCGGCCCCAGCAGCGCGTGGTACACGGCCAGCCGCACCGGCAGCGACACGCCCGCCAGGATGGCCGCCACCGGTCCCGCCGCGCCGGGTTCCTCCCGGTCAATCAAGCTGGGGGAATGGGAAACATCGTCTTCCGGCGCGTCCTCCGTGACGGCGGCATCGACCGCATCAGCCTCGCCATCGTCCTCGTCCCCGTCATCGTGCGGCAAGCCGCCATCGGGTGGCGCCAGCAAGCAATCGAGCAAGTCCGGCTCCGGGGCTTCCAGCAATTCTTCCGGGTCGGATGTCCCCGCCGCCTCGGCCGCTTCCGATTCGGCCAGCACGCGCCAATAGTCTTCCAGCCACAGCGCGGCTTCTCCTTCGTCGCGGCGCGCCGCGCCCAGCGCATCCATGTTGGACGACAGCGCTTCATAGCCGCCGATTTCCTGCAGCATGGCGGCGATGGCTTCCGGCTGGTTTTTCAGGCTGGCAAAGCGCTTGGAGCGGGTGTGCAGCGGCCCCGCCTTGCCGGTGTGGCGTTCCAGGGATGCGCTCCACCGTATCACCCACTCGGCGCGGCAATCGGCGATCGATTGCATCTGGCGCGCCTCGATCAGCATGCCGCCGGGCGCGCGGTCCAGGATGTCGGCGACCTGCGCTTCGCAATGGCGCCAGTTGGCAAACACGCGGGCGATGTCGGCGTACGCCATGTCCAGCATGCGGTAGGTGTACATGCGGTTCGCCGAACAGGGATGGCCGGTGGCGGCCTGGCAGGCATCCGCATCGGCCTTGTCGCGCAACACGGCGTACATGTCGTTGGCTTTTTTTCGCAGCATGGCGCCGCCCGCCTCCGTGCGCCAGAACGCGCCATGCCGCGCATGCTCCGCCGTCACGGCCATGCACAGGCTGTCCCAGCACGCGGGCTGGACGCGCAATTCAAACAGCAGCGCGCAAGCCAGTTCGCCCGCCGTATCGCCATAGCTGTTGCCGGGCATGGCCGCCTGTGCCAGGTGGCGCGGCGCACGCAATTGCACCGCCATCGCATCGAGATAATCGTCCAGCGCGTCCTGCCGGCGACCTTCATCGAGCAGCGCTTCCATCGGCAAGCCGGGAAACACGGCAAGCGAGCAGCGGCCCAGCAACTTGCGCACGTGCTCCCATCCATGTTCCTGATATCGTGTCCCCGGCAACCGCATGTCCTGTCCTTGCGCCCCGCCGGCATGCGCGAGGCGCGCAGACTGCGGCGGAGTCTGCACCATGATGCCATGTTGGCCACGGCGCCGATGCTATGGATACACGGCAATATTCCCTTCTTTTCCCGGGTTTGCCCCGGCCTCGCCATGGGCGATGCGGGCGCGCACTGTGCCATCCGCCAGCAGGGCCGCCACCACGGGTGCGGCGTGTTCGCCGCCGCTGGCTGCCGAATGGCTGACGAAGACGGCAAACGCCAGCCGGTGTTGCTGGCCGGGCAAGGTCCCCGGCTCCAGCCAGCCGGTGAACCAGACCGTGGCCGTGTCCTCCCCCGTGGGCGCGGTGCCGGTCTTGCCATACAGGCCACGCCGTACCGACGCCAGCGCGGGGCCGCCGAACGCGCCGGCGGCCGTGCCGCTGTCGATCACGCCCTTCATGCCGGCGCGGATGCGGTCCAGCCGCGCGTCCAGCGGCTCAGGCGTTGGCGCCCGCGCGTCCCGGCCATTCAGCGAGGCCAGCAAACGGGGCGCGGCGGCCGCCCCTTCGCCGATGGCCGCCGCGACGGCGGCCATTTGCAGCGGCGTGGCCTGCATGCGCAGGCCGATTGCCATTTGCCGCACCTCATGCCGGGTTTGCACGGGATCGATATGCGATGGTGTCGATTGCAGCGCATCGTAGGCGGACCAGCGGAAGTCCGGCGGCAGCAAACCGCCGTCGAGGCGCATGGCGGCGCCGAAGCCCAGCCTGCGCGCGGCGGCCGCCACGGGACGCACGGCATCGAGCGCGCCCGGTTCCAGCGCCTGCACGTCCGGCATGCCGCCCTCGGGCAAACCCAGCAGGGTGCCGTCGCTCCATTCCGCAGCCCATGCAAACCACGTGTTCTGGCTGTAGGCCAGCGCTTGCCGCAGTCCCAGCTTGCCATCCTGCGCGCGGTGTTCCAGGCCCTGCTCGCGGTAATTGGTGATATGGGCCCGTCCGTTGACCGGATAGACCGGCGCCGCCGTGCCAAAGTCATAACCCCGGCCACGGGCCATGCGGTTGATCTCGGACGGCGCCATGCCGTCCAGCAGCGCATCGAGTTGCCGGTCGTTGCGCGCCGCCAGTTCCAGCCCCAGCGCGCTGACCACCTTGAACGTGGAACCGGGGCTGCGGTGGACGCCGCCGTCATGCTGCCAGGCTGGAATGCGCAGTGGGCTGCGCGCAGGATTGGCGCGGTCGAAGTCACGCACTTCCGCCCAGTTGAAGGCGCCCGCCGGCGCATTGCCCGCACCGGCCGCCGCCAGGATCTCGCCGCTGTGCGCATCGAGCAGCACCAGGCCCGCCTGCCGCCCGGGCGGCGGCGCCGCGCCGCCGCTGCACGCCGTCCCATCCCAGCGGCCGCGCCGCAGCGCGACGCAATCGACGATGGCTTGCGCCCGCGCCTGCAGCGGCAAATCCAGTGTCAGGCCGGCCATCTGCGGCCCGCCGCCGGGGATACGGGCCAGCATGCCGGCAACGCCGGATGCGTGTTCCGGCGCCACGCCCAGCATGGGTGACAGTCCCGCTGCCCGCGCCTCCGGCGTCGCCGCGCCATCGGACCATAGCACGACGCCATTGCGGTCCGCGATGCGCACCTGCCGGGCAGGCAATGCCTGCGGCGCCGCATCCGGCCGCGCCGCCAGCGCGCCGTGCCGCGTGCTTCGCTCCGCCAAGGTGCGCCAGGCCGGTTTGCCCTGTTCGATGACGATGTGCCGATAGCGCGCATCGCCTTGCGCCACGCTGCCTGCCAGCGGACGCACGGCCAGCGCCACGTCGCCGCCGCCGTCGGGTTCCAGCAACCATTCCGTCACGTCGCCCGCCGCCGTGCAGCCATTGCCGGTACACGCGTCGCGCCGCGCCAGTATCCGCGCGCCGCGCACCGCGTCGATACGTCCCGCCACCATCACCCGCAAGGGGCCGCCACCGCCGGGATGCACCAGCGACAGCGACGCGCCCTGCGCCCAGCCCGCCGCGCGCCGCCACGGCGCCCACCCGGCCGGCAGCTCGGAGAACAGGCGCGCGGCAGCGCCGGGCATGGCGCCGGTGACGGGCAGCGGCGCGCCATCGGCCCGCAATTGCCAGCCATCCGCCATCTTGGTGACTGCAGCGGTTGGCGTCGTGGCTGTGTTGACGCCGGCGGCAGGCACGCGCCAGCCCAGCCATTGGAGCTCGCTGTTATAGACAGCGATTTGCCGCAGCACATACGCCCCATCGGCTTGCCGGTACAGCCGCTTCAGCACCCGCATCGCATCCGCGTTGCGCGCCGCCGCTTCCCATGGCGCGGTGGACGCGGCCCGGTCCTGCGGCGCCGCCGCCACCCACGCCGGCAAATCGCGCGGCGCCACGTCGAGCGCACCGCCGGCATCGACCCGCAGCAAACCGTGCGCCACCAGCGCATCGAACAACAACTGGTCTTCCTGCGCACGGGCGAACGCGATCTCGGCTGCGGGAATACGGTGGCGGCCAGGCGGCAGCCAACCCGCGATGGCTTCGCCATGTTCGGGAAACGCCATCACCATGCAGCAGCGCGCCGCTGCCGGAGCAGCCGGCCGGTACAGTTGCACCACCAGTTCACCCGCCTGCGGACAGGTAGCCACGGCACGGCGTTCAAAATGCAAGGCGCCGCCGCGCCACGCCAGCCAGCCGTGCCGGCGCATCTGGCCGGCAGTGGATGCATCATCGGACACCCACGCCGCCTCCTGCCCGCGCCAGTTCAGCCGCAATGGCGCATCCAGCCCGGCGCCATCGACCCGCACGGCCGGCACGTCATCGGCCGCCAGCAGCGGATGGTGCAGCGGCATGCCGCGCGCAGCCAGCTCGTCGAAGCGGCGTCCTACCCGCAGCACCTGCAAGCGGCCATCCGCGCGCAACTGGCCGCACAGGCCGATACGCACCGGTTCCTGCCCCTGCATGCCGTTCAGCGCCAGCACCGCGCCGCCCGACACCGCCGCCACGTGTGCCCCGGGCTGCGCGGGCACGTCGATGACGGCGCCCGGCAACGCATTCCGATACGGCGAACCATCTTCACGACCAACCGCCGTATCGTCAATCGCGGTGAGCCGCATCGCATGGCTGACGATGACCGCGGCGCCGGCGCAAGCCAGCAACAGCGCCAGCGCGGCGGGCCAGCGCGGCAGCCGGATGCGCGGCCCGATGCGTAACGGCCCCGCTTGGCGCGGCGCCCCGGCAGGCCGGTTGCGATAGCGCCGCGCACGCACGGCCCATGCGGCCAGCGCCGCTGTCAGTCGATGGAATGGATGTCGCATGCGCCCCGCCCGCGTGGATGTTTTCCCTGCCTAGCGGGGGGGGAGGAAAAAAGCGCTTTATCTGCGTTACGTGCAACTCGCTCCGTCAAATTTGCAGCTCGTCGCAATCCCGTGGCGACTGGAGGTTGCGCTCGCTAAAGTACAACCATCGAAAGACGGCAACGCAGCAGCAAGCAAGACATTAATCAACCCACACGGAAGGAATCATCATGAACGTCCTGAAAAACTTTGAAGCCCTGTTTGTCGTGACCCTGGGCCTGGCCTGTGCCGCCAACTACGTGATCGACAGCGAACCGGCGGAACAGCCCGTCACGGCCCGCGCCGCAGCGCCTGCCACGCTGGCCATGGCCGCGCCGCAAGAGACGCAAGTGATCGTGGTCAGCGCCAAACGCCTGACTGCCGAGCAAAAAATGCAATCGCTGCAAGAAGAACGCAGGGCTTCCGCGCCGGCAACCAGCCGTATCTGAACGATGATGCGCCAAGACATTCGCCTGCACGCACCGCTGCCCGCCCGGCCACAGCGCGCGTAGCAGGCGAACCTGATTTCCCGTCCGCTCCCCGGTTTCCCCTCCCCAACTCGTCTGTTCGCACGCGCACACATGTTTGTGGCGCCGCTGTGTCTTTTGTAATAAGTTGCATCACTTTTTCTCTGCGGGATTGTGGCTTGCTATATTGAACTTAGCGTCAACCACACTGGAGAAGACTATGATCAAGCCAACCCTTTATGCATGCGCGTTGCTGGCAATCAGCTCCGCAGCGTTTGCGCCGGCGCAGGCGCTGGCCCAGGTCGACGTCAACCTTGTCATCGGCAACGCGCCGCCGCCACCCCGCTTCGAGAGCATTCCCCAGCCGCGCCGTGGCTACGTGTGGGTGCCGGGTTACTGGAACTGGAACGGCCATCGCCACGTCTGGACGTCCGGCCACTGGGAACCGGAGCGCTTGGGCTACCAATACCGTCCCAGCACCTGGGTGCGTGAAGCCGATGGCTGGCGCATGGAACCAGGCACGTGGATTTCGCTCAACGGTGGCAACGTCCGCGTCGACTACGCGACCGTGCCGCCGCCACCGCCCCGCTATGAAGTGATTCCGGCACCGCGCCCGGGCTATGTCTGGAGCGCCGGTTTCTGGGAATGGCGCGGCAACCGCCACGAATGGGTGCCAGGCCACTGGCTGGCGGAACGCCCGGGCTTTGTCTATACGGCGCCGCGCTGGACCGAACGGGATGGCCGCTGGGTGCGTGAAGATGGCCGCTGGGACCGCTATGAGCGCCATGCCCGCTACAACGGCCGTGACCGTGACCGCGACGGCATTCCCGACCGCTATGAACGCCATGGCCGCGATCGCGACCGCGATCACGACGGCATCCCCGACCGCCACGACCGCGACCGCGACAATGACGGCGTCCCGAACCGCTATGACCGCGACCGCGATGGCGACGGCGTACCGAACCGTTACGACGAGCATCCCGACAATCCGCGCCGCCGTTAAGTCCGGATCCTTTGCGTCCGCATTCTTTGCCCTTGCCGCCATCTGCTACGATGGCGGTTTTTTTTCGCCCGAACCAAGCCTAATGACCGCCAGCGCCGACAGTTTCGCCTTCCACAATGAGCAGGTCGCCGCGCGCCGCCTGGCCCGCGCGCAGGGCATCCCGGTAGCCGATGCGCTGCAAGCGGTGCTGGCGCAGGCCGCCGCGCTGGCCGGGCTGGCCGACGTGCCAGCCTTGCTGGC
>NZ_WKJJ01000079.1 GCF_009674485.1 Pseudoduganella rivuli | reverse complement strand
TAACGAAGCGAACGCGGCGAACTGAAACATCTAAGTAGCTGCAGGAAAAGAAATCAACCGAGATTCCCAAAGTAGTGGCGAGCGAAATGGGAAGAGCCTGTACGTGATAGTTGAGCTGATAGTGGAAGCTTCTGGAAATAAGCGCCATAGAGGGTGATAGCCCCTTACACGAAATCAGTTCAGTGGTACTAAGCGTACGACAAGTAGGGCGGGACACGAGAAATCCTGTCTGAACATGGGGGGACCATCCTCCAAGGCTAAATACTCGTA
>NZ_WKJJ01000078.1 GCF_009674485.1 Pseudoduganella rivuli | reverse complement strand
TTAATATTCCTGCACCGTCGTATGATGCGATGGGGGGACGGATCGCGGAAGGTTGTCCAACTGTTGGAATAGTTGGTTTCTGGTTCAGAGAAGGCACTTAGGCAAATCCGGGTGCGTAATTCAAGGGGCTGGGACGAGCGGGTTTATCCCGCGAAGCAATCGGAAGTGGTTCCAAGAAAAGCCTCTAAGCTTCAGTCATACGAGACCGTACCGCAAACCGACACAGGTGGGCGAGATGAGTATTCTAAGGCGCTTGAGAGAACTCGGGAGAAGGAA
>NZ_WKJJ01000077.1 GCF_009674485.1 Pseudoduganella rivuli | reverse complement strand
CCTTCATCGCCTGTAATCGCCAAGGCATCCACCATGTGCACTTATTCACTTGTCCCTATAACCTTGACGGCTATAGTTCAAGCATTTACTACTTTGTGATGATGAGTTTTACTACCCTAAGTGTGTATTTCTACACGCTTAAATAAAACTTTACTTCTTCCAGATTGTTAAAGAACGGTACTACTTTTATCTAAACCTCAGGGCTTACATAAAAGCAGTTTGGTGGAGGATGACGGGATCGAACCGACGACCCCCTGCTTGCAAAGCAGGTGCTCTCCCAGCTGAGCTAATCCCCCT
>NZ_WKJJ01000076.1 GCF_009674485.1 Pseudoduganella rivuli | reverse complement strand
GCTGAATACATAGGCTAACGAAGCGAACGCGGCGAACTGAAACATCTAAGTAGCTGCAGGAAAAGAAATCAACCGAGATTCCCAAAGTAGTGGCGAGCGAAATGGGAAGAGCCTGTACGTGATAGTCGTTTGAATAGTGGAAGCTTCTGGAAATAAGCGCCATAGAGGGTGATAGCCCCTTACACGAAATTCAAGCGGTGGTACTAAGCGTACGACAAGTAGGGCGGGACACGAGAAATCCTGTCTGAACATGGGGGGACCATCCTCCAAGGCTAAATACTCGTAATCGACCGATAGTGAACCAGTACCGTGAGGGAAAGGCG
>NZ_WKJJ01000075.1 GCF_009674485.1 Pseudoduganella rivuli | reverse complement strand
AATATCACGAAACACTAGATAATCTCGCTTCTCTGCTGCTGACGAACAAAACGCTTCGTCGAATACGAAAAGTAAGCAGCCTTCTTTAAAAATAAACAGTCGATAAGTGTGGGTGTTAGATGAGATCAGCCCGGTATCTTTTAGATACTGATGCTCAAATTATTATTTAACACTCGCACAAAAATTAACGTAATTCTCTTCGGAGAATTCGTCAGTATTTTGAGTGAGTGACCTCCAGCAGCAATGCTGGAAAAACAGAGATTGAACTGAAGAGTTTGATCCTGGCTCAGATTGAACGCTGGCGGCATGCTTTACACATGCAAGTCGAACGGCA
>NZ_WKJJ01000074.1 GCF_009674485.1 Pseudoduganella rivuli | reverse complement strand
TGCCGTTCGACTTGCATGTGTAAAGCATGCCGCCAGCGTTCAATCTGAGCCAGGATCAAACTCTTCAGTTCAATCTCTGTTTTTCCAGCATTGCTGCCGGAGGTCACTCACTCAAAATACTGACGAAATCTCCGAAGAGATTTACGTTTAATTTTGTGCGAGTGTTAAATAATAATTTGAGCATCAGTATCTAAAAGATACCGGGCTTATCTCATCTAACACCCACACTTATCGACTGTTTATTTTTAAAGAAGGCTGCTTACTTTCGTATTCGACGAAGCGTTTTGTTCGTCAGCAGCAGAGAAGCGAGATTATCTAGTGTTTCGTGATTCTCG
>NZ_WKJJ01000073.1 GCF_009674485.1 Pseudoduganella rivuli | reverse complement strand
AACCAGCCCTACCAGTTACCAAAATGCTGTAGCAAGATCCCGGGGGATTAGCTCAGCTGGGAGAGCACCTGCTTTGCAAGCAGGGGGTCGTCGGTTCGATCCCGTCATCCTCCACCACTGCTTTTATGTAAGCCAGCCAAACGGCTCGGGTTTAGATAAAAGTAGTACCGTTCTTTAACAATCTGGAAGAAGTAAAGTTTTATTTAAGCGTGTAGAAATACACACTTAGGGTAGTAAAACTCATCATCACAAAGCAGTAAATGCTTGCCTATAGCCGTCAAGGTTATAGGGACAAGTGAATAAGTGCACATGGTGGATGCCTTGGCGATTACAGGCGATGAAGGACGTGGAAGTCTGCGAAAAGCTTCGGGGAGCTGACAAA
>NZ_WKJJ01000072.1 GCF_009674485.1 Pseudoduganella rivuli | reverse complement strand
AGGAGGGCGCTTACCACGGTAGGATTCGTGACTGGGGTGAAGTCGTAACAAGGTAGCCGTATCGGAAGGTGCGGCTGGATCACCTCCTTTCTAGAGTAGGCTGTCCGCCTAATACTCACACTTATCGACTGTTCTAAAGAAGAACGAAAAGCATGTTGGGGCTGTAGCTCAGCTGGTTAGAGCACCGTGTTGATAACGCGGGGGTCGTTGGTTCGAGCCCAACCAGCCCTACCAGTTACCAAATGCTGAAGCAATACCGAAGGGGGATTAGCTCAGCTGGGAGAGCACCTGCTTTGCAAGCAGGGGGTCGTCGGTTCGATCCCGTCATCCTCCACCAAACTGCTTTTATGTAAGCCCTGAGGTTTAGATAAAAGTAGTACCGTTCTT
>NZ_WKJJ01000071.1 GCF_009674485.1 Pseudoduganella rivuli | reverse complement strand
TGCGTGGATTTCAGGGCCGCGATCACGGTGGTGGTCAGCGTATCGACGTCGGCCGTGGCAATCGCGGCAATCACGTCGGTGGCCAGCACGCCGAACTGGGTGCTGGTCAGCGCCGCCAGCTGGACGCTGGTCAGGGCCGCGATTTGCAGCGAATTCAAGCCGGTCGACACTTGCAAGGTGGTCAGCGCGGCGATCTGCTGCGACGTCAGCGCGTCAACCTGGGCGGTCGTGATGGCGCCGAACTGGCTCGACGTCAGGGCTGCCAGCACGTTGGTCTTGATGACGGCCAGGTCGGCGTCCTGCATGTTGGCGATCTGGTTGGTCGTCAAACCAGCCGCTTGCGCCGAGGTCAGGGTCGACACTTGCGTGGTCGACAGCGCCACCACCTGGTCGGACGTCAGGCCGGCCACTTG
>NZ_WKJJ01000070.1 GCF_009674485.1 Pseudoduganella rivuli | reverse complement strand
GCGACGCCCTCGGCAACAGCATCGGCTATACGCTCGACAAGCTGGGCAACCGCACCGGTGAACAAGTGCGCGATGCCAGCGGCACGTTGTCGCGCCAGCTGGCGCGGGTATTCGACAACCTGGGCCGCCTGCAACAGCAAACCGGAGGCATGCCATGAAGCAGCGCACGCTTGGACTGGCCATCGGTTTGCTGCTGGCCTGGTGCGGCGCGTCCGCGCAGCAAAACACGACCTATAGCTACCAGTACGACAACAACGGCAACCTGACCAAGGTCACCGATCCCCTGTCGCAGGTGACCGACCGCAGCTATGATGTGCTGAACCGGCAACTGCAGCAATTGCAACCGCCGCCGGTGACCGGCGCCGCGCGCCCGGCCATCAATTACACCTACGACGCACTGGACCAGCTCAGCACGGTGCGCGACCCGCGCAACCTGACGA